>NZ_BSQO01000002.1:0-564643 GCF_030268385.1 Kocuria sp. NBRC 114282 | reverse complement strand
TGCGGTCAGCGTTCGACAGATCGGCTCGACGCCGAACTCATGCTTGTGCTGGTCGATGTACTCCACGATCAACGCTGTGGGCGGTCGAGCTCCGCCGCGAAAAAAGCCGAGGCTGACCTCAGGATCGAGTTCGCCCTGCGCAGCTCACGCACTTCCTTCTCCAGCTCGACCAGGCGTTGGGACTCGCTGGTCGTGGTCCCGGGACGGTGCCCCTCGTCAACCTCGGCCTGCACGACCCAGTTCCTCAGAGTCTCAGGATTGATCCCGAGCTGCTCGCCCACACGGCGAAACGTTCCCGACCTCGTCGATGGATCGCGCCGTGACTGAACTGCCATCCTCGTGGCTCTCTCCCGAAGCTCGTCGGGGTACTTCCTCGGTGCTGCCATGCTCCTCATCCTCCCGTGGATTCAGAGCCTCCACCAGACCCGGGGCGATTCAGTTCGTCATCAATCCCAAGCTGGCCAAGGTCCGGCAAGGTTACGCAGAGTTTCTGACCACCTCGTGACTCGCAGGCGCCGCGGCCTCGGCCGTTAGGCTCGAGCAGAGTCCGATCGCCCCGCACACGGATGCCGTCTCACCGCGGCTGCCAGGGCACCGCAGATCCCCTTCGGAAGGAATCATCATGGGCAAGATCCACGACAACGTCACCCAGCTCATCGGCGGCACCCCGCTGGTGCGGCTCAACGAGCTCGACAAGGACCTCCCCGGCAACGTCGCCGTGAAGCTCGAGTTCTACTCCCCCGCACACTCCGTCAAGGACCGCATCGGCCGCGCGATCGTCGACGCCGCCGAGGCCTCCGGCGAGCTGCGCCCCGGCGGCACCATCGTGGAGGGCACTTCCGGCAACACCGGCATCGCCCTGGCCATGGTCGGGGCGGCCCGCGGCTACAAGGTCATCCTGACCATGCCGGAGACCATGTCCACCGAGCGCCGCGCCATGCTGCGCGCCTACGGTGCCGAGATCGTCCTGACCCCGGGTGCCGACGGCATGCGCGGGGCGGTCGAGAAGGCCCGCGAGCTCGTCGAGTCCTCGGACAACGCCATCCTGGCCCGCCAGTTCGAGAACGAGGCCAACCCTAAGGTCCACCGCGAGACCACCGGCCCGGAGATCTGGGAGGACACCGACGGCCAGGTCGCCGTCTTCGTCGCCGGCATCGGCACCGGCGGCACCATCACGGGCGCCGGCTCCTACCTCAAGTCGCAGAACTCGGATGTGCGCGTGGTCGCCGTCGAGCCAGCCGACTCCCCGATCCTCACGCAGGGCAAGGCCGGCCCGCACAAGATCCAGGGCCTGGGCGCCAACTTCGTCCCGGACGTCCTGGACCGCGAGGTCTACGACGACGTCTACGACGTCGAGGTCGACGACGCCGTCCGCGTGGCTCGTGAGCTCGGCACCAAGGAGGGCATCCTCGGCGGCATCTCCACCGGCGCGAACGTCTTCGCGGCGCTGGAGGAGGCCAAGAAGGAGGAGAACCGCGACAAGCTGATCGTCACGGTGGTCTGCGACTTCGGCGAGCGCTACATCTCCACCGTCCTGTACGAGGACATCCGGGGCTGATCCCCGCAGCGACCTCGGACCGCGCCGAGCACCGGCGCGGTACGGTCCCGACGGACCCGCGTGCTCCCCTCCCTGCCTTCGACGGGGTCGACGAGCGGCGGGTCCGTCGCCTTCCCCGACCTCCTGCGATCTCCCCTCGGTCCCTGCCGGCCGGGACGGATGCCGCTGGACCCACCGCCCCGCCGGGCTCCGCCCGCCCGGTGACGCTTCGATGAGGAGATCCGTGAGCTTTCTCAGCAGACTGCGCGAGGACATCGACACCGCGCGCGCCTTCGACCCCGCCGCCCGCTCGGACGTCGAGATCGTCGTGAACTACTCGGGGCTGCATGCCATCTGGCTGCATCGCCTCTCGCATCGGCTCTGGGAGCGGGAGCAGACCAAGGGCGCGGCCCGCACGGTCTCCCAGATCGGGCGCTTCCTGACCGGCGTGGAGATCCACCCGGGCGCCACCATCGGGCACCGGTTCTTCATCGACCACGGCATGGGGATCGTGATCGGCGAGACCGCAGAGATCGGCGATGACGTCATGCTGTATCAGGGCGTGACCCTGGGCGGCACGTCGCTGGCCAAGGTCAAGCGCCACCCCACGATCGGCGACGGCGTGACAGTGGGCGCCGGCGCCAAGGTCCTGGGCGACATCGAGATCGGCAGCGGCTCGGCCGTGGGCGCCAACTCGGTGGTCGTCAAGGACGTCCCGGAGGACTCGGTGGTCACCGGCATTCCCGGCAAGGCCCGAGCCCGCACCCCGGACAAGCAGGAGCCGCTGGTGGATCCGGCCGCCTACATCGATCCGGCCATGTGGATCTGAAGTCTTCCGGTTCACGACGACGGCCCCGGGCTCTCGCTCACGAGAGTCCGGGGCCGTCGTCGATCCGACTGCCGGAGCCCGAGGGCCCCGGCGGCTCGGGTCAGCTGTCGATCTCGGAGCGGTCGCTGCTCCACAGCGTGTGGAAGGCACCTTCGGAGTCGGTGCGCAGGTAGGTGTGCGCACCGAAGTAGTCTCGCAGTCCCTGGGTCAGGGCGGCGTTGGAGCGGGGGCGGCGCAGGCCGTCGTAGTACGACAGCGACGAGGCGAAGACCGGGGCCGGGATGCCGCGGTTGGTGGCCTCCACGACCACGCGGCGCCACGACGGCAGGTACTCGGCGATGACGTCGCGGAAGGCCGGTGCGAACAGGAGGTTGCGCGGGGCGGTCTCCTTGTCCTTGTAGGCGGCCATGATGTCCTCGAGCAGCTCGGCGCGGATGATGCAGCCGGCGCGCCACAGCGAGGCGATGACGTCGAGCTGCAGGTCCCAGTCGTGCTCGGCCGAGGCCGCATCCAGCATCTCCAGGCCCTGGGCGTAGGCCACGAGCTTGGAGCAGTACAGGGCGCGGCGGACGTCCTCGATAAAGGCGGCGTCATCCACGGTGCCGGGCTCGGGGACCCCTGCGGCCAGGGTCTCCTGGGCCTCCAGGCGGGTCTCGCGAGCCGTGGAGGACAGGGCCCGGGCGAAGACGGACTCGGCGATGCCGGTGACCGGTGAGCCCAGCTCGAGGGCGGCCTGCACGGTCCAGGTGCCGGTGCCCTTCATGGCTGCGGCATCCACGATGACGTCGACCAGGGGCTTGCCGGTGCGGGAGTCCACCTGCTTGAGGACCTCGGCGGTGATCTCGATCAGGTAGGAGGACAGCTCGGTGCTGTTCCACTGCGTGAAGATCTCGGCCTGCTGAGCCGGCTCGATGCCGCCGACCTGGCGCAGCAGCTCATAGGCCTCGCCGATGACCTGCATGTCGGCGTACTCGATGCCGTTGTGGACCATCTTCACGAAGTGCCCGGCGCCGTCGGTGCCGATCCAGGCGCAGCAGGGCTTGCCGTCCTCGGGGGCGTCCGCGGCGATGGACTCGAGCATGGGGCCCAGGGAGTCGTAGGACTTCCGCGAGCCGCCCGGCATGATCGACGGGCCGTTGAGCGCGCCCTCCTCGCCGCCGGAGACACCGACGCCCACGAAGTGCAGGCCCTTCTCCGCAAGCGCCTGCTCGCGGCGGATGGTGTCCGGGTAGTGCGAGTTGCCGCCGTCGATGATGATGTCGTCCTCGTCCAGCAGCGGGACGAGCTGCTCGATCACGGAGTCCACAGGGGCGCCGGCCTTGACCATGATGAGGATGCGGCGCGGCTTCTCGAGCGAGTCCACGAGCTCCTGCATGGTCTCGGTGCGGATGAACTCGCCCTCGTCGCCGTGCTCGGCGATCAGGGCATCGGTCTTGCCGACCGAGCGGTTGTGCAGGGCCACCGTGTAGCCGTGGTGCGCGAAGTTGCGGGCGAGGTTGGCGCCCATCACCGCGAGTCCGGTGACGCCGATCTGAGCTTTCTTCTCTGAAGTCATGGGCCTCAGCCTAGTCCGGGGGCCGGACAGCCCTCCATGGGTACTGCTTGTTGCCCGCGCCCGGATCTGTCGCGGCACAGCGCCGCCGGCTTAGCCTCAGCAGATGGATGAGACACAGGCCTCGCGCCTGCCCGACGGGCCACGCGGGCGGCGCCTGTGCTTGGAGCTGGCGGAGATCCTCTCCGAAGAGGTGGCCCTGCTCGTATGGGAGCTCGCAGCACGGCTCGATCCGAACCGAGGCACCTGGCAGATGATGCCGCTCCTGGAAGCCGGCTCGGATGCTGCGAGCGCACCGCAGGAGCTGCGGGCGGTGCAGGATGTGCAGGAGGCCAGCATTCCTGCGCTGATCTCGGCGCTCGGTCGGGTGCCCCTCGGGAGCCTGTCACCGACGAGCACCCAGAAGGCCTTCGGCGCCGCGGTCAATGCTGCGCGGTACTGGCAGGAGCCCGACGGCGAGGATCTGCTCGCAGCCGATCCCGCGATCCAAGCGGCGCTGCGCCCCCTGGCCCACGAGCTGACGGTGGTTCCCGAGCTGAGCTGGTGGAGCCAGGATGCGCTCCGGCAGCAGAGGCTGATCGCATGGGATGACCCCGATGTCTCGCCCGGAGGCCAGGTCCCAGCCTCCAGGAGTGGGCCCGCTCCACCCGCGCCGAGGAGCTCCAGGCCCAGTGGGACAGGCCCGCGGACCCGCAGGCGAACCTCTCCGGGACCTGGTGGTCCACGCCGGTGATCTCGCGGCGCTCCACGGTCGGGCGCATCCACTGGAGGTCAGGGCCTCCCGCCGCCACGACTGGTATCGCACCACCGGGATGGTGGGGCCGTGGGTGATCCCGGATTGGAGCACCGTGGCGCAGGAGGCGGATGCCTCCACCTCCCAGCCGTCGCCTACCTGGAGCTCGCCGGACGCGCGCTGCCGCTGGCCGACGGCCGATGGACGGTGATCGCCGGCTGGGATCCCGACGCGACCTTCTGGCTGCACGCGGACCCGGTGCCCTCGGGACCGTCCGAGCGCTGGGTCCAGGATCCCGACGACGGCCGCTGGCGCCGCGGGTGAGGACTCCGTGCCTGGGCCTGCGAGCAGGTGTGGGCCCTGCCGGGATCGAACCGACGACACCTGCGGTGTAAACGCAGTGCTCTGCCAGCTGAGCTAAAGGCCCTGGATGTGGCGGCATCGGGTGGACGACTTCTGCAGCCGTCAGCACCCGATGCTGACGCAGATGTTACCCCCGAGTCGGCTCTTATGTGACGCTCTGACAACGATTCCTGATGCGGAAGCTGGTGTCTTCCATCACGTCGGCTGTGAAGACGTCCTCCTGGCCCTGGGCCCCTCAGGGTCGACGGCCGCGTGCGCCCTCGCTCAGCGGGGCTTCGGCTGCGGCCAGGAAGTCCGCGACCTGCGCGTCGATCTTGACCGAGGCATCGGCATCCGAGCGGGTCTGGCCGTGGTTGACGATCACCACGGGGATGCCCGCTCGCACAGCCCGGCGCACGAATCGCCGCGCCGAGTGCACGGTCAGCGAGGTCCCCAGCACCAGCAGGGCCTGAGCGAGCTCGGTCTGATGCCAGGCGGCGGCGACGTCGTCGGGATCAGCGCTCTCGCCGAAGAACACCACGTCCGGCTTGACCACGCCCCCGCAGACCGGGCAGTCCGGCACGCGGTAGGCGTCGCCGGCATAGGCGACCTCGGCATCGGCGTCCGGGGCGAAGTCGATGTCGGCGGGATCCGCCGAGACCGCTGCGGCCTCGGGGTTCAGCGCGTCGAGCCGATCCGACCAGACAGTCCGTGGGATGAGCGTTGCGCAGGCCATGCAGCGCACGCGGTCGTAGCGCCCGTGCAGGTCGATCACGCAGCGCGAGCCGGCGCGCTCGTGCAGCCGGTCGATGTTCTGGGTGATGACCGCCCGCACTGCTCCGGCGGCTTCGAGCCGGGCAAGGCTCCGGTGCGCGGCGTTCGGCTCGGCGCGCTGCAGGTTCCGCCACCCGATCTGGTTGCGCGACCAGTAGTGCGCTCGGCGCTCGGGCGAGCCCGTGAACTCCTGGAAGCTCATGGGCTGGCGCGGCTGGGCGTCAGGTCCGCGGTAGTCCGGGATCCCGGAGGCCGTGGACATGCCCGCGCCCGAGATGACGAGGGCCTCCCGCCCGGCCAGCTGCTCGAGGGCGGCCGGAAGCCCGGCTTCGAGGCTCAGAGCCTGCGGATCGGGGAACAGGTCCGGCTCATCGCGGGGGCCGTATCCGGCCCGCAGGATGCGGACAGGAGGGCTCACGCGGTGGGTGCCGGCAGCTTGGCCAGCGCCTCGCGATAGCGCTCGACGGGCCTCTGCGAGGTGATCTCCGAGGTGAAGCGGTCGAGCACGATGCCGTCGGCATCGATCAGGAAGGTCGTGCGGCTGGCCATGCCGGTGGTCTCGTCGAACACGCCGAAGGCGCGTGCGGTTTCGCCGTGGGGCCAGAAGTCGGAGAGGAGGTCGAACTCCAGGGACTCCTCGCGACTGAAGGCCTTGAGGACGTACTGGGAATCCGTGGAGACCGCCAGCAGGAGGGCATCGGCCTCCTGGACCTCATCCATCATGTCCTGCAGCTGGCACATCTCCCCCGTGCACACTGAGGAGAAGGCGAACGGATAGAAGACCAGCGCCACGGGCCGGCCGAGGTGCTCAGCGAGCGTCACGGCCTCCCCGTACTGGTTGTTCAGCGTGAAGTCGGGCGCGAACTGGCCGATCTCGATCATGGGTCTCACCTCGCCGCGTCCGGGATCGGCCGAGACGGCCGACTCCGGTGCAGATCATCGTGGGTCTGGGGGTCCGTGCAGCGGCGCGGAGGCCGCCTGCTCGTCAGTGATTGCGCTTGGGCGCCAAGCGCAGCGCGGTCCAGTCCTCGCTCACGCCTGCACGCGAGGTGGTGTGCAGTCCGGCCGTGGAGCTCGAGGACTCGACGTCCGCGGGGCTGACATGGCCGTCGCGACCGGGCTTGGGCGTGAGGAGCCAGACGGCTCCGCCGGTGTCGAGCTGCGTCTGAGCGTCGACCAGCGCGTCGATGAGGTCGCCGTCTCCGTCGCGCCACCACAGCAGCACGGCATCCACGACATCCTGATCGTCCTCGTCGAGCATCTGCGACCCGATCAGGTCCTCGATGCGATCCCGCAGATCGAAGTCGACGTCGTCGTCGTAGCCGAACTCCTGCACGATGGCGTCCTCAGGCAGCTTGAGCTCGCTCATCGCGTCGTCTGCGGCGGCCTTGGCCTCGCCCACGTCACTCTCCTTCACCGGGCCCTCCCACCGGGAGGTGCACCGAAAGACATGCCGCTCAGTCGCGGCCGTTTGTGCTGCCGGATCGCAGGACGCGGTCCGGCCCTCGACGCAACACAACACCTGTTGGCCGCTGCGTGCAAGGCGACTGGCAACCAGAGCCCGTCATTGGCGCTGCCAGCGAACCCGTGACGACGGCTGCGAGCCCACCCGGCCCGACTGTGACCAGAGACGCATGGCAAGTCCCATGACAGGAGGTCAAGGCGTGGACGCACGAGACGGCAGAATGTTGGATGATGGTCTGAGGACTTCCGGCGGGGCGCGCCCCAACATCCGGCGCAGCTGCCGCCAGGACCGCCGCCGCACTCGACGAAGAGAGGTTGATCGTGGCATCCGAGAGCAACAATCACATCCTGAGCGGGCTCACCAGCCAGCTGACCGACTCCAACACGGAGGAGACGGAGGAGTGGGTCGAGTCCCTGAGGGACCTCGTGAAGACCCAGGGCACCGAGCGCGCGCAGTACATCATGCGCGCCCTCCTGCAGGATGCGGGCGCCCAGGGCGTCGGCGTCCCCATGGTCACCACCACCGACTACATCAACACGGTGCCCGTCGACCAGGAGCCGGACTACCCCGGCGACGAGGAGATCGAGCGCCGCTACCGCGCCTACATGCGCTGGAACGCCGCGATGATGGTCCAGCGCGCCCAGAAGCCGGAGATCGGCGTGGGCGGGCACATCTCGTCCTTCGCCGGCGTGGCCACGCTCTACGAGGTCGGCCAGAACCACTTCTTCCGCGGCCCGGATCATCCCGGCGGCGGCGACCAGATCTTCTGGCAGGGCCACTCCTCCCCCGGCAACTACGCCCGCTCCTACCTCGAGGGCCGTCTCAGCGAGGAGGACCTGGACGGCTTCCGCCAGGAGAAGACCAAGGAGGGCCATGCGCTGTCCTCCTACCCGCACCCGCGCATGATGCCGGACTACTGGCAGTTCCCGACCGTCTCCATGGGCAACGGCCCCATGGACGCGATCTACCAGGCCCAGTTCAACCGGTACCTCGAGAACCGCGGCATCAAGGACACCTCCGAACAGCACGTCTGGGCCTTCCTGGGCGACGGCGAGATGGACGAGCCCGAGTCGCGCGGCGTGCTGCAGGCCGCCGCCAACGACAAGCTCGACAACCTGACCTTCGTGGTGAACTGCAACCTGCAGCGCCTGGACGGCCCGGTGCGCGGCAACGGCAAGATCATCCAGGAGCTCGAGGCGTTCTTCCGCGGTGCCGGCTGGCACGTCATCAAGGTCATCTGGGGCCGCGAGTGGGACGAGCTGCTGAAGAAGGACAAGTCCGGCAAGCTCGTCCAGATCATGAACCAGACCCTGGACGGCGACTACCAGACCTACAAGGGCGAGTCGGGCGCGTTCATCCGCGACCACTTCTTCGGCCAGACCCCGGAGACCAAGGAGCTCGTCGCGGACCTGTCCGACGACGACCTCTGGAACCTCAAGCGCGGCGCGCACGACTACTTCAAGATCCATGCCGCCTACAAGGCCGCCATGGAGTTCAAGGGCCAGCCGACCGTCATCCTGGCGCAGGGCGTCAAGGGCTACGGCCTGGGCCCGCACTTCGAGGCCCGCAACGCCACGCACCAGATGAAGAAGCTGACCGTGGAGGACCTCAAGGCCTTCCGCGATCACCTGCGCATCCCCATCGAGGACGAGCAGCTCGAGGACCCGTACGACGCCCCGTACTACCACCCGGGCATGGACTCCCCCGAGATCCAGTACATGCTGGAGCGCCGCAAGGAGCTCGGCGGGTTCCTGCCCGAGCGCCGCCACGAGCAGAAGGAGATCACCCTTCCCTCGGACAAGGCCTACGCCTCGGCCAAGAAGGGCTCCGGCAAGCAGCTGGCCGCCACCACCATGGCGCTGGTCCGCACGCTCAAGGACCTCATGCGCGAGAAGGACTTCGGGCACCGCATCGTGCCGATCGTCCCGGATGAGGCCCGTACGTTCGGCATGGACTCGTTCTTCCCCACGGCCAAGATCTACAACCCCAACGGGCAGAACTACATGCCGGTGGACCGCGAGCTGATGCTGTCCTACAAGGAGTCCGCACAGGGCGTGATCCTGCACCCGGGCATCAACGAGGACGGCGCCACGTCGCAGTTCCTGAACGCGGGCACCTCCTACGCCACTCACGGCGAGGCGATGATCCCGTTCTACCTCTTCTACTCGATGTTCGGCTTCCAGCGCTCCGGCGACGTCTTCTGGGCGGCCGCCGACCAGCGGGCGCGCGGATTCATCATCGGTGCGACCGCCGGGCGCACCACGCTGACCGGTGAGGGCACCCAGCACGCGGACGGCCACTCCCCGATCCTGGCGAACACCAACCCGGCCGTGATCACCTACGACCCGGCCTACGGCTACGAGATCGCCCACATCGTCAAGCGCGGCATCGAGCAGATGTACGGCACCGCCGATGAGGATCACGACGTCATGTACTACCTCACGGTGTACAACGAGCCGATCCAGCAGCCGGCCGAGCCGGAGGACGTCGATGTCGAGGGCATCCTCAAGGGCATCTACCACCTGAAGGCCTCCGAGCAGGAGGGCCCCCGCGCCCAGCTGCTGGCCTCCGGCGTGGCCGTGCCCTGGGCGCTCGAGGCCCAGAAGCTGCTGGCCGAAGACTGGGGCGTGTCCGCCGACGTCTGGTCGGTGACCTCCTGGACCGAGCTGCGCCGCGATGCCATGGCCGCGGAGAAGGACGCGTTCCTGAACCCGTCGGAGGGCGTGCGCACGCCGTACGTCACCCAGGCGCTGGCCGGTGCCGAGGGCCCGATCATCGCCTCGACGGACTACGCCTCCGAGGTCCCGGACATGATCCGCCAGTACGTCCCGAACGATTTCGCCACGCTGGGCGCGGACGACTTCGGCTTCGCGGACACGCGTGCCGGTGCCCGTCGCTGGTTCCACATCGATTCGCACTCGATGGTGGTGCGCGCTCTGCAGATGCTGGCCAAGCAGGGCGAGGTCGACTCGGACGCCCCGCAGAAGGCGATCGAGAAGTACGACCTGCTCAACCCGAACGCCGGAACCTCCGGCAACGCGGGCGGCGACGCCTGATCAGCTCAGGCGACGGCAGTCGGCAGGAGGCCCGGGGCGCTCGCCCCGGGCCTCCTGTCGTATCCTGGCCGTCATGGCGAAGGACACCTCGACGGACTCCGATTCCCGCTCCGGCGGCGCGCTGCTCGGCGGGAGCCGGTGGATCCGCGGCGCCAAGTCGACCGGCGGCAGGTCTGCGCGCTCGTCCCGACGCAGCGCGTGGCGCGCTGAGCCCATGCCGGGACGCAAGACCCTCGACCGGGTCCGCGCCAACGTGGCGCCGCTGTCGGATGTGGCGATCGACCGGCTGGGCGAGGACCTGCCCTGGTTCGCCGAGCTGCAGCCCAAGGACCGCTCCGAGCTCGGGCTGATGGCCCAGCGCGGCATCGCCGGCTTCGTGACCTGGTGCGAGGATCCGGAGGACGAGAAGTTCCTCCTCACGATGTTCCGCGAAGCGCCCACGGATCTCACCACCGCGATCTCCCTGCACCAGGCCCTGCAGGTGCTGCGCGTGGTGGTCGACGTCGTCGAGGACCGGGTCCCCGAGCTGGCCACGGGAAGCGACGCCGCCGTCCTGCGCGACGGCGTCCTGCGCTTCTCCCGCGACATCGCCTTCGCCGCCGCCGACATCTACGCCCGTGCCGCCGAGAACCGCGGCTCCTGGGATGCCCGCATGGAGTCCGTCGTCGTTGACGGCCTGCTCAGCGGCGAGCGCAGCGAGACCCTGCGCTCCCGCGTGGCCGCCCTGGGCTGGGGCTCCAAGGGCCCGGTCACGGCTGTGGTCGGCAGCAGCCCCGAGCAGACCAGCCCGGCCGTGGTGGCCCGCATCCGACGCGTGGCCACCCGGCACGCCTCGGATGCGCTCGTGTCGATCCAGGGCGATCGCCTCCTGCTGATGCTCGCGGACATGCAGCGCACCGACCGCGCCCTGGCCCGGCTCGCCGCCCTGTTCGGCCCCGGCCCGGTCGTCTACGGGCCGGAGGCCGACTCGCTGTTCTCGGTGGTCGCCTCCTCCGAGCCGGCTTCCGCCGGGCTCGAGGCAGCCCATGCCTGGCCCGCCGCCCCGCGCCCGGTGCACTCCGAGGAGCTGTGGCCAGAGCGCCTGATGACCGGGGACCTGCTGGCCCGCGCGGCGATCGTGGAGCAGATCCACGCGCCGCTGGCGGCCTCGACCACCGGGCTCGAGGAGACCCTGTCGACCTACATCTCCGTGGGCCACTCCCTCGAGGCCACCTCGCGCGAGCTCTACGTCCACGCCAACACCGTGCGCTACCGCCTGCGGCGGATCACTGACCTCACCGGCTGGGATCCGCTCGTGCCCCGCGACGCGTTCGTGCTGCACTGCGCGCTGGTGGCCGGCCGGCTCGCCTCCAGCTCCGCCGCGCGCAGCGGCCCCGGCGCAGCTGGAGGCCCCGCACAACCGTCCCGACCGGCGCGCCGGAGCCCGGGCGAGGCGCCGTCGCAGGCCTTGTAGGGAGTCGACAAAGCTCCGACGGGGCCTTCGTGCGAGCCGCAGGTCGCTGCGCGTTCCGCGATCTGGTGGAATTCACGGGTGATTGCGATCCTCTGCCCAGGACAGGGCGCCCAGAAGCCAGGAATGCTCGCCGAGTGGCTGCCGCTGCCCGGCGTGCGGGAGCACCTCGAGCGGCTCTCCCGCGGTGCCGACCTCGACCTCATCCACTATGGGACTGAGGCCGATGCCGAGACCATCAAGGACACTGCGGTCGCCCAGCCGCTGATCGTGGCGGCCGGGCTGGTGGCCGCGCGCCTGCTGCGCAGTGAGCTCGACGGCCGCGACGACCTCCTGTTCGCCGGCCACTCTGTCGGCGAGATCACCGCCTCCGCCCTGGCCGGCGCGCTGAGCGAGGACGACGCCATGAGCTTCGTGCGCACCCGAGCCACCGCCATGGCCCAGGCCGCTGCCGCCACGCCCACCGGCATGTCCGCGGTCCTCTCCCCGCAGGAGGACGTCATCCGCGAGGCCATCGAGGCCGCCGGACTGACCCCGGCCAATGCCAACGGCTCCGGGCAGATCGTCGCCGCCGGCTCGCTCGAGGCCCTCGAGGCCTTCGCCGCGAACCCGCCGGAGCGCTCGCGCGTGGTCCCGCTGAAGGTCGCCGGCGCCTTCCACACCGACTACATGGCTCCTGCCCTGGAGCCGCTGCGCGAGCTCGCCGGGTCGCTGTCTCCGCAGGACCCCGCCTCGGTCCTGCTCTCCAACCGCGACGGCCGGGCCGTCGCCTCCGGGCAGGCGAACCTGGAGTCCCTCATCGAGCAGGTCTGCCGCCCCGTGCGCTGGGACCTGTGCATGGAGGAGATGAAGCGCCGCGAGGTCACCCAGCTCATCGAGCTGCCGCCCGCGGGTACGCTCGTCGGACTGGCCAAGCGCGCCATGCGCGGCGTGCCGGCCGTGGCCGTGACCTCGGCCGAGGCCCTCGAGGACGCGCGCAGTGCGCTGTCCTGAGCCTGCGGCCGCGCATCGGTCCATCCACTACTTCCAGGAGACGCCCGCATGGTGACGCTGAACCAGTACACCCCGACCGCCCATTCCCGCATCCTGGGCCTGGGCGCCTCCCGACCGGATGTCACCGTCACGAACGACGACATCTGCCAGTGGATCGAGTCCTCGGACGAGTGGATCCGACAGCGCACCGGCATCGTCACCCGCCACCGCGCCGATGAGTCCACCAGCGCTCTGGACATGGCCCTGGAGGCCTCGCGCGAGGCGCTCGAGGCGGCCGGGATCCAGGGCTCGCAGCTCTCCGCGGTGCTCGTCGCCTCGGTCTCGTATCCGTACCAGACCCCGTCCATGGCCGCCGTGCTGGCCGATCAGCTGGGCGCCACGCCCGCTGCGGCGTTCGACGTCTCGGCGGCCTGCGCCGGATACTGCTACGGCATCGCCCAGGCCGACGCCCTGATCCGCTCGGGCATGTCCGAGCACGTGCTGGTCGTGGGCGTGGAGAAGCTCTCCGACGTCATCGACAACGGCGAGCGCTCGATCAGCTTCCTGCTCGGCGACGGCGCCGGCGCGGCCGTCGTGGGCCCCTCGCAGACGCCCGGGATCGCCCCCACCGTGTGGGGCTCGGACGGCTCCAAGGCCGAGGCCATCCGCATGACGCACCCGCTGACGGATCTGCGCCTGATCGATCAGGGGCAGCCGCGGCCCTTCCGCGCCGATCTGGCGGACAAGGAGACCGGCGAGATGCCGGCCGACGCCCCGCTGTCGCCGACCCTGCGCCAGGACGGGCAGACCGTGTTCCGCTGGGCCTCCTTCGAGGTCGCCAAGCGGGTCACGCAGGCGCTCGAAGCTGCCGGGATCGGACCCGAGGATCTGGGCGCCTTCATCCCGCACCAGGCCAACATGCGGATCATCGACCAGATGGCCAAGGTGCTGAAGCTGCCCGAGTCGGTCGTCATCGCCCGCGACATCGCCGATGCCGGCAACACGTCGGCGGCCTCCGTGCCGCTGGCCGCCCACCGCCTGCTCAAGGAGCACCCGGAGCTGTCCGGCAAGCCCGCCCTGCAGGTCGGATTCGGCGCCGGACTCGTGTTCGCCGCCCAGGTGGTGATCCTGCCCTGAGCCGTCCGCCGCAGGCCTCGTGCCTGCAGCCAGCGGCTCCCCCGCCTTCCGATCCGCAAGCGGCCGACGACCTCCTCCCGATGAGGCAGTCGTTCGAGGATCGGGCTCCACGCTCAGCGGCCAGCCCGCCCGTAGAGTTGAGACCGCAGTGACAACGTAGATCGCCGGGTTCGCACCGCGAGCCGGAGATCACCGGTCGGCGACCGCCGACCGACGCGATTGGGAACGGCCCTCTCGAGGGCCAGACGAAAGGAAGACAGCATGGCGAGCAAGGAAGAGATCCTGGCAGGTCTGGCCGAGATCGTGAACGAGGAGACCGGCCTGGAGACCGAGGCCGTCCAGCTCGACAAGAACTTCACCGAGGACCTGGACATCGACTCCATCTCGATGATGACCATCGTCGTGAACTGCGAGGAGAAGTTCGAGGTGACCATCCCGGACGAGGAGGTCAAGAACCTCAAGACCGTTCAGGACGCCGTCGACTTCATCGACAACGCCCAGGGCTGATCGGCCCACCGGAACCGCAGGCCGAGCGCGCCGCCGCCCCGTCGTGCCACGGCACGACGCAGGCGGCGCGCCGGCCGCGGACTCCCGGCCCCTCCACCCCTGAGATCAGGAAGCAGCAGCGCACATGACCCGTAAAGCAGTAGTCACCGGACTCGGAGCCACCACGCCCATCGGCGGCACCGTCCCCGAGCTGTGGCGCAACGCCCTGGCCGGAGTCTCCGGTGTCTCCGCGATCGACGCCGAGTGGCTCGAGCTCTACCCCACGAGCTCGCGCATCGCCGCCTCCGTCTCGACCCCCGCCTCCGAGGTGCTCTCCCGCGTGGAGGCCAAGCGCCTGGATCCGTCGGGGCAGCTGTCCCTGATCTCCGCCCGCGAGGCCTGGGCCGACGCCGGCTTCTCCGGCGCCGACGCCGAGCTCTCCGATGAGGTCGATCCCGAGCGCCTGGCCGTCGTGTTCGGCACGGGCATCGGCGGCGCCTGGACCCTGCTCGATGCCTGGGACACCATGCGCGAGCGCGGTGTCCGACGCGTCATGCCCATGACCGTCCCCATGCTCATGCCCAACGGCAACTCCGCCACGATCGGCATGGCTCTGAAGGCCCGCGCAGCCGCCATCACCAGCGTCTCCGCCTGCGCCTCCGGCACCGAGTCCTTCTACCAGGGGCTCATGCTCATCCAGACCGGCAAGGCCGACGTCGTCGTCGTCGGCGGCGCCGAGTCTGCCAACCACCCCGTGAACTTCGCGGCTTTCGGCGCCATGCAGGCGCTGTCCACCCGCAACGACGAGCCCGAGCGCGCCTCCCGTCCGTACGACATCGACCGCGACGGCTTCGTCATGGCCGAGGGCGCCGGTGCGGTGGTCATCGAGTCCGAGGAGTTCGCCAAGGCCCGCGGCGCCCGCATCTACTGCGAGCTCGCAGGCGCTGGCCTGAGCGCCGACGCCCACCACATCACGGCCCCCGACGACACCGGAGCCGGTGCGGCCCGCGCTGTGCGAGAGGCGCTGCGCGAGGGGGATATCGCCCCCGAGGACGTCATCCACGTCAACGCGCACGCGACCTCCACCCCCAAGGGCGACCTCCCGGAGGCCACCGCCATGCGGGCGGCGCTGGGCGATGCGATCGACGGCATCCCCGTCTCGGCGACCAAGTCCATGACCGGGCACATGCTCGGCGGCTCCGGCGCCGTGGAGGCGATCCTCACGATCAAGGCGCTCACCGAGCGCACCGCGCCGCGGACCATCAACCTGGACAACCAGGATCCCGCGATCGATCTCGACGTCGTGACCGAGACGCGTGAGCTGCGCTCCGGCGACGCGGCGGCCCTGTCCAACTCGTTCGGCTTCGGCGGTCACAACGCCGTGGTGGCCTTCCGCTCCGTCTGAGTCGGCTTCTGCTGCCGGGACGATGCCCGGAAAGCATCGACGGCCCCGCACCTCGAGGTGCGGGGCCGCAGTCGTTCCGGGCCGCAGTCGTCGAGTGACCTTGCAGCGCGATTCAGCGGTGCTCACTCATTCGAGTGGTGCGGCAGTGTGCGTCCGACGCCCCGAACGCACATTCCGACGCCCCTCGATTCGGGTCCTCACACGCAGGCCCAGCTCGATAGTGGGGAGGCGGAGGGGCTGCTCGTTTCGGGTGAGGGATCAGCGGCCAGGCGTCAGGTCCCGCAGAACAGGCCCGCGAGGCCCGGGACTTTCAGGAGACCCGGTGGAGCCAGCGGACGGGGGCGCCCTCGGCGGCGAGGCGGAACGGCTCGAGCTCCTCGTCCCAGGCCTCGCCCAGAGCCAGCGAGAGCTCGTTGACCACCAGGGCGGGGTTGCCGTGGGAGTTCTCGAAGGCGTAGCGGATGCGGTCCTCGCAGACCACCACGTTGCCGGCGGCGTCGGTGGTGGCGTGGAAGACGCCCAGGTCAGGGGTGAAGGACCAGCGGGATCCGTCGCCTCCGGGCGAGGGCTCCTCGGTGATCTCGAAGCGGATCTTCCCAAGCGTTCGCAGGGCAGAGGCCATCAGCGCGCCGGTCCCGGCCGGTCCGGCCCAGGTGAGCTCGGCGCGCAGAGTACCGGGCTCCGCCTCCTGGGCGGTCCAGTCCAGTGCGGTGCGACCCCGCGCGAGCGCCTCGAGCGCCCACTGGATATGAGGGCACAGCGCCTGCGGGGCGGAGTGGATGTGAAGCACTCCCCGCGTGATCGTGGTCGACATGACGTGTCCCTCCGACGTGTAGGTGCGTCTTCCCCAACGACCTTCACGAGTTCCAGAAGCGACAAGGACCCTTCAGCCCGCGTCTGCCGATGCGGTCCGATCGGAGAGGATTCGAGGCCTCCGGGATCGTCCCGCGATGAAATTTTCTGTCCTGCGGCGCCCCACCGAGCTGATGGATTCGAGGTCATCAGACAGAGGAGCAGTCTCATCCTTCTCGATCGATGACTCTGCCGTCAACTCGGCGGCGAAGTGTACGACGGACTCCGACGTCATAAGGACGTCGATGATACCGCGCTTCAGCTCCGCGAGGGGCTCAGGCCCGGGGATGCGCCTGCTGGAAGGCGGCCCCCAGCCGGTCGACCGAGACGTGCGTGTAGATCTGGGTGGTCGACACGGACTCGTGGCCGAGCAGCTCCTGGACGCTGCGCAGGTCGGCGCCGCCGTCGAGCAGGTGGGTGGCCGCTGAGTGCCGCAGCGCGTGGGGGCCCCGGGCGGCAACGTCCGGGCGGGCCGCGAGCTCCCGATCGACGACCTCGCGGATCTGCCGGGTGCCCAGACGACCTCCTCGGGAGCCGAGCAGCAGAGCCGGGCCGCTGGCCGGGGAGCTCAGCTCAGCGCGCCGGCTCAGCCATCGCTCGAGCGCGGCATCGGCCGGCGCGCCGTACGGGACGACGCGCTGCTTGTCGCCCTTGCCGGTCACTCGCAGGGTCCGGCGCTGCCGATCCAGGTCATCGACATCCAGGCCGGACAGTTCCGCGACGCGGACGCCGGTGGCCCACAGCAGCTCGACGATCACCAGGTCGCGGGAGGCCAGCGCCCGGTCCCGCTCCGAGGACTTCGCGTCCTGGGCTCGGGCGGCGAGATCGTCGAGGATCGCCTGCAGGTCGCTGGCGCCCACGACCTCGGGCAGGTGGGAGCCGCGCCGAGGCGCCTTCAGGCGCAGGGTCGGATCTGAAGGCGTGCGCCCGGTCGCGGTGGTCCACCCGAAGAAGGTGCGCAGGGCGGAGGTGCGACGAGCCAGCGTCGACGCCGAGGCCCCGCGCGCATGCAGCTCGGCCAGCCAGCCGCGCAGCACGCTCAGGTCGATCTGCTCCACCGCAGCTTCCCGACGACGGGCCCACGCCAGCAGGAGCTCGAGATCGGCCGTGTACGCCGTGATGGTGGCCTCGCTGCGCGAGCGCTCGAGGCGCAGGTGCTCGCCGAACTGCGCGAGCAGCCGGGACTCGGCCTCGGTGGAGTCGTCAGCCGCTGAGTCGTGCGGTGCGTCGGGGGGCGGACCGGCGTGGGACATGCCTCCGATCCTATGACGGTGCAGGCCGGCCTATCGGATCCTCGGCCTGCGCCACAGGCCGTCGCGCTCCAGGGCCAGGCCGTCGCGCTCGAGGCGGCGCAGGGCACCGAGCAGGAGGCGCACCGGCAGCCCGGTGGCGGAGACCAGGGCGTCGATGCTCGCACCGCTGCGCACGGGCAGGGCATCGGCGAGCATGCGGTCCTGCTGGCTGAGCCCGTCGAAGATCTGCAGCTGCTCGGCCGGTGCGGACTCGGCGACTGCTCCCAGGGGTTCCAGCAGGGACAGGACCTCCTCGACGTCGCTGACCAGGACCGCCGCGCCCTCTCGGATGAGGCGATGGCACCCGGCCGAGGCGGCCGAGTGGATGCTTCCGGGCACGGCACCGACCGGTTTGGAGAGCTGGTCCGCGTGATGCGCGGTGTTCTGCGCCCCGGAGCGCCATCGCGACTCCGTCAGCACGGTCGCCGCCGACAGCGCCGCGATCAGCCTATTGCGGTCCAGGAACCGGTAGCGCGCCGGCATGGTCCCCGGTGGCGACTCGGAGACCACCGTGCCCTCCGCGCACACCCGCTCGAGCAGCTCCTGGTTCCCGCGCGGGTACAGCCGGTCGACGCCGCCGGCCATCACGGCGACCGTGGGGACGGGACCGACCCCTGTGGCCAGAGCAGCTCGGTGCGCCGCCTCATCCACCCCATAGGCTCCGCCGGACACGATCGTGCGACCGCGCGCGGCCAGGGCCCCCGCCAGATCGAAGGTGATGCTGCGCCCGTAGCTGGTGACGTCGCGGGAGCCGACGATGGCCACAGCATCGCCCGGCCATCGGCCCAGCGCGGTGCGTCGCCCTCGGCCCCACAGAGCCACCGGCGACTGCAGGCCGAGCTGGTCGAGCTGCGCCGGCCAGTCATCGTCCTCGGGAACGCACAGCCACCCGCCGACGTCCTCCAGGGCGCGCCGATCGGCATCCGTGTCCACGACCGAGGCCCGTGCCTTCCAGCGCTGCGCTGCCGTGGCCATGCTCCCGCCCACCGCTTCCGGGACGCGCTGCATCGCCTGAGTCAGGGCGAGGCTCTCCTCGGCGCTCAGGCGGCGTCCGCTGGACACGATCTCCCAGGAGACGACGGGTCCCAGGGCCTTGATCAGCACATGGCCGATCGCATCCCGCGGCTCGATCACGCGGGACAGGCCCGCCCGCGCTCGGCGGATGAGCTGCTGGTCCTCGAGGGTCATGGCGATCTCCTGATCCGGTGCATGGAGGGGCGGTTCACGCCAGGGAGCTGGCGCGGAAGTGCAGGGCGGTGTCGACGTCGTCGGCGGTGGGGCCGTCGCGAGCCTCCAGGTCGGCCAGCGTCCAGGCCACGCGCAGCACCCGGTGCATGCCGCGGGCGGTCAGCGCACCGCGCTCCATCTCCCGCTCGAGACCCGCCATCACGGACGCGGCGCTGCGCAGGGGCCCGCTGAGCAGGGAGGACGTGAGCTCCGCATTGGTGCGCAGCCCGTGAGGTCGCAGCCGCTCGGCCTGGACGGCACGAGCTGCGGCCACTCGGCGCGCCACGTCTGCGCTGGACTCCCCCGTCTGCCCGGCCGTGAGCTCGGCATAGCTGAGCGCCGGAACCTGCAGCCGCAGATCCACCCGGTCCAGCAGCGGACCCGACAGCTTCCCGAAGTACGCCCGGCGCTGGGCCGGCGTGCACCGGCAGTCCTCGCCCTTGCCGCTCGAGCGTCCGCACGGACACGGGTTGGCCGCCAGGACGAGCTGGAAGCGCGCGGGATAGGTGGCGCTGGCGCTCGAGCGGTCGATCCGCACGTCACCGGTCTCCAGGGGCTGGCGCAGGGCGTCGAGCACGCCGCGGTCGAACTCGGGCGCCTCGTCCAGGAACAGCACCCCGCGATGCGCCCGGGACACCGCCCCGGGCCGGGGAATGCCGGAGCCTCCGCCCAGCAGTGCTGCGGCCGAGGTCGAGTGGTGCGGAGCCTCGAACGGCGGGCGGCGGATCAGCCGCCGCCTGGGCCCCACCAGCGTCTCCAGCGACCGCACGGCGGTCACCTCGGTGGCCGCCTCATCGTCCAGCTCCGGCAGGATGCTCGGCAGACGGGAGGCCAGCATGGACTTGCCCGCCCCCGGCGGTCCGGTCAGCAGCAGGTGCAGGGATCCGGCCGCTGCGATCTCCAGTGCCATGCGTGCTTCCGCCTGACCGGCCACATCGCACAGGTCGGGAAGCGGTGCCTCCTCCTCGTCTGCGACGCCGACCGAGGTGTCGGCCTGGCTGGCTGGCCTGCGAAGCGGCCGCGGATCCGCGCCGAACTCGGCGGCGGCATCGGCCAGGCAGTCATAGGCGCGCACCTGGGCCCCGGTCACGAGCGCGGCCTCCTCCGCGTTGGCCGTGGCGACGACGATCCGGTCATAGCCGGCGCGCACCGCTGCCAGCACGGCGGGAAGCACCCCGCGCACGGGTCGCAGCGCTCCGTCCAGGGAGACCTCCGCCAGGTAGACCACACCGGGCGGGGCTGCGAGCTGTCCGTCGGCCTGCAGCGCGGCCATGGCGATCGCCAGGTCGAAGCCGCTGCCGCGCTTGGGCAGCGTGGCAGGGGAGAGGTTCACGGTGATGCGCCGCGGGCTCAGGGGGATCCCGGCATTCCGGGCGGCCGAGCGCACGCGGTCGCGGGATTCCTGGACCGAGGCATCCGGCAGTCCCAGGATGGTGAACGCCGGGATCTGCGAGCCGATGTCCGCCTCGACCTCCACGACCGTGCCCTCCAGCCCGATCAGTGCCACCGACAGGCTGCGCGCGTAGCCCGGACCGCTCATGCTGACCCCCTCCGATGCCCCGGACCTCCCGGGTGGCCTCAGGGTGGGTCACTGACCGGCTCGTCGGATCTCGACCGAGCCGATGCAGGAGGGCTCGTCCCGGAGGCGGCAGAAGCATCAGCCTGTGGAGCCGCGACGCCCGCGCGGTTCCACCTCCCGGCATCCGGCCGGGTCTCCGCCCTCCGGTCGCCGGCATCCGGTGCCCGGCCGCGGCGGCGAGGATCCTCCCCGGCTCGTCGCCGGCAGCTCGGGCTCCGCAGATGCTGGTCGCGCCCGGGTGCCGCGGCTCAGTGCAGCCCCGCGCGGTGCTCCAGCCGGACCCGCTCGTGTTCCGGGCCGCCGAGCAGCAGCACGGCGATCACATCCACTCGCCGAGCGGCCGTCCAGCCCCGCTCGCCCGCCCAGGCCGCAAGCAGAAGGTGCAGCCGCCGCAGCCTGATCTCATCGACCGCCTCGAACGGATGGCCATAGTAGGTGCCGCGCCGCGTCTTGACCTCCACGCCCACGAGCACGGCCTCACACTGCACGATCAGGTCCAGCTCCCCGCGCACGCCGTGGTGCGTCGGCCGGGCACGCCAGTTGCGCTCCAGCACCTGGGCCCCGCGACGCACCAGGAAGGCCTCGGCCAGCCGCTCCCCCTGCTCCCCCAGCTGCAGCCTCGATCCGCTGCCCTCCTTCGGCATGAGCTCCCCCGTCCGTCGTCGTCCCTTGGGGCCCAGGATGACGACACCCGCACGGGCGGACCAGAGCCGCCCTGCGGCTGTGGACGAGGTTCAGCTCGGAAGACCGAGCTTCCAGCTGCGCCGGTGGTGCTCGGTGACCCCGCGCTCGAGCAGGGCCGCTCGGTGCGCGGCGGCGCCGTAGCCCTTGTTGCGCGCCCATCCGTAGGCCGGGTGCTCGGCATCCAGAGCCTGCATCAGGGCGTCCCGCTCCACCTTGGCCAGCACGGAGGCACCGGCGATCGAGGCGCAGGTCATATCGCCCTTGACCTGTGTGCGCACCGGACCGTCCCATGCAGGGGCCGCATCCGAGTCTGCGGCCAGCGCCAGCAGGTCGCTCGGCGGGCTGAGCCAGTCATGGGAGCCGTCGAGCAGCACGAGGTCCGGCTGCGCCGTCGGGTCCAGGTCCTCCAGCGCCCGTCGTCCGGCCAGGCGAAGAGCCCCGACGATCCCCAGCGCGTCGATCTCCGACGGCGAGGCCATGCCCACCGCCGAGCCGACGGCCCACGAGCGGATCTGCGGCACCAGCTCCTGGCGCACGGCCGGGCGCAGCAGCTTGGAGTCGCGCACGGCGCTCGGCGCCCCGGGCGTCGAAGCGGAGACGACCGCCACGCCGACGGCCACCGGACCGGCCAGCGCCCCGCGACCCACCTCGTCCATGCCCGCGATCCGTGCGCCGGCGGGAAGAGCCTCGAGCAAGGAGCGCTCGAGCTCGAGTGTGGGGGCCGCGCTCACCGCCACGGCGGCTGGGGGCCGAGGGCTGCGGCCCGGGACTCGTCGTAGACCCAGGTGCCGTCCGGCAGCGGCCCCATGCGATCCAGCGGCCAGCCGACGACGAACGCGGTTCCCTCGACCCGGTCGTGGCTCACGAAAGCCTGATCGGTGTTGAGCACATCGCGGGAGTCGTGCGAGACGGAGCGGTAGTCGCCCAGCACGAAGTACTGATCATCCGGGACGATGACGTCGAACTCGATGTCGGAGGCGATCTCACCGGGGTGCAGGTAGGCCTCGGCCTCGTCGATCGGAACCTCGTTGACCATGATCCGCCCCTGGGCGTCGCAGCAGGAGACCCGGTCGCCGCCGACCCCGACCACCCGCTTGACGTCGTGGTCCAGCGAGCGATCTGGGGACAGCCCGAAGAAGGACAGGGTCTGCTGCACGGGATTGGCCTCGCGTCGGTCCACGGGGCTCGCCGGGTCGCCGTCGAGGCGCCGGAACACGATGACCTCACCGCGATCAGCACCGGAGACCGTCAGATCCAGCACGTTGGCGAACACCCGGTCCCCTGGCCGCAGCGTCGGCTCCATGGCCTCATCGGTGACCAGATATCCGCTGACCAGCACGTGCTGGGACACGAACGTCATCAGCAGGCCGGCCATCACCACAGTCGCGACATCGCGGGCCGACTGCATGCCGCGGCTGCGCTCGGGCTGCGACGCATCCGCGCCTCGCACGCGGCGACCGGTGCGCCTGCGGCGCATGGGCACGCCGTCCGAGCGCACCGCAGGAGCGTCCCTCAGGCCCTCCCACTGGGCGGGCGCCGAGACCTCCGCCTTCTCCTGCTCGGGAGGCGATGAATGCGACGACGGCGAGCCGGTCATCAGGACGGGTCGGGGACGTCGGCGAAGGTGTCGGAGGGGTTCGACAGCCAGGTCCACCGATCGATAGGCCACAGGATCGAGAAGGCCGAGCCCACCACGTCGTCGTGGCTGACGAACTCGGTGCCCTGCTCGATGTGGTACCGGGAATCGGCGGAGGCCGAGCGATGGTCGCCGAGCACGAAGTAGCTGTCCTCCGGGACGGTGACCTCGAACGGGATCTCCGAGGGCTCGTCGCCCTCGTACAGGTAGGGCTCGTCCAGCTCCTGCCCGTTGACCGTGATCCTGCCGTCTGCGGAGCAGCAGGTGACGGTGTCGCCCTCGGTGCCGATGACGCGCTTGATCAGATACTGCTTGGAGCGATCGGGCGCCAGCCCCACGAACTCGAGGCCCTGGCGCACAGGGTTCGAGGAGGTCTCGGCGGCCGGCAGCCAGCCCTGGGTGTCCTCGAAGACGGCGATGTCCCCGCGCTCGAGCGGTCCCGCCCACGGCTCGGCGACGTTCACGCCGATCTTGTCCTGCAGCTGCAGCGTGTTCTCCATGGACCCGGAGGGGATGTAGAAGAGCCGGAACAGGAACGTCTTGAGCAGGAAGGAGATGATCAGGACCACCAGGATCGTGACCAGGATCTCCTTGAGCATGCCGCCCGACGAGCCGCTCTTCTGCGCCTTCTCGGGGGTGCTCGACGCGGGCTGATCGCTCACAGGCAGTGCTTCCTTCCGGACAGGGGCCGCAGCGCGGTTCGCCGCGCGTCGGTCGATGGATCAGGGGAGGTCCCGACCGGGGGGCCAGACGACGGCCACCGGTGTCCCGAGCACTCTATCCGCCCGGACCAGGCCTCCGCCCGGTGCGCCGAGCAGTGACCGGGAATCCACGGAGACCGATCGGTGATCGCCCAGCAGCCACAGGCGTCCGTCCGGCACGACGACCTCGAACTCGGTCTCGCTGGGGGCATCGCCCGGGAACAGGTAGGGCTCCTCGAGCGGCTCCCCGTTGACCGTGAGGCGGCCGTCGGCAGCGCAGCAGGCCACGGTGTCGCCGGGCACCCCGATCACTCGCTTGACGAAGATGTCGTCCGTCGGTCGGATCCCCGCCCAGCTGGCCAGCCGCTGACCCGCCTCCACCAGGGGCGGGTCAGCGTCGACGGGGGCGAACGACCCGCGTCCGTCGAAGATCACGAGGTCCCCGCGCTGCAGCTGCGAGGCATCGACCATCTGATCGGAGAGGATCCGGTCCCCCGGCTCGATCGTGGGCTGCATGGACTGCGAGCCGACGTAGTAGATGTCGAGCACCCACGTGCGCACGCCGATCAGCACGACGAGCGCGGCGATCACCGCCACGAGCACCAGCCGCCAGCCGCGGCTCCAGCGCTCGAGCAGGGACGTCCGCTGCGGATCGGAGGGACCCTGAGACGACGAGGACCCGGCCGGAGCCGGGTCCTCGTGCGTGCTGCGCTCAGCCAATCGATCGGCTCCCCGCGACGGCCCCGCCCCGAGGGGCGCGGCATGCCATGGGGAGGGTGATCAACGCTTCTCGCGGATGCGAGCAGCCTTGCCGTGGCGATCGCGCATGTAGTACAGCTTGGCCCGGCGGACGTCGCCGCGGGTCAGGACCTCGATCTTGTCGATCACCGGCGAGTGCACCGGGAAGGTGCGCTCCACGCCGACGCCGAAGGAGACCTTGCGGACCGTGAAGGTCTCGCGGACGCCCTGGCCCTGACGGCCCACGACGAAGCCCTTGAACACCTGCACACGAGAGCGATTGCCCTCGATGATGTTGACGTGCACGTTCAGGGTGTCGCCCGGCCAGAACTCGGGGATGTCGCTGCGCAGCGACTTGGCATCGAGATCATCAAGGATGTTCATAATGCTTCTCCTGGCGGACACCGCAGGTCGCCCGCGTGAGGTCTTCGGCACAGCGCTGGCCCTGACGGGCATCCCGTGGGCTTCGCGTGCCGCGAGTCGTGTGCTTGCCGCCGATCTCCATGGAGGGATCAGGCGGTGCGTGCGCTGTTGAGGTCGCTCTTCCCCCTGCGGCAGGGGCGTGCCCAGCGCACACGCGAGCGACCATTATGCCACAGCGGGCCGCCGAACTCACACTGCGCGGCCCGGGGATTCACTGCGCGGCCCCCGGCTCCCAGCCCAGCTCCTGGAGCACCGCGAGGTCGTGCTTGTCGAGGGTCTCCGGATCCAGCTGCTCGAGAAGGTCAGGACGCCGAGCGGCCGTGCGCCGCAGCTGCTCGTCCCGTCGCCAGCGCGAGATCTTGGCGTGATGGCCCGAGAGCAGGACCTCGGGGATGGGCCGATCCCGCCACAGGGCTGGCTTGGTGTAGACGGGGTACTCGAGCAGCCCGTCCGAGTGCGACTCCTCCACGAGGGACTCCGGGTTGCCGATCACCCCGGGCACCAGGCGGGCGATGGCCTCGACCATGGCCAGCACGGCGACCTCTCCCCCGTTCAGGACGTAGTCGCCCAGGGACATCGGCCGGACCTCGAAGCGCTCGTGCGCCCAGTCGAGCACGCGCTCGTCGATCCCCTCGTAGCGTCCGCACGCGAAGACCAGGTGCTCGCGTCCGGCCAGCTCGTAGGCGGTCGACTGTCGGAAGACCTCCCCCGCCGGAGACGGCACGACCAGCACGGGACGCGGCCGCTCGACCTGGCCCGCGTCCGATGACTCCAGGACGCCCTCGAGCGCGCGCGCCCACGGCTCGGGCTGCATGACCATGCCCGCCCCGCCGCCGTAGGGCGTGTCATCGACGGTGCGGTGCCGGTCGGTGGTGACCTCCCGCAGGTCGGTGACCGTCAGGTCCAGGAGGCCGTCGCGCCGGGCCTTGCCGATCAGCGACAGGTCGAGCGCGGCCAGGTACTCCGGGAAGATGCTGATGACGTCGAGCTTCACGGGCGCTGGTCCTGGGTGTGCCCGGGAAGCTCGACACCGCTGAGATCGGCCGGCTCGCCGGTCTCGGCAGCGCGTTCGGCGGCCTCGCCCTCGGTGCCCTGCGATGCCTCCAGATCCAGCAGACCGGGCGGCGGGTCGATGACCACGCGCGCCGCGTCGGGGTCGACCTCGAGCACGATCTGCTCGACGAACGGCACCAGGCCCTCCTGCCCGTCCGCCAGCTCGAGCTCGAGCAGGTCCTGGGCCGGCAGAGTCCGCAGCCCGGTGACTCTGCCGACCGCGGCGGGCTCGCGCCCCTCGGCCTCGGCGCGCTCCAGCTCGGCGGCCAGCACGACGTCCAGTCCGAGCAGCTCGTGCTCGTACCAGGCGTCGTCGTCCTGGTCGTCGTCCTCGGACTCGGCCCACAGGCGGGACTCGCGCAGCAGCTCCGCGGCATTGCGGTCCTTCACGGAGGTGAAGCCGAGCACCATGACCGACTTGTTCCACCGGGCCGAGGAGATCTCGAGGGTCCCGGTCGGCGCGAGTCGGGCCGCCCGGTCGGTGGCGGCCTCGAGCTGCAGGACGGCGCCGGGCGCGCAGCGCCCCTGGGGATCGTCGGTGAACAGCTGGACGGTGACTTCGCCGCGGATGCCGTGCGGCTTGCCGATGCGGGCGACCTGGACCTTCACGCAGTGCTCCTTGCGCACGGGATGCCCGTGCTGATGGTTCGTGGCCCCTCGCTGAGGAGGGGGCGGGATGACGACGGCCCCCGCGCCCTTGCGGGACACGGGGGCCGTGTTCGGTGCACGATCGCTCGTGCCGGATCCGTGCGGACCCTCTCGCCTCAGCGTCGGCGGTCGGTGTCGACCACGTCGACCCGCACGCCCTCGGACTCGGACAGGGCGCTGATCACGGTGCGCAGCGAAGCCGCCGTGCGGCCGTGGCGCCCGATCACGCGACCGAGGTCATCCGGATGCACGCGCACCTCGAGGGACTCGCCGCGTCGACCGTTCTTGGCGGTGACGTCGACGTCCTCGGGGTTGTCCACGATGCCGCGGACCAGGTGCTCCAACGCGTCGGCGAGCATGATCACTCGGCCTTCTCGGCCTCAGCCTCGGCGGTCTCAGCCGGAGCATCCTCGGACTCGGCGGAGTCCTCGGTCTTCTCGGCCTTGGGGGTGATCGCCTCGGGGATGATCACGGAGCCCTTGTCCTCGGCCACGAAGGCGGCCTTGGACTCCGGCTGCTGCAGGGTGCCCTCGGCGCCCGGCAGGCCCTTGAACTTCTGCCAGTCGCCGGTCACCTTGAGCAGGGCCAGGACGGTCTCCGACGGCTGAGCGCCGACGCCGAGCCAGTACTGCACGCGCTCAGAGGTGATGCGGATGAGCGAGGGGTTCTCGGTCGGCTGGTAGATGCCGACCTCCTCGATCACGCGACCATCGCGCTTCTTGCGGGAATCCACGACGACCACGCGGTAGCGGGGATCGCGGATCTTGCCCATGCGCTTCAGACGAATCTTGACTGCCACTTGTGCAATCTCTCCTTGGTATTCAGGTACGGGTGCACCGGTCACGCTCCCGTGGGGCGGGCCGATCTTGAGGTGCACCCTGTGGACGCGAATCCGGGCGGAGAGAGGGTCCGCTCGTTTCGGGTACCCGGCTATTGTGCCAGATCTGTCAAGGCTGCAGGCGATGACGCCCCGGTCCCCGGTGCGAGTCCGCTCACGCTTGCCGGAGGCGCCGTCTCAGTCCTCGAGCCGCATCGCCTGGCGCCAGGACAGCGAGCGTCCGCCCTGGAACACCGCGCGCTGGTAGACCCGCTCTCCGATCCGCAGCATGGCCCAGCCGAAGGCGCCGCACACGGCCAGGGCCGCGAAGGGCTCCCACACGGCCGCCTCCCCCTCCAGGAGGCGCACCGGCATGGCGATCGACGAGATGATCGGGACGTACGAGGCGACCGTCAGCCAGGTGCCGGTGCCCATGAGCCCCGCCAGCATGGCGACGACGAGCACTGTCATGATCGGCGTCATGGACGTGTTCAGGTCCTCGCTGCGCGAGGCCAGTGCGCCGAGGGCCGCCCAGATCGTCGCCTGCGCGGCGAAGCCCACGACGAAGAACGCGATGAACCAGCCGGAGGCCGACAGCGCCCAGCCGAGGTCATCCGTGAGCCCGAGCAGCGAGGCCGTGAGGAGACCGGCGCCTGCGAACAGGCCCATCTGCGCGAACGCCATCACGCAGTTGCCGAGCACCTTGCCGTAGAGGATCTGGCGCACCGGGATGGCCGTGGCCAGGATCTCGACCACGCGGTTCTGCTTCTCCTCCAGGACGGAGTTGGCGATCGCCGTCCCGAACATGATCGCCGCCATGTAGAACAGCATCGCGAAGACGTAGCGCAGCACGAACGAGGCCGCGGTATCCCTGCTGTCCGACCCCTCGCCGATCTGCTCGACCCGCACCTCGGAGCCCTGCGCGAGCTGATCCATCGAGGTGCCCGCGCTGGCCGCGTTCGCGGCGATGGTCGCGCTGGAGACCGACTGCGTCACGGCCTGCTCGAGGACCGGATCGAGGGAGCCGTCGCCGAGCAGCACCCACGAGCCGTCCTCGTGGACCAGGGCCGCGTCCACGTCGCCGTCGTCGAGCAGCTGCTCGGCCTCCTGACGCGTCGCCTCCCGGGGACTCGCCGAGTCGTCGTCCGACAGGCTGTCATCGACGGCCTCGACCATCTCGACCGAGCCGGCGCCCACCGCCGCGATCTCGTGCTCGCTGCCCGAATCCGTGCCGGAGAGCAGCGAGGAGGCCACGAGGCCTCCGACGATCAGCACGAGCGTGACCGCCGTGGAGATCAGCACGGAGCGGTTGCGGACCTTCACGGCCAGCTCCCGCATCATCACGGTCAGCCACGGGCGCTCGACCGTGCGACCGGGGCCGCCGGCCTCCTCGGAAGCACCGGGTGCGGAGGCATCGGGTCCGTCGGATCGGGTCGAAGAGCTCATCGGGTCACCTCGCGGTAGATCTCGGAGAGGGTGGGCGCCAGGTCGGTGAACTCCTGCAGGCCGCGCTCCAGCGCTCGGCGCAGCAGCTCGGCGCGTGCGGCGTCGTCGTCCAGGCGCACGACGGCCCGGCAGCCGTCGAGGTCCTCGACCTGCACGCCGTGGACATCGCGCACCCATCCGACGTCCTCGCTGCATCGCAGGCGATGTGACAGCGGGCGGGCGGCGCGCAGCTCGTCGGCGGTGCCGTGCTCCAGCACGCGGCCGCCGGAGAGGATCACCATGGAGTCGCACAGCCGGTCCACGAGGTCGAGCTGGTGGGAGGAGAAGAGGACGGGGACGCCGCGGGCCATGTGCTCGCGCAGCAGCTCGACCATCGAGTCCACGGCCACCGGGTCCAGCCCGGAGAAGGGCTCGTCGAGGATCAGGGCGGACGGGCTGTGCAGCAGGGAGGCCGCCACCTGGACGCGCTGCTGATTGCCGAGCGAGAGGGTCTCGAGCTTGTCCTTGGGCCGATCGGCCAGATCGAAGCGCTCAAGCAGGCGCTGGGCCTCGCGCAGAGCCTGGGCGCGCTCCATGCCGTGCAGCTGACCGAGGTAGCCGAGCTGGTCCAGGATCCCCTGCTTGGGATACAGCCCGCGCTCCTCCGGCATGTACCCGAACCCCGCGCGGTCGGCGGCGGTGATCGGGCGGCCGTCCCAGAGCACCTGCCCGGAATGGATCCGCAGCACGCCCATCATCATGCGCATGGTCGTGGTCTTCCCGGCGCCGTTGGCCCCGATGAACCCGGTCATGCCCCCGGGCTCCACGGTGAAGGAGACGTCGTCGACGGCGGTCTTCTCGCCGAACGTGCGGGTCAGGCCGCGGACCTCGAGCCGATGGCCCCGGCTGGGCGGCGAGTAGGTGGTGCTGCGGCTCGCGGCGCCGTCGGAGGGCGTCTCCTGCGCTGTCTGCGTGCTGCTCACGTGGGCTCCTGAGCTCTCGGCCTCAGCGCCGGGGCAGCTCCCCCAGCGCAACTGGGACCAGCCTAGGGACGGGCCTCGCCGCGGTCCTCCGCCGTGCGACGGAATCTCCGGGACAGCCCAGCGGCTGGGCATGGACGACGCCTCCGCCGCGAGGCGGAGCGACCCGAGATCGTGCGCTTCAGGACCCGACGACGCCGGCCCGGTGCGCCAGCACGACGGCCTGGACCCGATCACGACTGCCGGTCTTGGCCAGCACGTTCGACACATGGGTCTTCACGGTGGCCGAGCCCACGAACAGGCGCTGGGCGATCTCGGCGTTGGACAGCCCCTCGGCCATGAGCCGAAGGATCTCGGACTCCCGCTCGGTCAGGCCCTCCAGCAGACGGCGATGCTCCTCGGACGGACGCCCCGGGCCCGATGCGCCGACTTCGGTGGTTGGGCCGGCGGAGGGATTGGTCGCGGTCGTCCCGGTCATGCGCTGCGCAGCGGCTGCCGACGTCGGCGCGGCTGCGCAGTGGGGGCCGGAAGCGCCCGGAGCCGCTGCGTCCGCGGCGACCCACCGCTGGATCACCCGCACCGTGGCCTCCGGAGCCAGCAGCGCGTGACCGTCGGCCACCGAGCGCACGGCGTCGACCAGATCGTCCGGGTCGGCGTTCTTGAGCAGGAAGCCCGAAGCCCCGGCGCGCAGCGCCTCGAACAGGTAGTCCTCCCGGTCGAAGGTCGTGAGGATGATGACCTTGGCTCCGCCTGCGGCCACGATGCGCCGGGTGGCCTCGAGCCCGTCCATGTCCGGCATCTGCACGTCCATCAGCACGACGTCGACACCGCCCTCGGCGACCCTCTCCACGGCCTGGCGACCATCGGCGGCCTGGCCCACGACCTCGAGGTCGTCCTCGACGGAGAGCACCATGGCGAAGCCTGAGCGCACGAGAGCATGGTCATCGGCCAGCAGCACAGAGGTCATGGCTGTGATCCTCTCATTCCGAGTCTGGCGCTTCGGGACCGATCCTCTCGAGCGGGAACCTCGCCCGCACGCGCCAGCCGGGCCCGGGATCCCGGCTGCCGATCTCCACTGTCCCGCCGTGGAGCTGGACCCGTTCGCGGAGTCCTCGCAGTCCGAAGCCGGTGCCGGCGCTGCCCGCACGGGGCCTTCCCCCGTCCAGCACCTCGAGCTCGATCGCCTGCGCTGCCCCGGAGCCGTGGTCGTCCCGGCGGATGCTGCGGATCACGACCTCGGCGCTGGTGGCGGTGGAATGGCGCACCACGTTCGACATCGCCTCCTGGACGCAGCGGTACATGGACAGCCCGAGGGCCGGCGGCAGCTCAGCAGCCTCTGCCCCGTCGACCCAGGTCACCGTCACCGACAGGCCGCGCTGGGCGTGCTCGCGTGCGAGCTGCTCGATCTCCTCCAGCCGGGGCCCGGGGCTCGTCGCCGGCGCCGTCTCCGCTCGCGGCTGTCCATCGGCGGCCTCCGCGTCCGAGTCCGCTCGCAGGACGCCCAGCAGCTGGCGAGTCTCGCTCACGGCCTGGCGGCTGGATCCCTCGATCGAGCGCAGCGCCTCGGCCGTCAGCTCGGAATCTCGGTGCAGGACCTTCCGGGCGGCCCCGGCCTGGATCCCGATGGCCGAGACGTGGTGGGCGATCACGTCGTGCAGCTCGCGGGCGATCCGCAGGCGCTCTTCGACGACCGCCTGCCGGGCCAGGCGCTGCGACTGGCTGCGCAGCTGCTCGGCCTGCGCGCGGTTCTGATGGTCGCGCAGCGCGGAGCGCCACGAGGTCCACCCCAGGAAGATCGTGATGCCGAAGCCCAGGATGTTGAGCAGGAAGGAGTAGGCCGAATAGGCGGACATGGGCTCGAAGGGCCCGGCCTGGGAGTCGAGCTCCTCGACCATCTCCGCGTACGAGCCCGTGATGGCCAGGTCGATGCCCACCCACAGCAGCAGAAGGACCAGGAACAGGGCCACGATGATGCGCACGACCTGCCGCGACGGCCCCCAGGCCACGAGCGTGTAGACCGCGACGTACAGCCCGAGCACCGTCCCCGACTGACCCGCCGCCATGGGTGTCAGGTAGTAGCCGATCACGTAGACCGCCGTGGAGACCACCATGACAGCAGCGGGCCAGCGTCGGCGCCCGGCCAGCGGCAGGATCTGCAGCGCGACCATGAGATAGCCCAGCCAGCGGGGTCGGTTCTCGCTCGTGCCGGCGAAGCTCTCGAGCAGGGCCAGGATGAGGGCGGCCACCGCGAACAGGGCCAGGGCCCCCAGGACATCGCGGCGCAGCCCCGTGGCACCGGGCCCGGGACGGCGCCAGTCCGGATCCGAGGGGTCGGAGAGGACCCCGATCAGGCGCTCGGCGGTCGTGGGCCGGGACTCGGGTCGCGGAGCCGTCCGGGCGGGAGCAGACGGGGCGACATCCTGGCGGGGGTCCTGGCTGAGCTGCGACACCCCAGCACGCTATCGCCTGCCGCGTCCTGGCGGATCCGTCGCGCGACGGATCTGCCGGCAGCGGCCGCTCAGTCGTGCGATCGGCCGGGCCGCCTGCCGTCTCGACGGCGGCGCTGCCTGCGCAGCACGGCGTAGAGCCCCGAAAGCGAGGCCGCATCCGTGAACGCGAGTCCGGACAGCGTGCCGAGCACCAGGCTGCCGCGTCCCCCGCGACGACCCAGGGCGGCGAGCCCGATGCCCACGGCGGTCTGCGCCCCGGCGGCGGCCAGCAGGATCTCCGGGCGCTCGGCCAGCCTGGCCTGCAGGCGGGAGAAGGTGCTGTCGTCCGTGGGCTCCATCCCCAGGCCCTGCATGACGGCCTCACGCATGCTGGTGGGCTCGAACCGCTCCAGCCCCTCGATCTCCGACAGCGGCTTCTGCCCCTCGACGATCTTGGCGGCCAGCACCGGCAGCTCGAGCAGCTGCAGCACGGACTCGAGCACCAGCGAGGAGGTCTCCCCGTCGACGTAGTTGCGCAGGCGCACGGTCTGCACCGGGTCCAGGTCGAAGACCGAGGCCACCGACTCGACGTGCATCTGGGTGGTCTCGCCATCGCACAGCTCGAGGACCTCGCGGGTCAGCCGTGCGGCGGGGGTTCCGTCGTCGTCGATCGAGACCGCAGACCAGGCCGGGCCCCAGGACAGCCCGCAGGCGGCTCGGTCGCCGGAGGACTCGGCCGAGATCCGCGTGGGGTCGGGCCGGGCAGTCTCCGGATGGCGGCCCACGCCGTCAGCGCCGTCGAGCAGGACCTCCAGGGAGCGGGCGGCGCCGTCCGAGGCCAGCGCCACGGCCGTGCCGGTGACTCCGGTGCGCAGAGCCCACCACGAGGCGTCGTCGTCGGGCACGAGCACGGACCAGCCGTCGCGGCTGACCGCGCGGAAGGTGGCGCCGGCGCTGCTGGCCAGCAGGGGCAGCTCGGGAGCATCCAGGTGCAGGATCAGCGCCCGCTGCAGGCGGGGGTGCTGCGGCTCGAGGGTCTGACCGGTGATGCGGTGGACGGAGGCGGCGATCTCCTCGACGCCCTGGCCCGGCACGACCGCTCCGTGCTCGCCCACGGTGGCCGTGCGGCCCTGGTCGTCGACGAGGACCGCGATCTGCAGGTAGTCGGAGCCCTCGGCGGCGGCGGCCACGGCGCGGTGGTGGCCCAGGACCTTGCGGATGCCCTGCGCGGTGGGCACGAAGCCCACGATCTCGGCGGCATCTGCGGTGTCCGGGCCGAGCAGGTCGGAGCCGTCGACGTCCGGCACGGAGCTGCGGCTGCTGATCCGCACCGCCAGAGGCAGCACCGACCAGCCGTCCAGGGCGGAGGTCTTGCGATCCACCGGGGATTCCGCGCGTCGGCGGCCGTGCCGGGCGCCGTCTGCTCCGCCTGCGCCGGCCGCGCCGGAGGACGACGGATGCTGGGGTCCGGAAGAGGGGGTGGTCATGCGCGCCATGCTACCCGCGGGCACTGGACGACCCCGGGGTGCGGGCAGCAGATTCCGCTGAGAGCCTGCACCGGGGCGTCCTTCAGCCTCCGATCACGAACTCGGACACGCCGCCGGTCTCGAGCTGCTCGAGGCCGCTGAGGATCATCCGTCCCATGCGATCGCCCACGTACCCCAGGATCTCGTCGGGCTCCGCCCAGCGGTGGCTGTCCAGCTCCTCCTCCTGCAGGGTGATCTCGGTGTCCTCGGGGATCACGCCCCCGTCGTAGAGGAACGCGACCGAATCGCCCCAGATGCCGGCGGCTAGCCCGTGGGCCACCACGAGAAGCCGTCCCTCCGGCAGCTGCAGCCCGACCTCCTCGAGCACCTCGCGGAAGCATCCGGTGCGGGGATCCTCCCCGGCCTCGACCGTTCCGCCGGGCAGGGTCCAGCCGTCGCGGTAGTTCGGCTCGACGATCAGCACCCGGCCGTGCGGGTCGCGGATCAGCGCCGAGGACGCCAGGCGGCGGGTCGGCAGCGCGGCGATGAATTCCTTGAGCTCGTTCTCGGGGAGGTACGACGACATGGTGGCGCCTTTCGCTCAGCGGCGCGGGGGCCGCTGCGGGGTCACTTGAGGAACTTCTCGAAGCCCTTGGGGAGGTTCTTGAGGTTCTGCTCGGGCTGCTGGGGCTGGCCGAACGACGAGCCCGTGGGTGCCTTGGAGCGGTTCTGCGCGGCGGCGGCCTCCTGCGCGCGCTTGGCCGGATTGCCGGAGCGCGAGCCCTTCTTCTTGGCCTTGGACTTGGAGGACTTGCCGCCGCCCGCGCCGGGCAGCCCCTGCATGCCCTGCATCCCCTGCATGCCGGCCATGGGGTTGCCGCCCTGCGGTCCCATGCCCGGAGCGCCGCCGCCCATGCCCGGGAGGTTCGGCATGCCCTTGCCCTGGGACATCTTGCGCATCATCTTCTGCGCCTGCCCGAAGCGCTCCATGAGCTGGTTGACCTCCTGCACCGTGGCCCCGGAGCCCTTGGCGATGCGCGCTCGGCGCGAGCCGTTCATGATCTTGGGCGCCACCCGCTCGTGCGGGGTCATGGACTGGATGATGGCCTCGATGCGGGTCAGCGCGGACTCGTCGAAGTTCTCGAGCTGCTCGCGCATCCCGGCCATGCCCGGCATCATGCCGAGCAGCTTCTTCATGGAGCCCATCTTCTTGAGCTGCTGCATCTGGGCCAGGAAGTCCTCGAAGGTGAAGTCCTCCTGATCGGCGAACTTCTTGGCCATCTTCTGGGCCTCGGCCTGATCCCAGGTCTTCTCGGCCTGCTCGATCAGGGTCATGACATCGCCCATGTCGAGGATGCGCGAGGCCATGCGATCCGGGTGGAACTGCTCGAAGTCCTTCACGCCCTCGCCGGTGGAGGCGAACATGATGGGCTTGCCGGTCACCGAGGCCACCGACAGGGCGGCGCCGCCGCGGGCGTCGCCGTCGAGCTTGGAGAGCACCACGCCGGTGAAGTCCACGCCCTCGTTGAAGGCCTGGGCGGTCTGGACGGCGTCCTGGCCGATCATGGCGTCGATGACGAACAGGACCTCGTCCGGCTGGACGGCGTCGCGGATGTCGCGGGCCTGGCGCATCAGGGGCTGGTCGACGCCCAGGCGGCCGGCGGTGTCCACGATGACGACGTCGTAGAGCTTGGAGCGGGCGTGCTCCACGCCCTCGCGGGCCACCTCGACCGGATCGCCGGTGGGGTCGTCGAACTCGGAGGTGGTGCCCGGGTGCGGAGCCCACACCGGCACGCCCGCGCGCTCTCCCACGACCTTCAGCTGGGTCACGGCGTTGGGGCGCTGGAGGTCGGAGGCCACGAGCAGCGGGCGGTGGCCCTGGCTCTTGAGCCAGTACGAGAGCTTGCCGGCCAGCGTGGTCTTGCCGGCGCCCTGCAGGCCCGCGAGCATGATGATCGTGGGCCCGGTCTTGGCCATGCGGATGCGCCGGGTCTGACCGCCCAGGATCTCCTGGAGCTGGTCGTTGACGATCTTCACGACCTGCTGACCCGGGTTCAGCGCCTCGTTGACCTCGGCCGACAGCGCGCGCTCCTTGACGGCGGCGGTGAACTCGCGGACCACGGGCACGGCGACGTCGGCGTCGAGCAGCGCGCGGCGGATCTCGCGCACGGTGGCATCGACATCCGCCTCGGAGAGCTTGCCCTTCCCACGCAGGTTCTTGAACGTCGCGGTCAAGCGGTCGGAGAGGGAGTTGAACACGTGGTCCTCGCTGTGGATCTTCGATGGTCTGGGGCGGCGGGCCGGCTTGGACGCGCGTCGACGGCGCGACCAGGTGGCCGCGCCGTCGTCACCCCTGGGGGTGCGCAGTGCGCACCGGATCAGTGCTCCAGGGTAGCAATGCCCGCCGTCAGCACATGCTCGGCTCCTGACGCCGTGCGCTGAAGCGCCTGCGGGACGTATTCAGACAGCGGACTCGCCGCGCTCCCCCGTGCGCAGCCGCACGACCTCCTCCACGGGGGTGACCCAGACCTTGCCGTCGCCCGCCCGGCCCGTGGTGGCGGCAGCGGCGATCGCGTCGACGACTTCGTGGGCCTGCTGGTCCGTGACGACCAGCTCCAGGCGGGTCTTCTCGATGAGGTCCACCGAGTACTCCGCACCGCGGTAGACCTCGGAGTGCCCTCGCTGGCGGCCGTAGCCGTGGACGTTGGTGACGGTCATGCCCTGGATCCCGAACGCGGCCAGCGCGTCCTTGACGTCGGCGAACTTCTCCTGCCGGATGACGGCGACGACGAGCTTCATGCGCGCTGCTCCTTCTTCTGACGCTCGATGACGTCCTCGAGGCTGCCCGGGACCGGGCGACGGGGGCGGAACGAGCCGGAGGCATCGCCCGCGAGGTTGTAGCCGGACTCCGCGTGCTCGGTGATGTCGATGCCCTCGATCTCCGCCTCCGCCGTGATCCGCAGGCCGACGAACGCGCGGATGACCAGGGCGATGACGAGAGTCACGACGGAGCAGTAGATGACCGAGACGACCGTGGCGATGACCTGCGTGCCCAGCAGCGCCAGCCCGCCGCCGTAGAACAGCCCTCCTGCCGACTCCGCGCTCGGGATCGCGATGAAGCCCAGGGCCACGGTCCCCACGATGCCGGAGACCAGGTGCACGCCGATGACATCCAACGAGTCGTCCATGCCCATGCGGTACTTCAGCGCCACAGCCACCGCCGAGCACATGCCGGCGACGAGTCCCAGGACCATGGCCCAGAACGGGGAGACGTCGGCGCAGGCGGGCGTGATGGCGACCAGCCCCGCCACCGCGCCGGAGGCCGCGCCCAGGGAGGTCGGGTGGCCGTCGCGGATCCGCTCGACCAGCAGCCAGCCCAGCATGGCCGTGGCCGGAGCACCCATGGTGTTGATCAGGATCAGCCCTGCCTGCTCGGGGGTGGCCGCAGCACCGACGTTGAAGCCGAACCAGCCGAACCACAGCAGGGCCGCGCCGAGCATGACCAGGGGGAGGTTGTGCGGGCGCTGGCCCGAGTCCTTCCCGAATCCCTGTCGCGGGCCGATCAGCAGGATCAGGATCAGCGCCGCCACGCCGGCGTTGATGTGCACCACCAGCCCGCCCGCGAAGTCGATCGCCTCGCCGAAGCGGGAGCCGATCGCCCCATCGGCGCCCAGCAGGCCCCCGCCCCAGACCATGAACGCCAGCGGCGCGTAGACCAGGGTGGTCCACACCGGCACGAACAGCAGCCAGGCGCTGAAGCGCATGCGGTCTGCCACGGCTCCGGAGATCAGCGCGACCGAGATGATCGCGAACGTGCAGGAGAACGCGACGCCCAGCAGGTCGCTCGTGCCGATCAGGTCCTCCAGCCCCGGCGCCTGCAGAGGGCTGCCCGCCAGGCCTCCCAGGATGGGCTCGCCACCGGAGACCGACCACCCCCACAGGATCCACACCGGGATCACCAGACCCAGGGCGGCGAAGGACATCATCATCATGTTCAGCACGCCCTTGGCACGGGTCATGCCCCCGTAGAACAGGGCCAGTCCCGGCGTCATCAGCAGCACCATGGCGCTGGCGACCACGGTCCACACATCGACCGCGCTCAGCGTCGTCTCGTCCATCGTCAGTCTCTCCTCGCGTCTCGGGCCCTCTCGGGCGCTGCGCACGAGTCAAGCGAGGTCATGAGTCACCGGCGTCGCGCCGTCGTTTCCGGCGTGTGACAACACGCGCTCGTTCGTGTCGGGCATGTGAACGGGGCTGCGGTCATCGAGCAGCGTCCGCGTGTCCTGAGTACGGCGGAGACAAGACGAGTGGCCCCGCAGTGTGCGTCTGAGCTGGACGGACACTGCGAGGCCACTCGATCTGTGGGATCACACCAGGGGCCTACTCGAGCAGGGCGTCCACAAACTGCTCGGCGTCGAAGGGGGCGAGGTCGTCCGCACCTTCGCCCAGGCCGATGAGCTTGACCGGGGCGCCCAGCTCCCGCTGGATCGCCACGACGATGCCGCCCTTGGCGGTGCCGTCGAGCTTGGTCAGCGCGATGCCGGTCACGTTCACGGCCTCGGAGAACACGCGGGCCTGGGTCATGCCGTTCTGCCCGGTCGTGGCGTCGATGACCAGCAGCACCTCGTCGACCTCGGCGGCCTTCTCGACCACGCGCTTGATCTTGCCGAGCTGGTCCATGAGCCCGGCCTTGTTCTGCAGGCGCCCGGCGGTGTCGATCATGACGACGTCGACCTCCGAGTCGATGCCGGTCTTCACAGCATCGAAGGCCACGGAGGCGGGATCTGCGCCCTCCACCTCCGAGCGCACGGTCGGCACGCCCACGCGGTTGCCCCAGGTCTGCAGCTGATCGGCGGCCGCGGCGCGGAACGTGTCGGCCGCGCCGAGCATGACGTCCTTGTCCTCGGCCACGAGCACGCGGGCCAGCTTGCCCACGGTGGTGGTCTTGCCTACGCCGTTGACGCCCACCACGAGCATCACGGCCGGGGTGTCGCCCTTGCGGGTCACGGCCAGGGAGCGGTCCATGGACGGGTCGACGAGCTTGAGCAGCTCCTCGCGCAGCATGGCCTTCACGTGGTTCGGGTCCTGGGTGCCCTCCGCCTTGACGCGCACCTGGAGGTTCTCGACGAGCTCCATGGAGGCGTCGGTGCCGAGGTCCGCCATGAGCAGCGTCTCCTCGATCTCGTCCCAGACGTCCTGGTCGATGTGATCGCGGGACAGCAGCGCCAGCAGGCCGCGGCCGAACACGTTGTTGGACTTGGCCAGGCGGCCGCGCAGCCGGGCCATGCGGGAGCCGGCCGATTCGGGGGTGTCCAGCGACGGCGCCTTGGTCTCGGTCGCGGTTCCTCCCCCGGCCCGGGCATGCTCACCCGAGCCGTCGCCGGCAGCGCCCGGCGCCGGGTCATCGGCATCTCGGGTCGAGTCGTAGCCGCCGGGAGGCGCCTTGGGCCCGCGCAGCAGCACGAAGCCCAGCAGCGCCAGCACCACCACGGCGATCAGCACGTACACGAAGACAGGGATCTGAGCGAGTATCTGGTCCACGTCCCCCATTGCACCACGATTCGGCGGGGGCCGCCGAGGGGCGGTGCCCGCACGCGCCTGCGGCGTCAGCGCCCTCTCCTAGACTGCGCTGGTGATGGCCTCCTCCTCTTCCTCCCCGGACCCCGCTGCGCGCAGGTCCTCCGACCGGTCGTCGCGATCGAAGTCTCCTGCCCGGACCCCGGTGCCGCGGGAGATCCTGGTGCTGATCGCCGCGGCCTTCGCGATCGCGGTCGGCTACGGCCTGGTGGCCCCGGTGCTGCCCCAGTACGCCTCGAGCTTCGGCGTGGGGGTGGCCGCCGCCTCAGCCGTCGTCTCGGCCTTCGCATTCTGCAGACTGATGTTCGCCCCGGTCGGCGGTCGCATCCTGGATGCCATCGGCGAGCGCCGGACCTATCTCATCGGCCTGGTGATCGTGGCGCTGTCGTCGTTCGCCACGGCGTTCGCCGGCTCCTACTGGCAGCTGCTGCTCTTCCGCGGCCTGGGCGGACTCGGCTCCACCATGTTCACCATCTCCGCCATGGGCCTGATCGTGCGCCTGGCGCCGCCGGATTCGCGCGGGCGGATCTCGGGCATGTACGCCTCCACATTCCTGATCGGTGGGATCCTGGGGCCGGTGATCGGCGGGCTGCTGGCGGGATTCGGCATGCAGGCGCCGTTCCTCATCTACGGGGCCGCGATCCTGCTGGCCGCCGGTGTGGTCTTCTGGCAGATCCCCCCGCAGTCGCTGCAGGATCGGGCGGCCGCCAAGGCCCAGGTGCGCATGAGCTTCCGCGAGGCCTGGCAGTTCGGGGCGTATCGGGCTTCGCTGGTCTCGGGCTTCGCCAACGGATGGACCTCCATGGGGATCCGCGTGGCGCTGATCCCGCTGATCGCCTCCGCCGTCTTCGGCGCCGGACCTGCCCTGTCCGGCGTCGCACTGACGGTGTTCGCCGCCGGCTCCGCCGTGGCGCTGTCGTTCTCGGGCCGGATCTCCGACTCCGTGGGCCGCAAGCCGCTGGTGATCAGCGGACTGGTGCTGGCCGGCGTGATGACAGCGGTGATCGGGTTCACGGACAGCGTGTGGATCTTCGCGGTGGCCTCCTTCCTCTCCGGAGTGGGCTCGGGCACCCTCAACCCGGGGCAGCAGGCGGCCGTGGCCGACGTCATCGGCCCGCAGCGCTCGGGCGGCACTGTGCTTTCCCGTTTCCAGATGAGCCAGGACGCCGGACAGATCCTGGGCCCGATCCTGGCCGGGGCCCTCGTGGATGCCGCCGGCTTCGGCCCGGCCTTCCTGGTCTCCGGCGTGCTGATGGGTGTGGCCGCGCTGGCCTGGACCCCCGTGATGGACACCCTCAAGCGCCCCGACGTCGACGCCGTGCCCACCGGCTCCGTCCCCCGTGTGTCCGACGAGGACCGCGAGGACTCCTGAGAGCCGCTGCCAGCCGATTCCGGCCGGTCCCGCCATCGAGCGGCCGAATCCGAACTGATCCGTCATCGACAGGCCGTGTCGTCACCGGTTCCTCGCTGGAACGGTGAGGGATCTGCCAGTCAATGGGGGTGGCGTGGGGATTCGGCCACTCGATGAGCCGGAAGGCCACCGCCCAGCTTGCTCTGGTCGGCGCAAGTCGCCACCGCTGGTGAGCACCCCTTCGGATCAGATCGCCTAGCGCATCTCCTTGAGGCGCTGGCCCAGGACGGTGGTGACGCCGTCGCGCATGGTCACGCCGTAGACGGCGTCGGCGATCTCCATGGTGCGCTTCTGGTGGGTGATCACGATCAGCTGCGAGGTCTCCTGCAGCTGCTGGAAGATCGTCAGCAGCCGGCCCAGGTTGCGGTCATCCAGGGCGGCCTCGACCTCGTCCATGATGTAGAACGGCGAGGGCCGGGCGCGGAAGATCGCCACGAGCATCGCGATCGCCGTCAGCGACCGCTCGCCGCCGGACAGCAGCGACAGCCGCTTGATCTTCTTGCCCGCCGGGCGCGCCTCCACGTCGATGCCCGTGTTGAGCATGTCCGCAGGATCGGTCAGCCTCAGCCGCCCCTCACCGCCGGGGAACAGCGTCCCGAACACGGTGACGAACTCGCGCTCGACGTCGTGCCAGGCCTCGGTGAAGACCTGCTCCACGTGCTCGTCGACGTCGCGGATGATCTGCCGCAGATCGGCCCGGGAGCGGTGCAGGTCCTCGAGCTGCTCGGAGAGGAACGCGTGGCGCTCCTCCAGGGCCGCGAACTCCTCGAGCGCCAGCGGATTGACCTTGCCGAGCTTGGCCAGATCGCGCTCCGCCGACGCCAGCCGCTTCTCCTGCTGCTCGCGCACGAACGGGATGCCCACCGGCTCGTCGTAGAGATCCTCCTCCGGCTCCTCCCCGCCCGAAGTGTCCGGGGTTCCCGACGACGGCATCGACTCCCCCTGCTTCTCCGCCAGCTCCTCCGGGGTGATCCCGTGCTGCTCGGCCTCGAGCTCGCGACGCGCAGCTGCGGCGGCGGCGCGCTCATCGCGGCGCTGCGAGGCCTCCAGGATGGCGTCGGCATCAGGGATGGGCAGGTGCGGGCCGTAGTTGTCGATCAGGGCGTCGGGGGTCAGCCCGAGCTCATCCAGCGAGCGCTGCTCGAGGGTCTCGATGCGGGCGCGCTTCTGGGTGCGGGCGACCTCGTCGCGGTGGACCTCGTCGGTGAGCTGGGCCAGCCGAGAGGCAAGGCCGTCGTTGGCGGTGCGCACCTCCTGCAGCTCGGCGTCCAGGGCCTGGCGGACCTGCTCGGCCTGCTGCCGCTCGGCCTCGGCCCGCTCCACGGAGGCGTCGATGCGCACCAGGATCTGGCGCACCGCGGCCAGCACGGCCTCGGCGCTGCGAGCCTGCTGCCGCCGCCTCTCGGCACGGCGGGCCGCCTCCTCCCGGGCGCGGCGCTCGGCGGCGGCGGCCCGCTCCTGCGAATGCGCGCGGTTGCCCAGTGCTCGGGCCTGCTCCTCGAGCGACCGCAGCGCCAGCCGGGCTTCCGTCTCTGCCTGCCGTGCCTGGGTCGCCTCGCGCTGCGAGGAGTCGCGGCGCGCCACGGCCTCCAGGTGGGCGCGCTCGGACTCGTCGTCGTCGTGGTCCTCCTGGGCGGCCTCCAGGCGCGAAAGCGCCTCGTCCAGAGCCCGCTGATGCGCGGCCACCTGGTCCTGGGTCTCGGCGACCTGGCGCTGGAAGCGATCCGACTCAGCCTGAGCGGAGTCCAGCACGGCCTCGGTCCGCGAGGACGCTCCGGCGGCATCCCGCTCGGCCTTCTCGGCCTCCTGCGCCGCCTTGCGCGCAGCTTCGGCCTGAGGGCGCAGGCGGTCCCGCTCCGCAGCAGCCGACTGGGCGGCCTCCGTCGCCTGATCCAGCGTCTGCCGCAGTTGAGCCAGCTCGGCCTCCGCGGCCTCGGCCTGCGCGCGGGTCTCCAGGGAGCCGGCCGCCTCCCGCGCTCCGCCCCAGGCGCTGTGCGGGGCGAAGACGTCGCCGTCGCGGGTCACGGCGCGCACCTGCGGATGATCGCCGGTCAGGCGCACCGCGGTGGCCGCGTCCGAGACCAGCACGGTCCCGGCCAGCTCCGCGCGCACGCGCTGCACGACGGCCTCCGCAGCATCCCCCGCTCCCGACGCCGCCTCGACGGCCTCGGCCGCCGGCACGACGCCCGCGTAGCCCCGGATCTCGTCCGGCAGCTCTGAGACGGGCGCCGCAGATCCGCCCGCCACGAGCATGTGCACGCGCCCGGCATCCGCCTGGCGCAGAGATTCGAAGATGCCCGCCGCCGCCGCGTGCGAGCGCACCGCGAGCGCCTCGGCCAGCGGACCTAGGGCCGCCGTCAGCGCACGCTCCCAGCCGACGGAGATCGTCAGGACCTCGGCCACTGCAGCCACCACAGCATCGGCGGACTGCGCCTTGACGGCCTCGGTGCCGTCGGGCTGGCGCACCGAGGCCCGCAGCGTCTCGGCGCGGGCGGCCTGGGCGTCGTGGGAGCGCACCGCCTCGGTGCGAGCGGCCTCCGCCTGGCGGTGCAGCTCCCGGGCGGCGTCGAAGGCCTCGACCGCCTCGTCGCGCTCGGAGGCCGCGCGGCGCGAGGCCTCGGCGGCGTCCTCGGCGGCTGCGCGCAGCGTCTCGACCTGGCTCAGGGCACCCATGCGGCGCTGAGCGGCCTGCTGCTCGGTGCCGCGCAGCCGCTCGAGCTCGTTCTCGGCGGCCTCGACCCGCGAGCGCGCAGCGCCCACGCCGCCGGAGAGCTTGGCCACGCCCTCGCGACGATCCGCGGCGGCCTGCAGGATCGCCGTCACGGCCCTGTCCGCCTCGCGGGCCTGCGCCTCGCTGTCCTCGCGGTCCTGGATGGCCTCGGCCAGGGTCTCGACGGCATCCTCGACCTGCTCCAGCGCCGACTTCTCCTCCTCGCGGGTGCGCGCGGCCTGCCCGGCCAGCCGGTCCGGGTCGCGGTCCGAGGAGGGCTGCTCCTCCGTGGCTCCGAGCAGTCTCCGCCGCTCCCCGGCCAGCTGCTCGAGCGAGCGGTGCCGCTCGCGCACCGAGGTCAGCTCGTACCAGGTCTCACGCGCCGCCGTCACCGCCGGTGTGGCCTGCGCGGCGCGAGTCTCCAGCTCGTTCTGGCGGGTGCGGCCCGCCCGCAGACGCCGTTCGGCGTCCTCCTTCTCCTCGCGCAGCCGCTGCTCGGTCTCGACGTCGACGGCCAGCGCGGACTGCGCCTGCACCAGGTCATCGGCCAGCAGGCGCGAGCGGGCGTCGCGGACGTCGAACTGGATGCGCTGGGCGCGGCGGGCGACCTTGGCCTGGCGGCCCAGCGGGGTGAGCTGGCGGCGGATCTCGGAGAGCAGGTCATCCAGGCGGTCCAGGTTGGCCTGCATGCCCTCGAGCTTGCGGATCGTGCGCTCCTTGCGCCGCCGGTGCTTGAGGATCCCGGAGGCCTCCTCGATGAAACCGCGGCGCTCCTCCGGCGTGGCATGCAGGATCCGGTCGAGCTGGCCCTGCCCGACGACCACGTGCATCTCCCGGCCCAGACCCGAGTCCGAGAGCAGCTCCTGGATGTCCAGCAGGCGGCAGGACTGGCCGTTGATCGCGTATTCGGAGCCGCCGGTGCGGAACAGGGTGCGCGAGATCGTGACCTCGGTGTACTCGATCGGCAGGGCGCCGTCGGTGTTGTCGATCGTCAGGGCCACGTGCGCCCGCCCCAGGGCCGCCCGGCCCGAGGTGCCGGCGAAGATCACGTCCTCCATCTTCCCGCCGCGCAGCGACTTGGCGCCCTGCTCGCCCATGACCCAGGACAGGGCATCGACCACGTTCGACTTGCCCGACCCGTTCGGGCCGACGACGCAGGTCACCCCGGGCTCGAACTCGAAGCTCGTGGCCGAGGCGAACGACTTGAAGCCGCGCACGGAGAGGGTCTTGAGATGCACCCGGCGAGCCTACCGGGAGGGGGCCGGCGACGCCGTCAGCCCGCCCCCGGGTGAGGTCGGCAATGAGATCGCCGGTCAGGAGCCGACCGAGCACACCCTCTGAGCCTGCCTCACTCGGAGTTCTGCCTCACTCGGCTGGGCGCCCCTCCGGTCGGGTGCTGTCGCCGACGACCGGCGTGGAGCCGGTGGTCGGCGTGCGGCTGGCCTCCGGTCGGCCGATCGGCTCGTCGCCGTCGCTGCGCACCGGCTGCTGGCCCTGCTCCTGCTCACCTGAGCGAGTGCCCGAGGCGGTGTGCGCCTCGGAGTGCCGCTCCCCCGACGGCCCGCCCGGAGCATGGCTGCCGCCCGAGGAGGCCAGCGAGCTGCCGGCGCCGACAGTCGCCATCATCCCGGTCTGAGTGGCCATCTCGTCGTTCCAATGGGGCCCGTCGTCGTCCAGGAAGCCGAGCGGGGCGTGCTCGCCGAAGTGATCGGCGTCGGCCTCGGCCCAGTCCGCGGCCCAGCCGCGCGGGGGCTGCTCGAGCAGCTCGCCCTCCCGCAGCCAGTTGTAGATCGAGGCGTAGGAGCGGGTGTTGAGGTGATCCACCCGACGACGCAGCATGCGAGCGTTGAGCTGCGACGGGGCCTCCACGCCCATGGAGGCCATGATCTGCACGGCCTCGCGGACGGTGAGCTTCTGGTAGTTGTGCACCCGCTTGGCCTTGTCCTCCACGTCCAGTGCGCGCATGAGGCGGGCGTCCTGGGTGGCCACGCCCACGGGGCAGTGGTTCGTGTGGCACTTCTGCGCCTGGATGCAGCCGGTGGCCATCATCATCCCGCGGGCGGACATGGTGAAGTCCGCGCCCTGGATCATGCGCTTGACGATGTCCGAGCCGGAGACCACCTTGCCTGCGGCGCCGATGCGGATCATGTGCCGCAGCCCGGTGCCCACCAGGGCGTTGTGCACGAGCATGAGCCCCTCGGTCAGCGGGGTGCCCACGTGATCGGAGTACTCGAGCGGGGCGGCGCCGGTTCCGCCCTCGGAGCCGTCCACGATGATGTAGTCGGGCGCGATCCGCTCCTCCCACATGGCCTTGCACATGGCCAGGACGTCGGTGCGCGAGCCCACGCAGAACTTGATGCCGATCGGCTTGCCGCCCGAGAGCTCGCGCAGCTGCCCGATGAACCGGACCATCTCGCGCGGGGTCGTGAACGCCGAGTGCGACGCCGGGGAGATGCAGTCCACGCCCTCGGGGACCTCGCGGGCCTCAGCAATCTCGGCGGTGACCTTGGAGCCCGGCAGCACGCCGCCCAGGCCGGGCTTGGCGCCCTGGGACAGCTTGATCGTAATGCCCTTGACCTCGTCGTAGCGGGCCTTCTCGGCGAAGCGCTCCGGATTGAAGCGCCCGTCGTCGTAGCGGCAGCCGAAGTACCCGGAGCCGATCTCCCAGAACAGGTCGGCGCCGTTGCCGAGGTGGTACTCGGTCAGCCCGCCCTCGCCGGTCTCGTGCACGAATCCGCCCATGGCCGCGCCCTTGTTCATGGCCAGCACTGCGTTCTTGGACAGCGAGCCGAAGGACATCGAGGAGATGCTCATCAGGGGCATCTCGTAGGGCTGAGCGCAGTCCGGTCCGCCCACGCGCACCGTCGGCGGCTCCGCGGCCGGGGCTACCGGGGCGGTGGTGTGCAGCAGGAACTCGTAGCCGATCTCGTCGGTGGCCTTCTCCGTGCCGAAGGCCTTGTGATCGTCCTGGCCCTTGGCGCGGGCGTAGACGATCGAGCGCTGGTCGCGGCTGAACGGCTTGCCCTCGGTGTTCTTCTCGATGAAGTACTGCTGGATCTCGGGGCGGATGGACTCCAGCAGGTAGCGGGCGTGCCCGAGCACGGGGAAGTTGCGCAGGATCGCATGGCGGGGCTGGACCAGGTCCCAGATGCCCAGCCCCAGCAGCAGCAGGGCCACCACGCCCAAGAAGATCCAGGCCCACATGCCCACGAGATAGGCGACGAGGAGGACGAGGGCGAGGGTGACGACGGCCCCGGCCATGAGGAAGCGATTGTTCATGCGCCCATCGTCTCGCATCGGCCCCGGGACGACGAAGCGGCGGACATGGACGCGCTGCCGTCAGGCGATGTCCAGGCGCGTCGATAGACTTCTGGACAGACTCCTCACACCTTCGTCGAAAGCAGTGCCTTGTCAGGGAACTCCATCATCCGCCACAGCAGCGCCTCGCTGCTGTCGATCCAGAAGGTCGAAGCCGACGTCGTCGTCTCCTCCGCGCGCGCCGATGAGCAGCTGGGGGCGACGTTCGAGCGGCTCAAGCTGCCCAAGGGCCTGCTGGAGCGCTTGGCCGGCGTCAAGGAGCACCGCGAGTGGTCCCCTGGCCGCCACTACACCGACGGCGCGATCGAGGCTGCGCAGGCCGCCATGGACCAGGCCGGCATCAGCCCGGACCAGGTGGGCCTGCTGGTCAACTGCTCGGTGACCCGCGACGGCTACGAGCCGGCCCTGGCCTCCGGCGAGCACGCCAGGCTGGGCCTTCCGAGCTCCGCGCTGAGCTTCGACATCACCAATGCCTGCCTGGGCTTCATCAACGGGATGACCGTGGCCTCGTCCATGATCGACTCGGGCGCCATCGACTACGCCCTGGTCGTGGCCGGCGAGGATCCCACTCGCTGGCACCGCGAGGCCTTCCGCCGCCTCAGCGAGCCGGACGTCACCCGCGCCGAGGTCATCCGGGAGTTCGCCACGCTCACGCTGGGCTGCGGCGCCGCGGCTGCCGTCGTGGGACGGGCGGACAACCACCCCGACGGCCATCGGATCCGCACCTCCGTGACGCGCTCGGCCACTGAGCACTTCGAGCTGTGCGTGGGCGGCTTCGACGGCATGTTCACGGATGCGGGCGGGCTGCTCAAGCACGGCGTCGGCCTGCTCACGGACACGTGGGAGGAGGCCCGCACCCAGGGCTTCGAGTGGGATGACTTCGACTGGGTGGTCGCCCACCAGGTCTCCACCTCCCACACGGACAAGACGGAGGCGGACATCGGGATCCCCGCGCACAAGCTGCCGCGCACCTTCCCGTTCTGGGGCAACGTGGCCTCAGCCGCCCTGCCGATGACCCTGGCGCTGCAGGCCGAGAACGGCTCGTTCCAGAAGGGCCAGCGCGTGCTGGCCATGGGCGTGGGATCCGGACTGAACGCGACCTTCATGGAGATCGACTGGTGAGCATCGCCGAGACCACCGAGCCCGTCACGCCTCCCAGCAGCTGGGAGGCCTTCCCCGGCGTGGACCCCCGCTGGTCCCGCACCGTGGAGGCCCCCTCCCACGCGGCCTGCGAGCCGGTCCCCGGCACGACCCGGCGCTGGCACCTGCTCGACAACCAGGCGGTGCTCCAGGAGCAGGGGAAGACCCCGGCCGGCACCATCCTGGCCGTGCACGGCAACCCCACATGGTCGTACCTGTGGCGCTCGGTCCTGAAGGCCGCGACCGAGGCCGAGACCCCCTGGCGCGTGGTGGCCGTGGATCAGCTCGACATGGGCTTCTCCGAGCGCACCGGCCTGTTCCGCCGCTACGACGACCGCATCCAGGACCTCAGCGACCTCACCGTCGCGATCGGTCTGGACGACGAGCGCGTGGTCACCCTGGCGCACGACTGGGGCGGTCTCGTGTCCATGGGCTGGGCCGAGCTGCACCCGAAGGCGCACGCGGCCACGATCATGACCAACACGGCGATCTACCACGATCCCGAGTCCGGTCCCATCCCGGATCCGCTGCGTCTAGCGCTGGCGCCGAAGGTCCACGGAGCCGTCACCTCCCGGACCACCGCGTTCCTGGACATCTCCCTGTCGCTGGTCTCCCCCTCGCTGGCTCCCGAGATCAAGGCGGCGTTCAAGGCGCCCTACGACACCCCCGAGCATCGAGCCGGCATCGAGCACTTCGTGGCGGACATCCCGGCGTTCGCGGATCATCCGTCGAACCACCGCTACGAGCGCACGGCGTCCTGGATGGCCACCTCGACCGTTCCCGCTCTGTTCCTGTGGGGCCCCAAGGACCCGGTGTTCCTGGAGCGCTACCTCCAGGACCTTCGCAAGCGCATGCCGCAGGCGGACGTCCACCGCTTCGAGGGCGCCAACCACCTGCTGCCCGAGGACCGGGACATCGCCACGCCGGTCATGCAGTGGCTGCAGCAGAACCTCGTCGATCCACACCCCCGCCGCTTCCAGCACCTCGAGGCCCGTCCGCAGACCGAGGAGCCGTTCGTGCCCTTCACGGCCGGGCTGTCCCACCGGGCCGGCCTGGATGAGGCCACGACCGCCGTCGCCACCGTGGACATGGGCAAGGCCGAGAACGACAGCGCCCCGGCCGTCGAGCGCAGCCTCACCTGGGCGCAGCTCGACGAGCGCGTGGAGCGCATCGCCGCCGGGCTGATCGGGCTCGGGGTGAAGCCCGGAGACCGCATCAATCTCATGGTGCCCCCGGGGGCCGACCTCACCACGCTGATCTACGCCTCACTGCGTGTGGGAGCCGTGATCGTCGTGGCGGACACCGGACTGGGCCTGCCGGGGCTGCGCCGCGCGCTCAAGGGCGCCTCCCCGCAGTGGTTCATCGGCATCCCCGCGGCTCTGACCGCCGCCCGCACGCTGGGCTGGCCGGGGCGGCGCATCAGCGTCGAGACCCTGGATCCGGTGCGCCGGCGCGTGCTGGGGATTGAGGCTTCCGTGGCCGAGCTCGAGCGCACCGCGCCGGGCCCGCTGCCGCAGATCGACCCGGATGCGGACGCCGCCGTGCTGTTCACCTCGGGCTCCACCGGCCCGGCCAAGGGCGTCGTCTACACCCAGCGGCAGATGGCCGCCATGCGCGATGCCGTGGCCGCCGTGTGCGACCTGCGCCCCGGCACCGGGCTGGTTGCCGCCTTCGCGCCGTTCGCACTGCTGGCCCCGGCCATGGGCGCGGCCTCGGTGACCCCGGACATGGACGTCACCAAACCGCGCACCCTCACCGCCCGAGCACTGGCCGATGCGGCTGCGGCGATCGAGGCCACCACCGTGTTCGCCTCCCCCGCTGCGATCGTCAACGTGCTGGCCACCCAGAACGACCTGGCACCGCATCAGCGCCAGGCGCTGGGCCGCGTGCGGCTCATGCTCTCGGCCGGGGCCCCACTGCCGCCGCCGCTGCTGGAGCAGCTGCAGAAGCTGCTGCCCGCGGCCGAGCTGCACACCCCGTACGGCATGACCGAGGCCCTGCCCATGACGGACGTCCGCCTGGAGACCATCCGCGAGGCGGCCGTCGACTCCCAGCCGCTGCACCCCGAGCAGGGCTTCCGCTCGCAGGCCCGCGTGCGCGGGGCCGGCGAGGGCGTCTGCGTGGGCGCCCCGGTCCCCGGTGCGGCCGTGCGGATCGCGCCGGTCGATCACGACGGCGTCCCCTCCGATCGGCTCGTGGATCTGCCGGACGTGCTGGGCGAGATCGTGCTGCAGGCCCCGCACGTCAAGGACCGCTACGACTCCCTGTGGATCACCGAGAACGAGTCCACGCGGATCCCCGGCTGGCACGCCACCGGAGACGTCGGGCAGCTCGACGACAAGGGCCGCCTGTGGGTCTCCGGACGCCTCCACCACCTGCTGCTGACCAGCGACGGACCGGTCGCTCCCGTGGCCGGCGAGCATGCCGCCCAGACCGTCTCCGGGGTGGGCCGAGCAGCGCTCGTGGGTGTCGGACCCAAGGGTGCTCAGGTGCCCGTCGTCGTGTGCGAGACTGAGCCTCCGGCACGCCGATCCGGCCCCGCACGAGCGGGTCTGGCCGGGCGCGTGCGCAGTGCAGTCCACGACGCCACCGGCCTGGATGTCGCGGCCGTCCTGGTGGTGCCCCGGCACCCCACGGACATCCGCCACAACTCCAAGGTCGACCGCACGCGCCTCGCCGCCTGGGCCGATGATGCCCTGAGCGGGGGAAGGATCAGGAACCCGTGAGCACCACTCCAGGCATTCCCCGCGCCGCCGGAGCACCCCGGAAAGCGCATCGTGCCACGCCGGAAGAGCTGCAGGATGTGCAGGAGCTCCAGGGGAAGGGCCGCACCGTCCTGGTGACCGGCGCCTCCGGGATGCTCGGCGAGTCCGTGGCCCGCAGGCTGATGAGCCAGGGCTGGACCGTGCGCGTGCTGCAGCGCGGCCAGGCCCCCATCGCCCTGGAGGACGGCGTGGAGCAGGTCCTCGGCTCCATCACGGACATGGACACCGTCAAGCGCGCCCTGGACGGCGTCGACGACGTCATCCACCTCGCGGCCAAGGTCTCCTTCGCCGGCGACTGGGAGGACTTCGTCTTCACCAACATCACCGGAACGCGCATCCTGCTGGAATCGGCGCGCGAGGCCGGGGCGAAGAACTTCGTCTTCGTCTCGAGCCCGTCCGTGGCGCACACGGGCGTGTCCATCACGGGCGACTGCGCCGGACCGGCCAATCCGTACAAGGCGCGCGGCAACTACGCCCGCTCCAAGGCGGCCGCCGAGCTGCTCGCCCTGGAGGCCGATTCGGATGCGCTGCGCGTGACCGCCGTGCGTCCGCATATCGTGTGGGGCCCCGGCGACACCCAGCTCGTGGAGCGCATCGTGGACCGGGCCGCGCGCGGGCGCATGCCGTTGCTCGATGACGGCGCCGCGCTGATCGACACCACCTACGTGGACAACGCCTCCGAGGCCATCGTCCGGGCGCTCGAGCGCATCGAGGTCGCCCACGGCGAGGCCTTCGTGGTGACCAACGGCCAGCCGCGTCCCGTCGGCGAGCTGATCGGCATGATGTGCCGCGCAGGCTCCGTGCCCGCTCCCAAGCGCAAGATCCCCGCCGGGGTGGCGCGCTTCGCCGGCCGCACGATCGAGAAGGTCTGGGCCCGGTTCCCCGGTCAGGACGAGCCGCCCATGACCGAGTTCCTGGCCGAGCAGCTCTCGACCGCGCACTGGTTCTCGCAGAAGCGCACCCACGAGGTCCTGGGATGGGAGCCGTCCGTCTCCATCGAGGAGGGCATGCGCCGGCTCAAGCAGCACTACGACCACCATCCGCTGCCGGTCGTGGTCGAGCAGCGCGAGAAGCGCGAGAAGCGCGTCGAGTCCACGACCTTCAAGGCCAAGGGCTGAGCCGGCTCCCCCGCTGAAGCGACCGCGACGGCCCCGCTCCCTGTCTCTGCAGGAAGCGGGGCCGTCGTCATCCTCCACTTGCTGACGCCGGAGGTCGGCTGCTCCTCCCGGCAGGGCCCCGGCCACGACGCGCACCAGGGTGGTCTGCGCCAGCGCCTTCTTCCTCAACGACGATTCGACATCTGCGCCGGTGAGCTCGTCCAGCGGGGCGTAGACCACCTCGCCCCCGGCACAGATCACGGCGTCGACCTGACCCGCCTGCTCCCACAGCCGCGCGAGCTGCGTCTTCTCGGCGATGTCGCAGCGGATGTCTCCGCTGCTCCTGCCGGCCGTCACGACCTCGTGCCCGCGCTCACGCATCAGCACGTCGACCGTGCGGCCGAGCTTTCCCTGCGCTCCTACGATGAGAATCTTCATGCTGGTCACGCTGCGAACGGGTCCGGTCGCAGGGAAATACGCTCGAGCGCGCACTGCCATTCGCTGGACGCATGAACGTGGAGATCAGGCACCTGAGGGCCGTGACCGCGCTGGCTGAGGCGGAGTCGTTCACCGTGACAGCCGCCATGCTCGGCACCACCCAGCCCACCCTGTCGCGCACGCTCACCCAGCTCGAGGAGATCCTCGAGATCCGGCTCGTGGCGCGCACCACCTGGGAGCACTCGCTCACCCCGGCGGTCTGCGCGACAGCCCCCACGGCGACCGCTCGTCTGCGGGACGGCGCCGACTCGACTCCCCGCACGATCAGGGTGGTCAACACCGACGAATGGCTCACCCGGATCGCCGTGGGTGGGGCCGTCGGCATCACCGCAGAGGCCACGACCCATGACCATCAGTCCCCCGAGAACGTCTCTCGCAGCTCGAGGTGCAAAGCGCAAGATCCACCGTTGAGGCCGCACGTGCGCAGCTCCTCGGAGCTGATCAGCTGCGGATCTGCGGCTTCAACGGGACAGGCGCCTCCGCAGTGGTCGACGCCGCACTCGCTCAGCCCATCGGGGTTGATGACTTGCGCAAGTGAGGCCTCGGCAATGCGGGCAGATGGGAACTCAGTACCGCGCGCGGCGGGGGCGGCGCTGGCACACGGAGCACCGGTACGACGACCGGTTCATGAACTGCTCGCGCACGATCACGCCGTCGCGCCCCTCGGACTCGCAGCGCAGGCAGGGCTGACCGGCCCGACCGTAGGCGTTCAGCGAGCGGGAGAAGTACCCCGACTCGCCGTTGATGTTCACGTAGAGGGAGTCGAAGCTCGTGCCGCCGGCCTCCAGGGCGCGGGCCATGACGTCCTGCACGGCCTCGACCAGGCGCTGCGTCTCCGGACGCGTCATGGTCTCGGTGGGGCGGGCGTAGTGCAGATGGGCAGACCAGAGGGCCTCGTCGGCGTAGATGTTGCCGATCCCGGAGATCAGGCCCTGATCCAGCAGAGCCCGCTTGATGCCGGTCTTCCGGCGACGCAGGGCGGCGTGGAACACCGAGGGGTCGAAGTCCGGATCCAGCGGATCTCGCGCGATATGCGCGGCGTGGACCGGGATCAGCGGCAGCCCCAGGGCGCCCCGGCCGCCGGGATGGCCGTCGACGGTGGGAACCAGGGGGTCCAGGAACATGCCGCCGAAGATGCGCTGATCCACGAAGCGCAGCTGCCCGGGCAGCCCGTCGGGCGTCTCGGAGAGCCCCACGCGGACCTTGAGATGGCGCTCATCGGGCTGGTCATCGCCCTGGATCAGCGCCTGGCCGGACATCCCCAGGTGCATCATCAGCGCGAGCTCATCGCCGGAGCCCAGAGCCACGGGCAGCCAGAGGAACTTGCCGCGGCGCACCGCATCCAGGATGGACGCGCCCTGCAGCCGCTCGACGAAATCTCCCGGACCCTCCGCATGACGGCGCAGCGAACGGGGATCCAGGACCTCGACGGTCTCGACGCGGCGCCCGACCGTCCAGCGCTCGAGGCCGCGGCGCACGACCTCGGCCTCTGGGAGCTCGGGCATCTCAGCGCCCGTCGGCCATCGGCCGGCCGTGGCCGTCGGTGCGGGTGGTGCCGGTGATCACCGAGTAGGCGGATTCCGCCGCCCGGCGCTCGGCCTCCTTCTTGGAGGTGCCGGGGCCGGTGCCGTGCACAGTCCCGCCCAGCAGGCAGGAGGCCGTGAAAGAGCGGTTGTGGTCCGGGCCCGTGCCTTCGACCTCGTAAGTCACCGCGCCCATCCCCCGCATGGCCGCGAGTTCCTGGATCTCGGTCTTCCAGTCGCGGCCCTCGCGGATCACGAAGTCGTCCTCGAGCAGCGGCACGATCATCCGCAGCACGAAGGCCCGCGCGGCATCCAGGCCCTGCGACAGGTACAGCGCCCCGATCACGGCCTCCATGGTGTCCGCCAGGATCGAGGACTTGTCGTGCCCGTCGGTGCGGATCTCGCCGCGGCCCAGGCGGATGAACTCCCCCAGCCCGCGCTCGCGCGCCAGCTGCGCCAGGGTCCGAGTGGAGACCACGGAGGCGCGGATCTTGGCGAGGTCGCCCTCGCTGCGCTCGGGATAGCGGGTGAAGATCTCGTCGGTGACGGTCAGCCCCAGCACGGAGTCGCCCAGGAACTCGAGGCGCTCGTTGTGCTTCTGCCCGGCATGCTCGTAGGCGTACGAGCGATGCGTCAGCGCAATGAGCAGCGTCTCGGCGTCGATATCGACGCCGAGACGCTGCAGAAGATCCTGATGATCAGACGCCAACTCAGGCGTCCGCCACCTTGCGGCCCTTGTACTCGTAGTACAGGGCGGTGCCGGCGGAGTCGGTGACCAGCTTGGCCTGGTGCGGCAGGGAGTAGACGGTCTTGCCGTTCTCCACGGTGCGGACCAGCTTGGGGGCCTTCGCCTTCCACTGCGAACGACGGGCGTGCGTGTTGGCTCGCGAGAGCTTCCTCTTCGGAACAGCCACTGCTATCTCTCTTCTCTCGGGGACTCGTCCCCCTGCTCGAGCAGGCCTGCGAGGGCGCTCCAGCGGGGGTCGAGCACTTCATGTACATGATCGGGGTCGTCCTCCAGCCGCGCGCCGCACTGGGCGCACAGACCGGGGCAGTCCTCCCGACACACTGGCTGGAACGGCAGCTTGGTGATCGCTGCGTCCCGGAGCATCGGCTCCAGATCGATGTGATCGTCCTGGACGGTGTACATCTCGTCGGCGTCGTCGTCCTCTTCCGGAGTCTCGGAAGGGGCGTCGAACAGGAAGAGCTCCTGCACCTCTACGGTCATGTCCTCTTCGACCGGATCGAGGCACCGACTGCACTCGCCGTGAAGGCGGGCTGTCACCGTGCCGGAGACCAGGATACCGTCCACGACGGATTCCAGCCTCAGGTCGGCTGCCATGTCGGAGCCCTCACGGGCCCCGATGATGGCATTGCCGAAATCCTTCGGCGCAGGCAAGGTCTCCTGGAAGAGACGCATCGTCCCGGGACGGTGTTCCAGGTCCCTGACGTCCAGCGCCAGCGGTGAAACGTTGTCTCGACTGATGATGATCTCCTGTGGGTTCAATGCCAGCACGTCATTCTAGACGGCAGGACGAGGATGCTCAACCGATGGCGTTGCGGGTCCCGTCCAGGGCGGCCAGCACCTCTGGCGTCACGAACGCGGAGACGTTCCCTCCGAAGCCGTGGACCTCCTTCACGAGCGACGACGACACGTGCGCGAGCTCCGGCGCAGCGGCCAGGAACACCGTCTCCATGCCCGTGAGGCTGCGATTCATCCCGGCCATGGGAAGCTCGTAGTCGAAGTCCTGCCCCGAGCGCAGGCCCTTCACGACCGCCACGGCGCCGCGGCCGGTGACGTACTGCGCCAGCAGTCCCCCGCCCAGCGGCTCGATCCTCACCCGCTCCGACGACGAGCCCAGCGACTGTTCGACAAGCTCCACGCGCCGATCGATCGGGAAGCGGTGCTTCTTGTTCGGGTTGTCCGCCACCGCCACGATCACCTCGTCGAACAGCCGCGCGGCGCGTTCGATGATGCCCACGTGGCCCAGGTGGATCGGGTCGAAGGACCCGACGCAGACGGCTCGGCGCCCAGCGCTCGGAGTCTGCTCGGGCGCGGCGGTCGCGGGTGCAGGGTTCTCAGTCATGCCGGACACGCTATCGCGGCGGCCGCCTCCCTAGACTCGAGCCCATGAGCCTTCCGCAGACCGACTCCCCCGACCTCCCCTGGCACAACCTGGCACGCGGTGCGGGTCTCATGCAGGACTCCGGGGCGCTGCGCTCCACGATCTTCGACGAGACCTCGGTCCTGGCCCGCGCCCACGGCGCCGTGAACCTGGGTCAGGGCTTCCCGGACGCCGACGGCCCCGCCGCCATGATCGAGGCCGCGGCGGAGGCCCTGCGCTCGGGGCTCAACCAGTACTCGCCCGAGCGCGGGCTGCCCGAGCTGCGCGAGGCGATCGCGGCCCAGCAGCTCGCCACGCAGTCCCGCGAGCTCGACCCCCACACCCAGGTGGTCGTCACGGCCGGCGCCGCTGAGGCCCTGGCCGCCTCGCTGCTGTCGATCCTGCGCCCGGGCGACGAGGTGGTGGTGCTCGAGCCGCACTACGACCTGTACGCCGCGATCGTGGCCTTCGCCGGGGGCGTCCTGCACCCCGTGGCCCTGCGCCCGCCGGAGTTCGGTGTGGACCTGGAGGACCTGCGCGCCGCCTTCAGCGACCGCACCGCCGCAGTGCTCGTGAACGATCCCCACAATCCCACCGGCACCGTGCTCAGCCCCGAGACCGCACGCGAGATCGCTCGGCTGGCCGTGGAGCACGATGCCGTGATCCTCACCGACGAGGTCTACGAGCACCTTCGCTACGACGGAGAGCACCTCTCCCTGGCGGCCGGGGCGTCGTCGTCCATGCTCGAGCCCGAGCTGGCCGAGCAGGTCCGCGAGCGCACGCTCGTGGTGTCCTCGGCCTCCAAGTCCCTGCAGGTCACCGGCTGGCGGATCGGCTGGGTGAGCGGGCCGGCCGATCTGATCAGCGGGGTCAGCGCCGTGAAGACCTACCTGAGCCACTCCGCGGCCGCTCCCCTGCAGAAGGCCGTGGCGGCAGGCCTGCGCGACCTGCAGACCTGGGGGCAGACGCTGGCCGCCGAGCAGGCGCAGCGCAGCGCACTGGTCGGGCAGGCGCTGCGGGATCTGGGGCTGCAGGTCGCCCAGCCGTCCGGCTCCTACTACGTGGTGGCCGACTTCTCGCCGCTGTTCGACCGCTACGGCGCCACGACGTCGGCGGAGATGTCGCGCGCGCTGATCGAGCAGGCCGGGCTCGCCCTGCTGCCACTGTCGGCCTTCGCAGCCCCGGAGAACCAGGAGCTCTACGCGGGCTGGATGCGAGTGGCCGCGTGCAAGCGGGAGTCCACGCTCCAGGAGGGCATGGACCGGCTGGCCGCAGCCCTGCGCTGAGGCTCAGCCCCTGCGCCCCAGCGCGCGGTAGGTCCAGTCCGCATCGATCCACTGCTGCGGATCGAGCACGTTGCGCCCGTCGAGGATCTGGCGGCGCCGCACCAGCGGAGCCAGGTCCTGCGGCGTCATCCGCCGGAACTCATCCCACTCGGTGAGCAGCACGACCACCTCGGCGCGGGCCACCGCCTGGATCAGCGAGCTCGCGTAGTCCACACGCGGGTAGCGCTTGGCGGCGTTCTCATTGGCCTTGGGATCATAGACGTGGACGTCGGCGCCGATCGAGTGCAGGCGCGCGGCGATGTCCAGGGCCGGCGAGTCGCGGACGTCGTCGGACTCGGGCTTGAAGGCGGCGCCGAGCACGGCGATCTCCCGGCCCATGACGGAGCCGTCGAGCATGTCGGTGATGACCCCGACCGTGTGCTCGCGGCGTCGGGTGTTGATGTCGTCGACCTCGGCCAGGAAGCGCACGGACTGATCCAGGCCGAGCTCGGAGGCCCGGGCACGCAGGGCGCGGATGTCCTTGGGGAGGCAGCCGCCGCCGAATCCGACGCCCGCGTTGAGGAACTTGCGCCCGATCCGCTCGTCCATCCCGATCGCATCGGCCAGCGTGCGGATGTCTCCGCCCACGGCCTCGGTGAGCTCGGACAGCGAGTTGATGAAGCTGATCTTGGTGGCCAGGAACGAGTTCGCCGCGACCTTCACGAGCTCCGAGGTCTCGTAGTCGGTGACGATCAGCGGGATGCCCTCGGCCAGCTGCGGGGCGTAGACCTCGCGCATGAGCGACTCCAGGCGCTGGGCCTGCTCGTGCTCCCGCGGATCAGCGGAGCCGTGCCCGGGCAGGCCGATGACCATGCGGTCGGGGTGCAGCGTGTCCTCGACGGAGTGGCCCTCGCGCAGGAACTCGGGGTTCCACACCAGGTCCACCTCGATCCCCTCCGGCGCATTCTCCCGCGCCAGCTCGCGCAGCCGCCGAGCGGTGCCCACCGGGACGGTGGACTTGCCAGCGATCACGGCATCGCGGGTCAGGTGCCGGGAGATCTGCTCCACGGCGGAATCCACGAAGCTCATGTCCGCGGCGAATGCTCCGGGGCGCTGCGGGGTGCCCACCCCGATGAAGTGCACGTCCCCGAAGGCCCCAGCCTCCTCGTAGTCGGAGGTGAAGCGCAGGCGCCCGGACTCCACATGCTTGCGCAGCAGCTGCGGCAGCTCCGGCTCGTGGAAGGGCAGGACGCCGGCCGACAGCGATTCGAGCTTGGCGGGGTCGATGTCCACCCCCAGCACCTCGTAGCCCATCTCCGCCAGCGACGCCGCGTGCGTGGCGCCCAGGTATCCGGTCCCCAGAACAGTGATGCGCATCCGGTGCGTGCTCCTCGGTCTCGTGTGCGTGCCCGACGCACGCCGTTCCGCAGTGCGGGCCGCACGGACGGCAACCCATACCAGCAGACTAGCTATCCGCTTCCTCCCCGGAGCGGGGGGCCGCGGCGTGCCAGGTGAACTTCAGATGATGCCGGCGTCGACGTCCCCGCCCGCACCCTGGATCCGCTCGGGCGACGAGCGAGTCAGGAGGGGTCGTCGGCCTCGGCGAACCAGAGCATGGTCTCGCCGTGCCTGCTGCTCTCGAGCCGACGCAGGCCCTGGGGCCAGGCGGGCTCCGGGCTGCGCGAGGATCGCTCGATCACCACGACGCCGCCGGGGCCGAGCTTGCCGCTCAGCAGGGACAGCACCTCGCTCAGCTCGGCCTCCCCCAGCGGGTAGGGCGGATCTGCGAGCACGAGATCCCAGGGACCCTCGTGGGCCGAGGCGTATCCGTGCACGGAGCCGCGCTCGCAGCGCACCCGCTGCGAGCCGAGGGCACGATTGACCGTCTCGGCATTGACCCTGCACACCGAGACGGCCCGCGGATGCTTCTCCACGAGCACGACCTCGCGCGCGCCGCGGCTGGCGCACTCGCAGCCCAGGGCCCCGGAGCCGGCGAAGAGGTCCAGGACGCGGGCGTCGTCGAGCATGCCCCAGGCGTCCAGGCGGGAGAACAGCGACTCCTTGACACGATCGGTCGTGGGCCGGGTACCGGTGCCGGGCACGGAGGCCAGTCGGGTGCCGCCGGCCGCTCCGGCGATGATGCGGGTCACGAGCGGATCAGCCCCTCTCCAGGTACTTCTCGGTGTCCTCGTCGAGCGCGGCGCGGATGGCCGCGAGCAGCTGCGGGTGCCGCTCGAGCCCGGGATCGGCCGTCAGCACGGCCTGGGCCTCGCGGCGGGCGCGCTCGATGACGCCGGCGTCATCGACGGCGCGCAGCAGCCGCAGGGTGGAGCGCCCGCCGGACTGGGCATCGCCCAGGATGTCGCCCTCGCGGCGCTGAGCCAGATCGGCCTGGGCGAGCTCGAAGCCGTCGGTCGTGGCCGCCACGGCCGCGATCCGCTCCCGCGAGGGATGCTCGGGATCGCGGCGGGTGACCAGCAGGCAGGTGGAGCGGTGCGCCCCGCGACCGATCCGCCCGCGCAGCTGGTGCAGCTGGGAGATGCCGAAGCGATCGGCGTCCACGATCACCATGAGCGTGGCATTGGGGACGTCGACGCCGACCTCGACCACGGTGGTGCAGATCAGCAGATCGATCTCCCCGGCGGCGAAGGCCTCCATGGTCTCGGTCTTCTGCGCGGCGTCCAGGCGCCCGTGCAGCACCGCGACCCTCGCCTGCTCCAGCTCGGGCGCCCGCTGCACGAGCAGCTCGAGCCAGGTGGTCGAGACCATGGCCTCGGCGGCCTTCTCATCGGCGGCCGAGCCGGCCAGGGAGAACGGCGGGACCTCGTCGTCCGCCCCGATCTTGGGCGCGACCATGTAGACCTGCCGTCCTGCGGCGATCTCCTCTGCGGCCCGGGCCATGATCCGCCGCTCCCAGGCCGGGTGCTCGAGCAGCCCGACCACGTGCGTGTCGATCGGCTGGCGTCCCGCGGGCAGCCCTTCGAGCACCGAGACGTCGAGGTCGCCGAAGACCGTCATGGCCACGGTGCGCGGGATGGGCGTGGCCGTCATGACGAGAAGGTGCGGGACCTCGTCGGCGCCGGTCTCGCGCAGGCGGTCGCGCTGCTGCACGCCGAAGCGATGCTGCTCATCGACCACCACCAGGCCCAGGCGCAGGAACTGCACCGTCTCCGAGAGCAGCGCGTGGGTGCCGATCACGATCCCGGCCTCGCCGGTGACGATCTCGAGCAGCGCCTGCTTGCGCGCGGCGGCGGGCATGGAGCCGGTCAGCAGCACCACACGGGTTCCCTGCGGATCGCCCTCCAGCGTCCCGGCCGCACCCAGCGGCCCCAGTGCACGCACGATCGAGGCGTGGTGCTGGGCGGCCAGGACCTCGGTGGGCGCGAGCAGTGCGGCCTGCGCCCCGGAGTCCACAGCCTGCAGCATGGCCCGCAGCGCCACGACGGTCTTGCCGGAGCCCACATCGCCCTGCAGCAGCCGGTTCATGGGGTGGACCTGCCCCAGATCCGCGGCGATCTGCTGCCCGACCTCCTGCTGCGAGGCGGTCAGCTCGAAGCCCAGCCGTCGTGCGAAGCCCTCCTGCAGCACGCCCTCCGCGCCGGTGAGCTCCGGAGCGCGGCGCTGGGCGACCGCCTGGCGCCGACGCAGCAGCGCAGCCTGGAGCACGAGCGCCTCGGTGTGGCGGAAGCGGGCCTTGGCGCGGTGCCACTCCTGCTCATCCGCCGGACGGTGCATGGCCTGATAGGCGCTGGCCAGATCCGAGTACCGGTGCTCCCGGGCGACCTCGAGCGGCAGCGGATCCGGGACGGTGGACCAGTCCACGGCGGCCAGGCACAGCTGCACGGCCTGAGCGATCCGATCGCTCGTGAGCTTGGCGACGGCCGGGTACACCGGCACGGGGCGACCAGCGCTGTCCAAGGCGTCGGCGGCATCGACGTCGTCGTCGGGATCCAGCGGCGCATAGTGCGGGTTGGCCATCGTCAGCTCGCCGCGATACTGCGAGACCTTGCCCGAGAACAGCGCGTGGGTCCCGCTGGTGAGGTCGCGCGAGGCGGTCCAGGCGTTGAAGAAGCTCAGCGTCATGGTGGCCCCGGTGGACTCCGCGAGCAGATCCGGCCCGGAGTCCGAGGAGCGGTCGGTGATCACGACCTCGGTGATCGAGCCGCTGCGCGAGCGCATCCGCCGGGTGGACACGCGCAGCACCTCGGCCACGAGCGTGGCGTGCTCATCCAGGCGCAGCTCGCTGAACGAGGTCAGCTCCCCTCGAGGAACCAGGCGGCGCGGGAAGTGCTCGAGCAGCTGGCCGATCGTGACGAGGCCCAGGTGCTTCTCGAAGGTCTTCGCCGAACTGGCCCCGAGGACCTCGGCCAGCGGGCGATCCAGATCCCCGCGGTCCACGGACGACGCTGGGGCCTCCGGTCCGGATGCCGAGCCCCGGCTCCCCTTCCGGGGGCTCATCAGTCCAGATCCGAGGGGTTGACGCGGCTCTGACGCCCCGAGCCCTCCGGGTCCAGCCCGGTGACGGCCACATTGCGCGGCGTGCCGTGGGCGCACAGGACATCCAGGGCGGCCTGCCGATCATCCACGTGGACGTGGACCCGCCAGCGCCACAGCTCTCCCTCGATCTGGGAGATCGGGGAGGTGATCACGGAGCGGCCGATCTCGGTGAGCTCGAAGCGCACGGAGGCGGCCTCCAGGGCGGTCAGCTCGACGGTGGCCACGACTTCCACGCCGGTCTCGGCCTCGCCGCCCGCCGCGCCGGCCTCCGCGGCTGCGCAGGCCGCCGCGGCCTCTCGCATGCTCTCGAGCAGCTGCTGGACCTGCACGCCGGTCTCCTGGCCGGTGGGCTCTGCGCTGTCGTCCGGGGCGCCGGCCCACAGCACGGGCCGCCCGGAGCCCTCGCCGGCGGCGGTGCGGCGCAGGGCGTCCAGGATGATGAGCATCCCCAGGGCGCCGGCGTCCACGCGCCCCGAGCCCTGCAGGGCCCCGAGCTCCTCGGTGGAGCCGAGCACGGCCTCCCGGGCCGCGGCGACCACGCGCTCCATGTGGTGCAGCAGCGTGCGCTTGGAGCCGGGCTCCTCGGCCTCCGGGACCTGCACCGCGGCGATGTCCCGGATCACCGAGAGCATGGTGCCCGGCACGGGATCGGTCAGGGCGGACCAGGAGCGCACCTCGCCCGAGGACAGGGCCTGGGCGAAGGCGTCTGCGGTGAGGCCGCGGCCCTCGAGCGAGGCGCCCACGGCGCACAGCCACACGGCGAACAGGGAACCGGAGTTGCCGCGGGCGTCATCCAGCGCGGCCTGGCCGGCGAGCGAGATGAGCTCGCCGACATCCGGGGTCTCGAGCACCTGGACGGCCTGAGCGGCGGTGCCGACGGTGGTCACGAGGTTGGCGCCGGTGTCCGAGTCGGCCACCGGGAAGACGTTGATCGCGTCCAGGATGTCGGCGCTGGCGCGCAGCTCACGGACGGCGAGGTCGAACCACCGCCGAACGGCCTCCGTGCCCGCTGTGCTGCGCTCGTTCAAAGTGGTCCCATCCTCCGCTGCGGCTCCCGCCGATCAGCTGGTTCGCGTCATCGCCCGCCACGCTCACGCCCCAGCCGCCGACGGGCTCCTGGGGCTGCGCGCGTCCGGGAGGACCGGCTGCTGGTCCGCCGGAGGGAGCTCCCGGAAGGCGCACAGAGCCTATCGCACGGACTCCCTCGGGCACCTGGGCATCCGCCGGGAGACAGACGAGCAGACCGTGGTCCTCCCCGCCTGCGAGCACCCAGTCCAGGGGGTCTGCACCCAGCAGCTCGGCCGCCGGCCGCAGGGGCTCGGCAAGCTCCTGCAGGGACTGGGGATCCAGCTCCAGGTGCACACCGGAGGCCGAGGCGATCCGTCCGCCGTCGCGCACGAGGCCGTCGGAGACGTCGATCATGGCGGTGGCCCCTGCCTGCGCCAGCCGCGCGCCTGCCGGGACGGGGCTCACGGGCCGCAGCTGCCAGCCGGCGATCTCATCCAGGACGGCATCCTCCCCGGGGCGGTAGTCGCTCGAGCGCAGCAGCGCCAAGCCGGCCGCCGCGCGCCCGACTGTCCCGGCCAGCACAAGACGCTGCCCCGGCGCGGCTCCCGAGCGGCGCACGGGCTCGCGGCCCTGCAGATCCCCGGTCACCGTCACGGTCACGGAGATCTGCTCGCCCCCGCCCAGATCACCTCCAGCCACCGACAGCTGCGGTGCCCCGCAGGCCTGGATCCCGCCGCGCAGCCCGCGGGCGAAGTCCAGGACCCACTGGCACGGAGTCTGCGCCGGGAGGGTCAGGGACACGACCATGGATGACGGCACCGCCCCCATGGCCGCGGCATCCGCCAGGTTCTGCGCGGCGGCCTTGGCACCGGTGTCCGCACCGCCGGTCCGTGCGCCGCTGGGCCACACCGAGAGGAAGTCCTGGCCCTCGACCTGGGTGTCTGTGGTGATCACGAAGCGCCCGTCCGGGGCGGCGATCACCGCGCAGTCATCACCAGGGCCCAGCTGCAGGTACGGCGAGTCCTCGCCCTGCAGCAGCGGCAGGAAGGCGGAGAGCAGCTCCGATTCGGAGGTCTCCCCCACGCTGCGGCCGGCGAGAGCCTCCGAAGCCGTGGACGGCTCGGCGGAAGCCTCCGCCGAGCCGTCCACGGCCGCTGCGCGAGCAGTCCCAGGCCCCTGGCCTCGCAGCGTCGAGCCGCCCGTGCTGTCCTGCCTGGTCATCTGCGCCGCCTCTCGGTTCATCGGGGCTCACGCTAGCCACCTGGGCGGACAGCACAGCCGCTCGCTGCGCCCAGAGGGCGTGCGTGCCGGCGGTCCCGTGCGTCGGTTCTGCGCGATTCGAGGCCCGCTGGAGCCGGGCGATAGGATCCGGGCCATGCGCTCCGGTCCGAATCCCCTGCTCCCCCTCCGCGCTGCGGCTCTGACGGCCGCCGGCCTGGTCCTGCTCACGGGCTGCGGCTCGAGCACCGCGCAGGTCGAGGCTGCCGAGGACGCCGCGAATCCGGAGTGCGCGCCCGCCATGCTCGCCATGCCGGAGCAGATCAGCGGGCAGGACCAGCGCCAGACCTCGAGCCAGGGCACCACGGCCTACGGGGATCCCTCGGCGGCCGTGGTGCGCTGCGGGGTGACTCCCCCGGAGCCCACGACCGATCTGTGCACGCGCGTGAACGGCGTGGACTGGCTGATCCGCGATCTCGAGTCCGACAACCAGTGGCAGGCCACGACCTACGGGCGCGACCCCGCCTTCGAGATCACCTTCGACACCACGGTCGTGCCGTCCTCGACCGCTCTGGTCGATCTGGGCAGCGCGGTCTCGACCGTGCCGCAGGACTCCGAGTGCCTCTCCGTGGACGAGGTCCCGCAGACCTGAGCCGGGCTCAGCGCAGCCCGATCGGCCGCTCGAGGGCCAGGCGCAGCAGCTCGTCGAGCAGGGCGTCGTAGGGCAGGCCGGAGGCCTCCCACAGCCGCGGGTACATGGAGATCGAGGTGAATCCCGGCATGGTGTTGACCTCGTTGATGAGGGCGCGGCCGTCGTCGGTCAGGAAGAAGTCGGCGCGCGAGAGCCCCTCGCCGTCGACGGCCTCGAAGGCCCGGGCGGCGTCCGCGCGGATGCGCTCGGCGGTCGCCTCCGGGACCTCGGCCGGGCAGCTGAGCTGCGCGGAGTCCTGCGCGACGTACTTGGCCTCGAAGTCGTAGAACGAATGCTCGTCCACCACGACGATCTCCCCGAGCAGCGAGACGCGCGGAGCGTCCTGCCCGTGGCCCTGCAGCACCGCGCACTCGATCTCGCGCCCGGAGATCCCGGCCTCCACGACCACCTTGCGGTCGAAGGACCGGGCCTCCTCCACCGCGGCGGTGACAGCCGAACGATCGCTCGGGTCATCCACCCGGGTGATGCCGAACGACGATCCGGCTCGGGCGGGCTTCACGAAGACGGGCGCCGCCAGCTGAGCGATCTCGTCCAGGACCGCCTCCGGCTCGCTGCGCCAGCGCCGGTCCTTGGCCACGATGTACGGCCCGACCTCCAGCCCGGCCGACTCGAAGGCGACCTTCATGAAGTGCTTGTCCATGCCCACGGCCGAGGACGTCACCCCGCAGCCGACGTAGCGCATGTCGGCGAGCTCGAGCATCCCCTGAAGGGTGCCGTCCTCGCCGTAGGGGCCGTGCAGCAGCGGCAGCACGACGTCGATATGCTCGCGGCGCTCCTGGGCCGGGCCCTCGCCGGAGATGTCGCGGATCAGCAGCTCGGTGTCGCCGGAGCCCATGGGCAGCGAGACCATCTGCTCGCCGACCGGCAGCTCGGTGATGGGGTTCTCGTCGAGCAGCGCCTCGAGCTCGTCCTGCGAGAAGAGGAACCACTCGCCCGTGCGCGCGATCCCCACGGTCACCATGTCCCAGTGCTCGCGGTCGATCGCCCCGAGCACGCCCCGGGCGGTGACCAGCGAGATGCTGTGCTCGGAGGAGCGCCCGCCGAACAGGATCGCCACACGGGGGCGGGACGACGGGGCTGCGGTCTGCGGTTCAGCGGCTGCGGGATCGATGGTGCTCATGCGGTGGTTGCCTCCGCTTTCAGTTCGCGGCCCAGCAGCAGCGGGGCGAGGTGTTCGACGGTGATGCGACCGTCCAGGATAGCCACGACGGCCTCGGTGATCGGCATGTCGACCCCGTGCGCCCGCGCGAGCTGCAGCACAGCAGGCGCGGACTTCAGGCCCTCGGCGGTCTGCGTCATCTCGCGGTCGATCTGCTCGAGCGTGCGGCCCTGTCCCAGCAGGCGCCCGGCCGTCCGGTTGCGCGACAGCGGCGATGAGCAGGTGGCCACCAGATCGCCGATCCCGGCCAGCCCAGCCATGGTCTCGCTGCGAGCCCCGAGCGCCAGGGCCAGCCGGGTGGACTCCGCCAGCCCGCGGGTGATCACGGAGGCCTTGGAGTTGTCGCCGTAGTGGCGGCCGTCGCAGATGCCCACGGACAAGGCGATCACGTTCTTGGTCAGTCCGGCGATCTCCGTGCCCACGGCATCGGTGTTCGTGTACGGGCGGAAGTAGGGCGCGGCCACGGCGCGGGCCACATCGGCGGCCAGCTGCGGATCGGCTGCCGCCACCACCGAGGCGGTGGGCTGCTCGTCGGCGATCTCCATGGCCAGATTCGGGCCCGAGACGACGCACAGCCGCCGGCTCCAGCCCTCGCGCTCGCGCCCGCCCAGCGGGTGGCCCTCCGGGCGCTGCTCGGCCAGGACCTCGGCCGCGACCTCGCTCATGCGCAGCCCCGTGCCCCTCTCGAGGCCCTTGGCCAGCGAGACCAGCACGGCCTCGTGCTCGAGGTGCTGCGCCACGGCAGCCATCTGCGCGCGCAGGGCCTGAGCGGGAACAGCCAGCACGACCAGGTCCGCCCCCTCCAGGGCCTGGGCCAGGTCCGCGGTGACCTGCAGCGGATCGGGCAGGTGCGTGCCGGGGACGTAGCGCTCGTTGACCCGGGTGCGGGCGATGCGGGACATCGCCTCTGCGTCCCGGCCCCACAGCACGACCTCGGGGGCCGGGCCCTCGCCGCTGAGCCCGGCGTCGGTGAGGATCTTGGCGAAGGTCGTTCCCCAGGATCCGGCGCCCAGCACGGCGGCCCGGCGCGGGCTCCACCTCGGCTCGGGGGCGCCCAGATCCTGCGCGGCGTCGCCGTCGCGGGTCAGCTGCTCGGAATGCTGCGTCATCGTCGTCCCCTGAGGCGTCGGTCCCATCGGGTGGGCGGAACGGGTTCGTCGCGCAGGACGGACAGCTCAGCGGCGATCGCGTCCAGGATGGCATCGGTGGCCTCAGCGGCCGCGGCGCGCGGCACGGCCGCAACCCTCTCGGCATCCGTGCGCCCAGTCTGCCCGGGCGCACGCGTGCTGCGGAAGCGGCTCAGGTCCACGGGCTCGCCCACGCGCACCCGCACCGGCCGCCGGGGACGGAGGCTCACGTGCACCCGCCACCGGCTGTCGCGGCCCAGGATCTGCTGGTCTCCCCAGTGGGCGATCGGGATCACGGGGACGTCGAGGCCCAGAGCCAGCCGCGCCGCACCGGGGTAGGCGTGCATGGGCCAGCGCAGCGGATCCCGGGTCAGCGTGCCCTCCGGATAGATCACGACGACCCCGCCGCGAGCCAGGTGGTCCTGGGCGTCGCTGAGGGCCTGGGCGGTGTCGCGAGTGCCCCGGTGCACGGGCACCTGCCCGATCCGCTGCAGCAGGAAGCCGAGCACGGGGATGCGGAACAGCGACTCCTTGGCCAGGAACCGGGGCGTGCGCCCGGCATCGACGACGCTGAGCCCCACCGTGATCGGGTCGATCTCGGTGACGTGGTTGGCCACGATCAGGCACGGGCCGTCGGACGGGATCCGCTCCAGATGCTCGACGCGGCGGCGGGCCAGCAGCCCGTAGGGCAGCCGCACGAGCCGCTGGAGGATCTGCAGCTCGAGATTGAGCTCGCTGCGTCGACCGGAGCGGCGGGTGCGGGCCATGTGCAGCTCCCTGCGGGTCGAGCGGATCAGCTGTTCGCGACGTCGAACGTGGCGCCCAGGGCCTCGAGCTTCGTGGTGAAGTGCTCGTAGCCGCGCTCGATCAGCTCGACGCCGGTCACATGGGAGACGCCCTCGGCGGACAGGGCCGCGATCAGGTGCGAGAAGCCGCCGCGCAGGTCCGGGACGTGGATGTCCTGGGCCCGCAGCTCGGTGCGTCCGGAGATGATCGCGGAGTGCACGTAGTTGGACTGGCCGAAGCGGCAGGGCGTGGAGCCCAGGCAGTCGCGGTGCAGCTGGATGTTGGCTCCCATGCGCTGCAGCGCGTGGGTGAAGCCGAAGCGGTTCTCGTAGACGGTCTCGTGCACGATCGACACGCCCTCGGCCTGCGTCAGCGCCACGACGAGCGGCTGCTGCCAGTCGGTCATGAAGCCGGGGTGGACATCCGTCTCCACGACGATCGGCTTGAGCGCCGTTCCCGGATGGGAGAAGCGGATGCCGTCCTCGCGGATGTCGAGATCGCCGCCGACCTTCCGGAAGGTGTTGAGGAACGTCATCATGTCCGCCTGCGTGGCGCCCTCGACGAAGATGTCTCCGCCGGTGGCCAGTGCGGCCGAGCCCCAGGAGGCCGCCTCGATGCGATCGGACATGGCGCTGTGGTTGTAGCCGGACAGCGATTCGACGCCCTCGATGTGGATCACGCGATCGGTCTGCACCGTGATGATCGCGCCCATCTTCTGCAGGATCGCGATCAGGTCCATGATCTCGGGCTCGGTCGCGGCGCCGCGCAGCTCGGTGCGCCCGCGAGCGCGCGTGGCGGAGAGCAGCACCTGCTCGGTGGCCCCCACCGACGGGTACGGCAGCTCGACCTTGGCGCCGTGCAGCCCGTTGGGGGCGGACATGCGGATGCCGGAGTCGAGCTTCTCGACCTTGGCGCCGAAGTGGCGCAGGACATCGAGGTGGTAGTTGATGGGGCGATCGCCGATCTTGCAGCCGCCCAGGTCGGGGATGAAGGCCTCGCCCAGGGTGTGCAGCAGCGGGCCGCACAGCAGGATCGGGATGCGGGAGTCGCCGGCGTGGGCATCGATGTCCGCGTGCTGGGCCCGGACCACGTTCGACGGGTCGAGGTGCAGCTTGCCCTGGCCGTCGTTGTCGACCGCCACTCCGTGCAGGGACAGCAGATCGGTGACGACCTGGACGTCTTTGATGTGCGGGACGTTGCGCAGCGTCGAGGGGGTGGCGCCCAGCAGCGCGGCCACCATGGCTTTGGGTACGAGGTTCTTGGCTCCCCGGACCTTGATCGTGCCCTGGAGCGGAACCCCGCCCGTGATGGTCAGTGCGCTGGACATGGTCTCCCGATCTGCCGTGAGCCCACGGCAATTGCTCGATGCGCGCAGCGATCGCGCTGCTTCGAGGGACCATCCTACGAGAGGACGGCCCCGCGTGTTCGCACTGCCCTCATGGGCGGTTCATCCGCCCAGGTCACGATCCGCCTCCTCGAGGGCCTCAGGTCCGAGCGGGGAGGGTCGTGGGCAGCCAGGCCGGGCGCTGGGCCTCGAACTCGCGGATCCGATCCTCGTGCTGCAGGGTCAGGCCGATGTCGTCGAGCCCCTCGGACAGCCGCCACGCGGTGTAGTCGTCGATCTGGAACGGCACGGTGACGCTGCCCACCGAGACGGTGCGCGCTGTGAGATCCACCGTGGTGGGGACCTCCGGCTCGGCCTCGATCTGCTTCCACAGCAGCTCCACGTCCGACTGCTCGACCTGGGCCGCCAGCAGCCCCTGCTTTCCCGAGTTGCCGCGGAAGATATCGGCGAAGCGCGGCGAGATCACGACCTTGAAGCCGTAGTCGCGCAGCGCCCACACGGCGTGCTCGCGCGAGGAGCCGGTGCCGAAGTCCGGACCGGCCACCAGGATGCTCGCGTCGCGGTAGGCGTCCTGGTTGAGCACGAAGTCGTCCTGGGTGCGCCACTGGGCGAACAGGGCGTCCTCGAAGCCCGTCTTGGTGATCCGCTTGAGGTAGACGGCGGGGATGATCTGGTCGGTGTCGACATTCGACTGGCGCAGCGGCGCTGCGATGCCGGTGTGGGTGCTGAACTTCTCCACGGGGTCCTCCTGGAGTGCTGCCGGGCTCGGCCCGGGCGGGTGCTGGACGTGTGCGAGGCTGGCGCTGGGCCCGATCAGACCGAGACGGGCTCGAGGTCGGACGGGGCCGAGAGCGTGCCGCGCACGGCCGTGGCGGCGGCGACGACGGGCGAGACCAGATGCGTGCGACCGCCCTTGCCCTGTCGACCCTCGAAGTTGCGGTTCGAGGTGGAGGCGCAGCGCTGCCCCGGGGCCAGCTGGTCCGGGTTCATTCCCAGGCACATGGAGCAGCCGGCGAAGCGCCAGTCCGCGCCGAAGTCCTTGAAGATCTGATCGAGGCCCTCCTCCTGGGCCTGCAGCCGGACCTTCTGGGAGCCGGGGACGACCATCATCTCGACGTTCGGGGCCTTGGTGCGGCCCCTGACGACCTCGGCCGCCAGGCGCAGGTCCTCGATGCGCGAGTTCGTGCACGAGCCCAGGAAGACCACATCCACGGGAACCTCCTTGAGCGGGGTGCCGGGAGTGAGGTCCATGTAGGTCAGGGCGCGCTGCGCCGCGGCCTTGGCGCTGTCGTCGGTGAAGTCCTCGGGATCCGGGACCTCCCCCGACAGCGAGACGCCCTGGCCCGGGTTGGTCCCCCAGGTCACGAACGGCTCGAGGGTGTCGGCATCGATCACGACCTCGGCGTCGAAGACGGCGTCGTCATCGGTGCGCAGGCTGCGCCAGTGCTCGACGGCCTGGTCCCACAGCTCCCCCTCGGGGGCGTGCGGACGGCCCTTGACGTAGTCGAACGTGGTCTCGTCCGGGGCGATCATGCCCGCGCGGGCGCCCGCCTCGATCGACATGTTGCAGATCGTCATGCGGGCCTCCATCGACAGCTCCTCGATGGCCGTGCCGCGGTACTCCAGGACGTAGCCCTGTCCGCCACCGGTGCCGATCTTCGCGATGACCGCCAGGATGATGTCCTTGGAGGAGACCCCCGGGCGCAGGTGGCCGTCGACCCGGATGGACATCGTCTTGAACGGTGTCAGCGGCAGGGTCTGCGTGGCCATGACGTGCTCGACCTCGGAGGTGCCGATGCCCATGGCCAGCGAGCCGAAGGCCCCGTGGGTGGAGGTGTGGGAGTCGCCGCACACGACGGTCATGCCCGGCATGGTCAGCCCCAGCTGGGGGCCCACCACATGGACGATGCCCTGCTCGTCATCGCCCAGAGGGTGCAGCCGGACGCCGAACTCCTCGGTGTTCGAGCGCAGGGCCTCGATCTGCTTGCGGGAGGTCTGATCGGCGATCGTCGAGAAGATGTCCTCGGTGGGCGTGTTGTGGTCCTCGGTGCCGATGGTGAGGTCCACGCGCCGCAGCGGCCGATCCGCCAGGCGCAGGCCCTCGAACGCCTGGGGCGAGGTGACCTCGTGGATCAGGTGGAGGTCGATGTAGAGCAGGTCCGGCTGCCCGTCCTCGCCGCGGCGCACGAGGTGCTGCTGCCAGACCTTCTCGGCCAGGGTGAGAGGCGCTGACTGGGTCTCAGTCGACATGGTGGTCCTTCCGCTGAAGAGCTCCGCGCCCGCCCGATCGGGGCGAGGCGGAAGAGGGCGGCCATGCGGCCGCCGGAGTCATGCACCCAGGATCGGCCCGCCGCGCGGATTCCGCCACATGATGGGAGGACATCTCGCATCCTGAGACGTAGTATCGCAACATGGACACTCCACGGGCCTCCGACCCCCTCCGCAGCACCTCCGCCGAGGCGGAGACCTCCTTCTCCCCCAGCGGAGTCGGGGTGATCGACAAGGCCTCCGGGATCCTCGATGCCCTCGAGGCCGGCCCCGCCTCACTGGCCCAGCTGGTCTCGGCCACCGGCTACTCGCGGCCCACCGTCCACCGGCTGGCCTCCGCCCTGGCGCATCACCGGCTGCTCGGCAAGGACATCCAGGGGAGGTTCGTGCTGGGCCCGCGCCTGGTCGAGCTCTCCTCGGCCGCCGGCGAGGACCGCCTGATCGCCGCGGCAGGCCCCACGCTCGTGCAGCTGCGCGATGCCACCGGCGAGTCCGCGCAGATCTTCAGGCGCCAGGGAGAATGGCGCGTCTGCGTGGCTTCCTCGGAACGCCCGATCGGCCTGCGCGACACCATCCCGGTCGGCACCCAGCTGTCCATGAAGGCGGGCTCGGCGGCCCAGGTGCTCATCGCCTGGGAGGATCACAGCCGCCTGCTCGAGGGCCTGCAGGGCGCCCGCTTCACGGCCACCATGCTCTCCGGAGTCCGACGCCGCGGCTGGTCCCAGTCCATCGGCGAGCGCGAGGCGGGCATCGCCTCGGTCTCCGCTCCGGTGCGCGGACCGTCCGGGCGCGTCATCGCCGCCGCGTCGATCTCGGGACCGATCGAGCGCCTGACCCGCCAGCCCGGACGGCTGCACGCCGAGACGGTCGTGGCGGCGGCGCGTCAGCTCACCCAGGCCATCCGCCCGGGACTCTGAGCCGACGGTCCGCGGGCTGCCGGCGCTGGGCCCTCAGCCCCTGGTGCGCACCAGGGCCTCGGTGAGGCGCTCCTGCCGGGACAGCTCCGCCTCGACCGGATCGATCACATGGGTCTGGGCCGCGTCGGCGATCTGCTCGCGCAGCCTGCGCCGTACGCGCGCCCGTCGTCGGGAGGCCGACAGCCGCGCCAGGGCGGCCGAGAGCACCCCGAAGACCAGCCCGGCCACCAGGCCGGTGACCACCAGCAGCGTGGGCACCGGGATGCCGGTGTCCCGGACCTCGGGTGCGCTCGGCACCGGGATCTGCAGGTAGTCCAGGGCGAACAGCCCGGTGAGCCAGAGCAGACCCGCCACGGCCATGAGCAGCAGCAGCCACTGCACGATGCCCATGGGAACCCACCACCAGGACCGCGCGCCGCGGCGCAGGTCCGTGCGGGCGAGAGCCTGGTCCAGGGCGTCGGGCAGCTGCTCGTCGTGCGATCGGGCCGCCTCGCGGATCGAGCGCTCCCAGGCAGGTGACGCGCCATGGGCGGCCTCCTGCGCGAAGCGGCGCACCGCGGTGTCCCCTGCGGCGCGCTGGGCGGAGCCCATGGGAGGCAGAGAGCTGCGGTGCAGCGACGGATCGGTCCCCTCCGCGGAACCCTGCTCAGCCCCCTGCAGGTGCAGGCGCTTGAGCGGATCCTTGCGGAAGGCTCCGAGCCACCGCACCGGCATCCATCCGGTGCGCCGTGAGGCGTGCAGGACATAGCTGCGGGAGGCCGCAGCGGCGATCCCGTCGGCCTGCGCCGCGGTCGCCAGGCCGTCCACGAGGGACTCGCGGGCGAACGGAGTGACGCCGTCGGGTCGTCCCGCGCCGTGGGAGGCCTCGAGCGCCTCGGCGGCGGATTCGACATCCCCAGACAGGCGCTCCGAGGAGGCGGCCTTGGCCTCGACGACCTCGGCGATCGCCTCCCGCAGCTGCCCGATGCCCGTGCCCCGGGCCGCCGAGGCTGCGATCGGCGCGGCGCGGCCGTCCGTGCGCAGCCCGTCCTGGGCCAGGACCTCGCGCAGCGACTCCAGCACGCGCGGCACCTCTCCGGTCGGGAGGCGGTCGGCCTGGTTGAGCACCACCAGGGTGGACGAGGCGTGGCGCGACAGCGGAGCGATGAAGTGGTCGTGCAGCACCGCATCCGCGTACTTCTGGGGGTCCACGACCCACACGACGACGTCGACCATTCCCGCAAGACGCGAGGCGATCTCCCGGTGCTCGCGGGCCACGGAGTCCACGTCCGGCAGATCGAGCAGGATCAGCCCCTCGGGCACGGGCGTCCACAGCCCCGCCGGTCCCTGGGACCACGGCTCGGCCGCCAGCTCCTCGAGGACGCGCCGGTCGCGGACCTCCAGCCAGTCCAGCAGCGGATCGGCTCCCGGCAGCCCGCCCAGCACGGCCATCGGCTCGGAGGTCGTGGGCCGCTGAACCGCGGCTCGAGCCACCTGACGGCCCAGCAGGGTGTTCAGCAGCGACGACTTCCCCGAGCCCGTGGCTCCGAAGAAGCCCACCACGGTGTGCTCGGCAGACAGAGCGCGCCGTCCTGCCGCCCGAGCCAGGGCGTCCTCGCCGAGCTGCAGCGCCTCCTCGTCCAGGCGCCCGCGGCCCAGGTCGACGGCCTCGCGCAGGGCGCTCAGGCGCTGATCCAGATCGGCGTGCGGATCGCGGCGGGTGCGCCGCCCCGGGAGCCTCACAGCGCCTCCCCCGCCGCGCGGACGGCAGCAGCCGCCTCCTTCAGCCGCGCGGGCTCCGGATCGGCGACCGCCTCCAGGCGCTGCCTCCACGGCTGCTCGAGCTGCTCCACGAACTCCTCCATCCTGCGCTCCAGGTCCTCACGTGCCTGCTGGGCCATCCGGCGCACGGCGTCCTCGCCGAACACCGCCTCCAGCAGCTTGGTGCCCACCACTCCGGAGGCTCCGGCGATCCCGACCTCCGCTCCCGTCAGCCCCGCCGACATGGAGAACACGACCACCATCAGCCCGACCGTGACGATGTTCAGCCCGATCGACATCAGCCGAGCCTGGGTGCGCTTGCCCGCGCCCTCGCTCCGGATCATCGTCATGATCTCGCCCTGCCAGGCCCGGATCACCTCGGCGGAGCGCTCGGGGACGTCGTCGGGCAGTCGCCCCAGGTCATCTCCGCCGAGCAGCCCGCGCCCGGCGGCGTCCGCGCGCCACCGGCGCTGGGACTGCTCGCCGGCCTTGGCCAGCTCCTCGATGATCACGGCCTGCAGCCCGGTCTCCAGGGCCTGCTCGACCTGGACCTCCGGCGCAGGCCTGCCGCGCAGTGCCGCTCCGGCTCGATCGCGCCAGCGCCCGATCCTGGCCTCCAGCGAGCGGAAGAACTCGCCGGTGCCCACGTAGTCCTGCCAGCGGGAGAGCACCTCATCGCGCAGCAGGGAGCCGTCGCGCGTGGCGTCGTCGATCGCCTCCAGGGCCCGGCGGTAGGCCTCCTCGACGTCCGAGCGAAGCTGGTCGGCAACCTCCTTCTGCGCGGCCACCGCGTCGGCGACGTCGTCGGTGCGATCAGCCAGCTGCTCGAGCGCACCTCCGAGCGTCCGACGAGCGACCTCGGAGCGGGCCTGGGCATCGGCGGCCAGGTCGCTGAGCCACATGCGCAGCGGATCCACGGCCGCGACCGGCAGCATCTGGGCGGCGTTGAGCGGGGACTCGGGGATCACGAAGATCGGCGCCTCCCCCAGGCCCTTCTCCGTGAGCATGCGCCGCAGGTCCGGCTCGATCTCCTCGGCCGCCCCTGCCGGCACGCGGTCCAGGATCACGGCGACGGTGATCTGGCGGCGGCCGGCCTCAATGAGCAGGTCCCAGGCGGCTGCGTCGGCGTAGCGGTTCGCGGTCGTGGTGAACAGCCAGAGGTCGGCGGCTGCCAGCAGCTGCCCGGCCAGCTTCCGGTTCTCTTCAGAGATCGAGTCGATGTCCGGGGCGTCCAGCAGGGCGATGCCGCGATCCGCGCCCTCGTCGGCGAGCAGCACGAGACTCGTCCCCGCTGCTGCGGTCTCGGGCGCACCGAGCTCCCCGCCTGAGTCCTCCGTGCGCGCCAGCCTGCCTCGCACGCGGGCCAGGTGCGGCAGCACACGGGTGCCCTCGAAGGCCGCCGCGTCGTCGGGGTGGTGGATCAGCATGGGCTGGCGGGTCGTCGGGCGCACCACGCCCGCCCGGGTGACGGGGCGGCCGATCAGGGCATTGACCACGGTCGACTTCCCTGCCCCGGTCGAGCCGCCCACGACCGCCAGCAGCGGGGCGTCGAGGTGGCGCACGCGGGGCAGGACGTAGTCGTCGATCTGCTCGAGGCTGCGTCGGGCGGCGTCGCGTCCGGGCCGCGCGTCCGGAGTGTCCAAGGGCAGGCTGACCTGGGACAGGACCGTGCGCAGCTCGTCGACGGCCTCGGCGGGGGTGCGGCCGTTCGCGGAAGGATCTGGGGCGGTGCTCACGGTGGACCATCATGCCGCACCCTCCCCCGGCAGCGCTTCAGCCCCGCGCCGAAGCCGCCCGGCGCAGGCCGGCAGCCGATTGGTGACACATGCGCACCCCATCAGCGCTGATCGGATGCGCATCTGCCACGAACCCGCAGTGCACGGGTTCAGGAGCCCGCAGCGGCGTCAGAGGTCCGTGGACAGGAAGGCGTGTGCAGGATGGACCCGGAGTCCCGGCGCGCGAGAGCGCGACGCAGACATGGAAGAAGCCCCGGACCAGATGGTCCGGGGCTTCGCCTCGGTGTGACCCCAACCGGATTCGAACCGGTGTTGCCGCCGTGAGAGGGCGGAGTACTAGGCCGCTATACGATGGGGCCGAGGTGCTCGCAGTGCGAGCGGATTCCCGATCCGAGGATCGGGGCGCGCGACCGACGACGTGCGTCGGTGGTCTCGTGAACAGCTGCGCCGCACCCGAAGATGCGACGCAGCTGTCAGCGGAAGTGACCCCAACCGGATTCGAACCGGTGTTGCCGCCGTGAGAGGGCGGAGTACTAGGCCGCTATACGATGGGGCCGCTGGGGTACCAGGACTCGAACCTAGAATGACGGTACCAGAAACCGTAGTGTTGCCGATTACACCATACCCCACTGTCAGCGCAAGTCCTCGACGTGAACCTCTCGGTCCGCCTCGCATTCCTGCGCGCAACAGGCTGAAACTATACCCAAGGCCGACCGCCTCAGCAAATCCATCCGACGGCCGGGCCTCGGGCGATCTCAGCCCAGTCGAGCGGCCAGTGCGTCGATGCGTGCCAGCGCCGCGTCCTTCCCCAGGATCTCCAGCGACTCGAACAGCGGCGGCGAGACCTGGCGCCCGGAGACGGCCACTCGCACCGGGCCGAAGGCCAGCCGCGGCTTGATCTCCAGCCCGTCCACGATCGCCTCGCGCAGGGCGGTCTCGATCGGCTCGGCCGTGAAGTCGTCCAGATCGGCCAGCGCCGTGCGGGCTGCGGCCAGCACCTGCGGCGCCGACTCCTTGAGCTTGGACACGGCGGTCTCGTCATGGACGAGCTCGGCGTCGTCGACGAACAGGAAGCCCAGCAGGGCGACCGACTCGCCCAGCAGGTCCATGCGGGTCTGCACGAGCGGAGCGGCCTCGTCCAGGATCTGCTCCTGGCGCTGCGTCAGGGTCTCGCCGAGCACTCCCCCGGCCTGCAGGTACGGCACCAGGCGGTCGCGGAAGTCCTGCGGCTCCAGCATGCGGATGTGATCCGCATTGATCGCCGTGGCCTTCTTGACGTCGAAGCGCGCGGGATTGGCCAGGACGTCGTGGATGTCGAAGGCCTCGATGAACTGCTGCGTGGTGAACACGTCCTCATCCGCGGACAGCGACCAGCCCAGCAGCCCCAGGTAGTTCAGCAGCCCCTCCGGGATGAAGCCGGCGTCGCGGTGAAGGAAGAGGTTGGACTCCGGATCGCGCTTCGACAGCTTCTTGTTGCCCTCTCCCATCACGTAGGGGAGGTGGCCGAACTCGGGGATCCGCTCGGCGACGCCCACGCGCACCAGGGCGTCGTACAGCGCGATCTGGCGCGGGGTCGACGAGAGCAGATCCTCTCCGCGCAGCACGTGGGTGATGCCCATGAGGGCGTCGTCGACCGGGTTGACCAGGGTGTACAGCGGCTGGCCGTTGGCGCGCACCACCACGAAGTCCGGCACGGAGCCGGCGCCGAAGGTGATCTCGCCGCGGACCAGGTCGGTGAAGGTGATGTCCTCGTCCGGCATGCGCAGGCGCAGCACGGGCTCGCGGCCCTCGGCGCGGAAGGCTGCGATCTGCTCGTCGGTGAGATCGCGGTCGAATCCGTCGTAGCCGAGCTTGGGGTCGCGCCCGGCCTCCCGGTGGCGGGCCTCGACCTCCTCCGGAGTGGAGAAGGACTCGTAGATCGCCCCGGCGTCCTTCAGCTTGGCGATCACGTCCTGGTACAGCTCGCCGCGCTGGGACTGGCGGTACGGCTCGTGGGGCCCGCCCACGCCGTAGCCCTCGTCCCAGTCGATGCCCAGCCACTGCAGGGCCTCGACGAGCTGGTCCAGGGACTCCTGCGAGTCGCGGCTGGCGTCGGTGTCCTCGATGCGGAAGATCAGCTTGCCGCCGGTGTGCCGGGCCCACGCCCAGTTGAACAGGGCGGTGCGCACCAGGCCCACATGCGGGGTTCCTGTGGGCGACGGGCAGAACCGGACGCGGATGTCCGAGCCGGTCGCGGCTGCGCTGGGGGTGATCTGTGCTTCGCCCTGTGGGGCGTCCGTGGATGCGTCAGTCATGATGACCCCAGTCTAGGCGCCGACGCCGCCTGGCTCAGCCCCGGGTCAGCGGCGCAGCACGGTGGCCAGGGTGCCGATGCCCTCGACCTCGACCTCGATCCGATCCCCCTCATCCACCTGGCCCACGCCCGCCGGGGTTCCGGTGAGGATGACGTCGCCGGGCAGCAGCGTGAACGCCGCGGAGGCGTAGGCGATGATCTCGGCGACCGAGAAGACCATCTGGGCGGTCGAGGAGTCCTGCTTGGTCTGCCCGTCCACGCGCGAGGCGATGCGCAGGTCCGAGGGGTCCAGCTCGGTCTCGATCCACGGGCCCAGCGGGCACGAGCCGTCGAAGCCCTTGGCGCGGGCCCACTGGCCGTCGGTCTCCTGGGCGTCGCGGGCGGTGAGGTCGTTGGCGGCGGTGTAGCCGAAGATGACCTCATCGGCCTTCTCCGCCGGGACGTCCTTGCAGATCCGGCCGATGACCACGGCCAGCTCGGCCTCGTAGGACACGCGCTCGGTCCACGACGGCAGCGTGACGGGGTCGCCGGGGCCCACCACGGAGGTGTTCGGCTTGAAGAACAGCATGGGGCTGGTAGGCAGCTCGTTGCCCATCTCCGCGGCGTGGTCGGCGTAGTTGCGCCCCACGCACACGATCTTGGAGCGCGGGATCACGGGAGCCAGCAGGCGGACGTCCTGCGCCTTCCACGACGCGCCCTCGATCGGCTGGATGCCGTTGTAGAAGGGGTCGCCGGCGATGGGGACCACGACCTGGTCCTCCCCCTCGCCCTGGACGACGCCGTAGTGGATCTCGTTCTCGACGGTGAATCGGCTGATGCGCATGCTCTCAGCCTAAGCCCCGCCCCCGACGCGGCAGCGCCCCGGGGCCGCCCGCTCGCGCGGGGGCTTCCGGGGCGCTGCGGCCGGCGTCGGCTCAGGCCAGCCGGGACGTCCAGCCGCGGGTGTCCTCCACGGCGCCGGTCTGGATGCCGAGCAGCTGCTCGCGCAGGGCCATGGTGACCTCTCCGGGCCGGGCGTCGTCCGGGCCGATGGCCTCCTGGGGCGAGATCAGCCGACCGACCGGGGAGATGACCGCGGCGGTGCCGCAGGCGAAGACCTCCGTGAGGTGCCCGCTGCGCACGCCCTCGCGCCACTCGTCGAGCGTGAATCGTCGCTGCTCGACCGTCATCCCGCGGGCCTCGGCCAGCTCGATGATCGACGAGCGGGTCACGCCCTCCAGGATGGTCCCGGTCAGCTCGGGGGTCACCAGGCGGTCGTCGTCGAAGACGAAGAACACGTTCATGCCGCCGAGCTCCTCGACCGCGTGATCGCGGTTCGAATCGGTGAACAGCACCTGGGCGCAGCCGTGGGCCTCGCCCTCCATCTGGGCGATCAGCGAGGCCGCGTAGTTGCCGCCGCACTTGGCCGAGCCGGTCCCGCCCACGCCCGCGCGGGCGTAGTCCTGGGACAGCCAGATGTCGACGGTGTCGACCGTGCCGAAGTAGGAGCCCGCCGGAGAGGCGATCACGCAGAACAGGTAGCGGCGCGCGGGCCGGACCCCCAGGTAGGACTCCGTGGCGATCATGAACGGGCGCAGGTACAGCGACTGCCCGTCCCCCGAGGGCACCCAGTCCTGATCGGCGCTCACGAGCTCGCGCAGGGAGGCCAGGAAGAGCTCCTCGGGCAGCTCGGGCATGACCAGCCGCTGGGCGGAGCGGCGCAGCCGGCTCGCGTTGGACTCGGGGCGGAAGGTCCATACGGAGCCGTCGTCGTGCCGGTAGGCCTTCAGCCCCTCGAAGATCTCCTGCCCGTAGTGCAGCACGGCGGCCGCCGGGTCGAGCTGGAGCGGCCCGTAGGGCTGCAGGTGCGGGGTGCCCCACGAGCCCTCGCCCGACTCGACGTCGCCGGTCCACTCGATCGTGACCATGTGATCGGTGAAGTGCTGCCCGAAGCCGGGCGCGGCCAGGATCTCCTCGCGCTGCTGGGCGGTGGCCGGATTCGGGTTCGGGGTGCGCTGGAAGTCGATGCTCATGTCGGTTCCGTCGATTCTGCCGCGGCTGCGCGCGCGGCCTGCGCCCGGCTCGGGAGCCGGAGAGCCTGTGTGCTGGTGGTGCGGGAGCCCTGGCCTGATCAGGCCAGGGCGGCGACGACCGCGTCGCCGATCTGCTCGGTGCTGCGGCGCTGCGAGCCGGAGGCCTCCAGGTCGCGGCGCACGGCGTCGCGGATCTGCTGGGCCTGCTGGGGGTGTCCCAGGTGATCCAGCATCATGGCCCCCGCCAGGATCGAAGCGGTGGGGTCGGCGATGCCCTGTCCGGCGATATCCGGGGCCGAGCCGTGGACGGGCTCGAACATGGACGGCGCGGTGCGAGCGGCATTGATGTTGCCGCAGGGAGCCAGGCCGATGCCGCCGGAGACGGCGCCGGCGAGGTCGGTGATGATGTCGCCGAAGAGGTTGTCCGTGACGATGACGTCGAATCGAGCCGGATCCACGGTCATGTGGATGGTCGCGGCGTCGATGTGCATGTAGTCGACCTCGACCGCCGGGAATTCCTGGGCGATCGCATCCACCGTGCGCTGGTAGAGGCGCCCGGAGTGGACCAGGACGTTCTGCTTGTGCACGAGCGTCAGCTTGTGCCGGGCCCGCTCGGTCGCCAGCTCGAAGGCGTAGCGCACCAGGCGCTGCACGCCGTGGGCGGTGTTGATCGAGACCTCCGTGGCGATCTCCTGATCGGTGCCCTCGCGCAGGGCACCGCCGTTGCCGGTGTACGGGCCCTCGGTGCCCTCGCGGACCACGACGAAGTCGATGTTCCCGGGGTCGCTCAGCGGAGAGACCGCGCCGGGGAACAGCTCCGACGGGCGCAGGTTGATGTAGTGGTCCAGGCTGAAGCGCATCTTCAGCAGCATCTCGCGCTCGATGATCCCCGACGGGATCCGCTTGTCGCCAGGAGCCGCGCCCACAGCGCCGAAGAGGATGGCGTCATAGCCGCGCAGCTGCTCGAGCGTCTCATCCGGCAGGGTCTCCCCCGTGGCCAGCCAGTGCTCGGCGCCCAGCGGGAAGCTGGTCTCCTGCAGCTCGATCTCTGCCGGGGCGCACACCGCCGCCAGCACCTTCTGCGACTGGGCGACGACCTCCGGGCCGATCCCGTCCCCGGGGATCACGGCGATGCGGTGGGAGGCGGATGAGGCGGTGGCGGTGTTCTGCGCGGTCATGCCCCTCACGATACGACGGCGCGGGCCCGCCGTCCCCGGCCCGCGATGTCATCTCATGATGTGAGACGAGCGTCCACGTTGCGGGCAGGCAGGGCGCTCAATCCTTCGAGGGCTCCTCGTAGCGCGGGAAGACCGGCGTGGGCTTGGGCAGCGGTGCGCCGGGCACGAGCTCGCGCGACAGCGCGGTGAACTCGCGGTCCTGCGCTTCCTGCCCGAGCGCGTCGAGCAGGCGTGCGGCCGATCCGGGCATGACGGGCTGGACCAGCACCGCGACCGTGCGCACGACCTCGAGCGTGGACCACAGCACCGTGGCCATGCGCTCGGGATCGGTCTTGCGCAGCACCCACGGCTCCTGCGAGCTGAAGTAGCGGTTGCACTGCGCCACGACCTTCCAGATCTGCTCCAGACCGCGATGGAACTGGAGCGCGTCGAAGGCCTCGCGGACCTGCGGCAGCAGGGCGTGGGCGTCGTCGAGGATCTGGCGGTCCTCGGCCGTGAGCTCGCCCGGCTGCGGGGCGCGACCCTCGAGGTTCTTGGCCACCATGGACAGCGAGCGCTGAGCCAGGTTGCCGAGGTCATTCGACAGGTCCGAATCGATGCGCGAGACGATCGCCTCGTGCGAGTACGAGCCGTCCTGTCCGAAGGGGACCTCGCGCATGAGGAAGAAGCGCAGGGCGTCGAGGCCGTAGGCGCTGACCAGCGACTGCGGGTCGATCACGTTGCCCACGGACTTGGACATCTTCTCGCCCTGGTTGAACAGGAAGCCGTGCCCGAAGACCTTCCGCGGGACCGGCAGTCCGGCCGACATCAGGAAGGCCGGCCAGTAGACCGAGTGGAAGCGGATGATGTCCTTGCCGATGATGTGCACGTCCGCCGGCCAGAACTTCTGGAAGAGCTCGCCGTCGATATCCGGGTAGCCCACACCCGTCAGGTAGTTGGTCAGGGCGTCCACCCACACGTACATGACGTGATCCGGGTCCCCGGGCACGGGGACGCCCCAGTCGAAGGTGGTCCGCGAGATCGACAGGTCGCGCAGTCCGCCGCGCACGAATTCGGCGACCTCGTTGCTGCGCGACTGCGGGCCCACCAGCCCGTCCTCGTAGAGGGCCAGCAGACGGTCCTGATAGGCGGAGAGCCGGAAGAAGTAGGAGGACTCCTCGGTCCAGGTCAGCTCCGTGCCAGTGCCCTTGGACAGGCGCACGCCGTCGACGACCTCGGTCTCGTCCTCGGCGTAGTAGGCCTCGTCGCGCACCGAGTACCACCCCGAGTACGAGTCCAGGTAGATATCCCCGTTGGCCTCCATGCGCCGCCAGATCTCCTGCGAGGCCTCGTAGTGATCCGCATCCGTGGTGCGGATGAAGCGGTCGTAGGAGACCTGGAGCATGTCGTCCATGGACCGGAACGCGGCCGCGTTGCGATCGGCGAGCTGCTTGGGCGCGATGCCCTCGCGGTCGGCGGTCTGCTGCATCTTCTGGCCGTGCTCGTCGGTGCCGGTCAGGAAGCGGACGTCATAGCCGTCCAGGCGCTTGAACCGGGCCAGGACATCCGCGGCGATGGCCTCGTAGGCGTGCCCGATGTGCGGCGCCCCATTGGGGTACGAGATGGCGGTCGTGAGGTAGAACGCCGGTCGCGCGCTGGTCACGGTCTCGGGCTCGGGGGTCTCGGCGCTCACGTCGGCAGTCTGCTCAGAAGTCACGCGGACCATCGTAGCGGCGACGACCGCGCCCGCCCCACCGCCCGCGCCGTGCCCGCCCCGACACGGAGCGGCCACGATCCCGTCGAGTATTCACTTAAGCAATTTCATGTGAGACGCTGATCCTGCCCGCGACCGTCGGGCGTCTCCCAGCACGAAAGGCACGCGATGCGCAGCGAACTGTTCGCCCCGGATCACATGGAGCGCGAGACGCAGGACCAGTGGGCCCTGCAGTCCTCCAAGATGCTCCGGGTCAACATGTCCCAGGACATCATCGCCACCAAGGGCGCCATGGTGGCCTATCAGGGGCAGATGACCTTCACCCACGAGGGCTCCGGCTCCCTGGGCAAGTTCCTCAAGAAGGCCATGACCAGCGAGGGCGGGGCCATGATGCGCGTCTCCGGCCAGGGCGAGGTCTTCTTCGCGCGCCAGGCGCGCAACATCTTCCTGATCCAGCTCGAGGGCGAGGCCATCACGGTCGACTCCGACTCCCTGCTGGCCTTCGACGGCTCCCTGAACTGGGACATCAAGCGCATCCAGGGCGCGGGCTTCATGGCCGGCGGCCTGTTCAACCTCGAGCTGTCCGGTCACGGCTTCATCGCCGTGTGCTGCGACGGCGAGCCCATGGTCCTGGATGCCTCGACGCAGCCCACCTTCGTGGATCCCCAGGCCGCGGTGTGCTGGTCCACCAACCTGGCGCCGTCCATCAAGAACGACTTCAACTTCTCGGGCATGTTCCGCGGCGGCTCCGGGGAGGCCTTCCAGCTGGCCTTCCACGGCCCCGGCTTCGTGGTCGTCCAGCCCTCCGAGGGCGTTCCGGTGATCACCACCGGCAGCTGATCGGCTGCGCACAGCGCGACGGCGGCCTCCCCTCCTGATGGAGGGGAGGCCGCCGTCGTGATGAGGTGCTGCGCGGATCAGCGAGCGGCGGAGCCCTCGTTGTAGTCGGCGTCCGAGTCCGACCAGACGAACAGCTTGCGCAGCTCGCGGCCGACGGACTCGATCTTGTGGCCCTGGCCCTTCTCGCGCAGCTCCAGGAACTCCTTGGCCCCGTTGTCCTGGTCCTCGATGAACCGGCGGGCGAAGGTGCCGTCCTGGATGTCGGCGAGCACGGCCTGCATGTTCTCCTTGACCGACGGGTCGATCACACGCGGGCCGGAGACATAGTCGCCGTACTCGGCGGTGTCCGAGATCGACCAGCGCTGCTTGGAGATGCCGCCCTCGACCATCAGGTCGACGATCAGCTTGAGCTCGTGCAGGACCTCGAAGTAGGCGATCTCCGGCTGGTAGCCGGCCTCGGTCAGGGTCTCGAAGCCGTACTGGACCAGCTGGGACATGCCGCCGCACAGCACGGCCTGCTCGCCGAACAGGTCCGACTCGGTCTCCTCGGCGAAGGTCGTCTTGATGACGCCGGCGCGGGCGCCGCCGATGGCCTTCGCGTAGGACAGGGCGAGCTCGAGGGCCTTGCCGGAGGCGTCGACCTCCACGGCGACCAGGTCCGGGACGCCGCGGCCGGCCTCGAACTCGCGGCGCACGGTGTGGCCCGGGCCCTTGGGGGCGACCATGGCGACGTCGACGCCCTGGGGGGCCTCGATGTAGCCGTAGCGGATGTTGAAGCCGTGGGCGAAGAAGATCGCGTCGCCGTCCTTGAGGTTCGGCTGGATCGACTCGGCGTACACGGTGCGCTGGACCTGATCCGGGGTCAGGATCATGATGACGTCGGCCTCGGCGGCGGCCTCGGCCACCGTCAGGACGCGCAGGCCCTCGGCCTCGGCCTTGGCGCGCGAGCGGGAGCCCTCGGCCAGGCCGATGCGGACGTCGACGCCCGAGTCGCGCAGGTTCAGCGCGTGGGCGTGGCCCTGGGAGCCGTAGCCGATGACCGCGACCTTGCGGCCCTGGATGATCGAGAGGTCGGCGTCATCCTCGTAGAAGATCTCTGCTGCCATGTTCGTGTGCATCTCCTTGGGTGGGTGACCCGCAGCGGGTGCGGGCGTTTCGGTGCCGGCGCTGCGCCTGCGACGATGCCCCGTTCCGTGCTCGACGGCCCGGGGCGGGGCCGCATCAGTGGCGCAGCGCGCGGTCGGTGATGGACTTCGATCCGCGACCGAGCGCCAGCGTACCGGCACGGGCGATCTCGCGGATTCCGAAGGGCTGGAGGACCTCGAGCAGCGCTTCGAGCTTGTTCGAGGAGCCGGTTGCCTCGATGACGACCGAGTCCGGGGAGACGTCGATGATCGAGGCGCGGAAGAGGTCGGCGGCCTGGGTGACCTGCAGCCGCGTGGCCGCATCAGCCCGGACCTTGATCATGACGTGCTCCCGGGAGACCGAGGCCTCCGGGGCGAGCTCCACGATCTTGATCACGTTCACCAGCTTGTTCAGCTGCTTGGTGACCTGCTCGAGGGAGTGCGGGTCCGCGTTCACGACGACCGTGATGCGGGAGAGCCCCTCCTGGTCCGTGCCGCCCACGGCGAGCTGGTCGATGTTGAACGCGCGCCGGGCGAACAGGGCGGCCACACGGGTCAGGACGCCCGGCTTGTCCTCCACGAGGACCGAGAGGGTGTGTCGGGACTGCTCAGGCATCGTCCTGGTTCCAATCTGGCGTCATGTTCTGGGCGATCTGGATCAGGTCGTTCGCCACGCCGGAGGGCACCATGGGCCACACCATGGCGTCGGCGGAGACCACGAAGTCGATGACGACCGGGCGGTCGTTCACCTCCATGGCCGCGCGGATGGTCTCCTCGACGTCCTCCTCCCGCTCGCAGCGGAAGACGGCGCAGCCGTAGGCCTCGCCGAGCTTGAGGAAGTCGGGGACCCGCCGGGAGTCATGGCCCGTGTTCAGGTGGGTGTTCGAGTAGCGGCCGTCGTAGAACAGGGTCTGCCACTGCCGCACCATGCCCAGCGAGCCGTTGTTGATGACCGCGACCTTGATGTTGATCCCGTTGAGCGTGCACGTGGCCAGCTCCTGGTTGGTCATCTGGAAGCAGCCGTCGCCGTCGATGGCCCACACCGTGCGCTCAGGCTCGGCGACCTTGGCGCCCATGGCCGCCGGCACGGCGAAGCCCATGGTGCCCAGTCCGGCGGAGTTCAGCCACTGGCGCGGGCGCTCGTGGCGGATGAACTGCGAGGACCACATCTGGTGCTGGCCCACGCCCGCGGCGTAGACCGACTCCGGTCCGCTGAGCTCCGAGATCTTCTGGATCACGAGCTGCGGGCTGAGGTGGCCGTCCTCGGTGGGGGTCCAGCCGAGCGGGTAGGTCTCGCGCACGCCGTCGAGGATCTTCCACCAGTCGGCGAGGTCCGGCAGCTGCTGCGTGCCGGAGCGCAGCGCCTCGGAGAGATCCGGGATCACCGTGGCCAGATCGCCCACGATCGGGACGTCGGCGACGCGGTTCTTGGAGATCTCCGCGGGGTCGACGTCGGCATGGATGACCTTGGCGTTCGGGGCGAAGGAGGCGAGGACACCGGTCACGCGGTCGTCGAACCGAGCGCCCAGGGCGATCAGCAGGTCCGCCTGCTGCATGGCGTAGACGGCCGGCACCGTGCCGTGCATGCCCGGCATGCCCAGGTTCTGGGGGTGGGAGTCCGGGAAGACGCCGCGGGCGGTGAGGGTCGTGACGACCGGGGCGCCGGTGAGCTCGGCCAGCTCGGCCAGCTGCTCGGAGGCCTCCGCCTTGATCGTGCCGCCGCCGGCGTAGATCACCGGACGACGGGCCTCGCGGATCAGGCGCGCGGCCTCGCGGATCTGCTTGGCGTGGCCCCGGGCGATCGGGCGGTAGCCGACCAGGTCCAGGGTGGGCGGCCAGGAGAAGGTCGTGGACGCGACCTGCGCATCCTTGGCGATGTCCACCAGCACGGGGCCGGGACGGCCAGTCGAGGCGAGGTGGAAGGCCTCTGCCATGATGCGAGGGATCTCGTCGGCGTCGGTCACGAGGTAGGAGTGCTTGGTGACCGGCATGGTCATGCCCACGATGTCCGCCTCCTGGAAGGCGTCCGAGCCGATCAGGCTCGAGGCGACCTGACCGGTGATCGCGACCATGGGGATCGAGTCCATGTTGGCATCGGCCAGCGCGGTGACCAGGTTGGTGGCACCGGGCCCGGAGGTCGCGATGCACACGCCCACGCGCCCGGAGGCCATGGCGTAGCCCTCGGCCGCGTGCCCGGCGCCCTGCTCGTGGCGGACCAGGATGTGATTGATGCCCTCGGCGTCCATCAGGGGGTCGTAGGTGGGCAGGATGGCCCCGCCCGGCAGGCCGAAGACGTCCGTGACGCCCAGGGCCTGCAGGGACTTGATGACCGCCCCCGACCCGGTGGTCTCCTCCGGAGCGATCGTGGGGTTCGGCCCCATGACCCGCGGCATGACGACGCCCGAGTCGGAGGCCGCCTTCTGGTGCCCCGCACCCGTGCGCCGACTGGCCATCAGCGCGGGGCTGATCTCTGTTCCACTGCTCATGTCATCGTCCTTCGTGCCGAATCCTCAGCGCTGCGGTCCTCGGCCCAGCGGCCGTTGCAGACATTGTCCCCGATCCGAAGGCCTCCCGCGGCCCCCTGGCGCACGACGGCGCCGGGAGGTCTCGGGCATCTCGCCATCCTCCGGAAGCGGCCGCTCGCCGGCGCCCCGGGTGCCAAGGCGATCGTGCGGGCGGGCTGAACGAGCGAAGGCCCCGATCCATCCTGGTGCGGACGGGCGACGGGGCCTTCAGCTCGCGGGATGCTCAGCGCGCGTCAGACCGGTCGCCCGACTGGGACGACCAGCCCGGTCAGAATGACCGAGTGACGGCGCGCTGTGATCCACTGCATGTCGGCCATGCTCCGATGCCCCGCAAGGGCGTGTCAATCCTCGGGACGACCGTCCCGCATAGTGAGACAGGCCACGTCCGGGAGCACCAAGTGGACAGCGCCGGGAACCTCCGGTACATTCTTTCTTCGTCGTTCGACGGAGCACAGCTTCGCGAAACGGATTCCCCGCACCTCTCCTGGAGGTCCAGCGAGTCCGATTCTCGCCCTGTGGTAATGTCTTGCGGCGCAGATCGAAGGCGGCGGCAGCGTTCCGCTCCCCCAGATCGCATCCCGCGCCTCTAGCTCAATTGGCAGAGCAGCTGACTCTTAATCAGCGGGTTCTCGGTTCGAGTCCGAGGGGGCGCACAGGAAAGGCAAAGGGCCCGACTCCAGCTGGAGTCGGGCCCTTATGCATGAGCACCGTCATGAACGCCGCATGCCGCGCTCGCCGGGGCGCAGGGCCGGCCGGGCGCCGCGGCCTCAGACCGCCTCCGACCCCCCCGGCGCTGGAGCGGACTCGGCAGGGCGCTCACCCTGGTCCTCGGAGACCTCGTGGACCGCGCCCTGGGCATCGACATCGAACGTCCAGCGGGAGGCGCCGAGAGTGGAGATGATGTGCGCCAGGCTGCGGCGCAGCTGCTCGTCGCTCAGGGTGCCGTCGTCGATCAGCTCGCCCTCCAGGCGCGAGGCCTCGTCCAGGACGTTCCGGCCCGCCTCGGTGATCGAGACCAGGTGGCTGCGCCGATCCTTGAGATTGGGGCTGCGGCTGATGTGCCCGTGGCTCTCCAGCCGGTGCAGGGTCTTGCCCATGGTCTGCGCCTGGACCCGGACCTCCTGGGCGAGCCGGGCCTGGCTCAGCGTGCCGTGCTCGTGGAGCACGTCCAGCGCCATGTACCCGGCGTGGGTCACGCCCAGGGCCGCCAGCCGCTCGTTCCACGAGTGCTCGACGAGCCGGGCCGCCGTGGACAGGAGGCGATTGGTCGACCACTCGGAGTTCTCGGACATGACACGATTGTAACCATGACGAGGGAAGCAATCCTCACTGCCGCATGGGTCCGGCCCCGACTGCCGGATCAGGCCGATCTGCGACCATGTCAGCAGCACCCGACAGCGACGAAGGAGTCCGAACATGTCCCAGCGACTGACCCCCGGAGAGCAGGCCCCTGACTTCACCCTCACCGATGCCGCAGGCGAGGAGGTCACCCTGTCCGCGCTGCGCGGCAGGCGGGTCATCGTCTACTTCTACCCGAAGGCCTCCACCCCGGGCTGCACCACCCAGGCCTGCGACTTCCAGGACCGCCTGGAGCGCTTCCGCGCCGACGGCTTCGAGGTCCTGGGCATCTCCCCCGATGCCCCCGCCGCTCTCGAGCGCTTCGCGCAGAAGGAGTCGCTCGGCTTCCCCCTGCTCTCGGACCCCGATCACGAGGTCGCCGAGCGCTGGGGCGCCTGGGGCGAGAAGAAGAACTACGGCAAGGTCTACGAGGGACTGATCCGCTCCACGATCGTCGTCGACGCCGACGGCGTCGTCGAGCTCGCCCAGTACAACGTGCGCGCCAAGGGCCACGTGGCCAAGCTGCGCCGGGACCTCGGCCTGGAGGACTGAGGCGCTGCGGCCGTCGTCGTCGGCTCCGTCGACGGTATGATCGGGCGGCCCCCGCAGTGCGGGGCGAGCGCGAGTGGTGGAACTGGCAGACACGCAGGATTTAGGTTCCTGTGCTCCGGCGTGCGGGTTCGAGTCCCGCCTCGCGCACTCCCGCAGCGCGCCTGCTCATCGCCCGCGCGCTCCCGCACCGCCGTCCCCGACCGAGACCAGCCCCAGGAGGAATCGTGAGCGCCCAGCCGACCCGCCGAGCGCTGCTGCTCGGCGCCTCCGCCCTGGCGCTGGCCGGCTGCTCACGGGGATCGGAAGCCGACTCCGCCTCCGAGGAGCAGAGCGCATCGCAGCGGCCGTACGTGTTCGCCAATGCGGCCACGGCCCCCACGCTGGACCCCACGCTCACGGACAACGTGGAGACCAATCGCGTGGCCCGCCAGGTGCTCGACGGCCTCGTGGCCCCGGATTCCCTGACCGGCGAGGCCGTGCCCGCGCTCGCGGTGAGCTGGGCCGCCTCCGACGACGGACGCACCCTCGACTTCGCTCTGCGCCGCGACGTCGTCTTCCACGACGGCGAGAAGCTCACCGCCCAGAACGTCTGCCGCAACTTCGAGCGCTGGGCGGCGGCCTCCGTGCGAGACACCGCGACCGGGCGGCACAGCCTGTTCGATGCCATCTTCCGCCGCGGCACCCCCCAGGGAAGCCTCTACGACGGCTGCGAGGCGGTCGACGAGCACACCTTCCGCCTGCTGCTGACCCGCCGCTTCCCCGCCCTGGTCACGTGCCTGACGCACCCGGCCTTCGGGATCGCCTCGAGCGCCTCGATCGACGACGACACCGTCGGCACCGCGCCCGTGGGCACTGGGCCGTTCCGCGTGGTGCGCGGACTCGACCCGGGCGCAGGCCAGCTCCCGGACGATCCCATCGAGCTCGAGTCCTTCCCCGAGCACTGGAACGGCACCGGAGACATCGGCCGCCTGTCGTTCGTGGCGATCCTCGACCCCCGCATGCGCTACATCGCCCTGGAGACCGGACGCGTGGACGGCTACGACCTGGTCGGGCTCTCGGACTTCGCGCCGCTGGCCCGCGACGGAGTCCAGGTCCTGCAGCGCGACCCCTATGCCCTGTCCTACCTGGGCATCCACACCTCGTCGAAGTGGCTGGACTCCCTCGAGGTCCGCGGCGCGGTGATGTCCGCGATCGATCGGCAGGCGCTGGTGCGCGAGCACTACCCCGAGGGCACCGGGGTGGCCCAGGACTTCATGCCAGCCCGCTTCAACATCCCCGACGGCACCTCCGGATACCCCGGCTACAACCCGCAGGACGCGCGCCGGGCCCTCGAGGACGCCGGCTACGACGGCACGCCCCTGCGCTTCGCCTACCCCACCGGAGCCTCCCGCTCCTGGGCGCTGGAGCCGGAGCGGCTCTACGCCGACATCTCGGAGCAGCTGGTGCGCTGCGGGTTCGAGATCGCGCCGGTGCCGCTGCCCTGGAGCACCTACGCGCAGAGCCTGCGCACCCGCTCCGCCGATCACGACCTCTTCCTCAGCGGCCTCAGCGGCGGGCTGCGCGATCAGGACTTCTTCACGGCCGTGCTCTTCTCCGCGACCACCCCGGAGCTCGACCTGCGATCCGAGAGCCTCCACGAGCTCATCGAGGAGGCCGCGGAGGTCCCGGACGGCGAGCAGCGCCAGGAGCTCTACAGCAGAGTCGGCGACCAAGTCGCCCAGCACCGCGCCGCGCTGCCCCTGGCCTTCCCCATCACTGCCGTGGCCGTGAATCAGCGCACGGCGTCCTTCCCCCTGTCCTCCACGGGCTTCGAGCCCTTCCGCGAGGTCGAGCTCACCCAGTCGTGACCGCAGGCACGGCCCACGACGGAGTAGCCTGGGAGGCGACCACGCGCGCGGAGGCCCGGGTCCAGGGCAGCTGATCTCCGCGCCCGAGCAGACGGAGGCCTCTTCACGTGACCAAGACCATGGAATCCACCGACGTCGTCCTGGTGGGCGGCGGCATCATGTCCGCAACCCTGGGCGCCATGCTCACGGAACTCGAGCCGAGCTGGAGCATCACCCTGCTCGAGCGCCTCGACCACGTGGGCCAGGAGAGCTCGGCGGTGTGGAACAACGCCGGCACCGGGCACTCCGCCCTGTGCGAGCTCAACTACGCCCCGCGCGCCGCGGACGGCACGGTCGATGCCACCAAGGCCGTGAAGATCAACGAGCAGTTCCAGGTCTCGCGCCAGTTCTGGTCCACGCTCGTCACCGAGGGCAAGCTCGGCGAGCCGGGCTCGTTCATCAACCCGGTCCCGCACATCTCCATGGTCTTCAACGCGGACCACGTGGAGTACCTGCGGGCCCGCCACGAGTCCTTCTCGCAGCACAAGCTCTTCGAGCGCCTCGAGCTCTCCGAGGACCGCGACCAGATCGCCCAGTGGGCCCCGCTGACCCAGGAGGGCCGCGGCGCCGGCCCCGTGGCCGCTTCCTTCGCCCCGGAAGGCACCGACGTCAACTTCGGCGAGCTGACCCGCCAGCTGATCCGGCACATGGAGGCCAACGGCGCCGAGATCCGCACCGGCGTCCAGGTGCAGAACCTGGACCGCCAGCCGGACGGCACCTGGATCGTGCGCACCCAGAACCGCCTGAACTCGGAGGATTCCCGCGAGATCCGCGCCAAGTTCGTGTTCGTCGGCGCCGGCGGCGGAGCCCTGCCGCTGCTGCAGAAGTCGGGGATCCCGGAGATCAAGGGCTTCGGCGGCTTCCCGGTCTCCGGGCTGTGGCTGCGCAATTCCAACCCCAGCACCGCCGAGCGCCACGACGCCAAGGTCTACGGCCAGGCGGCCGTCGGCGCCCCGCCCATGTCGGTGCCGCACCTGGACACCCGCTACGAGAACGGGAAGAAGTCGCTGCTGTTCGGCCCCTACGGCGGCTTCAAGCCGAACTTCCTCAAGCAGGGCTCCCTGCTGGACCTGCCCAAGTCCGTGCGCCCCGACAACATCTACCCCATGGCCCGCGCAGGCCTGGCCAACCTGGACCTGGTCAAGTACCTGCTCTCCGAGCTGGCCAAGAACAAGGACCAGCGCATGGAGGCCCTGCGCGAGTTCTACCCGCAGGCCCAGGCCGAGGAGTGGGAGCTCGTCCACGCCGGCCAGCGCGTGCAGGTCATGCGCAAGGACAAGAAGAAGGGCGGCGTGCTGCAGTTCGGCACGGAGCTGATCACCGCCGACGACGGCTCGATCGCAGGCCTCCTGGGCGCCTCCCCGGGCGCCTCGACCGCGGTCCCGATCATGATCGACCTGCTGGGACGCTGCTTCCCGAACCACTCCGCGGCCTGGAAGTCCCGCCTCACCGACCTGATCCCCTCGCTGGGTCAGCAGCTCGATGAGAACCCGGCGCTGGCCGACGAGATCATGGGCCACACCGCAAAGACCCTCGGAATCCGATGAGCAGATAGCCTGCGAGCGCTTTCATGACGCACGCCTGAACGACGGCCTCCCATGCATATGCATGGGAGGCCGTCGTCGTCCCGGCCCGTCCTTCCGTGACGTTGCAGGCCACAGACACGGACGGAGACCGCCGTCGGAACTGTCCCCGACCTTTTCTCCGGACACAGGCGCCTTTCGGTGGACACGGAAGAATCATGCATTCGACTTGGATGACATATGATCTGGATCGTGCCCACCAGAGAATCTGACAACGACCCCGTAGAGACCTCCACCACTGCATGGGAGGCCCTGTACCGAGCCCAGGTCACCGTCATGCGCAAGCTCCAGCGACAGGAGGAGTTCGCGGATCTGTCCATGCGCGAATACGACGTCCTGTTCAACCTGGCCCGCTCCGACGCCCGCGGCATCCGCCTGAACGAGCTCAACGAGTATGTCCTCCTCACGCAGTCCAGCCTCTCCCGCATGCTCGAGAGGCTCGAGGCCAAGGGCCTCGTCCACCGCTGGCAGGATCCCCAGGACCTGCGCGGCCTGCGCATCAGGCTCACCGAGGACGGCAAGGACCTGCAGCAGCGCATCGCGGAGCACTTCGACCGCCACGTGCACGAGCTCATGGTCGCCGGGCTGGACTCGGAGGAGCTGCGCATCCTCACCCGGCTCTCCGATCGCCTGCGCCACAGCCTGACCGACTGATCCCCGCACGGACCTCCCCGGTCCGCGCCCTGCACCATGCGGACCCTGCCGCCTCGACCCGCCCTGCCCGGCGCGTCGGAGCGACGGGGGTCGCGCCGGCTCCCGGGTCCGCGGGCCGGATCTCAGTACACTGAACTCCCGGATCGCGACGGCCGCCCGAGCTCACGAGCGATCCGAGTTCCCCCTCGACCCTCAGCAAGGAGCCCCACGTGGCGAAGAACAACCTTCGCGAGACCCTGGAGCGCGCCGAGGCCCCCGCGGCCGAGAGCAGCTCGAAGCCGGACTCGCCGACCAAGATGAAGTGGGGCTATGTCCTCAAGCGGTCGTTTGCGGAGTTCACGCAGGACGGCTGCACGGACCTGGCCGCAGCGCTGACCTACTTCACGGTCTCGGCGATCTTCCCCGGCCTGCTGGCCGTCGTCTCCCTGCTGGGCGTGTTCGGCCAGGGCGAGCAGACCACGCAGGCGATCACCGGCTTCCTGGACGGACGCGTCCCGCCGGAGCTCAACGAGCTGCTCTCCGAGCCGATCAACAACCTCACCAGCTCGACCGGCGGCGGCATCATCGCCCTGATCATCGGTGTGGCCACCGGACTGTGGACGGCCTCCGGCTACGTCGGCGCGTTCTCCCGGGCCATGAACCGGATCTACGAGGTCGAGGAGGGCCGCGGCTTCGTCAAGCTCAAGCTGTCCATGCTGCTGACCACGCTGACGGTCGTGATCACCGTGGTGCTGATCTTCCTGATGATCCTGCTCTCCGGCGGCATCGCGGAGACCCTGGGCGATGCCATCGGCCTGGGCTCGACCGCCGTGACCGTGTGGAACATCGCCAAGTGGCCCGTCATCCTCGTGCTGCTCATGCTGCTCGTGGCCGTCCTGTACTACCGGACCCCCAACGTCCGCCAGCCCAAGTTCCGCTGGATCTCCCCCGGTGCGGTCTTCGCAATCCTGGGCGCGATCCTGGCCGCCGGCGCTTTCTCCGTCTACGCCACGCAGTTCGCCACGCAGACCGCCACCTACGGCGTCATCGGCGCCGTGATCCTGGGCCTGCTGGGCGTGTGGATCATCAACAACGTGCTCCTGCTGGGTGCCGAGATCGACGCCGAGGTCGAGCGGACGCGCGAGCTGCAGGCCGGCATCCCCGCCGAGGACACGCTGCAGCTGCCCCCGCGCGATGTCGGCACGGTCGTGGCGAACATCGAGAAGCAGGACAAGCTCATCGAGCAGGGCCGGCAGCTGCGCCTGGACTCGGACTCCGGGATCGACTACACGGCCAGTGGGAAGGACTCCGGCGCGGAGGGCGCCGACGAGGTCGCCCACTTCGATGACGAGGCCCGCTCCGTGCTCGACGAGCAGCGCCAGCGCGAGGTCTGAGACAGGCGGGCCAGGCACGACGTCTGTGCTGTTCGCTACAGTGGCGGGAGGCGCCGCGGCCCTGGTGCCGCGGCGCCTCCCGCCGTCTTGTCCAGGGTCGGCTGCGAGCATCTGTCCCGAACACGCACGAGGAGCGATCCAGCATGCATGAAGTCAAGGCCGTCGTCGTCAAGGCCAAGGACGAGGCCCCCGTCGTGGAGACCATCCTGGTCCCGGATCCGGGCCCCGGGGAGGCCCTGGTGGACATCCTGACCTGCGGGGTCTGCCAGACCGACATGCACTACCAGGTCGGCGGCGTCTCGGACGACTTCCCGTTCCTGCTCGGACACGAGGCCACCGGCCGCGTGGCCGCCATCGGCGAGGGCGTCACGGACATCGCCGTCGGCGACGAGGTCATCCTCAACTGGCGCGCCGTGTGCGGCCAGTGCCGCGCCTGCCACCGCGGCGAGCCCTGGTACTGCTTCGACACCCTCAACGCCACGCAGAAGATGACCCTGCAGGACGGCACCCCGCTTGAGCCCGCCCTGGGCATCGGCGCCTTCGCAGAGAAGACCCTGGTCGCCGCCGGTCAGTGCACTCGAATCCCGGGCGGTGCCCTCGAGCCGCAGCAGCGCGCGGCCGTCGGGCTGCTCGGCTGCGGCGTGACCGCCGGCCTGGGGGCGGTGCTGAACACCGGTGCCGTGAAGCGCGGCGAGTCCGTGGCCGTGATCGGCTGCGGCGGCGTGGGCACCGCGGCGATCGCCGGCGCTCAGCTGGGTGGAGCCACGCGGATCATCGCCGTGGACCTCGACGACGAGAAGCTGGCCACCGCCGAGTCCTTCGGCGCCACCCACAAGGTCAACTCCAAGGAGAAAGACCCCGTCGAGGCCATCCGCGAGATCACCGGCGGCCACGGCGCAGACCTGGTGATCGATGCCGTGGGCATCGCTCCCACCTTCCGCCAGGCCTTCGAGGCCCGTGACCTGGCCGGTCGCATGGTGCTGGTGGGCGTCCCGAACCCGGGCACGGTCACCGACATCGACCTGGCCGAGGTCTTCAGCCACGGCGGCTCCATCAAGTCCGCCTGGTACGGCGACACCCTGCCCGAGCGCGACTTCCCCATGTTCGTGGACCAGTACCGCCTGGGTCGACTGGACCTTGACAGCTTCGTCTCCGAGCGCATCACCATGGATGACGTCCAGTCCGCTTTCGAGAAGATGAAGCAGGGCCGCGTCCTGCGCTCGGTCGTGGAGGTGGGCGAATGAGCACCGCGCCACTGACCGTCGCCGCCTTCGCCGACGGCTCCGTGCGCGTCGAGCGCGTGGTGACCAGCGGGACCTTCTCCCTCGACGGAGGCACGTGGGAGGTGGAGAACAACGTCTGGATCGTCGGGGACGGCCAGCGCTGCCTGGTGATCGATCCCGCGCACTCCCCGGAGGCCGTGCGGGAGGCGGTGGCAGGCCGGGAGGTCGTGGCGGTCGTGCTGACCCACGGCCACGACGACCACGTGGGCGTGGCCCCGCAGGTGGCCCAGATGCTCGGGGCGCAGACCTGGCTGCATCCAGAGGATCGCGTGCTGTGGGACCAGACCCACCCGCAGACCGCCCCCGATCACGAGATCGCCGAGGGCACGCAGTTCCAGATCGGCTCCCTGAGCCTGCGCGCGCTGCACACTCCGGGCCACGCGCCCGGCTCGGTGTGCCTCTACGCCCCGGAGCTGGGCGTCGTGGACGACCAGGGCTCCCCCGTCGAGCCCCTGAGCGGCGTGGTGTTCTCCGGAGACACCCTCTTCCAGGGCGGTCCCGGAGCCACGGGGCGCTCGTACTCGGATTTCCCCACCATCGTCGAGTCCATCCGCGAGCGCCTGCTCACCCTGCCCGATTCCACGGCGGTGCTCACCGGGCATGGGGACTCCACCACGATCGGGGCCGAGGCCCCGCATGTCCAGGAGTGGCTCGACCGCGGCCACTGATCCGCGGACGCTGATCGATCGCGCCGATCCCGGGCCTCAGTCCTCCGAGAGCATCCTCGGAACGGACTCGGTGCCCGGGATCGGCCGTTCCCCCACCAGGTCCAGGGGCACGCGGCTGCGTCGCGCCATGAGCACGAAGACGGTCGCCAGAAGCGCCGCCGCCGCCAGGACGGGCAGCAGGGCGGCCGTCTCATAGCCGGCCAGGTCGCCCATGACACCGGCAAGGCCCACGCCCAGGCCCATCCCCACCTGGGTGAGGACGCTCGTGGCAGCAGTGAGTCCCCTGACCTCGCTCAGCGGGGTGATCAGCGGGACCGTGGAGAACACGGCCACCAGCGTGGGACCGATCGCAGCGCCCAGGACCGCCAGGATGAGGACCATTCCCAGCGGCCGCGACGGCAGAGACATCAGCAGCGTGGCGAGCACCGTCACCGCCCCGAAGAGCACCCACAGGTTCCAGGGACGACGCGGGCGCGCGCCTGCGGTGATCACCGCCGCCGCCCCAGCGGTGAGGCCCAGGGCCGCGAACTGGGCCCCGATCGTCTCGATGGCCTCGACCGAGGCCGTGAAGTAGACCAAGCACATCTGGATCGAGCCCAGCATCAGCCCGATGCACCCGACGCCCACCACCGGCAGGAAGCGCATGCGCCGCTGCGTGCGCAGCCTGCGTCGCATGGCGGAGTTGAGCGGCTGATGAGTCGGATCGACCAGATGGTCCTGGGCATCCTCGCCCAGGATGTCGGCGGTGGGGTGCAGCAGCAGAGCGGTCGTGCACAGCACGAGCAGCCCGGCGGCGGCCATAATCCCCAGCAGCGGCCCCAGCGTGATCGCCAGGACGCCCACGATGAGCGCGCCGAGCACCAGGGACACGGCGTCCATGACAGCGTCGTGGCGCATGCTCGGCAGGATCAGGTCGAGGCTGCGGCGCTGCTCCAGGATGGTGCGCCAGCGCAGCCGGGTCGCGTTGCCCAGCTGCGGCGCGGACAGCCCCGCCAGCAGGCACAGCAGCCACGGCCAGGGCGCGGTGGGCGCGTCCTGCGCCTGCTCCGAGAAGCGGAAGACGAGCCAGCAGATCACGCCCACGTGCAGCAGCGTGTGCAGCAGCAGGATCCACTGCCGGCGGCGGATCCGGTCGCCGCGCACCAGGGCCAGCACCGAGACCGCCTGGCCCAGGTGCACCGCGCCCGCGCAGGCGGCACCCCACAGCTCCTGCCCGGACACGGCGGTGACGTAGGTCAGCACCGTCAGCGGCAGGATGACCGACGGAAGCCGCACGATCAGGGTCAGCAGGAGGTACCAGTTGGAGACCACGCCTCGCAGGACGGGGTAGTCACCCACCATCAGGGTGCGCAGCTGCGCCCGTCGGGTGCGCCGATCGCGGCCGCTTCCCTCCTGCGGGGCAGAGCCGTCCTCGGCCGTCGTGTCCGAGGTGAGATCGCGGGCCTGGACGTCGGCTTCCGACGAGGCGCCGGGAGAAGGATCCGCAGGCGCGGCGCCGTCCCCTGCGACGGCGCCGCTGTACCCCGCAGCACCGAGCTCCGGGCCGCGTCCCGCCGTGCCCGCGCTGGCGATGCCGCCGATCGCCAGCGCGCGGTGGCCCCGGTCCGGCAGCGGCGTGGCCAGCTCTCCCGCACCGGACTCGCCGGAGCCCGCGGCGGCACCGCTGGGCCCGGAGCCGGTCGGCGCGTCTGCCCGTCCCTCGCCGGTGCTGCTGCGGGATGCCGACCACGAGCCGCCGGCGGCATGGTCGGCTGCGGGTTCGCGGCCGGTGCCGAGCCTGGCCCTGTCGCTCATGGCGCTCCTGGCTGTCGTGCGGACGGATTCACGGCACCGACTCTGCGCGGTGCTCGGCGCCCAGCCTAGCGCCGAGCGTCGGGGCGGCCCCGCGGGCCTCGTGCCGGGGCGCGTCCCAGCGCTTCTAGGATGGGGCCATGACCGCATCCTCGTCCTCGCCCGCGCTCTCGCCCGATCAGGGCACCCCGGCAGATCTCCCCGGGATCGCCGATCGGGTCCGCGCGATCATGCTCGCAGGGGCACTGGGGGACGCCCTGACGGCGCAGCCCGAGCCCGCGCAGGCCCCTGCGGCCCCGCCCGAGGGCGTCAGCACCGCAGCAGGAGGCCAGGTCCTCGGCATCCCGTCGCCCGGCGTCGCGCAGGGCGGCTCGCCCGGTGCGGGTGCGGCCTCTGGAGGAGCGGCGGCGACCATCGCGGACGCCGCAGCCGTCTCCGGTCCCACGACGCTCCAGCTTCAGCCGCTGCGGATCAGCGCCGACACCCAGCTGAGCCTCTACACGATGGACGGGCTGCTCGAGTCGATCGAATGGGCCTCGGCCGGTGAGGCCGCCGATGAGACCGCCTGCCAGTGGTTGGCGCAGCTGCGCTGGCTGCGCACCCAGGACGTCGAATGGCCGGAGTCCGCACCCTCCCCGCTGCCGCGCTGGATCGACGCCCACCAGGTGCTTCACGCAGATCACGGCCACCAGGGCCAGACGCTGGAGGCGCTGCTCACCGGCAGCATGGGCCTGGTCGAGCGCCCCGTGCTCCCAGAGGCCCAGGACCGGACTGCGGTGATCCGCTCGATCCCCTACGGCCTGCTTCCCGTGGGCTGGCGCTCGATCGCCCCGCTGAGCATCGATGCCGCCGCGATCACCCACGGACGGGCCGAGGCGCAGACGGCCGCGACCGCGCTGGCGCTCATGCTCCAAGCCGCGCAGGTCGAGGGCTGCCGGGGCTCGGAGGAGCCCGTGCGCACTGCCGCCGAGTCCGCCCTGGACGTGCTGGGCCGGCTCACCCGTCCCACCCGCGGCACCTCCGAGCTGCTCCAGGCCGTCCTCGACGGACGCGATCCGGACACCGCCGCGGGCGTGGCACAGGAGGCCGACACCCCGCAGGGGCAGGCAGACTCCGGCGCCGCTGGCAGCAGCGCCGAGCCGGACCGGGACACGTCGTCGAGAACGCTGGCCATCGGCCTGCGCTGCGCCCTGGAGGCCGAGCAGACAGGTGCCTCGGCGCCTGAGCTCTGGAAGACGGCCGTGGCCGCGGCCCAGCGGGAGCAGGGCTCGGACGCCCGCGGCAGCGCACCGCTGGCGGCGGCCTTGATCGCCGCCGCGCATGGCGGTGCGTCGCTGGAGGCTCAGCAGATCGGGCGGCTGGAGGCCCGGGAGGTCATCGAGGAGGCCTGCCAGCGGTGGGTGCAGCTGCTCGGCCTGACCGGCTGAGCGGTCGCCGCTGGGCTCGCAACCCGGCTCAGCGGCGCAGCAGGGCTCGCAGACGAGTGTCGATCCATTCATCGGCCCGAGCCACGGCCTGATTGACCTGCGCCGTGTCCAGATCCTGGACCAGCGTGTAGGCCACCGACTGCATGGGCATGATCCGTGCGTGCAGTCGGGCTCGGTGCAGGATCTCGGGCGGCAGGGCGCCGTCGAGGGTGGGCCAGCCGTACGAGCAGGCCAGTGCGGCCACGTCCTGCGCCGGATCGCCCAGGCTCGCGTGATCCCAGTCGATCACCCCGGCCAGCGCGTCACCGGACCAGATCATGTTCTGGCCCATCAGGTCCGAGTGCACGAGGTGAGGAGTCACCGTCTCCAGCTCGGCCAGATCCCGGATCGCGTGCCGGGCCAGCTCGCGGTTGCGCGGCAGCAGCCGCGGCACGACGTCGTCGAGCATGATCCGACGCCGACGATGACCGCCCCAATGCTGACCAGGGCGGTCCAGATAGGCCTCCAGCGGTGCGGTGTCGGTGGCCCACAGCTGCTCGAGCAGCGAGATCAGCTCCGCGGTGTCCACCCTGCCCCAGCGGTGCTCGCCGTGCACCCAGGACAGGGCGACCGCGCCGTGGCCTCGGCTGCCGTGCACGCGGCTCAGCGGCCGCGGCGTGGCGAAGGAGTACTCGGGCAGCCTGGAGAGGACCTCGGTGCGCCGTGCCAGGCTGCGCTTGGCGGCCGGGTTCTTGGCGATGCGCACGCACAGCCGGTCGTCGATCCCGACGACCACGTGCGCGGACCCGCTCGTGATGATCCGCCACGTGCTCGGATCCGGGTGCTCTCCGATCTCGCGCAGCGCGGCATCCACCACATCGGCGTACGGGAGCATGCGCTTCATGCCCAGGGCGACCACCTCAGCGCTCCTCTCCGGGCTCCGCTGCGGGAGCGCCCTGGGAGAGCAGGGCGACCAGGTGCGGCGCCAGGGCGGCCATGGCCTGTCCCCGGTGGCTGATCCGGTTCTTGTGCTCCGGATCGAGCTGGGCGCACGAGACGTCCAGGCCGTCGGGGCGCAGGACGGGGTCGTAGCCGAAGCCGCCGTCGCCGACCGGCTCGTGCAGCAGCGTGCCGCGCAGGTGCCCGAACTCGAGGTGCTCGGCTCCCTCCGGGAGCACCAGAGCTGCGGCGCACACGAAGCCCGCGGCACGGTGCTCATCGGGGATATCGCCCAGCTGGGCCAGCAGGAGCTCGAGATTGGCGGTGTCGTCGCCGTGGCGCCCCGCCCAGCGTGCCGAGAAGATGCCCGGGGCGCCGTGCAGGACGTCGACGGCCAGTCCGGAGTCATCGGCCACGGCAGGCAGGCCAGAGGCCTCGGCGGCCGCGTGCGCCTTGAGCAGCGCGTTGGCCTGGAAGGTCGTGCCGGTCTCACGGACGTCGGGCAGGCCCAGGGAGCCTGCGTCCACCACGGCGCGCTCGACGTCCAGACCGGGCAGCTCGGCTGCGATCATGGCCCGCAGCTCGGCGAGCTTGCCGGCGTTGTGCGTGGCCAGGACCAGGCGGGCGCCCGATGGGATGGATACCGCGGACGCGTCCGGATCTGGCTCGGGGTCCTCCGATGCGGATTCCACGGCCGCACTGGGGGCGGTCGATGCGGCGGCCTGGGAGGGGTCGTGCTGCTCAGGCATCGCGGCCCTCCGCGAGCGTGGCCGCCTGGATCCTCGCCAGATCGGCGCATCCGGCAACCGCCAGGTCCAGGAGGCCGTCGAGCTCGCTGCGATCGAACGGGGCGCCCTCGGCAGTGCCCTGGACCTCCACGAAGGTCCCGGAGCCGGTGACGACCACGTTCATGTCGGTCTCGGCGCGGACGTCCTCGACATAGGGCAGATCCAGCATGGGGACGCCGTCGATGATCCCGACCGAGACCGCGGCCACGGAGTCGGTGAGCGGATCGCCGGTGACCAGGCCCTGGCGTCGGGCCCACCCCATGGCTTCGCTCAGCGCCACATAGGCACCGGTGATCGATGCCGTGCGGGTGCCGCCGTCCGCCTGGAGGACATCGCAGTCCAGGACCACGGTGTTCTCGCCGAGCGCCTTCAGGTCGATCACGGAGCGCAGCGACCGGCCGATGAGCCGGGAGATCTCGTGGGTGCGGCCGCCGATCCTGCCCTTGACCGACTCGCGCTGCGAGCGCGTGCCGGTGGCCCGGGGAAGCATCGCGTACTCGGCGGTGACCCAGCCGCGGCCCTCGCCGCGCAGCCAGCGCGGAACGCCCTCGGTGACCGAGGCGGTGCACAGCACGCGAGTCTGCCCGAACTCGATCAGCGCCGAGCCCTCGGCCTGCGCGGACCAGCCGCGCGTGATGGTGATGGGACGCAGCTCGTCGACGGCGCGTCCGTCCGCTCGGGGTCCGCTCGCGGACGAGGATGCGGCGGGGGTCTCAGCCTCGGAAGTCATGGCGCCCAGCCTAGCCGCGCGCGGGCGGCGGCGGCCAACGGCTCGGCGGGCGAGCCGTGGCGGAGCTCAGCGCGTCTCGGCACCGCGCGTGTTGGGGTCGATCACGCGCATGGTGGTCGTGGTGCTCGGCACCGAGCGGCCCCTGGCCAGGACGCGACCGGCGGTGCGGTCCATGTCGGCCACGATCCGGTACGAGGTCGACGGCTGAGCCAGCGAGATCGGACCCGTGAAGGCCTCGGCAGCCTCCCTGACGGCACGGGTCGGCGAGTTCCACACGGGCAGGTGCGTGAGCATCAGCTCATCGGCATCGGCGGCGTCGGCGGTCTGCCCGGCGCGCAGGCCCGTGAGGTGGATCCCCCGGTAGGCGTCGCGGCCCTCGTGGTAGGCGGCCTCGCACAGGAAGAGATCGGCATTGCGGGCGGCCTCGGTGAGGCCCTCGCAGGCGTCGCTGTCCCCGGAGTAGGTCAGCACGCTGTTGCCGTCGGCTCCGTCGTACTCGATGCGCAGCGCGAACGGATCCTCGACCGGGTGCTCGACCCGGTGCGGGGTGATGCGGAACGGGCCGATCTCCACGGCCCGGCCGTCCTCCCACTGCCCGATCGTGAACTCGTTCTCGATCGTCTCCGCGGAGTCCAGGACGTGGGCGGCCTCCATGTAGTCCATCATCCCGGCCGGGCCCCAGACCGGGACCGGACCGGCCTCCCAGCCGCGCGGATCCCACTTCACCGCCACGTGCAGCCCCGCCAGGTCGACGCAGTGATCCGGGTGAAGGTGGCTGATCAGGACGGCATCGATCTCCGAGAGCTCGATGTGGCGCTGCAGCGCGCCCAGCGACCCGTTGCCGAGGTCCATGAGCACCCGCCAGGTCCGACCCTCATGATCGGTTCCGGTGAGCAGGTAGCAGGAGGCAGGGGAATCGGGGCCGGCGAACGAGCCGGTGCAGCCGATCACGGTCAGGATCATGAGACGGGGCCTTCATCGTCGGAGGCGCGGACAGGGGACGGACCGGCGGAGGCGCGGTCCTTCATGGCGGCGTGCTCGGCGAGCATCTGCGAGCTCACCTGGGACAGCGAGCCCGTGGGGAACTGCTCGGCCACCGAGCCCACGTGGCGCACCGCCGTGACCTCCGGGCCCAGGAAGCGCCGGGCCAGGATCTGGAAGGGCTCCGGATCTCCCGTGGCCAGGAACTCGTGGGGCTCCTGCGGCGGCTGGACGCGCGCCAGGTCATGGCGCACCAGTGCGCGGTAGACGTCCTTGGCGGTCTCCTCCGCAGAGGAGACCAGCGTGACCGCCTCCCCCATGACGTAGGAGATCACGCCGGTGAGCAGCGGGTAGTGCGTGCAGCCGAGCACGAGGGTGTCCACCCCGGAGTCCTGCAGCGGACGCAGGTACTCCTGAGCGGTCTCGAGGACCTCGGGACCGGTGGTCACCCCGGCCTCGACGAACGGCACGAACCGGGGGCAGGCCACGGAGCGCACCTCGAGCTGCGGAGCGGCCGCGAAGGTGTCCTCGTAGGCCCGCGAGCCCACGGTGGCCTGGGTGGCGATCACGCCGATGCGGCCGTTGCGCGTGGAGGACACGGCCCGGCGCACGGCCGGCTGGATGACCTCCACCACGGGGATGCCGTAGGCGCGCGTGTAGCGCTCCCGGGCATCGCGCAGGACGGCCGCCGAGGCGGTGTTGCAGGCGATCACCAGCACCTTGACCCCGGAGTCCACCAGCTCGTCCATGATCCGCAGCGCGTGGGCGCGGACCTCGGCGATCGGCAGCGGACCGTAGGGGCCGTTGAGGGTGTCGCCCACGTAGACGATCCGCTCATCCGGCAGCTGGTCGATGATCGCCCGGGCGACCGTCAGCCCGCCCACGCCGGAATCGAACACGCCGATGGGAGCATCGGGCGACGGACCCTCGACGGGTCCGTCTGCCGCTTCTGTGCTCCCCGGAATCTCGCGCATAGGGCACCCAGGGTAGACCGGTGCCGCTCGGCAGCCTGAACCGCGCGCCGACGAGGTCACGCAGATCACTTCACACGATGACTCATGCAGGGTCCTCACCCTGGTCAGAGGCCCTGCGGCGGCTGATCGTCCGTCCCGTCATCCTCCGGCAGCTCCACCAGCATGGCCTGGATCAGCGAGTCCTGCAGCCACGAGACGAAGCCGTAGACGACGGCCATGTAGGTCTCGGTGTCCTTGGGCTTCTTCCCGGAGGCCTTCTCCACCCGACGGGCGTCCGCCTCCGAGTCGATCCCCAGCCGGGTCGAGAGCACCAGACGGATGTCGTTGAGCGCCCGGGAGACGTCGCTGGCCGCCGCGGGGCTCAGGCGCACGGGATCGGACTCGAAGGCGAGTGCCGCAGCGCGCAGCGAGGCGACCTTCTGCTCGCGCAGGGACCGGTCGGTGAAGCGGCGGAACTCCTCCGCCTGCTCCGGATCCTGGCTGCCGGCAGGCAGCAGGCGCGCCACCGCCGGATCCTGCGGCGCCTCGACGGGACCGTCGCCGCCGAGCAGGGCCTCCAGCGGATCTGCCTCCGGAGCGGCCTGCTCGAGCTCGAGCAGGCCGATGATGTCCTGGCACAGCCTGACCAGCAGCCCTCGCTCATCCGCGGAGAGCCGGGCGGAGAGGCCGTGGGCCCCCGAGCGGAATCCGTGCGCCATCAGCTGCGCACCCCATCCGCGTCCTGGCCTCCGCCTGCGCGCTCGTAGGTGGCCATCAGGCCATAGCCGTGCAGGGCGGCGACATGGCGCTCGGCCTCCTCCAGAGTGCCCTCGGCCACGATCGCCCGGCCCCGCTCGTGGACCTCGAGCATCAGCGCGTGGGACTTGGCCTGCGAGAAGCCGAAGTGCGTGCGGAAGACCCAGGTCACCCACGACATGAGATTCACGGGATCGTCCCAGACCACCACGTGCCACGGGATCTCCAGGGCGGTGCGCTGGGCGGTGTCGACCTCTGGGCGCTCGTCCAGATCCGGTCCGAGGCTGGTCAGAGGCGTGCGGGTTCTCGTGCTGAGCTCCATGATGTGCCCCATCGTAGGCACCGGTCCCGACAGCGCATCATGAGGACCATGCCCGGGGACGGGACCGCACGGCGGGCGGCCAGTACAGTGGCCTGCGTGGAATCGAGCAACCGGACCTGGTCCCCCGCCCCGACGTCGCTGATGACGGATCACTACGAGCTGACCATGCTGCAGGCCGCCCTGCGCGACGGCACCGCGCAGCGGCGCAGCGTCTTCGAGGTCTTCTCCCGCCGCCTGCCCGCCGGACGCCGCTACGGCGTCGTGGCCGGCACGGGGCGCTTCCTCGAGGGACTGGCGAGCTTCCGCTTCGACGAGGACCGCCTGGCCTTCCTGGAGCGCACCGGCGTGGTGGATGCCGCCACTCTCGAGTGGCTCGCGGACTTCCGCTTCACCGGCGACATCAGCGGCTATGCCGAGGGCGACCTCTGGTTCCCGCACTCGCCGATCCTGCGCGTGGAGTCCACGTTCGCCGAGGCCTGCATCCTGGAGACCTACCTGCTCTCGGTGCTCAACTACGACTCCGCCGTGGCCTCCGCCGCCTCCCGCATGGTCACCGCCGCGGGCGAGCGCCCGTGCCTGGAGATGGGCTCGCGCCGCGCCTCCGAGGAGTCCGCCGTGGCCGCCGCCCGTGCGGCCGTGATCGCGGGCTTCGCAGGGACCTCCAACCTCGAGGCCGGCTACCGCTATGACCTGAAGACCGTCGGCACCTCGGCGCATGCGTTCACGCTGCTGCACGACGACGAGGAGGCGGCCTTCCGCTCCCAGCTCGAGACCATGGGCGTGGGGACCACGCTGCTGGTGGACACCTACGACGTCGAGAAGGCGGTGCGCCTGGCCGTCGAGCTCGCCGGTCCGCAGCTAGGGGCCGTGCGCGTGGACTCCGGGGACCTGGTGGGTCAGGCCGGTCGCGTGCGCGCCCTGCTCGACAGCTTGGGAAACCGCGACACGCGCATCACCGTGACCTCCGATCTCGATGAGTACGCGATCGCCGCGCTGGCCGCTGCCCCCGTGGACTCCTACGGCGTGGGCACCAGACTGGTCACCGGCTCCGGGGCCCCCACGTCCTCCATGGTCTACAAGCTCGTGGCCCGCGAGGGCGCCGATGGGCAGCTCGTCTCCGTGGCCAAGGCCTCGTCCGGCAAGGCCTCCGTCGGCGGGCGCAAGTCGGCGCTGCGCCGCCTGGATCCGCGCGGCACCGCGACCCACGAGATCGTGGGGGTGGGCCACGATCCCGCCGACGACGGCGACGACCGCCCCCTGATGCTGGACTTCGTGCGCGGAGGCGAGCTGGTCGACGGCTGGACCGGCCCCCAGGGCGTCCAGCGCGCCCGGCAGCGCCACGCCGACTCCGTGCGGGAGCTCCCGCGCTCGGCCACCCGCCTCTCCGAGGGCGAGGCCGCGATCCCCACCGTGCTCGAAAACTGAAGGGAACCCTCCTCATGCGCACTGCACTGATCGTCGTGGACGTCCAGAACGACTTCTGCGAGGGCGGCTCCCTGGCCGTCGACGGCGGCTCGGACGTCGCGGCGGCGATCTCCGAGCACATCGAGCAGCACCACGGGGACTACGAGGCGATCGTGGGGACCCTGGACTGGCACATCTCGCCGGGCTCGCACTTCTCCGAGGACCCTGATTTCCGGACCTCGTGGCCCGTGCACTGCGTGGCCGAGACCGAGGGCGCCGACACCCACGACGAGTTCGAGACCGACCGCATCGAGGCCTGGTTCCGCAAGGGCGAGTACGAAGCCGCCTACTCGGGCTTCGAGGGCGTCCTGGCCCCGGAGACCTCCACGCCCCTGGGGGCGGTGGAGGAGGACGACGAGGCCGAGGACGAGGAGCCGATCGGCCTGGACGACTGGCTGCGCGATCGGGAGATCGAGGCCGTGGACATCGTGGGCCTGGCCGCCGATCACTGCGTGCGCGCCACCGCCCTGGACGCCGCCGACGCCGGCTACGAGACCCGGGTGCTGCTGAGCCTGAGCGCCGCCGTCTCCCCCGATTCCCTCGAGGACGTCATCGACGAGCTCGACGACGCAGGCGTGGAGGTCGTGCGCGACTGACGGGGCCCCGCCTCGCACCGACGCGCTGCGCCTGCTGCGGCGGGACTTTCCGCATCGAAGCGTCTCGCCCCGGCGCGTCCTACTTCCGCCCCACGAACCAGTTCTGCATCTTGGCGATCCGCGCCTCGATCTGCTCCTCGGTGGCCTGGGCCACGGCCGGTCCCCCGCACTCGCGGCGCAGGTCGTTGTGGATCACGCCGTGCGGCGTGCCCGTGCGGGCGGACCAGGCCGAGACGTTCTGCGACAGCTTCTTGCGCAGCTCCTTGAGCCGGCGGTGATCCGGAACGGACGACGCCTGCTGCGACTGATCGGCTGCCGACTGCGAGCGCCGACGGGCGTGCTCGGACTGCCGCTCGCGCAGCAGCGTGGTGACCTGCTCGGCATCCAGCAGACCCGGGATGCCGAGGTAGTCGGCCTCCTCGTCGGTGCCGGCGGCCACGCCGCCGCCGAACTCGCCGCCGTCGAAGAGCACGCCGTGGAACGACGCGTCCGATTCCAGGGCCTTGAACTCGCCGCCGGCCAGCTGCGAGGAGGCCTTCTCCTCGCGATTGGCGGCCGCGAGCTCGTCGTCGTCCCAGCCCTGTTCCGAGAGGTCCACGAAGTCCGGGCCCTGCGCCACGGGACGGTCCAGGGCGTGATCGCGCTCGAGCTCCATCTCGTTGGCGTGCGCCATCAGCAGCGGCACCGAGGGCAGGAAGATCGAGGCGGTCTCCCCGCGCTTGCGCGAGCGCACGAAGCGCCCGACCGCCTGGGCGAAGAACAGCGGGGTGGACGTGGAGGTGGCGTACACGCCCACGGCCAGGCGGGGGACGTCGACGCCCTCGGAGACCATGCGCACGGCCACCATCCAGCGCTGATCCCCCTCCGCGAAGGCCTCGATCCGCTCGGAGGCGCCCTTGTCGTCCGAGAGCACGACGGTGGGCTTCTCGCCCGTGATCCGCTCGAGCAGAGCGGCGTAGGCCTTGGCGTCCTGGTGATCCGTGGCGATCACCAGCGCCCCGGCATCGGGGACCGTGCGCCGGACCTCGGTCAGGCGGCGGTCGGCGCCCTGGAGCACGGAGGGGATCCAGGCGCCGTCGGGAGCCAGGGCCGTGCGCCAGGCATGAGCGGTGATCGACTTGGTGAAGCCCTCGCCGAGCTCGGCGGCCATCTCCTCGCCTGCCGAGGTGCGCCAGCGCATCTGTCCCGAGTACGCCATGAAGATCACGGGCCTGACCACGTGGTCCTTGAGGGCGTCGCCGTAGCCGTAGGTGTAGTCGGCCTTCGAGCGGCGGATGCCGTCCTTGTCCTCCTGGTACGTGACGAACGGGATCGGCGAGGTGTCCGAGCGGAAGGGCGTGCCGGTCAGAGCCAGACGGCGCGCGGCGGGCTCGAAGGCCTCCTTGAGGCCGTCGCCCCAGGAGCGGGAGTCGCCGGCGTGGTGGATCTCGTCCATGATCACCAGCGTGCGGCCCTGCTCGGTGCGCGCCCGGTGCAGCAGCGGCTTCATGCCGACCTGCGCGTAGGTCAGCGCGACTCCGATGAACCCGCGGGCATGGCTGCCGTCGGCGTTCTTGAAATTGGGGTCGATCGCCAGGTTCACGCGCGCGGCGGCATCCGCCCACTGCCGCTTGAGGTGCTCGGTGGGGCACACCACGGTGATCCGGTTGATGGTCCCGCGGTCCACGAGCTCCCGGGCCAGGCGCAGCGCGAACGTCGTCTTGCCGGCGCCGGGCGTGGCCACGGCCATGAAGTCGCGCGGCTCGGCGGCGAAGTACTTCTCCAGGGCCTCTGCCTGCCAGGCGCGCAGCTTCCCCGCTGTGCCCCAGGCGGCGCGCTCGGGGTAGGCGGGAGGCATCTCGGCGGCCGGGCCGCCGAACAGTGAGGGCTGGGAGTCATCGGACACGGGCTGGGCAGGTCCTTTCGCGGATCGCGTGGCGGGGGTGGCGCGGGCCGAGCTGAGGGCGCGCGGGGGCGCACGAGCAAGGCCCCGTCGATCCCGACGGGGCCGAGCGCACGCGGTCTCAGATCACTTGCCGCCGTCCTGCGGAGCGCGCAGGCCGTCGTAGATCTCCTTGCAGGTGGGGCAGACCGGGAACTTCTCCGGATCGCGGCCCGGGACCCAGACCTTGCCGCACAGTGCGATCACGGGATCGCCGGTGACGGCCGACTCCGTGATCTTCTCCTTGCGGACGTAGTGGGCGAAGCGCTCGTGATCGCCAGGCTCCTCGAAGGTGCGGGTCTCCTCCCGCTCGAGGGTCGAGGTGCCGCCGACGGGCTCGTTCGAGGTTCCCCCGCCGAAGGGCCAGGGACCCGCCACGGGGAGGGTGTCGTCGTGGAAGCTCATGGCGGCCAGTGTACTCCGCGCGCCCGACGCCCCTCCCCAGCTCAGGGCCTTGCGGGCCTGTGCGTCCGGCCACCCTCACGGCGCGGCTCAGGAGCGGTAGGACGAGACCTGCTGGTACAGCTCCGGCGCCCGGGCCTCGAGCCACCTGCCGCCGAGGACGACGCCGCCCCAGGCCAGGCCCAGCCCGCCGATGACACCGACGGCGAGGCCGAGCCAGCCCCACAGATCCTGTCCGGTGATCATCTGGACCACCAACGGGACGCCGGCCAGCATCGTCACGGCTCCGATCAGGACCATGACGGCCATCTGCACCAGCACGTTGAGGAAGGTGAAGCCCGGCGGCGTCTTCAGGGGCGAATCGCCCGGCAGCGGCACGGGATAGGTGTAGCGCGCCGAGAGCACGGAGCTGATGCCGCCCCCGCCGAGCAGCCCGAGCAGGCTCATGCCGATCACACCGGGAAGCAGGTGCCAGGTCTGGGTCATCGCCGCGCCGAACAGCAGGGCCGCGATGCTCAGCGCCCCTCCCACGACGCACAGCGAGATCAGCCTGCCCAGGCGGTCGTCGCGGCCTCGGATCCCGCTGAGCACGTGCAGGCTGAACGCCGAGTGGTCGTAGGCCACATCGGCCGAGATCGTGAAGCCCATCATGGCGGCCACGAGCGGTCCCGCGAACAGCAGAGGCCCGCCCTCCCCTGGGCCCGAGTTGAACCACAGCAGGCCCAGCATCACGGGGATCAGCACGATCGAGGCCGCGTAGCGCGGGTCCTTGAGCCAGTAGATGATGCTGCGCGCCGCCACGGCGGCCCACGGGGTCGCGGGCACTCGGCCCAGCAGCCCGGCGCCGCGCACGCGAGAGGCCGTGCCCCGCACCGGTGCCGTCGAATGCTCCAGCGAGCGCTCGAGCAGACGAGCCCAGAGCAGCCACACGACGATGCCCGTCGCAGCGACCACGGCGAGCCGACCCGCAGCGTGCAGCAGGAAGCCGTCGGCCATGTCGGCGGGGATCGCCCACAGTGCTCCCCAGGGGGTCCACGACACCCCCGCGGCGATCCGCTCGAGGTCGAGCCCGCCACCTGCCAGCAGACCGGTCAGACCGCCGATCACCGGCCCCATCAGGACCAGCAGGGCCAGTCCCAGCACGGAGGCGGCATCGCCGAGCAGCCGGCTGCGCTGCAGGCCCTCCAGCCCGGCAGCCAGGCACCGGTTGCCCAGGACCATGAGCCCCCAGGCGACGGGGATCAGCACGAGGGAGCTGATCAGTGCGATCGGGGTGGCGCGCCAGGCCAGGCTCAGCGCCAGGAGCCCCAGCAGCGTGAACGGCCCCGCCAGCCCCACGGCCGCGCTGAGCAGCTGGCCCAGGGCCAGTCCGGAGCGCGGGACGGGATACAGGGCGAAGCGACCGGCGTGCACCGTGGCATCGGCCCGCCCGGTGACCAGGGAGGCGACCCACCAGCCGATCGTGGCGGCCGCACCGACCAGCACGACCGGCACCGCGACCGCTCGGGGCTCGGCGCCGCCTCCGCCGACCCAGGCCATGCCGCCCCAGAAAACCACGAGGCCGAGCAGGTAGAGCCCGCCCAGGATCGTGCCCACCAGGGTCCAGGTGCTGCGGCGCATGGCCGCCGCGGTCAGTCGCGCCTTGAGGCCGACGACCAGCCGCGCCGTGGCTGCGGCCGACGGGCCCTTCACGCTCGCGCTCCCGCCAGGGGCGGGCAGGGAAGTCGCCGCCTGCCGAGCGGTCAGATCCTGCGGTGCGGCTTCCCCGGTCCCGGCATCTTGCACGGAGGTCTCGGAGGCGGGTCCCTGCGGGGTCATCGGGGCTTCAGCCACGTCAGCTCCTCCCCTGCGCCCTGGACGCCGCCGACGGTGTCCACGAAGACCTCCTCGAGGGAGCGCTCGCCGCGGACCTCGTCGACGGTCCCGGCGGCCTTCAGCACGCCGCCGTCCATGATCGCCACGTGGTCGCACATCCGCTGGACCAGGTCCATCACGTGGCTGGAGACGATCACCGTGCCGCCAGCCTGGGCGAAGCCGTGCAGCAGCTCGCGGATCCGCGCCGCCGAGACGGGGTCGACGGCCTCGAACGGCTCGTCGAGCACCAGCAGATCAGGTGCGTGGATCATGGCCGCCGCCAGGGCGATCTTCTTGGTCATGCCCGCCGAGTAGTCCTGCACAGCGGTGCCCGCGGCCTCCACGAGATCCATGGCCCGCAGCAGATCCTCGGTGCGCTGGGCGACCGTCTCCCGATCCATGCCGCGCAGCAGGCCCGAGTAGGTCACGAGCTGGCGACCGGCCAGGCGGTCGAACTGCCGCACCCCGTCCGGAAGCACCCCCATCCTGGCCTTCGCGGCTCGAGGATCCGCCCAGACGTCGATCCCGGAGACGAAGGCCTGTCCCTCCGTGGGGCGCAGCAGCCCCGTGAGCATGGACAGCGCAGTGGTCTTGCCGGCGCCGTTGCGGCCCACCAGGCCGTAGAAGGCCCCGCGCGGAACGTCCAGGCTCAGCCGGTCGACGGCCACGGACGGGCTCTTCGAGGACCCGAAGACCTTCGTGAGCCCGCGCAGGCTCACCGCGGATTCGGAGGGCGGGATGGGGATCTGCGTCATGGATCCACGATAGGCACGGCAGCGCCCCGGTCGCCTCCCCCGCTGGGAGGAGGATCGCCGGGGCGCGCACCGACCCCTCCCCCGAGGAGAGGAGGGGCCGGCGGAGAGGCTCTGCTCAGAACAGGGCGCGCATCAGCTGCCCCCGTGCCGCCACGACGCGGGGGTCCTCCGAGCCCACCACATCGAAGAGCTCGACGAGCCGCTGTCGGACGGTCTCCCGCTCCTCTCCGGCCGTGCGCCGCACGAGCTGCAGCAGTCGAGTGAAGGCGTCCTCCACGTGACCGCCCGAGACATCCAGATCCGCCACGTCCAGCTGGGCGGGGATGTCCTGCGGGTCCTGTGCCGCGGCCTGGCGCACCGCGGCGGCATCCATGGCGGTGACGCGGCGCAGCAGCTCGACCTGGGCCAGGGCGAGCTTGGCCTCGTGATCGCCCGGGTTCTCCTTCAGGGCCTGCTCGTAGCTGGCCTTGGCGCCGTCGAGGTCGCCGGCCTCCATGCGGTCCATGGCCTCCTGGTGCAGCGGCGGGAGCGGCTTTTGCTCCTCCTGCCCCGCGGTCGGCTCGGCGGTGCCGGAGACGCCGTTCTGCTCGGCCAGCTGCAGCAGCTCGTCGAACAGCGAGCTCAGCTGGTCCATGGGGATCGCCGACTGTCCGATCGGCACGGGGCGCCCGCCGATCATGGCGACGGTGGTGGGCACCGACTGGGCCTGCAGCGCCTCGGCGATCTGCGGCAGCTTCTCGATGTCCACCGCGCCCAGCACCAGGCGACCGGCGCGACGGTCGATCTGCGCGGCGACCTCGTCCACGAACGTGCGGGAGCCCTCGGAGTACGCGGCCCACAGCACGAGCACGACCGGCACCGTGGCCGAGAGCTCGGCGACGTCCTGGAACTGCTCGACGGTCTCGATGTCCCGGCGGTAGCCGCCGCCCTGCGTCTGGCCCTGCTCGCCGCCTGCCGACGGGGCGGCTGCCTCCTGGCCCAGGTCGACGGCTCCGCGCACCGAGGCCGGCAGCTGCTGGGCCTGGTCGTCCTGCGGCGCGGACTCGGCCGCGCCGGCGCCTGCGGGGATACGGGGATCGCTAGGAATGCTCATGCCTGCGAGTCTAGCGACGGCATCGCCGCCTCTGCCCGTCGTTGCTGCGGCGCTCGCTGTCAGCGCACGGGCGCGTCGTCCGCGCGGACGGAGGCCCGGCGCGAGAGCCTCCGCAGCAGCGCGGGACAGGGCTGGCGACCCTCGCTGAGGGATGGCCGTGTCCGCTCGAGCAGGGCCGCTGTGGGAGACTGTCGGCCGTGCGCTGTGTGATCGCTGACTGCTCCGTCGACTACGAGGGCCGCCTCAAGGCCCACCTGCCCCTGTCCCGTCGCCTCCTCCTGGTGAAGGCCGACGGCTCCGTGCTCGTGCACTCCGACGGCGGCAGCTACAAGCCCCTGAACTGGATGTCCCCGCCGGCTCGGCTGGTCGAGACCGCCCCGGATGAGGACCAGGCCGCCGCCGGCGTCACCGAGGTGTGGACCGTCAGCGCCGCCAAGTCCGACGATGTCCTGCGCGTGCTGATCCACGCCCGCCATGAGGAGCTCTCCCACGACCTGGGTGTCGACCCTGGGCTGATCAAGGACGGCGTGGAAGCCGACCTGCAGCGCCTTCTTGCCGAGCAGCTGGACCTGGTCTCCACGGGCACCACGCTGGTGCGCCGAGAGTTCCCCACGGCCATCGGACCGGTGGACATCCTGGCCCGAGATGCCTCCGGCGCCACGATCGCGATCGAGCTCAAGCGCCGCGGCGACATCGACGGCGTGGAGCAGCTGACCCGCTACCTCGAGCTGCTCAACCGCGACCCCCGCCTGGCCCCGGTGCGCGGCATCTTCGCCGCGCAGCAGATCAAGCCGCAGGCGCGCACCCTGGCCGCCGATCGCGGCATCGACTGCCTCACCCTCGACTACGACGCCATGCGCGGCGTGGACGACGTCGACTCGCGGCTCTTCTGACGGATCGGGGGCAGGCGGCACCCGTCGGTGCTGCCGACCCCCGATCCGTCCGCGACCTCTCGGCTCAGAAGCCGCCCTGCAGTCGGCGATCCACGGCGGCGCCCGCTGCCGTCAGGTTCTCCACGAAGTGCTCGTAGCCGCGGTCGATGTGCTCGACTCCGCCCACGATCGTCTCGCCGTCGGCGCGCATGCCGGCGATGACCAGTGCGGCGCCGGCGCGGATGTCCATGGCCTCGACGGGCGCACCGGAGAGCTCGTCCACGCCGTTGAGCCAGGCGTGGTGACCGTCCAGGCGCACGATCGCGCCCAGCCGCTCGAGCTCGGCGGTGAAGCCCCAGCGCGCCTCGAAGACGTTCTCGGTGATCATGCCGGGCCCGTCGGCCACCGCGTTGAGGGCGACGGCGAACGGCTGCAGGTCCGTGGGGAAGCCCGGGTACGGGAAGGTCGAGAAGTTCACCGGGCTGGGGCGCTGCGGTCCACGGACGCGGAAGCCGTCGTCGAGCACCTCGATCTCGCAGCCGGCGTCGCGCAGCTTGTCGAGCACGACCTCCATGTGCTCGGCCTCGGCGCCCTGCACGACGACCTCTCCCCCGGTGATCGCCGCGGCGAAGGCCCAGGTGCCGGCCACGATCCGATCCGGAACGGTGCGGTGGATGACCGGCTGCAGCCGCTCCACGCCTGTGATCGTGAGCGTGCCGGTGCCGATCCCCTCGATCTGAGCGCCCATGTCCACCAGCATGCGGCAGATGTCCACGATCTCCGGCTCGCGGGCCACGTTGTCCAGCACCGTGACGCCGTCGGCCAGGGTCGCTGCGGTCATGAGGTTCTCGGTGGCCCCCACCGAGGGGTACGGCAGGCGGTAGTGGGCGCCGTGCAGCCGCCCGTCGACCGAGGTCTTGAGGTAGCCGCCCTCGGTGCGCAGGTGCGCGCCCATGGCCTCCAGCCCGGCGCGGTGCATGTCCAGGCCGCGGGTGCCGATGGCGTCGCCTCCGGGCACGGCCACCTCGGCCGCGCCGCTGCGCACCGTCAGCGGGCCCAGCACCGAGATCGAGGCGCGCATGGCGCGGACCAGGTCGTAGTCGGCCTGGTGGTGCAGGGCCTCGGGAACGTCGATGGCCACGGTGTGCCCGGCGCGGTCGTAGTCGACCTGGCAGCCCAGGCGCCGCAGCAGCTCCGCCATGATCGAGACGTCCTGGATCTCCGGGACGTTGGTGATCGTGGAGCGGCCCTCGGCCAGCAGCGTGGCCGCCATCAGCTTGAGGACGCTGTTCTTGGCGCCGTGCACCGGCAGCGTCCCGTTCACGGACGTGCGGCCGCGGACGACGATCTTGTCTTCCATGTTCTGGCTCTTCCTGGTCTGCTGGCCCGCAGCCCTCGGGGCGGCGGCGATGCGCCGACACGACGACGGCATGAAGCCGCCCGCCCCCGCAGGCGCTGCTGCGCGCGGGGACGGGCGGTCCGGCGGATCACTTCTGCGCGGCTGCGCCTTCGCGGAAGTGATCGGCGACGATGGTCACGCGGTTGTTGTCGACGGTGACGATTCCGCCGTCGACGCGGCCCTCCACGCGCGAGCCGCTGGTCGGGTCGATGATCACACGACCCTCCTGCAGCACACCCGCGACCGGGACGTGTCCCGCGAGGATGCCGATCTCGCCCTCCATGGTGTTGACGATGACCTGACGGGCCTCGCCGTTCCACACGGACTGGTCGACCTCGACGACTTCGACGATCAGCGGATCAGCCATGTCACTTCTCTCCGGTGGAGCGCTTGATCTCGTCCCACTGCTCCATGACATCGTCCAGGCCACCGACGTTGTAGAACGCCTGCTCCGGAACGTGGTCGAGCTCGCCGTCGCAGATCTTCTTGAAGGACTCGATGGTCTCCTTGAGCGGGACCGTGGAGCCCTCCACGCCGGTGAACTGCTTGGCGGTGTAGGTGTTCTGCGACAGGAACTGCTCGATGCGACGGGCGCGCGAGACGACGACCTTCTGCTCCTCGGACAGCTCGTCCACACCGAGGATCGCGATGATGTCCTGCAGCTCCTTGTTCTCCTGCAGGATCGACTTCACGCGGGTCGCGACGTCGTAGTGCTCCTGGCCCACGTACTGCGGGTCGAGAATGCGCGAGGTCGAGGCCAGCGGGTCGATCGCCGGGTAGAGACCGCGGGATGCGATCTCACGAGACAGGTTCGTGGTCGCGTCCAGGTGGGCGAACGTGGTCGCCGGGGCCGGGTCCGTGTAGTCATCGGCGGGGACGTAGATCGCCTGCATGGAGGTGATCGAGTGTCCGCGCGTGGAGGTGATGCGCTCCTGCAGGACGCCCATCTCATCGGCCAGCGTGGGCTGGTAGCCCACGGCCGAGGGGATGCGGCCCAGCAGGGTCGAGACCTCCATGCCCGCCTGCGTGAAGCGGAAGATGTTGTCGATGAACAGCAGCACGTCCTGGTTCTGCACGTCGCGGAAGTACTCGGCCATGGTCAGGCCGGTCAGCGCGATGCGCAGACGCGTTCCGGGCGGCTCATCCATCTGGCCGAACACCAGGGCGGTGTCCTTGAGCACCCCGGCCTCGTCCATCTCGACCCAGAGGTCGTTGCCCTCACGGGTGCGCTCGCCCACGCCGGCGAACACCGAGGTGCCGCCGAAGTTGCGGGCCACACGGGTGATCATCTCCTGGATGAGCACGGTCTTGCCCACGCCGGCGCCGCCGAACAGGCCGATCTTGCCGCCCTGGATGTAGGGGGTCAGCAGGTCGATCGACTTGATGCCGGTCTCCAGCATCTCGGTCGCGCCCTCGAGCTCGGAGAAGGGGGGCGGGTCGCGGTGGATCGACCAGCGGTCCTTGATCTCGAGCTGGTCCGAGGCGACGTCCAGCGAGTCGCCGACCACGTTGAAGATGTGGCCCTTGACCACATCGCCGACCGGGACGGAGATGGGGGCGCCGGTGTCATGCACCTCGGTGCCGCGGACCAGGCCGTCGGTGAGCTGCAGCGAGATCGCGCGGACCATGTTGCCGCCCAGGTGCTGAGCGGTCTCGAGGTTGATCGTCTTGGTCTCGCCCTCGAACACCAGCTCGGTGGTCAGCGCGTTGTAGATCGCCGGCATCTGGTTCTCGGGGAACTCGATGTCGACGACCGAGCCCTTGACGCGGGCGACGCGACCGACGGCGCCAGCGACAGGCGTGGTGTCCTGCTCGTTGATGGTGGAAGTCATGTCTCTCACTTCACTGTTCGTGGGTGGCGTGGGGAAATGCGGCGGCGCCGAGGCGCCGATGGATCACAGGGCCTCGGTGGCCGAGACGATCTCCGTGAGCTCCGTGGTGACCTCGGCCTGGCGGGCGTTGTTCATCTGGCGCGTGTACTTGTTGATCAGCTCGCCGGCGTTGTCCCCGGCCGACTTCATGGCGCGCTGGCGCGAAGCCAGCTCAGAAGCGGCCGAATGGCACATGCTCGAGTAGATGCGCGCCCGGATGTAGCGCGGCAGCGCGATGTCCAGGAAGTCCTCCGGAGAGGGCTCGAAATCGAAGCCGGTGTCCGCCGTGGAGACCTCGCCGTAGCTCTCGGCGACGTCGTCATGGATCTCGTTGGCGTCCACGACCTCCAGCGGCAGCAGGCGGAGGACCGACGGTTCCTGCTTCACCAGCGACTCGAAGCGCGTGTACACCAGGTGGATCTCGTCGATGCCGCCCTCGTCGTACTCCGTCGTGTAGAGATCGACCAGCAGCTCGGCCAGCTCCTCGGCCCGCTCCGCCTTGGGGCTGTCGGTGTCCCCCTCGAAGGCCTGCTCGTAGGCACGGTCCCGGAAGTCGAAGTTCTGCTTGGCCTTGCGCCCGATCAGGTAGACCTTCGCCTCGGTGCCCTGCTCGTCGAAGCGAGCCAGCAGCTTGTCGGTCTTCTTCAGGACGTTGGCCGAGTAGGAACCGGCGAGGCCGCGGTCCGAGCTGAACACGACGACGGCCGAGCGGCGCGAGGTCTCCGTGCGCTGGTTCAGCATCGGGTGGCTCGAGGTCCCGGACTGGGACAGCACCTGCGACAGAGCACGGGTCAGCGCATTGGCGTACGGCGAGGCCGCGGCCAGGCGCTGACGCGACTTGCTGATCCGCGAAGTCGCGATCATCTCCATCGCCTTGAAGATCTTCTTCATGGACTGCGTGGAGGAGATCTTCTGGCGGTAGACCCGGATCTGGGCTCCCATGAAGCTTCCTTTCTGTGCCGTTGCGGTGCGCCGCGCTCAAGCGCGGCGCACCGCAACGGAGGGCGTCAGTTGGCGCGGGTGCTGCCGCTGGCGGAGATCTGCTCCTGGCCGACCTCGTCGTCGGACAGCGGCTGGCTCTCCTCGTGGCCCGGGGCATGGTTGTCCCGGTTCGTGCCGCGGAAGTCGCGCTTGACCTCGGCCACAGCGGTCTCCAGCGCCTCGACGGCGTCGCTCTCGAGCTTGCCGCTCGAGACGATCGAGTCGGTGACGTTGGTGGTGCGGCGGACCTGATCGATCAGAGCGCGCTCGAAGTCCAGGACGTCGGCGACCTCGATGTCGTCCAGGTGGCCGTTGGCACCGGCCCAGATCGAGACGACCTGGTCCTCGACGCGGTACGGCGAGTACTGCTTCTGGCGCAGCAGCTCCATCAGGCGGGCGCCGCGGGTCAGCTGCTGGCGCGAAGCCGCATCCAGGTCCGAGGCGAACATGGCGAAGGCCTGCATGGAGCGGTAGGCCGCCAGGTCCAGCTTCAGCGTTCCGGAGACCTTCTTCATGGCCTTGATCTGCGCGGCGCCGCCGACGCGCGACACCGAGATGCCGACGTCGACCGCGGGACGCTGATCCGCGTTGAACAGGTCCGACTGCAGGAAGATCTGGCCGTCGGTGATGGAGATGACGTTGGTGGGGATGAACGCCGAGACGTCGTTCGCCTTGGTCTCCACGATCGGCAGGCCGGTCATGGAGCCTGCGCCCAGCTCGTCCGAGAGCTTGGCGCAGCGCTCGAGCAGGCGGGAGTGCAGGTAGAAGACGTCGCCGGGGTAGGCCTCGCGTCCCGGCGGGCGGCGCAGCAGCAGCGACGTGGCGCGGTAGGCCTCGGCCTGCTTGGAGAGGTCATCGAAGACGATCAGGACGTGCTTGCCGCCGTACATCCAGTGCTGGCCGATGGCCGAGCCGGCGTACGGAGCGAGGTACTTGAGACCGGCCGAGTCGGAGGCCGAGGCCGTCACGATGGTCGTGTACTCGAGCGCGTTGTTGTCCTCGAGGGTCTTGCGGATGCCCGCGACCGTGGAGGCCTTCTGCCCGATGGCGACGTAGATGCAGCGGACCTGCTTGTCCGGATCGCCGGTCTCCCAGTTCTCGCGCTGGTTCAGGATCGTGTCGATGCCGATCACGGTCTTGCCCGTCTGGCGGTCGCCGATGATCAGCTGGCGCTGGCCGCGCCCGATCGGGACCATGGCGTCGATGGCCTTCAGGCCGGTCTGCATGGGCTCGTGGACCGACTTGCGCATGGTCACGCCCGGGGCCTGCAGCTCGAGGGCGCGACGGCCCTCGGCCTCGATGGGGCCCAGATCGTCGAGCGGGTTGCCCAGGGTGTCGACCACGCGGCCGAGGAAGGCGTCGCCGACCGGCACGGAGAGGATCTCCCCGGTGCGCTCGACGGTCTGGCCCTCGTCGATCTCGCGGAAGTCGCCCAGGACGACCACACCGAGATCGCGCACGTCCAGGTCCTGGGCCAGGCCCAGCTCGCCGTTCTCGAAGCGCAGCAGCTCGTTGGCCATGACCGAGGGCAGGCCCTCGACTCGGGCGATGCCGTCGGCGGCGCTGGTGACGCGGCCGGTCTCGGTACGTTCGGTGGTGCCGGGCTCGTAGGACGCCGCGAACTCCTGGAGCGCGCTGCGGACCTCATCGGCATTGATGGTCACTTCGGCCATCTCGTGTCCCTGCTTCCTCGTTCGTGATCATCGTGTCGATGACCAGCTGTTTCGTCTGTGCGGTCGGATCTTCCCGACCGGCGGGCGCGGTGCGGCGTCCGGTGGCGGCCTCAGGCGCGGATGCGCTCCTGCAGCTCGTTCAGCCGTGCTGCCACGGAGCCGTCGATCACCTCGTCGCCGACGGTGATCCGCAGACCTCCGACCAGCGTGCGGTCCTCGTCGAGCACGATCTTCAGCTCGCGGCCGTAGAGCCGCGAGAGGGCGCCGCGCAGGCGCTCGACCTGTGCGTCGTCGAGAGCTCCGGCGTAGCGGACGCGGGCGATGCCGCCCTCTCGGACCTCGGCGAGCAGCTCGGCCCAGTCGGCCAGCACCCGGTGCGGGCGGTGGGCCCGCGGGGTCAGGATGGCCTGCTCGGCGAGCAGGCGACCCTCCTCGCGCAGCGACGGGGCCACGCGATCCAGCAGACGCAGCTTGGCCTCGCGCGGAGCTCGTGCGTCCGTCAGCGCCTGCTGCAGCTCGGGGTCCTCCTCGAGGACCGCCTGCATGCCCAGGGCGTCGTCGACGACCGCGTCCAGGCCCTCGGGGCCCATGCGCCGCTCTGCCGCGAGCCCCGCCAGGACGACGGCCGAGGACTCGAGGCCCTCGGTGAACGCCTCCTCGGTGGCCCACGTGCGGCTGCTCAGCAGTTCGAGGATCCCGGTGGCCGCATCCCCCAGCGCCGTGGAGAAGATGCGCCGCGCCAGGGCGCCGCGCTCCTCGCCGGAGCGAGAGGGGTCGGTCAGCGAGCGCCGCAGCAGATCATTGCCCTGCACGGCCTCGAGCGCGTCGAACAGCTCGCGCGAGATGCTCGAGTGCGCCTGCTCCGCCCACGGGCGCAGCAGCGACGCGACATCCACGCGTCCGAGCTCAGACCGTGCGGCGCTCACTGCTGGGCACCCTGATCGGCCGGCGCGCTCTCGAGCTCGGAGATGAACCGATCGATGACGCGACGCGAGCGATCATCGTCGGAGAGGGACTCCCCGACGACCTTGGACGCCAGCTGCGTGGCCAGCGAGCCGACCTCGGTGCGCAGCGACAGCGCGGCGGAGGAGCGCTCGGCGGCGATGGCCTTGTGCGCGTTCTCTGTGATCCGAGCGGACTCGCTGTTCGCGCGGTCCTTGAAGTCAGCCAGGATCTTCTCGCCTTCGAGGCGAGCCTCCTCGCGGATCTTCTGGGCCTCGAGACGGGCGCTCTCCAGCTGCTGGTTGTACTCGTCGCGAGCGCGGTCGGCCTCGGCCTGGGCCTGCTCGGCCTTAGCGAGCCCGCCCTCGATCGCCTCGCTGCGCTCGGCGTAGGTGCGCTCGAACATCGGGACGATCCACTTGATCGCGACGAACAGCAGGATGAAGAACCCCACGGCGGTGACCAGCATCTCCCAGCCATTGGGGATCAGCGGATTGGCCGCCTCGGCAGCCATGATGTCAGTGGTCATGGACGTCGTTCCTGTTCTCTTCGGCTCCTGTCAGATCTCCACTACCGCGGAGGATCACAGGAAGAACATGACGAAGCCCAGGATGGCCAGGGCCTCGACCACGGCGAAGCCCATGAACAGCATGGGCTGCAGGACGCGCTGGGCCTCCGGCTGGCGGGAGACGGCCTGCATGTACGCGGCGAAGATCAGACCCACGCCGATGCCGCCGCCGATGGCAGCGAGACCGTAGCCGATGGCGGAGAGCGAACCAGTGATATCCATTCTTGGAGATTCCTTTCAGACTGCCCGCGCAGTGCGAGCGGTGTGCCACGAATGGCGATTGACAGGTCGGAGCGGTACTCCGCGTGTGGCTCGGTCGCTGCCGAACCAAGACTGTGGGGTCAGTGCCCTTCCTTCAGTGCGCCGTCGACGTAGACCGCGAACAGCAGCACGAAGATGTAGGCCTGGAGCACCTGGATCAGCACCTCCAGGAAGAAGATGAAGATGCCGAGCACGAGGGCGCCCAGTCCGCCGAGGAACCCGAAGCCGCCCACGTTCACGAAGAGGTGGGACATGAGGCCGGCCGAGACCATGATGGCCATGTGGCCGGCGAACATGGTGGCGAACACACGCAGAGCGTGGGTCACGGGGCGGATGATCAGGTTCGAGAGGAACTCGATCGGGATCAGGATGACGTAGAGGATCTTGGGGACGCCCTCCGGCATGGTCATCTTGGCCATGAACTTCCCGAAGCCGTGGCGCTTGATCCCCACGCCCACCCAGGCGACGTAGGCGATGATCGCCAGCACGTAGGCCGAGCCGGCGTGCGACATGGTCGGCAGCTGGAGGACGGGGATGGACCCGAAGAAGTTGTTCACCAGGATGAAGAAGAAGAAGGTGAACAGCCACGGCAGCCAGGGGCGCAGCTCCTTCTCGCCGATCAGATCGCGACCCAGCGAGTTGCGGACGAAGCCGTAGGCGACCTCACCGAGGTACTGGCCCTTGGACGGCACGAGCGACTGGCGCCGGATGGCCCAGAGGAAGAAGAAGGAGATCAGTGCCACCGACAGCAGGATCAGAAGCATCTGCTTGCCGAAGGCGAAGGACCCGATCTCGAACAGCGGCGGGAGGTGCATGTCCTCCACGCCGGGGACCTCTAGGCCTGTTCCCTCGAGGGGCGGCGCGACAATCACTGGCGGTCCTTTCTGCTGCCGCCGTCCCAGCTCCGGTGAGTCTCGGAGTGATACGGGGCGTCTCGGCGTTTCCGGGCGGCACCATGATCCTGCGGGTCCTCGCTGATCCGCAGCCCGGCCTGCAGGCGGAGGTAGGAGAGAGCGAGGCCTGCCGCGAGCCCGAGGCCCGCACCGGCATAGACCATCCACTGTGTTCCCACCAGGTAATCCAGCAGGAATCCTATCAGACCCCAGAAGGCCGTCCCAATCACGAGATAGGTCATGATCCCCAGTGCGGCGCGGTTCCCACCGGCCTGCACGAGCTCCCCCGCGGTGCTCAGCGGGCTCTTCTCAGCGGCTGATCCAGCCTCCGGGGAGTCCTTGCCCGCGGATGCTCTCGGCGTATGGTCTGGGTGCTGTGCGGGGTCCATCGTCAGGTCCTCTCGGAATCGCCGTCCGGCACGGCGACGTCGTAGATCGGCATGCGGGCTCGGCGCAGGCCGGTGGCCATCCCGCCCAGCCACGCCCCCACGGCCACAGCGGCCGCTGCCATCAGCCAGTGGGGCCTCAGCCAGCCCGGGGTCTCGACCGAGGCCATCAGCATGGCCCCGACGAGCACCAGCACGAGGTAGGCGAAGAGCATGACCAGCGGAGGGGCGTAGGCCGATAGCCCGCTGGCCCACCACAGCGCCAGGCCGGACAGCGCAAACGGGACGGCGACGACCGCCGAGGCCGTCGCCGCCGAGGCGGCAGCATCTCCCCCGGAGATGATCGCGGCCGCGACCACGAGCGCCAGGCAGGCCGCGGCACCGGCGATCAGGCCGTGGCGCAGCATCACCGCCCAGGGGCTTCCCCCGACGGTGCTCAGGCGCCGGCGAGGGTCTCGACGGACGCTCATGCGCGCGCCTCCTGGGCCTCGGCGGTGCGTCGTGCGCCGAGCAGGCGGGGCAGGCTCAGGTACAGCGCGAGCACGGCCAGCACGGCCAGGCCCGGCACGACCGCCGGCAGCCCGCTCAGCCACAGGCCGGTGAGCCCCACCAGGGAGACGACCACGGTGAAGACCGCGACCGTCAGGGACGAAGCCGCATGCGAGAACCCGATGTCCGTGAGCCGCTGGTAGACGTGCTCGCGGTGCGGGCGCCACCATGGATCGCCGCGGCGGATGCGCCGCAGCAGGGTCCAGCCCGTGTCCGCCAGGTACACGGACAGCGCGGGCAGCAGGTACTCGACGTACACCCCGGACAGGAAGGCCGCGATCGCGATCATGATCAGCGATCCGCCCAGCAGGTAGGAGCCGACGTCGCCCAGGAAGACGGAGTCGCGCGAGAAGTTCCAGGGGAGGAAGCCCAGGAAGGCGAAGGCGACCACGAGCCCGGCCACGATCATCCACACCAGGTCGTTGGAGGCCCCCGCCCAGGAGTAGACCATGCCGACCACGAAGCCGTGCATCCCGGAGATGCCGTTGAGGCCGTCCATGAAGTTCGCGACATTGATGTAGGCGACTACGGCGATCGCGCACACCGGCCACCACCAGATCCCGGTGCCCAGGATGAGGGTCAGCGCCCCGGCGCACACCAGGCCGATCAGCAGCTGCCCGGCCAGGCGCCAGCGCACCGACAGCCCGCGGATGTCCTCGCACCACCCGAGCCCGGCGGCCAGGGCCGTGCCGAGCAGCACGACCAGGGCGACCGAGCGGTCGACCTCGACGGCCCCGAGAAGCAGGGCCAGCAGCTGCACGACCACCACGGCGGCCGCCACCGCCAGGCCCATGCCGCGGATCACGGTGCGTGTGTGGGAGGAGCGCTCATTGGGGATGTCCACCACGCCCAGTCGGCGCAGCACGGGCTTGACCACCAGCGGCATGGCCAGGCTCAGCACCAGGGCCGCGGAGCCGAAGATCAGGCCCAGGTGCAGCAGGGACTGCAGCTCCTCGGCGGTCGGCCAGGCGCCGGGATCGGTGGCGAGCACCGAGATGTCCTTGTTCTCGGCACTGAGCTGCAGAGCGGGGATCGCGGCGGTGCTCATGAGGCGCTGTCCTGATCCTGGTCGTACGGCAGCTCGTCGTCGCCGCGGCACGCACCACCGGCAGCGGTCCCGTGCTCGGGCTCTTCCGCGTGAGCGGAGAGGGAGGCCCGGCGTGCGGCGCGGAACTCCGTGGGCGCAGGCTGGGAGTGCGTTCGCACCACGGGGATCATGCCGGTCGTGGGCATGTTGCCGCGCAGCTTCCAGGTGTGCCGGTCCAGGCCCTCCGGGGACAGCGCCGTCGCCTTGGCATGCGAGATCTTGGGGTGGAAGGGGCGCTCGTCCGACTCGCCGAGACCGATCAGCTCCTCGTGCAGCTTCTCCCCCGGGCGCAGCCCGGTGATCACGATCTCGATCGACTCGCGCCCCGACAGGGTCCGCAGCCGCTCGGCGATGTCGATGATGCGGATCGGCTCGCCCATGTCCAGGATGAGCACCTCGCCGCCGCGGGCGATCGCCCCGGCCTGGACCACCAGCTGGCAGGCCTCCGGGATGGTCATGAAGTAGCGGGTCGCCTGTGCGTCGGTGACCGTGATGGGCCCGCCCTGGCGGATCTGCTCCGTGAACAGCGGGAGCATGGATCCGCGCGAGCCGAACACGTTGCCGAAGCGCACCGAGGCATACCGCTTGCCGGTCTCCTGGGCCATCCAGGCTGTGAGCTTCTCGGCCACGCGCTTGGAGTGCCCCAGTGCGGTCGTGGGGTTGGCGGCCTTGTCGGTCGAGACGTTGACGAACACGCCCACGTCCGCCTTCCGTGCGGCCTCCAGCACGTTGAGGGTGCCGAGCACGTTGGTCTTCCATGCCTCGTCGGGATAGGTCTCCAGCAGCGAGACGTGCTTCAGCGCCGCCGCGTGGAAGACGACCTCCGGTCGGCGCTCGAGGAACAGCTGCTCGAGCGCCTCGGCATCGCGGATATCGGCCAGGACGGTGTCCCGGCCGTCGAGCAGGCCGCGGCCCGTGATGGAGATCTGCGTGGACTGCAGGTTGGTCTCGTCGCGGTCGAGCATCATCAGCTCGCCGGGCTCGAAGGCCAGCAGCTGGCGGCACAGCTCCGAGCCGATGGAGCCGCCGGCACCCGTGACCAGCACCCGCCGACCCGTGATGTAGCCGGAGATCTCCTTGGAGTCGATGTCCACGGGGCTGCGCCCGATCAGGTCCTCGAGGTTGACGTCGCGGATGTCCACGCTGGTGCCGGGGCCGGTGAGCATGGACGACAGCGGCGGCACGGTCATCACGCGCGTGCCGGTGCCGGCGACCGTGTCCGCCACCCGCTGCAGCTTCTTGGAGTCGACCCCCGACAGGGCCACGAGCAGGATCTGCGAGCGCGTCTGCTCGAGCACCTGGGTGGCGTCGTCGAGCGTGCCGAGCACCGGGACCGAGGAGATGCGCAGGTGCTTCTTGGCGGGGTCGTCGTCGATGATCCCGACGGGCACGTACTCCGAGTCCGGGTCCTGCATCATGCGCTGGATGATGAACGTGCCGGACTGCCCCGCGCCGTAGACGACCACGTGCTGGGCCGCCTCGCCGGGCTTGGACGCGGACTCCTGGTACATGCGCTTGAGGTAGCGGAAGGCGGCCATCAGCAGGCACGCGAACGGGAAGGCGATCAGCGCGACTGAGCGCGGCACCCCGATCGACGGGCCGGTGATCAGCAGCAGGATCTGCAGGATCGCCGCCACGATCACGGTGACGACCACGAGCAGCTTGGCCTCGTCGAAGCTGCCGAAGGAGTAGCGGCCCCGATAGAGGGCGAAGGAATAGCCGACGGCCAGCTGCGAGACGACAGCGACGACGCACACGGCGAACATCCCGATCGGGCTGATGAAGTCCAGGTTGAGCTCGTAGCGCAGCGCGAGGGCGACGGTCATGGCCACGATCCAGGACAGCGAGTCCAGGATCATCTGGATCCACAGCCAGGCGGTGGGCTTCTCATCGGCCGCGGCTCGGCTCAGCGCGAGCGAGGCGGAGCCGGTCAGACCGGTGGAGGATGCGGCTCCGTCGCCGTCCTGCGGTGGCTGCATCGGGGTCGGTCCCTCCTGGAGACGTACGGGAGCGCTGTGCCGGCCGCCCGAGCAGAGCCCTCGCGGGGGCTGCGACGGAGCGCCCGAAGGTGCGCGGGCCCGGCAGTCGGTCCGTCCAGCTTAGAGGCAGGCGGACCCGCGACCCGGTAGGCCGCCCCTGTGCGGGAGGCGGATCACACGCGGCGCGAGCTCACCAGCGCGCGGAAGCTGCGCTCGCGCAGCCGCCGCGGGATGAACCGGTAGCCGCCGCGCACCACCACGTTGCGCGCCAGCTCGAGCCGGCCCACGTGACCCAGGCCGAAGAGCCGGGACTGCAGCTGCATCTCGGCGGCGAAGACCCGGAGGCCGCCACGGCGGGTGTAGGCGCCGTCGGAGACGCGGTAGCCCACGAGCGGCTGCGCGACGTTGCGGACCCGGGCCCCGGCGCGCATCATCCGCACCCACAGCCAGTAGTCCTCGGCCAGAGGCAGCTCCTGGTAGCCGCCGACGGCCTCGACCGCGCCGCGGCGGAAGACGGCTGCGGGATGGGATATGGGATTGCGCAGCCTGGAGATCCGCGCGATGCGCGCCGGATCCGTGGGCGCCTGGCGCAGGGCCAGGACCTCCTCCCGATCCCCGATCTCGTTCATGGACGCCCCCACCAGGTCGGCGCCGTCGCGGATCAGGGGCAGCTGCTCCTCGAAGCGCTGCGGGTAGGAGATGTCGTCGGCGTCCGCGCGGGCGATGATCTCGTGCGTGCACAGCCGCATCCCGTGGCGCAGCACGGCCGTCAGCCCTCGGTTCTCGGGCAGGTCGGCGCGCACCACGTCGATCGGCGGCTCGGCCGAGCGCAGCTGCTCGGTGATCTCCTCGAGCGCTGCGGCCATCTCGGGGGCCACGGGGCCGTCGCGCACGATCACGACCTGGCTCGGGCGCACGGTCTGCTCGAGGGTGGAGGAGGCCACCGCACGGCGGAAGCGCTCCGGGGTGTCTCCGGCGTAGACCGGCAGGAGCACGGAGAACTCGGGCAGGGCCTGCTCGGAGGCGGGCTCCTCCGACTGCGACTGCGCTCCTTCGAGCCGCCACACGCCGTCCAGGACCTCGGCATTGCTGCGGGGGGCGCTCAGGGAGTCCCGAACGCCTGCGGCCAACCGCCGCAGGACCTGTCCGCGCTCCTGCGATCCGCGCAGGGTCCGCAGCCACAGCCGCGCGGTCGCCCCGCCGTAGAGCACCTTCTCCCACGGGGCCAGCGAGGTCGAGCGGGTGAAGACCCACAGCTTGTTGCGGACGTCGTAGTAGAAGCGCGGGCCCGGATCCGAGTCCGTGGTCACCGGCCGGGCCGTGTGATGCACGACCTGGGAGGCCGGCACCTGGAGGGCATCGCTCCATCGAGCCAGCCGTGTGGAGAACTCGAAGTCGTCGTTCCAGATGAAGAAGTCGGCGATGGGCGCCGCGGTCGCGCGCACGGCATCGCCGTCGAGCAGCAGCGCGACGAACGAGCCCGAGCGGATCGTGCGGGCGCCCACGGCCTCGGCCCGCCGACGGCGCCCCGCACCGGCTCCGATGCGCTCGATCATCGAGTTCATGGGGTGCTCGGTGCCGTCGGTCCACAGCACGCGGCTGGCCACGAAGGCGGGACGGCGGCCGCCGCGGGGGTCGTAGGCCCGCCAGGCGCCCACGGCCGCGGACAGCGCCTGCGGAAGGGGCTCGGTGTCGTCGTCCATGACCCAGATCAGGTCCGCGCCGTGGTGATGGGCCGCTCGATCGATCCCCACGGCGAAGCCTCCGGCTCCCCCGACGTTGCGCGGCAGGCGGATCAGGTCCACGTCGATCTCGCTGCGGCGGGCGAAGTCCTCCACGACGCTCACGGAGTCGTCGTCCGAGGCGTTGTCCACGACCACGATGGTCTCCGGTGAGCGTTCGCCGGAGGCCAGGCCCTGCAGCGTGGTCGTGAGCAGGCGAGCTCGATTGAAGCTCACGACGACGGCGACCACCACGGGCTCGCTCGCAGAGACGGGCACAGCTTCAGCTCCAGACGGGAATTGAGGATTCGGGTCCGAGGACCGGTGCGCGGGGCTCGGGGGCTGCGCGGCCTGTCTCGGGTTCCGGAACATTAGCACCGGTGCCTTCGCCCGTTCTGTGATCCTCCAGGAGCCTGCCTGAGGCTCCCCTGGACGGTTCGTGCATCCGCTTGCCGGATCCGCGGCCTCTGTACGATGAGCAGCGATGGGCCGCGGCGCCGCGGTCCGCGGGTCTGCAGACAGGAGAGTTCTCATGACCACGAGGAACTGGCGGGTCGTGGGTGCGACCGGCTTCGCAGGATCGGCGATCACCGCCCGGCTGCGTGCCGAAGGCCACACCGTCCAGGCCGTCTCCGCTCCGCGGCTCTCCAGCAGCGCGCGCACCGTCCACCACCTGATGGGTCGCGCCCGGGACCTGGAATCCGTCATCGACTACCTGGCCGACTCGTTCGCCGGTGCAGATGTGGTCGTCAACGCCGCGGGACTCGCCCGCCCCGATGGCACCGATCAGGACGCCCTGGTGGGCGCCAACGCCCTCCTGCCGCTGCTGATCCTCGCCGCGGCCGAGCGCACGAGCGTCACCCGCGTGATCCACCTGTCCACCGCGGCGGTCCAGGGCAGCACGCCGTGCCTCGACGAGACCACACAGACGGATCCCTTCTCCCCCTACTCGTACTCCAAGGCCCTTGCCGAGCGCGCCCTGCTGCGCGTGCTGGACCGCGAGGCCGATACCCGCGAGGGCCTGCCCGAGCTCGTGCTGCTGCGCGCGACCTCCGTCCAGGGCCGGGGACGCTCGACCACCCAGCGCCTGGCCAGGTTCGCCGCGACCCCGCTGAGCTCCGTGGCCGGCGACGGCACCGCGCACACCCCGGTGACCTCCTCGGAGGCCCTGGCGGAGCTCGTGGCCAGTCTCGGCACCTTCAAGGGCGAGCTGCCCCGGATCGTGCTGCAGCCGTGGGAGGGGGCCACGACCGCCTCGATCCTGCGCGATGCCGGCCGTCGGGAGCCTCTGCACCTGCCCACCGTCCTGTGCCGGGCGGCAGTGCGCCTGGGCTATCTGATCTCCTCGGCCACCGGGTCCCGCTGGCATGGCCCGCTGCGCCGGATAGAGGTCACGTGGTTCGGCCAGCAGCAGGTGCCCGGCTGGGTCCAGGAGCACGACATGCTCCCCGCCCCCGCCATCACGCCCGTGCTGCGCACCGTGCACACGGCCCAGGGCCGCTGAGCCCCGGCACGCATCCGGCACCTGCGCCGCTGGGCGCTCGCCGCTGAGCGCGGAAGGGCCCGTCGGGCTGAGGATCGGCTCCTCTGCCCGACGGGCCCTTCGCGCTGCAGTCCCTGTGCCTCAGCGCTGCTGGTCCACCCCGGCCTGCGGCAGGGAGGCCTCCGCCTGGTCCTCCGGCACGGCGCGGGCCACGAGCGCGCTGGCCTGCGCCACCCCGAGCGGGCGAGTGCTCTCGGGATCCCTGCGCTGCGGACGGGTGCGGTTCTGGTCGGGTGCACCGTGTCTCCCGCCTCCTCCGCCGGCAGCCACGACGGCGGCTGCGGCCGAGACCCCTGTGGCGGCGCTGGCCCCTGCGAAGTCCTCGGGCCCAGGTGCCGCGGAATCCTGCTGGGCGCGAGCCTGCTCCACGATCCCGATCTCCGGGTCGGCGACGGTGCTGCCGCCCGAGCCCTCGTGTCTGCCCTGCGGCCCGGACGGCTCGTCGGCTCCGGCGGGGTCCTGATCGGGACCGGCCTGCTTGCCGGAGGCATCCTGGCTGCGCTGACCGGGGCCCTGCACCGACGACTCGTCGGCGGCTTCCCCGTCCGCGGAGGAGACGGCGTCGGGCTGCGCTGTCTCCTCCTCGGCATCGCTCGGGGCGCTGCTGCCGTCGCGGGCGATCACCGAGGGGACGACCTCGCGCAGGCGGGTCAGGGAGATGCGGCCGTCGCGCACGACGACCGGAACGCCGCCGGTGCAGTCGACGATCGTGGAGGCCACGGGCTGTGCGTCGGCCGTGCCCTCCCCTGAGGGGTCCATGCCCTCGGTGCGCGGGCCGTCCTCCAGGTAGACGCGCACCGAGTCGCCGAGCATCTCGCGGGCCTGCTCGGCGGTCACGGCGGCTGCCATACCGGTGCGGTTGGCCGAGGACACGGCCAGCGGCCCGGTCTCCTGCAGCAGCTGCTGGGCCACGGGATCGTCGGGCACGCGCAGCGCGACCGTGCCGCGGGTCTCGCCCAGATCCCACTGCAGGGACGCCTGCGCGTGGCAGATGAGCGTCAGTCCGCCGGGCCAAAAGGCTCCGGCCAGGGCGCGGGCCTCCTCCGAGACGGAGTCCGCGAGCCCGTCGAGCACGCCGCTGTGGGCGATGAGCACGGGCGGGGGCATGGTGCGATCGCGGCCCTTGGCCTCGAGCAGGCGCTGCACGGCCTCGGCCGAGAACGCGTTGGCCGCGATGCCGTAGACGGTGTCGGTGGGCATCACGACGACCTGGTGGCGGGCCAGCTCGCGGCGGGCGGCATCGACAGCGGCGCCGCGCGAGCGCTCGTCCTTGATGCGGAAGAACTCCGCGGGCACAGGCGCCTCCGCCTGCTCCTCGGCCTCCTGCTCGGGCTCGACGTTCTCGGGGGCCTCCCCCAGGGACTGCTGGGCGTCCTCGGCCGGGATGGCGTCCCGGGGCTGCGCTGCGAGGTCGTCGGGGTTCTGGGGGCGATCGCTGGAAGTGTCGTTCACACCGTTCATTGTTGCACTCCGCCGCCCCTGTCCACCCCCGACGGCCCCTGCGGTCCCGATCACGCGAGGACCCCGCTGGTGGCCCTGGGCCGACCCGTCAGGTCCTGATGCAGCTGCACCTGCTCGAATCCCGAGCTGCGCATCTGCTCCTGCATGTCCTCGGCCTGCGACTCGGCGTGCTCGAGCACGCACCAGCCGGCGGGGCGCAGGAGCTGGGCCGCCGCGGCGATGATCCGACGCGGCATCTCCATCCCGTCGTCTCCACCGCCCCACAGCGCTGCCGCGGGATCGTGCTCGAGCACCTCCGGCTGGGTGATGGGCTCGCGGGCCGGAACATAGGGGGGATTGCTCACCACGGCCGCGCAGCGCCCCCGCAGATCCTCGGGAGCATGCGTGGCGTCGCCCTCGCGCAGGTCCACCCGGGTGCCCTCGAGATTGCGCCGTGCCCAGTGCAGGGCCTGCGGGTCGAGCTCGATCGCGTGCACCCGGGCGTGGGGCACCTCGTCGGCGACAGCGGCGGCGATCGCCCCCGAGCCGGTGCACAGGTCGACGACTACCGGGCGCGCCTCCCCGTCCGCCTGGTCCTCGCGCAGGCGCTCGACGAGCAGCTCGACGAGCAGCTCGGTCTCCGGGCGCGGGATGAAGACCCCCGGCCCCACCTGGATCGCCAGGCGGCGGAAGGGGGCCGTGCCCACGATGTGCTGCAGCGGCTCGCGGGCCGCGCGCCTCTCGACCAGCTCGTCGAGGCCCTCGGGCGCGTCCGCGCCGATGATGGCGCGCGCGGCGACCTCTCCGCGCTGCAGTCCCAGCAGGTGCCCGGCCAGCTGCACGGCATCGGCCTCCGCAGCGGGCACCCCCGCGCGCTCGAGCCGTGCCGTGGCCCGGCGCAGCGCCTGGGCGAGGGTCTCGGCCATCAGCCGAGGTCCTGGGCGCCGGCGCCCTGGCCGATCTGCTGGAGCCGGTGCTGCTCGTCCAGCTCGATCGCGGATTCGATCACGGGCCCGAGCGCTCCGTCCAGGACGGCGTCGAGGTTGTAGGCCTTGTAGCCGGTGCGGTGATCGGCGATGCGGTTCTCGGGGAAGTTGTACGTGCGCACCCGCTCGGAGCGGTCCATCGTGCGCACCTGGCTGCGCCGGGCCTGGGAGGCCTCGGCGTCGAGCTGCTCCTGCTGGTGGGCCAGGATGCGCGCGCGCAGCACGCGCATGGCCGCCTCCTTGTTCTGCAGCTGGGACTTCTCGTTCTGCATGGCCACGACGATCCCCGTGGGCAGATGGGTGATCCGCACCGCCGAGTCGGTCGTGTTCACGGACTGCCCGCCGGGGCCCGAGGAGCGGTAGACGTCGATCTTCAGGTCGTTCTGGGTGATCTCGACCTCCTCCGGGGCATCGACCTCGGGGAAGGCCAGCACGCCGGCGGCGGAGGTGTGGATCCTGCCCTGCGACTCGGTGGCCGGGACCCGCTGGACGCGGTGCACGCCGCCCTCGTACTTGAGCTTGGCCCACACGCCCTCGGCCGGGTCCTGGGAGCGTCCCTTGACCGCGATCTGGACGTCCTTGTGCCCGCCCAGGTCCGCGGGGGTGTCGCTGAGGACCTCGGTCTTCCAGCCCTGGGACTCCGCGAAGCGCAGGTACATGCGCAGCAGATCGCCGGCGAACAGCGCGGCCTCCGCACCGCCCTCCCCCGCCTTGATCTCCAGGATGGCGTCACGGGCGTCGTCCGGGTCCCGCGGGATCAGCAGCCGGCGCAGCCGCTCGCGGGCCGGGTCGATCCGGCCCTGCAGCTGCTCGGCCTCCGCGGCGAATTCGGGGGCCTCAGGTGCCAGCTCGCGGGCCGCCTCCAGGTCCTCGCGCAGGGCCTGCAGCTCCCGATGGGCGCCCACCACCCGGTCCAGCTCCGCATAGCGGCGATTGAGCCGACGGGCCAGCAGCTGGTCGGCATGCACGGACGGATCCGCAAGGCGCTTTTGCAGCTGCTCGTGCTCCTGGAGGATCGCCTCCAAGGGCCCGGTACCCTCACGGGCTTCGATCTCGGTCACGGGTTCGCGCTCTCCTGAGGGGCTGCGGGCCGGGCGACGGCGGTCGCCGGGCGGGGATGGCATGCGACCGGTCGACGGACGCAGGACGACTCAACCCCGAGGACCGCTCGTCGAGCGGACCCCGGGGCTGGTCGCGAGGGACCTCAGCGGTCGTCGTCCGCCTTGACGTTCAGCGTGGTCTTCTGGACCTGCATGAGGAACTCGGCGTTCGACTGGGTGTCGCGCAGCTTGGAGGTCAGCAGCTCGAGGGCCTGCTGCTGATCCAGGCTCGAGAGCACTCGACGCAGCTTCCACATGATCTTCAGCTCATCGGCGCCCATGAGGTTCTCCTCGCGACGGGTGCCCGAGGAGTTGACGTCCACGGCGGGGAAGATGCGCTTGTCCGCCAGCTGACGGGACAGGCGCAGCTCCATGTTTCCGGTGCCCTTGAACTCCTCGAAGATGACCTCGTCCATCTTGGACCCGGTCTCCACCAGCGCGGTGGCGAGGATGGTCAGTGAGCCGCCGTTCTCGATGTTGCGCGCGGCGCCGAAGAAGCGCTTGGGCGGGTACAGCGCCGCCGAGTCCACGCCGCCGGAGAGGATGCGCCCGGAGGCCGGAGCCGACAGGTTGTACGCACGGCCCAGGCGGGTCATGGAATCCAGCAGCACCACGACGTCCATGCCCAGCTCCACGAGGCGCTTGGCGCGCTCGATGGCCAGCTCGGCCACGGTGGTGTGGTCGTCCGCGGGACGGTCGAAGGTCGAGGCGATGACCTCGCCCTTCACCGTGCGCTGCATGTCTGTGACCTCCTCGGGGCGCTCGTCCACGAGCACCATCATGAGGTGGACCTCGGGGTTGTTCGTGGTGATCGCGTTGGCGATCGACTGCAGCATCAGCGTCTTGCCCGCCTTGGGCGGGGAGACGATCAGGCCGCGCTGGCCCTTGCCGATCGGCGAGACCAGATCGACCACTCGCGGGCCGACCTTCTTGGGCTCGGTCTCCAGGCGCAGGCGCTCCTGCGGGTAGAGCGGCACGAGCTTGGAGAACTCGGTGCGATCGCCCTGATCCTCCGGCTTCTTGCCGTTGACGCTGGTCAGCTGCACCAGGGCGTTGAACTTCTGGCGCTGGCCGCGCTGGTTCTCCTCGCCCTCGCGCGGGGCGCGGATGGCGCCGACGACGGCGTCGCCCTTGCGCAGGTTGTTCTTCTTGACCTGGGCCAGCGAGACGTAGACGTCGTTCGGGCCGGGCAGGTAGCCGGAGGTCCGCACGAAGGCGTAGTTGTCCAGCACGTCCAGGATGCCGGCCACGGGCAGCAGGACGTCGTCCTCGGTCAGCTCCGTGTCATCGACCTCGGGGCCGTTGCCGCCGCGGTTGCGACGGTTGTTCCGGCGCTCGTTGCGGTCGTTGCGATCATTGCGGCCGCGGTTGCGACGGCTACGGCGCGAGCCGCCATCGTCGTCGCCGTTCTGGTCGCTGCCGCCCTGGCGCTTGGACTGCTGCTTGCCGCCCTGGCCGTTCTGGCCCTTGCCGCCGTCGTTCTGGCTGTTCTGGCCCTTGCCGCCCTGCTGGCCGCCGTCGTTCTGGCCGCCCTGGCCCTTGCCGCGGCCCCTGCCGCGGCCGCCGCCGTCGTTCTGGCCGTTGTGACGGCGCCCGCCCTCGTCCGAGGACTCGGAGTCGTCGTGGCCGCCGCCGTGACCGCCGTTGCTCTGGCCGGCGCTGTTCTGAGCGCCCTGATCGTCCGAGTCGGATTGACGTCCCCGGCCGCGTCGCTGGGAGCGGGAGGGGCGCCCGCCCTCGGAGCGCTGCTGGGAGTCATCGCCCGACGGGGCGTCCTGCCCGGACTCCGAGCCGGACTGGCTCTCGCGGTCCTGGCCCTGTTGCTCGCCCTGCGAGCCTTCGGAGCCCGAGGAGCGGCGGCCGCGGCCGGTGCGCGCGGAGACCTTCGGCAGATCGCCCGCCTCGGGCTCCACCTCCGGCTCCCCCGCCTGGGCCGAGGAGGCGTCATCGCCCTGGGCCTTGGCGGCGGCGCGCTGCGCGGTCTTCTCGATCTTCTCGGCCACCTCGACATCGCGCTCGGCGACGGCGCCGCCGCGCTGATGCGCTTGGATGGCGTCGACCAGCAGCGACTTGCGCATGCGGCGAGCCCCGGTGATGCCCAGCTGCGCGGCGAGGGCCTGTAGCTGAGCCAGCTTGAGGCCCGAGAGGCCGGTGCCCTGGTTCTGCTCGGAGTTCTGATCCGTACCTGAGGTCAGGTCGGTGGATTCGGTCACGAAGGTTTCCTTCTCCCTCGGTGGAAGGCCTCGGCACTCAGACGCCGGACCTCTTGTGCATGGTGGCGGGCCGCTAGCTGCGGGCCTGATCGCGCTGCAGATGGCGACGATCTCGCCGACGGAGCCCCCATCCGATGAGATGCCCGCCCGACGGCATGCACGCAGGCCGTGCCGAGGGCGATATCGCGATGGAGACTGGACGAGCCGTCCTGCCGGAGCAGGCGGGGCTTGCGTCGGGTCGGGCGGAGACTACGAGCACCCCCGGCGGACCTCGGTCTGCTGGAGCGGACTCGAACGCCCGTGCGCATCCTAGATGCTGTGTGGATGCTCGCTCACCTTAGCACCCTGCTGAGGCACGGACAGGCGCAGAACACGCCAGGTGACGTGCTCGCTGCCCGGGCCCTGGTGCGCGGCGAGCTCGCCGATGGCCTTCTCCGCGGCATCAGCGGAAGGCGCGGAATCGGAGAGCACCAGAACGGTGGGTCCGGCTCCCGAGATCAGCGCGGCGTGCCCCTGCTCCCGCAGCGCGGCCACCAGGGCCGCGCTGGGCTCCATGGCCGGTGCGCGGAAGGGCTGGTGCAGGCTGTCGTCGGTGGCGGGCATCAGGTGCTCGGGGCGATGCGACATGGCGTCGATCAGCAGGGCGCAGCGCCCGGCGTTGCGGGCCGCCTCGCGGTGGTCGACCGTCTGGGGCAGCAGCGAGCGCGCCAGCGCCGTGGAGACCTCGTAGTTGGGGATCGCCACGATCGGCACGATCTCCGGCAGCACGTCCACGGGGGCCGTCCGCCAGGCCCCGGGCTCGCCCCACGAGATCGTCAGGCCGCCGTAGAGGGCCGGAGCCACGTTGTCCGGATGACCCTCCATGCCGGCGCAGACCTGGAAGACGGCGTCCTCGTCGAGGCGCTGCTGCTCGGCGAGCAGGGCGTTGCCGGCCACCACTCCCGCCACCGCGCAGGCGGCCGAGGAGCCCATGCCGCGGCCGTGGGGGACGCGGTTGCGCGCCACGATCCGCATTCCGGGCTGCTCCTGAAGGCCTGCCGCGCGCCAGGCGGCGCGGACGGCGCGCACCAGGAGGTGGTCCTCCGTGCGGGGCACGGACTCGGAGCCCTCCCCCTGCAGCTCGAACTCCAGGCCCGATTCCAGGACGGTGAGCTCGATCTCGTCGCGGTGCTCCAGGGCCAGGCCCAGGGTGTCGAAGCCGGGGCCCACGTTGCCGGTCGAGGCCGGGACGCTCACGGCCACGGAGCGCCCCGGGACCAGGACCTCGCGCCAGTCGCGACGCGCCACGGGGCTCACTCGAGGCCCAGAGCGGAGGCGACGGACACGACGTCGAAGTCCACGCGCACCGGCTCGGCGGCATGCGGGTCCTCGGCCTCAGCGCCCTTCACGGCCCACTGCGGGTCCTTGAGACCGTGGCCCGTCACCGTGATGACGATCCGCGCACCGGCAGGGACCTGGCCCTGCTCGTGCTTCTTGATCAGGCCCGCCACGCCGGCGGCGGAGCCGGGCTCCACGAACACGCCATCGCGCGAGGACAGGAAGCGCTGAGCGGCGATGATCTCGGTATCCGAGACGGCCTCGATCAGTCCTCCGGAGTCGTCGCGCGCGGCGATCGCGGTGTCCCACGAGGCGGGGTTGCCGATGCGGATCGCGGTGGCCACGGTGTCCGGGTCATCGATCGGATGCCCGGCCACCAGCGGCGCCGAGCCCTCGGCCTGGAAGCCCCACATGGTGGGGGTCTTCGTGGCCACGGCCGGCAGGACGTCGCCCTGGTCGTTGGTGAACTCGGCGGCGTACTCCTGGTAGCCCTTCCAGTACGCGGTGATGTTGCCCGCGTTGCCGACCGGCAGGATGTGCAGGTCCGGAGCATCGCCCAGGGCGTCGACGACCTCGAAGGCGCCGGTCTTCTGCCCCTGGATCCGGTACGGGTTCACGGAATTGACCAGGAAGACCGGGTAGGACTCAGAGAGCTTGCGCGCGACCTCTAGGCAGTTGTCGAAGTTGCCGTTGATCTGGATGATGTCGGCGCCGTGGGCAACGGCCTGGGCCATCTTGCCCATGGAGATCTTGCCCTCGGGCACCAGCACGGCGCAGCGCATGCCGGCCTGCTTGGCGTAGGCCGCGGCGGAGGCGGAGGTGTTGCCGGTCGAGGCGCACACGACCGCCTTGGCGCCTTCCTCCTTGGCCTTGGTGATGGCCATGGTCATGCCGCGGTCCTTGAAGGAGCCGGTGGGGTTCATGCCCTCGAACTTGACCCAGACCTCGCAGCCGGTCAGCTCGGACAGCGCGCGGGCGCGGATCAGCGGGGTGCCGCCCTCGCCCATCGAGACGACGGGGGTGGAATCGGTGACCGGAAGGCGGTCGCGGTACTCGTTGATGACGCCCTGCCACTGATGTGCCATTGCTGCTCCTCGCTTCGCTGCGGCTGCCTCGCCCGGTGGGCGGTGCCGCGGGGTTGTCACTGCGTTGTCGTGCCGGGGCCGCTGGGGCCCGTCGGACTCGCGGGTCCGCCGGCCCGTGCGGCTGCGGACGAATCCGTGCTCAGTCGTCGGCCTCGACCCGGATGAGCCCGGAGAGGTCGTAGACCACGTCCAGGCCGCGCACGGCCTCGACGGTGCGCACGAGGTCCGCGTTGCGGGCCCGGTGCGTCACGATGCGGATCTCGGCCAGGTCCTCCCCGGGGCGGCGGGGATCGTCGCGGACGTCGTCCTGGCGCATGGTCGAGACCGAGACGCCGTGCTCGGCGAACACCCCGGCCACCGCCGCGAGCACCCCGGTCTGATCGGGGCACAGCAGGGTCAGGGAGAAGCTGGTCTGGACGTCGTCGACGCCGGTGGCCGGCAGGCCCGCGTGCACGACCGGGCCGATGCCCGGTCCTCCGGCCACGACGCGGCGCAGGGCCGAGACCAGATCCCCGAGCACGGCAGAGGCGGTGGGCCCGCCGCCGGCACCGGGGCCGTAGAACATGAGCTCCTCGGCGCCGTCGGCCTCCACGAACACCGCGTTGTAACCGCCGTGGACGCTGGCCAGGGGGTGGGTGCGCGGGATCATGGTCGGCACCACGCGCAGGTTCACGCCCGAGGAGACCCGCTCGGCCACGCCGAGCAGCTTGATCACGAAGCCCGCGGAGCGCGCGGCCTCGACGTCCTCTGCGGTGATCCCGCGGATGCCCCGGCAGTAGACGTCGTCGATCGTGTACCACGAGTGGAAGGCCAGCCCGCCCAGGATCGCGACCTTGGCGGCGGCGTCATGGCCCTCCACATCAGCTGTGGGATCGGCCTCCGCGAAGCCCAGGCGCTGGGCCTCTGCCAGGGCGTCGTCGAACGAGGCCCCGGTGGTGTCCATCTGGTCGAGGATGTAGTTGGTCGTGCCGTTCATGATGCCGAGCACGCGGCGGATGCGGTCCCCGGACAGCGACTCGAGCACCGGGCGCACGATCGGGATGGCCCCGGCCACGGCGGCCTCGTAGTTCAGGGTGGTCCCGGAGGCCTCGGCCGCCTCGTGCAGCTCCTGTCCGTGCCGGGCCAGCAGCGCCTTGTTGCCGCTGACCACGGGCTTGCCCGCATTCAGCGCGCGCAGGATCCGGGTGCGGGCCGGTTCGATGCCGCCGGTCAGCTCGACGACCGCGTCGGCGGTGTCGATCAGCGACTCGGCGTCTGTGGTCAGCAGCTGCTGCGGCAGCTCGACGGTGCGCTGGGCGGAGGTGTCGCGCACGGCGATGCCGATCAGCTCGGGTCGGGCGCCGATGCGACGGGCCAGCTCCTCGGGCTGCTCGAGCAGGACGCGGGCCACCTCGGCGCCGACATTGCCGGCGCCGAGCAGGGCGATCCGGACGACGTCAGGACGGGTGTCGGGTGCGTGGGTCACGTGGAGGCTCCAGACGGGTGGGGTCGGGGCGTTCGGGTGGTCGGGTGCTGCGGGACTTCAGCGCTCGCCGAGGCGCAGCGGGCGGGAGGCCTCGGGGTCCTGCGAGACGTCGCGGGCGAAGAGGTCCTCCTCCGTCTCGCCGCGCACGATCAGCCGGGCCTCGGGGATGCCGTCGACAGTGCGCACCGCGACCACGCCCGGACGCGGCAGCCAGTTGTAGTTGCTGGACAGCGCCCAGCAGTACGCGCCGGTGGCGGGAACGGCCAGCAGGTCGCCGGCGCGCACGCCCTCGGGCAGGTAGGCGCTGTGCACCAGGATGTCTCCGGACTCGCAGTGCTTGCCGACCACGCGGGACAGCGCGGGGGCCTGCCCGCGATGCTCCTCGGCACGGTCGGCCACGACCACCGAGTAGTCCGCGCCGTAGAGCACGGGGCGGGCGTTGTCCGACATGCCGCCGTCGACCGAGAGGTACCGGCGGCGCAGTCCGTCCCGGACCGTGACGGACTTGCAGGTCCCCACGGTGTAGAGGCTGATCCCGGCGGGACCGGTGATCGAGCGGCCCGGCTCGACGGAAAGGTGCGGGATCTGCAGGCCCAGCCGCCGGCAGGACTCCTGGACGGCCCGGGCGATGTCCTGGGCGACGGCCGCGGCCGGGCGGGGAGCATCTGCGGCGGTGTAGCCGATCCCGTAGCCGCCGCCGAGATCCAGCTGCGGCAGCGTGACGCCGAAGCGGCGCTCGACCTCTCCCATGAGCCCGAGCACGCGATCGGCGGCCTGGGCGAAGCCGTCGGCAGCGAAGATCTGCGAGCCGATGTGGCAGTGCAGGCCCATCAGCTCGATGTCCGGGTGCGCCACGCAGCCGCTGATGGCGTGCAGCGCCGGGGACTTTCCGTCCTCTGCGGCCATGGAGAGCCCGAACTTCTGGTCCTCGTGCGCGGTCGCGATGAACTCGTGGGTCTCGGCGTGGATGCCCGGGGTCACCCGGATCATCACCGGCGCCTTCACCCCGAGCGTGCGGGCCAGTCGCCCGACGAGCTCGATCTCCTGCAGGGAGTCCACGACGATGCGGCCCACGCCGGCGTCCAGCGCCATGGTGATCTCCGCGGCGGACTTGTTGTTGCCGTGCAGCGCCATGCGCTCGGGCGGCATGCCGCCGCGCAGCCCTGCGGCCATCTCGCCGCCGGAGGCGGTGTCGAGGTTGAGGCCCTCCTCCTGCACCCAGCGTGCGATCTCCGGGGTCAGGAAGGCCTTGCCGGCGTAGTAGACGGAGGCCTCCGCGCCGATCGCGGCGAAGGCGTCCTGGAAGGCCGTGCGGAACTGTGCGGCTCGCTGGCGGAAGGCGTCCTCGGAGACCACGTAGAGCGCTGTGCCGTAGTGCTCGGCCAGTGCGGTGGTGGGGATGCCCGAGACGGTGAGCGTGCCTTCGTCATCGCGGCCGAACTGCTCCGGCCAGATCGCGGGATCCAGGCTGGTCCAGTCCTGCGGGACCTCGAGCCACTCGGGCGCCAGCGGACTGGGGCCAGTGTGGATCTGCTCCCCCCGGGCGGGCTCCAGCAGCGGGACCGGCTGCAGCCGGAACCCGGTGGTCACGACGTCCTCGGCCGGCTCCTGCGCCGGATCGCTGTCCAGGGGCATGCTCACATCCTCTCCGGTGCGCTCACGCCCAGCAGCTCGAGGCCGTTGGCCAGGACCTGGCGCGTGGCGTCGTTGAGCCACAGGCGGGTGCGGTGGGTGTCGGTGATCTGCTCGTCGCCCTGCGGGGTCACGCGGCAGGCGCCGTACCAGCGGTGGTAGGACCCGGCCAGCGCCTCCAGGTGGCGGGCCACGCGGTGCGGCTCGCGCAGCTGCGCGGCCTCGGCGACGATCCGCGGGTACTGCCCCAGCCCTGCCAGCAGCTCGGTCTCGGTCTCGTGGGAGAGCAGGGAGGCGTCGAAGGCGGCCGCGCCGTCCTCAGCGGTGCGGCGGACCCCGATCTCGGCGGCATTGCGCCCCACCGCGCAGGTGCGGGCGTGGGCGTACTGGACGTAGAAGACCGGGTTCTCGTTGGAGCGCTTGGTCAGCAGGTCCAGGTCGATGTCGATGTTGGAGTCGATCGAGTACCGGGTCAGCGAGTAGCGCGCGGCATCCACGCCGACGGCCTCGACCAGGTCCTCCATGGTCACCACGGTTCCGGCGCGCTTGGACATCCGCACCGCCGCCCCGTTGCGCACCAGGTTGACCATCTGCCCGATCATGACCTCGACCCGATCCGGGGAGTCGCCCAGCGAGGCGGCCACTGCCTTCAGGCGCGCCACGTAGCCGTGGTGATCCGCGCCCAGGAGGTAGAGGCACAGGTCCGCTCCGCGGTCGCGCTTGTCCTTGTAGTAGGCGATGTCGCCGGCGATGTAGGCGGCCTTGCCGTCCGACTTCACGACCACGCGGTCCTTGTCGTCGCCGTGATCGGTGGAGCGCAGCCACCACGCGCCGTCGGCGAAGTAGAGGGCTCCCTGCTCCTTCAGCTGTTCGAGCAGGGCCTCCACGGAGCCGTCGCGGAACAGCGAGTCCTCGTGGAACCAGACGTCGAAGTCCACGCCGAACTCGTGCAGCGACTGCTTGATGTCGCCGAACATGAACTCGACGCCGGCAGCGCGGAAGGCCTCCTGCGGGTCCTCGGACTCGAGCGCTCCGGGCTCTGCCTCCAGCACGCGCTGGGCGATGTCCGAGATGTACTCGCCGCCGTAGCCGTCCTCCGGGGCGGGCTGGCCCTGGGCCCGGGCCAGCAGGGAGCGTGCGAAGCGGTCGATCTGGGCGCCGTGGTCGTTGAAGTAGTACTCGCGGGTGACGTCTGCGCCCTGAGCCTGGAACACGCGAGCCAGGGAGTCGCCGACGGCGGCCCAGCGGGTGCCGCCCAGGTGGATGGGGCCGGTGGGATTGGCCGAGACGAACTCGAGGTTGATGCTGCGGCCCTGCATGGCGGTGCCGCGGCCGAACTCCCGGCCCGCCTCCACGATGGAGCGGGCGAGCTCGCCTGCTGCGGCGGCGTCCAGGACGATGTTGAGGAACCCGGGCCCGGCGATGTCGACGGAGGCCACGCCCTCGATCTGCTCGAAGCGGGCCTTCAGCACTGCGGCGACCTCGCGCGGGGGCATCCCGACCTTCTTGGTCAGCTGCATGGCCACGTTCGTGGCCCAGTCCCCGTGCTCTCGGCTCTTGGGACGTTCCACCTTCAGCTCGGGCAGCTGCGCATCCTCTGCGAGAGCGAGCTCCCCCGAGGCGACGGCCTGCTCGAGGCTGGCGGACAGGGCTGCGGAGAGTTCTTCGGGAGTCACCGGGACAGTGTACCTGCGGGCCTCCGCCGACCGGATCGTCCGACGGGGCCGCGACGGGCTGCCCGCCGATGCGACCCGGGGCGGCCGTGGTGATAGAGTCGTCGGGTCGATCACGGCATCCGTGCCGGAGCACCGACCCCCGCCCGAGTAGCTCAGGGGATAGAGCGCCTGCCTCCGGAGCAGGAAGTCGTAGGTTCGAATCCTATCTCGGGCACTTCCGGCCTGAGCCGCGACCCCGCCCACAGACGAGGTCGCGGCTCAGGCTTTTTCCATAGCTGTCGCCCTCGCCGTCAGAGCCGTGGGCCACTCCGGCTGAGGGCATCTCTGTCACCAGCACGGTCGCCGCAGGTCAGGGACGCCGAGCAGTCTCGCGAACCTCGACCGCGCGACAGATGAGCCGCCAAGAAGTCACAGTTGAAAACATGTGACGAAATATAGGTGTGGGCTCTCACGTGGACCTAGTCCGAGGCCATTCGCGACTCGTCGGTGACGCGTGGGCGCGCCCTCATCCGAGTCCTCACGTCGGCACCCCCCCCCCAGGCCGACAAGGCCTTTGGAGCACCATGCACAGCAGCGGAACCCCCTCCCCCACCAGCCTCTCGAGCGGGAGCGGACCCGCACCGCGTCGCGCGGCACGGCGCACGGCAGCCCGTCGGCTCGCCGCAGGCTCCCTGGCCGTCTACGGCGAGGTCCGCGACGCGACCCTGACGGTGACCCTGCCCGCAGGCTCCGACAGCCCGTCGGTCTCCGCCACACCCCGGCCGTTCATCGCCGACGAGCCGGCCATCGTGGCGGCCCACTACGGGACGCAGCTGACCTCGACCTCCTCGCCGGCAGTGCCGACGCCCACCCGGGTCGTGATCGCCGACGGCACCGTGACCTGCACCTACGACTTCCCGTATATCCCCGCCGAGTCGCGCATGATGCTGAGCTTCCAGGGCCACGGGTACGTCAACGGCACCCAGCAGTTCGCCTCCGCACTGCTGTACGGAACGCGCGTGAACCCGAAGATCGACTACAGCCCGGGCCTGGGCACCGAGGAGGACCCCTACCTCTACGAGCTGCGCGACCTGATCCCGGGTGAGACGGTCTCCGCGCGCGTCCCGAACCCACTGAGGAACCGACCGCCGAACCGACGCCGGAGCCCGCACCGGCCCCGACTCAGGCACCCACGCAGCAGCCGTCGGAGGAGCCCGTCGTCCCGCAGCCAAGGGCCACGTCGAGCCCGAGCGCCACGGTCCCGGGCGACGGCTCAGACGGCGCGGGCCCAGACGCCGGCCCCGCGCCAGAGCCGACCCCGGCCGCACCGGAGCAGGCCGCACCGGAGCAGGCCGCTCCTGCGCAGGAGGCCGAGCAGTCCCCCGCTGAGCAGTGGTGGGGCGAGCAGCTGCCGCACGCCGGTGTCTCGAACGGATCGGTGGTGATCGCCGGCGGCGTCCTGATGATGGCCGGAGCTGGCCTGGTGGGAGCGACCGCGCTGCGGCGCCGCCGACCCTGGGAGCTGAACCGCCGAGGCGGCTGTGAGCGCTGAAGGGGCGCAGCACGGGGAGGATTCCCCGGTGCTGCGCCCCATCGGCGCCTTCTTGATGCCTCAGCCGATCCGGATCAGCTCCAGCGATCGCGCTCCCGCTGGCGAGCCGAGCGATGGCCGCTGTTGAACTCGGTCGGATCGAAGTCGATCATGGCGTCGTCGCCCCACTGCTCATCGAGCTCGCGGTCCTCCTCGGTGCGCGGCTCGCGGTGGGAGCGAGTGATCTGGAAGGCCACGATGCTCAGGATGCCCCCGAGCACAAGGGAGACAGGTCCGGCGATGATCGTGAGCAGCGCACCGTCGGTGAGCGGGACCGGGGCCTCCTCCGAGGTGGCCCGGGCCCAGTAGATGATGCCCATGGGCACGGCATAGGTGGAGACCAGCAGCAGGACGATGCCCACGAGGGCCAGCAGGCGGGCGATCCCGCGTCGTCGGGCCCGCTGCTGCGGGGACAGGCTGGTCATCTCTGCGGCCTCCTCGGCCAGGGGCTCGGCGGTCGGTTGGGCGAATGTTTCGCCCGGGCGTGCGGATCCACCCTAGTGGCGTCAGACTCGTGGCATGACACGTGATCGCAAGCCTGCGGAGCACCAGATCCACCGCAAGTCCTCCGACGGCTCTTCCCCCGGCGTCTTCGCCCTGGAGGCAGCCGGACTGCTGTGGCTCGATGAGGGTCCGGTGCGCTGCGCTCCCGTCCACAACGTCGGCGCGGACTTCCTGGAGCTGGGCCGCATCGGCTCCGCGCAGCCCACCCCTGAGGCGGCGCGGAGCTTCGGCCGGGCCCTGGCGCAGACGCATGACCTGGGCGCGGAGGCCTTCGGCGCGGCACCGCCGGTGCCTGCGGCCAGCTCGCAGTGGACGCGTCCCGCCCCGGAAGAGGGCTGGCGCAGCGGCTGGTTCGGCCCGCTCGAGCAGCCGATCGAGGTCTCGCTCGAGCCGACGGATTCCTGGGGCGCCTTCTACGGCGGTCAGCGGCTGCGCCCCATGCTCGAGCGGCTGCGCTCCCGCGGCGTCACGGACTCGGAGCTCGAGGACATCGAGCGGGCGACCGAGGCCATCGAAGCGGGGAGGTTCGACGACGGCGACCGTCCCGCACGCATCCACGGCGACCTGTGGGCGGGCAATCTGATGTGGGACGACCAGGGCGCGGTGCTGATCGACCCCGCCGCCCATGGCGACCACCGGGAGCAGGACCTGGCCTTCCTCTCGGTCTTCGGCGCCCCGCACCTGGAGGAGATCCTGGCCGGCTATCAGGAGGCGCATCCGCTGCGCGACGGGTGGCACGAGCGCACGGGGCTGCATCAGCTCTTCGTGCTGATCGCCCACGCGGTGCTCTTCGACCCTCCGCGCGGCGGGTCCTACCTGGGAGCCGCGGACCGGGCCGCTCGCAGCGCGCTCGAGCTGCTCTGAGGCGCCGCGCTGCCCCACGAGGGCGCCGCCAGGGGGACGGCGGCCGCGGGGCCGTCGTCCCCGCCCCGTAGAATGGCCCGGATATGACCACCACCGCGCACGAGGGCACCGGCCCCCGGATCGTCTACCCCGAGCAGCTGCCGGTCTCGGGCCGGCGCCAGGACATCCAGGACGCGATCCGCGACCATCAGGTCGTCGTGATCGCCGGCGAGACCGGCTCCGGCAAGACCACCCAGATCCCCAAGATGTGCTTGGAGCTCGGCCTGGGCGAGTCCGGCATGATCGGGCACACCCAGCCCCGGCGCATCGCCGCCCGCTCGGTGGCCGAGCGCATCGCCGAGGAGATGGGCGAGAAGATCGGCCAGACGGTCGGCTACCAGGTCCGCTTCACCTCGGAGGTGGGCAAGGACTCGCGGATCAAGCTGATGACCGACGGCATCCTGCTTGCCGAGATCCAGCACGACCGCCTGCTCTCGCGCTACTCCGCGATCATCGTGGACGAGGCCCACGAGCGCTCCCTGAACATCGACTTCCTGCTCGGCTACCTCAAGACGCTCCTGCCCCAGCGCCCGGATCTGAAGCTGATCATCACCTCGGCCACGATCGATCCCGAGCGCTTCGCCCAGCACTTCCACGAGCCGCTGCCGACCGATGGCTCGCAGGACGCGCAGCCCGAGCCCGCGCCGATCATCGAGGTCTCCGGGCGCACCTACCCCGTCGAGATCCGCTACCGGCCGCTGAGCGGCGAGCACGAGATCGACGAGGACAACGACGACGGCCTCGAGGACGAGGACCGCGACCCCCTGGACGCCGTGTGCGAGGCCGTCGAGGAGCTCTCGCACGAGGACCGCGGCGACATCCTGATCTTCTTCTCCGGCGAGCGCGAGATCCGCGATGCCCAGGACGCGCTCGAGTCCCTGGTGGCGGATCGTCCGCGGCTGCGCGGCACCGAGGTCCTTCCGCTGTTCGGCCGGCTGTCCATGGCCGAGCAGCACCGCGTGTTCTCCCGCGGCTCCTCGCGGCGCATCGTGCTGGCCACCAACGTGGCCGAGACCTCGCTGACCGTGCCCGGCATCAAGTACGTGATCGACACCGGCACGGCGCGCATCTCCCGGTACTCCACCCGCACCAAGGTCCAGCGCCTGCCGATCGAGCGGATCTCGCAGGCCTCGGCGAATCAGCGCGCAGGCCGCTGCGGCCGCGTCTCCGACGGCATCTGCATCCGGCTGTACTCGCAGGAGGACTTCGAGTCCCGTCCCGAGTTCACGGATCCGGAGATCCTGCGCACCAACCTGGCCTCTGTCATCCTGCAGATGACCTCTGCCGGGGTGGTCCACTCCCCCGAGGACATCGGCCGGTTCCCGTTCGTGGAGCCGCCCGAGTCCCGCGCCGTGAAGGACGGCGTGATGCTGCTGCGCGAGCTCGGCGCCCTGCGTCCCGCCGAGTCCTCCCGCGGCCGTCGGGCAGAGCAGGACGGCGAGCGCTCCGGGCGCGGCTCGCGCGGACGCCGCGGGCGCGGTCGCGGCGACAGGGACGACGAGCGCTCTCCGCTGACCCGCACCGGTCGCACTCTGGCCGCGCTGCCCGTGGATCCCCGGCTGGGCCGCATGATCGTGGAGGGCCAGCGCCGCGGCTGCGCCCGCGAGGTCATGATCCTGGCCGCCGCGCTGACCATCCAGGACCCCCGCGAGCGCCCGCTGGAGAAGCGGGCTCAGGCCGATGAGCTGCATGCCCGCTTCAAGGACACGAGCTCCGACTTCCTGGGCTTCCTGCTGCTGTGGCAGCACCTCCAGCAGCAGCAGGAGCAGCTGTCCAGCTCGCAGTTCCGCAAGACCGTGCAGCGCGAGTTCCTGAATTTCCTGCGCATCCGAGAGTGGCAGGACCTTTACACGCAGCTGCGGCAGATGGGCCGCTCGGTGGGCATCGAGGTCGGCCGCGACCGGGAGATCGATCCGGCCGCCAAGGCCGATGACGTCCACAAGTCCCTGCTGGCCGGGCTGCTCAGCCATATCGGCCTGCGCGATGAGCGCACCCGCGACTACCAGGGCGCCCGCGGTACGCGCTTCGCGATCTTCCCGGGCTCGGCGCTGTTCAAAAAGAAGCCGGACTTCGTGGTCTCTGCCGAGCTCGTGGAGACCTCCCGCCTGTGGGCGCGCGTGAACGCCGCGGTCGAACCGCAGTGGATCGAGGAGGTCGCCGGCGATCTGGTCAAGCGCACCTACGCCGAGCCGCACTGGTCCCGCAGCCAGGGCGCGGTGATGGCCAAGGAGCGGGCCACCCTCTACGGCGTCCCGCTGGCGGCGGATCGGCCCGTGGGCTACTGGAGGATCGACCCGGTCGCCTCCCGCGAGATCTTCCTGCAGAAGGCCCTCGTGGAGGGCGACTGGCAGACCCGCCACCGCTTCGTGCAGCGAAACCGCAGGAAGCTCGCCGAGGTCGAGCAGCTCGAGTCACGGCTGCGCCGCAAGGACCTGCGGGTCGACGACCAGGCGCTCTACGAGTTCTTCGATGCCCGGGTCCCCGCCGAGGTCGTCTCCCAGACCCACTTCGACACGTGGTGGAAGAAGGCCTCGCGCCAGGACGAGCACCTGCTCGACTTCGACCCCGAGCAGCTGATCGACGACCAGGCCGAGACCTGGGACGACTCCGCCTTCCCGCGCCGCTGGATCGCCCGCACCGACGGCGGTGAGCTGAGCCTGGATCTGGACTACACGTTCGCCCCCGGCTCCGGCACCGGACCCTCCGAGCGGAAGGGGTCCGGGCGCGGGCGCCAGGCCGACGGCGTCACAGTGCGCGTGCCGATCCTCTTCCTGCACCAGCTGCGCCCGGGGCCCTTCCGCTGGCTGATCCCGGGTCTGCGCACGGAGCTGGTGACCGCCCTGATCCGCTCGCTGCCCAAGCAGGTGCGCAAGAACGTGGTCCCGGCCCCGGATGTGGCCCGTCGGGCCGTCGAGCTGCTCGACGCTCAAGCCGATCCGGAGCAGGACGACCTGGAGCAGTCTCTGGAGCGCGCTCTGCGCCAGCTCAAGGGCGTCGTCATCCCACCGGGGTCGTGGGACTGGTCCGCTGTGCCCGAGCACCTGCGCATGCACTTCCAGGTCCGCGACTCCCGCAACCGGATCCTCGGCGAGGGCGAGGACCTCGAGCACCTGCAGGTCGCGCTGCGGGATCAGGTCCGCGCCGCGCTGGCCGAATCGCTGGGCACCTCGGCCTCGGCGCTGCCGGTGCCCGGCCCCGGTGCCGTCCCCGGCCCGGGAGGCGGCTCCGGCTCGCAGGGGAAGAGCGGGCGGAAGAAGAAGGGCCCTGCCTCCGGTGGCGGCAAGGAAACGGCCGGACCTGCGCTGGAGCGCGACGGGCTCACCGAGTGGCCCGAGCGGGACCTGCCGCGCAAGGTCGACACCGTGGTCTCCGGTCAGCGCATCACCGGCTGGCCGGCGCTCGTGGCCTCCCCCGGCGCCGAGGCCTCCGAGCCCACCGCCGACGTCCGCATCTTCTCCTCCGAGCAGGACCAGCGGGCGGCCCAGCGCTCGGGCACCATCTCGCTGCTGCAGCGCCGCCTGCCGAACACCCAGCGGTTCATCTCGGACCATCTGGACAACCGGGAGAAGATCGTCTTCACCCAGAATCCCCACGGGTCGGTCGACGCCCTCATCCAGGACTGCACCCGCGCCGCCGTGGACAAGCTCGTGCCGGCCGAGCCGCCGTGGACCCGCCAGGAGTTCGACCGGCTCTTCGACGACGTCCGCGCCGAGCAGATCGAGACCGTCTTCCAGGTCACCGCGCTGGTGGCCGAGGTCCTCACGCTGGCCAACTCCGTGCGCAAGCGGATCAAGCGACCGTCGTCCATGGCAGCCGTCAGCGCGTTCGCCGACATCCGAGAGCAGCTCGACCGCCTGGTCAAGCCGGGCTTCGTGACCCGTATCGGGTGGGCGCACCTGCAGCACCTGCCGCGCTACCTCAAGGCCATGGAGCTGCGCATCGACAAGCTCGTGGGCACCGCCAACATCCAGCGCGACGGCGTGAACATGAGCGAGATCCAGTCCCTCGAGGACGAGTTCGACAAGGCCGTGGCCGCCGTGCCGAAGGGCCTGCCGGTGCCCGAGGCGCTGGCAGTGATCGAGTGGGAGCTCGAGGAGCTGCGCGTCTCGCTGTTCGCCCAGGAGCTCGGCACCGCCCACACCGTCTCGGCCAAGCGCGTGCGCAAGGCGCTGCGAGACGCCGCTGCTCGCTGATCCGGGAAGGCACCGGGAGACGACGCTCCGGGCCCGACCCGCGCCGTGCCCCGCCGCCTCTGCCGCTGGATGTCAGCAGGCCCCGACGATCCGGGAATCGTCGGGGCCTGCTGACAAGGCGCCGTGGCGGCCGGGGTCCTGCGGGCCCCATCCGGTTCAGTCCTGCGGCACCTGGGCCTCGTGGCCGGCCGAGCGCAGTCCCTCGCGGATGCGCTGAGCGGCGTCGTCCATCACGGCCGGATCCGGATCGTGATCCGCATTGGCGAAGTCGAAGTCCGCGGTCGAGGACACGGGCCACACGTGGATGTGGACATGCGGCACCTCGAAGCCCTGGATCATCTGGCCCACGCGCTGGGGCTCGAAGATCTCTCGCTGGGCTCGGCCGATGACCTGGCTGACGCGCATGAGGTGTCCGGCCAGCGCCGGGTCGAGATCCAGCCAGTGGTCGATCTCCTGGCGGGGCACCACCAGGGTGTGCCCGGTGGACAGGGGATCCGCCGAGAGGAAGGCGACGCACTCGTCGTCCGTCCAGACGAATCGGCCGGGGATCTCGCCGTCGATGATGCGGGTGAAGATGGTCGTCACTGCGTCCTCCTGGGTGTGCGGGTGTCTCCGGGTGTGCTGTGCGAGCGGTGCGCTCAGGCCTCGACGGTCGTGCCGGGGTCCAGGTGCTCGTAGTCGGTGCCGTACTTGGCGGCGAAGGCCTTGACCTGCTTCTCCACGATGCCGAAGCCGTTGTCCGAGAGCAGGGCGTCGTGGATGGGGTAGGCCTTCTCGGCCCGGACCGCGATGAGGAAGTCGATGACCTCCGCCATCTTGGACCACGGCGCGTGCAGCGGGACCAGCACGGTGGACGGGGTGATGCCGTCCGGGACGATCAGCGAGTCCCCGGGATGGTAGACGCGCTCCTCGATGAGGTAGCCGACGTTGTCGACCGTGCGGATCAGCGGGTGGATCAGCGCGTGCTGCCCGCCGAAGGTGCGCACCCGCACGCCCGACAGATCGAGCTCGGTCTCGGCATCGACGTCGTGGATGCGCTCGCCTCCCTTCGAGTCGGTCGCGTCCGCGCCGAGCTGCTCGCGCAGATCGGCGGCCACCGAGCCCGGGGCCCAGACCTGCAGATCGCGCATCTGCCGCAGCTGCGCCGGAACGCGCTCGGGATCCAGGTGATCGGGATGCGTGTGAGTGATCAGCAGATGATCGGCCCCGTCCATGGCCTGCTCGACCTCGGAGAAGCTGCCAGGATCCAGCACCAGCACGGTGCCGTCGATCTCCAGGCGGACGCAGGAATGGGTGTACTTGGTCAGCTTCACGTGGGACTCCTCAGCGATGCCTGCACCGTGCGGTTCCGCCGCTAGCTGCGCGGCGCGGCCGGTGCTGTGCTCCCAGCCTACTGATCCGCTGCGACCTCGCGAGGGCCCCGTCCCCCGCGTCCACCGCACCGGGCCCGGGGCCGCGCCCGAGTAGCATGGAGGATCCCCCGGCCGCCGTCCCCCAGGCACGGGTGCGATCGTGTTCAGGAGGTCCTTCGTTGTCCACGCCGTCAGCTCAGCAGCCGCACGCCGCCGTGCGCGTGACCCGCCAGCGCCGCGCGGTCCAGGCCGCCATGAGCGCGCAGTCCGACTTCATCTCCACCCAGGACCTGCACGCAGCTCTGCGCGAGAGCGGCGAGTCCGTCTCCCTGCCCACGACCTACCGGATCCTGCAGTCCATGGCCGAGGCCGGGGAGGTCGACGTCCTGCGCAGCCAGGACGGCGAGTCCATCTACCGCCAGTGCGCCGCCGAGCAGCATCACCACCATCTGGTCTGCCGCCGGTGCGGAGCGACCGTGGAGCTGCAGGCGCCGGAGATCGAGCGCTGGACCTCGCAGACCGCGCAGGATCACGGCTTCACGCAGGTCGACCACACCGTCGAGATCGTCGGGCTGTGCGCCCGATGCTCCGCTCAGGCCCCGGCCGAGGACTCGAGCGATGACGAGGGCGACGACGCCCCGGGTGCGGCATGAGCCGGTCCTCGGCGCGGACCGCGCCGCTGATCCTCCTGGTGGTCAATCCGCGGAGGCGCCGCGGCCCGGACACGGCCCGGCGCGCGGCGGCCATCCTGCGCACCGGAGGCTTCCGCACCGAGACCGTCCGCACCGCCCCGGAGGACGCGACCGACCGCTCTGGCGTGGTGTGGGGAGCATCCCTGCAGCGCAGGCTGTCCCGGGCCGACGCCGAGGGCGATGCCGTGGCCGCCGTCGTGGCCGTGGGCGGGGACGGCATGGTCCACACCGTGGTCAACGTCCTCAGGCAGCGCAGCGACCGGGGCCTGGAGCCGGTCCCGTTCGGGCTGGTGCCGGCAGGCACCGGCAACGACCTGGCTCGGCACATGGGCGTTCCGCAGAACGACCCGGAGCGAGCCGCCGGCCGGGTGCTGCGCGGTCTCGACGAGGGCCCGCGGTCCATGGATCTGGGGCGCATCGAGCTCGCCGACGGCAACCGGCGCTGGTACGCGACCGCCGCCTGCTGCGGCATCGACGCCGCGGTCGCTCAGCGGGCGAACTCCTGGCGCTGGCCGCGCGGCGAGTCCCGCTATCTGGCCGCTCTTCCGGTGGAGGTGCTGCGCTACCCGTCTCCGTTCACGTCCCTGGAGATCGAGCAGCCGGGAGGGCGGACCGTGCTGTCGGCGCGGCGCCTGCTCATGCTCTCCGTGGCCAACACGTCCTCGATCGGAGGCGGTCTGCGGATCGTCCCGCATGCGGAGGCCTTCGACGGCGTCTTGGAGATCTTCCAGGTCCGGGCCATGCCGCGCACCCGCGTCGCTCGCCTGTTCCCGCTCCTGATGCGCGCCGCGCACACCGAGCTGCCCGAGGTCAGCATGGATGCGGCCCTGTCCGCGCGGATCGACGCCACCGGCCCGATCTACGCGGACGGCGAGCCCGTGGGCTCCGGCCCTGCCGTCATCTCGATCGAACCCGCGGCGCTGCCCGTCCTGCTCTGAGCCTGCGGCTGCCCCGCGGGGCGGCCGCTGCGCGGAAGCCGTCCGCTTGCCCGGCGGCGCCGCCCCAGCAGCCGGGCGATGCCCCACAGCAGGAACGAGATCGTAGTGACGTACGGGCTGATCGGCAGCGATCCGCCCAGCGCCAGAAGCGTCCCCCCGAGCATCGCCGCCTCGGCGAAGACCACGGACAGCACCACCACGCGTCCTGGGGAGGCCGTGAGGCTCATGGCCGCTGCGGCCGGGGTCACCAGCAGGGCCAGCACCAGCAGGGCGCCGATGATCTGCACCGACAGCGCCACGGCCACGCCCAGCAGGAGCATGAACACGATCGACAGCCCCCGGATCGGCAGCCCCCGCGCCTGGGCCACCGCGGGATCCAGGCTGGCGAAGCTCAGCGGCCGCCACAGCAGCCCCAGCCCCGCCAGGACCACGATCGACAGGATCGCGATCGAGACCAGCTGGATCTCGGAGACCGAGACGATCTGGCCCGTCAGCAGCGCGAACTGGTTCGCGCTGCGCCCCTGGTAGAGCGACAGCGCCAGGATGCCCAGGCCTAGCCCGAACGGCATGAGCACTCCCACCACCGAGTTGGCCGCCCGGGATCGGGCACCCAGCAGACCGATCAGCAGCGCTGCGATCACCGAGCCCAGCAGCGAGCCGGTCACGATCGAGGTCCCGGCCAGCAGGGCGATCGCCCCGCCGGCGAAGGACAGCTCCGAGACGCCGTGGACGGCGAAGGCCAGGTCGCGCATCATCACGAACGTGCCGATGATGCCGCCGACCAGGCCCACAAGGGCTCCGGCGTACAGGGAGTTCTGCAGCAGGACCAGGACCTCGCCATAGCGCTCGAAGACGAAGACCTGCTCCAGCAGCGTGCTCAGCGAGATGGCGTCGTCCACGGACGGCTCCCTTCGTCGTGGGGCGGTCGGACCGCAGCGCCCTCGTGGGCTGAAGGGTCCGAATCGAGATGGTGGGCGTGCTCGCGCTCGGCGCCGACCACGATGATCCGCCCGCCGGCGCGCACGACCTCGATCGGGGTCCCGTAGAGCTCGGAGAGCACGTCGGTGCGCAGCACCTCGTCCGGAGTGCCGATGCGGAAGGAGCCGTTCGCCAGGTACAGCACGCGGTCGACGTCGTCGATGATCGGGTTCACGTCATGGGTGACGAACACGACGGCCGCCCCGGTGCGCCGGCTCTGCTGCGCCACCAGTCCAGCGACGTCGCGCTGCCTGCTCAGGTCCAGCGACAGCAGGGCCTCGTCGAACAGCAGCAGGTCCGGGTCGGTGATCATGGCCTGGGCGATGCGCAGGCGCTGCTGCTCGCCTCCGGAGAGCAGCCCGACCGGGGCATCCGCGAAGTCCAGGGCGCCCACGCGCTGCAGGGCCTCGTCGATCCGGCGCCGGGCGGACGCGCGGCCGCGCAGGCGCGGCCCCCAGCGGTGCCCGTCCAGGCCCATGCCCACCAGGTCGCGGCCGCGCATGGGCACCTCGCGGGCGAAGGCCCTCTGCTGGGGCACATAGCCGATGCCGGTGGAGCCGCGGCGCGGGGCCTGGCCCTGCACCCGGACCTCTCCGCCGCTCAGCGGCTGCAGGCCGAGCAGGACCCGCAGCAGCGAGGTCTTGCCCGTGCCGTTGCCGCCGAGCACGGCGATGTACTCCCCCGGCGAGATCTGCAGGTCCAGCCCGGACCACAGGGTGCGCCGCCCCATGGACAGGCTCGCCCGGCGGAACTCCACCACGGGTGCCGCCTCGGTGCTGCCGGCGCTCATCGGATCTCCTCCAGCTGGTCGACGTTCGCGCTCATCCACTCCAGATAGGTGACGCCTTCCGGGACGGTCTCGGTGAAGGACACGACGTCCGCCCCGGTCTCCTCAGCGGTGTCCTGCAGCCGCTGGGTCTGCCCGCTGGCGGTGTGCTCGTTGTAGGCGAGCACGTCCGCCTCCCCGGATTCCAGGGCCTCCTCGGCCTCCAGGTACAGCAGCGGCGGGATGTCCAGCCCGTTCTCTACCGCGGCCGTGAGCTGCTCGGGAGTGGCGTCGTGGAGACCGGCGCGCTCGAGCAGGTGATCGGCGACGGGCTCGGTGGCCAGGAAGGAGCCCTCGAGGTGCAGGTCCTCGGCGCGCACGCCCAGCTCGTGGAGGCTGTGCGCGTACTGCTGCCCGCGCTCGGTCACCTCGGGGGCCTCCTCCGGCGCCAGCTCGCCGATGCCGTCGGCGAGGGCCCCGCTGAGGCGCTCCATGGACGGCAGGTCGTACCAGACGTGCTCGTTGAAGGCGGCGTGATCGTGGCCGTCGTGGGAGTGCGCCTCATGCGCGCTCTCGTCCTCGCTGTGCTCCTCGTGGTCGTGCTCGTCGTCAGCCTCCTCCGACGCCTCCAGGCCGGAGACCTCGACGGCGTCGATCACCCGGGCCTCGGAGCCCTCGAGCAGGCCGTCCATGAAGCTGTCGTAGCCTCCGCCGTTGACGATCACCAGGTCGGCGTCGCGCACGATGAGGGCATCCAGCGGCGTGGCCTCGTAGGAGTGGGGGTCCTGGGCCGGGGAGTCGATGATGGCCGTGACCTCGACGTCATCCCCGCCGATCTCCCGGGCCATGTCGGCATAGACGGAGGTCGAGGCGACGACGCGCAGCGTCTCGTCGTCCGCCGCTGCCCGAGCCTGATGGCCGGAGGTGCACCCGGTCATCGCCAGGGCCCCGACGGCGGCCAGAGCCAGGAGGCCGGTCGCTGAGCAGCGGCTTCCGCGGCGAGGCCGCCCCGCGGGCCGCCCTGCGCGGGCCGCGGCGGGAAGCTCGTCGGCCGCCCCGCCGGGCCGGCTCTTATTGATAATCGTTTTCATCTAGGCGCCGACAGTAGCAGATGCTGCCGCCCGGACCCAGCCCGAGCGCGATCCGACCGCTCGCGCACTCAGCTCCAGCTCTCGGAGCGCGCGCGGCCCTCCTCATATCCCGAGCGGCTCTGGATGCCGAGCACAGCGCGATCTGCGAACTCCGGCAGATCCGAGGCTCCGGCGTAGGTCATGGAGCTGCGCACCCCGGCGGTGAGGTGATCGATCAGGTCCTCCACCCCCGGGCGACGCGGGTCCAGGTACATCCTGGAGCTCGAGATGCCCTCCTCGAACATGGCCCGGCGCGAGCGCTCGAAGGCCTCCAGCCCCTCGGTCCGAGCCAGCACGGCGCGCGTGGAGGCCATGCCGAAGCTCTCCTTGTAGAGGCGGCCGTCGGCGGCTCGCCGCAGCTCCCCGGGGCTCTCGTGGGTTCCGGCGAACCAGGAGCCCACCATGACCTGGCTGGCGCCCGCGGCCAGCGCCAGGGCGGCATCCCGGGGATGCTTCACGCCGCCGTCCGCCCACACGGACCCGCCCAGCTCGGCGGCGGCCTCGGCGCACTCGAGCACGGCCGACAGCTGGGGACGCCCCACGGCGGTCATCATGCGGGTCGTGCACATGGCCCCCGGGCCCACACCGACCTTCACGATGTCCGCCCCGGCCCCCAGCAGGTCGCGCACGCCGTCCGCCGTGACCACGTTGCCCGCCACGATCGGGCGGGAGGCGGCCACCGTCCGCACGGTCTCCAGCGCCTGCAGCATCTTCCGCTGGTGCCCGTGAGCGGTGTCGACCACCAGCACGTCGACGCCGGCCTCGACGAGCGCTCGGGCCCGACCCTCCACATCGCCGTTGATGCCGATGGCCGCGGCGACCCTCAGCCGTCCGTCGGCATCCGTGCTCGGCGCGTAGATCGTGGCGCGCACAGCCGCCTGGGAGGTGATCACGCCGAGCGCGATGCCCTCGGCGGAGACCACCGGGGCCGCCTCGGTGCCGGACTGCGCCAGGCGCTGGCTGACGGCTGCCATGGTCGGCACCAGCGACGACGGGGGCGCACCGATGCCCTCGACGGCCAGGTCCTGCTCCGGGATCGCCGGCAGGTCCGTGCGCATGACCGAGCGCAGCGAGGCGCCGCTGTCCGCCTCCTGGTAGTCCGGCTCCTGGACGAGCCCGAGCAGTCGACCGTCGTCGTCGACGACCAGCACGCTGCCGTGGGCGTACTCGCCCAGTCGCGTCCGGGCGTCGTGGACGGTGTCCTCAGCGCGGAAGGTGCGCGCCGAGAGGAAGCGCAGGGGACGCGCCTTGACCCAGTCGGTCTCCCGGGCCACGACCTCCAGCGGGAGGTCCTGCGGCAGCACTGCCAGGCCGCCGCGCCGGGCCATGGACTCGACCATCCGCTTGCCGGTCACCGCGGTCATGTTCGCGGCCACCAGCGGGATCGTGGAGCCGGTCGGATCGGGCGCCGCCAGGTCCACGTCGAAGCGCGAGGAGGTCGCGGAGGACGACGGGACCAGGAAGGCGTCGTCGTAGGTCAGATCCGTGACAGGGGTGTTGAGGAATCGCACGCACCGAAGTCTAGGACCGCCGTTCAGCCGCGCAGGCCACGGGCGCGGCCCCTGCTGGCCCTGGCCGACTCGCCCTACTAGACTCTGGATGCATATGACCGCACCCGGGAGCAGCGCCTCCAGCCGCGTCCCGGGCTGAGTCGGAACGGGCGGATTCGACGACGAGCCGCCCTTCAGGGTCCGGACCCGGCAGGGCGGTCCTCAGGCCCGGCCGACGGCGGCCGCGGCGATACTGACGACAGAATGAGGCGTAGGCACGTGCCAAGCACACCACGAGATCTGATCCCGGAAGAGTTCGCGGGCAACGAGTGGCTGGTCGAGGACCTCTACGAGCGCTACCGGAAGGATCGCGACTCGGTCGATCGTGACTGGTGGCCGGTGTTCGAGGCCATGGACCGCGCCGCATCCTCCGGCAGCGACAGCGCGGCAGCTTCCCCGAAGCCCCCGGCAGAGGCCACGACGAACGAGTCCGCAGCAGAGGCGGAGGCACCGGCGAAGAAGCCGGCGCCGTCCTCCGCCGCGCAGCAGAAAGGCCCGAGCGCCGCCGCCTCGAAGCCCGCCCCCCAGAAGACCACGAACAAGAGCACCCAGGAGAGCACCCCAGTGGAGTCCACCTCGGCAGGATCCGCAGAGCAGCCGCAGGACGAGCCGCAGGACAAGGTGGTGAAGCTGCGCGGGCCGGCCAAGGCCGTGGCCGCCAACATGGAGGCCTCCCTGTCGGTCCCCACCGCCACGACCGTGCGCGCGGTGCCGGCCAAGCTGCTGATCGACAACCGCATCGTCATCAACTCCCACCTGGCCCGCAACCGCGGCGGCAAGGTCTCCTTCACGCACCTGATCGGCTACGCCGTCATCAAGGCGCTGAAGAAGATGCCGTCCATGAACGTCACCTATGAGGAGCAGGACGGCAAGCCGGTGGCCATCCACCCGGCGCACGTCAACTTCGGCCTGGCGATCGACCTGCCCAACAAGGACGGCTCGCGCAACCTGGTGGTGCCCAACATCAAGGGCGCCGAGGACCTCACCTTCCGGGAGTTCTGGGATGCCTACGAGGACATGGTCGGCCGTGCCCGCAAGGGCGAGCTGACCATGGACGACTACGCCGGCACCACGGTCTCGCTGACCAACCCCGGCGGCATCGGCACCGTGCACTCCGTGCCCCGCCTGTCCAAGGGCCAGGCCACGATCGTGGGCGTCGGCGCACTGGACTACCCCGCCGAGTTCCGCGGCTCCTCCCCCCGCACCTTGGCGCGCAATGCGATCTCCAAGGTCATCACCCTGACCTCGACCTACGACCACCGCGTCATCCAGGGCGCCGGCTCCGGCGAGTTCCTGAAGCTGATCGAGTCCTACCTGCTCGGCGACGAGTTCTGGGACGAGGTCTTCCACGGGCTGAGGATCCCCTACGAGCCCGTGCGCTGGGTCACCGACAACCAGGTGAACCCGGAGACCGAGGTCAACAAGGTCGCCCGGATCCAGCAGCTGATCCACGCCTACCGCGTCCGGGGCCACCTGATGGCCGCCATCAACCCGCTGGGCTACGAACAGCGCGCCCACCCGGATCTGGACATCCGCACCTACGGCCTGTCGCTGTGGGACCTGGACCGCGAGTGGCCCACCGGCGGCTTCGGCGGGGCGCGCATGCTGACCCTGCGCACCATCCTGGGCCTGCTGCGCGATGCCTACTGCCGCACGATCGGCGTCGAGTACATGCACCTGGACGCCCCCCAGGAGCGCGAGTTCTTCCAGGAGCGCCTGGAGAAGGGCTACACCAAGCCCTCGCGTGAGGAGCAGTTCCGCATCCTCAGCCGCCTCAACGCGGCCGAGGCCTTCGAGACCTTCCTGCAGACCAAGTACGTCGGCCAGAAGCGCTTCTCGCTGGAGGGCGGCGAGTCGCTGATCCCGCTGCTCGACGCCGTGATCTCCGATGCCGCCGATCAGAACCTCGCCGGCGTGGCCATCGCCATGGCCCACCGCGGGCGCCTCAACGTGCTGACGAACATCGCCGGCAAGTCCTACGCCCAGGTCTTCCGCGAGTTCGACGGCGGCCAGGATCCCCGCGCCGAGGGCTCCGGCGACGTCAAGTACCACCTGGGCACCGAGGGCACCTTCACCTCGGATGCCGGCAACCAGACCCAGGTCTACCTGGGTGCCAACCCGTCGCACCTCGAGGCCGCCGATCCGGTGATCGAGGGCGTCGCCCGCGCCAAGACCGATGTCCTGGGCGCAGGCCCCGAGGGCGACGGCACCTTCCCGGTGCTGCCCATCCAGGTCCACGGCGATGCCGCCATGGCCGGTCAGGGCGTGGTCTACGAGGTCATGCAGATGGCCGAGCTGCCCGCCTACGCCACGGGCGGCACGGTGCACGTCGTGGTGAACAACCAGATCGGGTTCACCACCGGTCCGGAGGCCGGTCGCACCTCGACCTACGCCACGGACGTCGCCCGCGCCGTGCAGGTGCCGACCTTCCACGTCAACGCCGATGACCCCGAGGCCGTCACCCACGTGGGCCAGCTGGCCTTCGAGTACCGCGAGCGCTTCCACAAGGACGTCGTGATCGACCTGATCTGCTACCGCCGCCGCGGTCACAACGAGGGCGATGACCCCTCGATGACCCAGCCGGTGATGTACGACATGATCGATCAGAAGCGCTCCACGCGCCGGGTCTACACCGAGAACCTCGTGGGCCGCGGCGACATCAGCCAGGACGAGGCCGATCGCGCGCTCAAGGACTACCAGGAGCGCCTGGAGCGGGTGTTCACCGAGACCCACGAGGCCCAGACCTCCGAGGCCCCGCTGGTCACCGGCGATGCCGCCGCGATCTCGAACATCGAGCGCCCCTCGGCCCAGCAGGCCGATTCCGGGATCTCCATCCCCCGCTCGACCGCCATCTCCGTGGACACCGCCCGTCGTATCGGGCAGGCCCACCTCGAGTCGCCGGAGGACTTCACGGTCCACCGCAAGCTCACCAAGCTGCTCGAGCGCCGCGCCAAGATGACCGTCGACGGCGGCATCGACTGGGGCATGGGCGAGATCATGGCCTTCGGCTCCCTGCTGATGGAGGGCATCCCGGTGCGGATGTCGGGCCAGGACGTCCAGCGCGGCACGTTCACCCAGCGCCACGCGGTGCTCTTCGACAACGAGACCGGCAAGCCGTGGATCCCGATCAACGGCCTGGTCGATGACCAGGAGACGCTGGCGATCTACAACTCGCCGCTCTCCGAGTACGGCGTGCTCGGCTTCGAGTACGGCTACTCCGTCGAGCGCCCGGACGCCCTGACCGTGTGGGAGGCGCAGTTCGGCGACTTCATCAACGGCGCCCAGACGATCGTGGACGAGTTCGTCTCCTCGGCCGAGCAGAAGTGGGGCCAGCGCTCGTCGCTGGTCATGCTGCTGCCGCACGGCTACGAGGGTCAGGGCCCGGACCACTCCTCGGCCCGCATCGAGCGCTTCCTCGCGCTGTGCGCCGAGCGCAACATGATCGTGGCGCAGCCGTCGACCCCGGCGAACCACTTCCACATGCTGCGTCGTCAGGCCTACGCCCGTCCTCGCAAGCCGCTGATCGTGGCCGCTCCCAAGCAGCTGCTGCGGCTGAAGGCCGCCAGCTCGCAGGTCGAGGACTTCACCTCGGGCACGTTCCGCCCGGTGATCGAGGACCAGGCCGGTCTGGATGCCGAGAAGGTCACCCGCGTGGTGCTCGTCTCCGGCCGCCTGTACTACGACCTCGCCGCGCACCGCGAGAAGAGCGACGATCGCAGCACCGCCATCGTGCGCGTCGAGCAGCTCTACCCGCTGCCGAGCGAGGAGATCCGCGCGGAGCTGGCCAAGTACCCGAACGCCGAGGTCGTGTGGGCGCAGGACGAGCCGGCCAACCAGGGCCCGTGGCCCTTCATGGCCGTCAACCTGGTCCCGGAGCTCGACCGCCGCGTCTCGCTGGTCTCGCGCCCGGCCTCGGCCTCCCCGGCAGCCGGCTCGGCCAAGCGCCACTCCCTCGAGCTCGAGACCCTCATCGAGGAGCTCTTCGAGGGCCGCTGAGCCGATCGCCGCGCCCCAGGGCGCACCTGACGACGGCGCCCGGTCCGCCTCCCGCTGCGGCGGCAGGAGGGCCGGGCGCCGTCGTCACGACCAGGCGTCACCCGTCGTCCCATGTCCCGCGCGGTGCCCGTGCGCGGCCCCGCAGGATGTACCGTTGCCACAGCGGCGGCACAGGCTGCATGAGACGGGTGCCTGAGTCACCGGCGGCCCGATCGAGGCCCTCCCCCGAGGCCCGGACCGCACCGCCCACCATCCGTGCTGAACATCAAGAAGAGGAACCCCGTGGAGCAACGCAGGATCAGAATGGTCGCGGTCGGCGACGAGCTGCTGGCCGGCGCCGGAGACCCCCGGGCGCTTGGCTGGTACGGCCGCGTGCTGGCTCGCACGCCCCATGACGTGGTCCCGATCTCCTCCTACGTCCTCGCCGCCCCCGGCGAGGGCAGCGAGGCGCTCAACGACCGCTGGTTCGGCGAGGCCTCCCTCCGCTTCGCCGCCGGTGCGGACAACCGCCTGGTGATCGCTCCGTCCACGCGCGACGTCGACCTGGCCATCACCACGGCGCGTTCGCGCCTGCACATGGCCAACATGGTCGACACCGCGGCGCAGTCCAACGTGAAGGTGCTCGTGGTGGGCCCACCGCCCACCCTGGACCCGGATCGCAACCGGCGCATCGCCGATCTCTCGGCCGCCTTCGCGGACGTCGTCACTCGGCGCAACCACATCTACGTCGACACCTTCAATCCGCTGCAGCACCACGAGCAGTGGCGCAAGGACCTCTCGGCGAACGACGGCAGCCCCGGCCAGGCCGGCTACGGCCTCATCGCCTGGCTCGTGCTGCACCGCGGCTGGTACTCCTGGCTGGATCTGCCCGAGCCGCAGTGATCCGCGCGATCGGCGCCGCCTCGTTCCCTCCGCATGCGCGGATGTGGAACAATGGGCGGATGTCCGCGGAAGGCTGCGGGCGGTTGCGAGCCGTCCGCCCCCGTCGGATCCCCGACCACTCGACCGAGGAGGCACGCATGAGCAAGCGTGGACGCAAGCGCAAGGACCGCCGCAAGAACAAGGCGAACCACGGCAAGCGCCCCAACTCCTGAGCCCGTTCCCGGGCCGGACTGGGACAGCAGTGAGCGAAGGCCCCGACCAGGGCGGCTCGAGATCCTCGAGCTCCTCCGGTCGGGGCCTTCGTCATGCGCGCGGGGACAGCTCTCCCGCGACTGTGCTCACTGGGTGCTCTGGCGGACGGACTCCGACTCCGCCTGGGCTCCGGCTTCGGTGCGGCCGCAGGCCTCGTTGATGCGGGACATGATCGAGGCCCGCAGGGTCTCCGGGGCGGTCTCCGCGCAGGATCGCCGCACCGCGGTGCGGATCTCCCGCTCGAGGTCGTGCTCGTGCGTGCAGTCCGGGCAGTCGTCCAGGTGCTCCGCGATGGCGCGGACGTCCTCCACGGTCAGGGCGCCGTCAAGGTACTCGTGGATCCGCTCGAGCTGGGCCTGCGAGCAGCCGCAGGGAGCGCCGTCGTCGTGAGCATCGCGCTGGGGATCGGTCATGGTCAGTCCTTCTGCTTCTCGTCGGTGGTGCGCTGGGCGGCCCGGGCCCTGGCGGCGGACTTGGTGTCGGCGGCCGCGCTCTGCGTGGCGGAGGACTTGCGGCGACCGCCCTTGGTGGTGTCGATCCCCCGGTCGGCCGCGTAATCGCTGAGCATCTCGCGCAGGAGCCGACGGCCACGATGCAGCCGCGACATCACGGTGCCGATCGGCGTGCCCATGATCTCGGCGATCTCCTTGTAGGCGAAGCCCTCCACATCGGAGAGGTAGACCGCCATGCGGAAGTCCTCCGGCAGCTCCTGCAGAGCGCGCTTGACGTCCGAGTCGGGCAGGTGGTCGAGGGCCTCGACCTCCGCCGAGCGCAGGCCGGCGGAGGTGTGCTGCTCCGCGCGGTGCAGTTGCCAGTCCTCGACCGTCTCGGTGTCCGCCTGCTTGGGCTCCCGCTGGCGCTTGCGGTACAGGTTGATGTAGGTGTTCGTCAGGATCCGGTACAGCCAGGCCTTGAGGTTCGTGCCGGGGCGGTACTGGTGGAAGGACGAGAACGCCTTGGTGTAGGCCTCCTGGACGAGATCCTCGGCATCGGCGGCATTGCGCGCCATGCGCAGCGCCGCCGCGTAGAGCTGGTCGACGTAGACCATGGCCTCGCGCTCGAAGCGCTCGGCACGCTGCTCCGGGGTCTCGGTCTCGAGGTCCACGGGCTGCTCCTCAGGGGCAGCCGGGCCGGACTCGGCCATCAGGTCGTCATCGGGCGCGGTCTCGACGGGGCCGTCCTGCGCGCTCGGCTTGGTCCGGTCCGCGGTGTCATCTGCTTCGCTCATCGCGGACAAGTCTAGGCGGGCCGGAGCAGTCGCGGCCGTGCGGGTCGCTGTCAGCACCATGTCCCTCCTCTCCTGTCCTGTCGGGTCCGGCAGGGTCTGTCTGCATCCCGGTGCGTCGACAACGCGCAACGGTCGGCGGGGCCTGTCTATTCCGCCGGGTCGCGGCCGCGACCTCCCGGACCTCCGCGCGGCGCAGGTGAAGCGCTGTGCAGGCAGCCCCTTCCGGCCGCCGGATCGCGACGCCGTCCCGACACCTCGGGCCAGCGCCGGTGCGGTGACCGACAGCCTGGTTAGGATGGCCGGTAACAAGGGCCACCGGTCCGCGCACGCCGGACCGCCAGTACATACAGGAGGACCCCTTATGAGCATCGTCCGCATCATCGCCCGTCCGCTGCTGGCCACCGGCTTCGTGGTCAACGGCGTCGACGCCTTCCGCAACTCGTCGCGCTCGGCCGAGCACCTGGCCCCGGTCCTGACCGGCGTCGAGCGCGCCGTCCCGCAGGCCAAGTCGGCCGTGTCCAACAGCGCCGTCGTGGCGCAGGGACTGGCCGCCGCGCAGGTCACCGCCGGTGTCGCCTACGGCCTGGGCAAGTTCCCCCGCACCGCAGCCTCCGTGCTCGTCGTGACCACCAGCCTCAACGCGTACCTGGACTTCCAGGCGGCCGAGCACGGCTCCAAGGAGCAGAAGGCCGCTCGCCGCAACTCCGGTCTGAAGAACGTGTCGCTGATTGGCGCCACCATGCTGGCCACCGTGGACACCAACGGCCGTCCGTCGCTGGCCTGGCGCGCCAAGCACTTCGTGGATGCGGCCACCAAGTCCTCCAGCAGCTTCGCCGCCGATGCCTCCAAGCGCCTCGAGCAGGCCCAGAAGTCCGCTGAGAAGTCCACCCGCGGCTCCCGCAAGGCGGCCAAGAAGGCTGCCGAGCAGGCGCAGAAGCGCTCGGCCGAGCGCATCAAGCAGGCGCAGAAGGCCGCCAAGAAGGCACAGAAGAAGCGCTGAGCGCCCTTCGCCGAACCACCTCGTCGAACCCCGAACGGAGCACTGCGTGACCCGCGATCTCCCGGAGGAGCCCGAGCACCAGGAGCCGGTCGCAGCCACGTCGCTGTGGCCGGCTCCTTTCCTCGGCTCCCGTCCCGTCCAGGCCTCCCTCACCGTCCCCGGGTCCAAGTCGCTGACCAACCGCTGGCTGCTGCTGGCCGCCGTGGCCGATGCCCCGTCGCGCCTGAGGGCTCCGCTGCGCTCCCGGGACACCGAGCTCATGGCCCAGGCCCTGCGCGAGCTCGGCGCCCGGGTGGAGGACGTCCCGGGCCACGGAGACTTCGGCGACGACTGGCTCATCACCCCCATCCCGTTCGAGCACCTGCGGACGCAGGCGGCCGCTGAGGATGCCGCCGGAACGGCGACCGAGCGGCGGATCGAGTGCGGGCTGGCCGGCACCGTCATGCGCTTCGTGCCGGCCCTGGCGGCCCTGGTGCCCGGTCGCACCGAGTTCCACGGGGACGCCGCCGCCGAGCGCCGACCCATGGGGCCGGTCATCGAGGCCCTGCGCGGGCTCGGCGTGGAGGTCCAGGAGCTCGGCGAGCCCGGGCGCCTGCCCTTCGCCGTCATCGGCCGTGGTGCCCTGCCCGGCGGGCAGCTGAGCATCGACGCCTCCGAGTCGTCCCAGTTCGTCTCGGCGCTGCTGCTGGTGGCCGCCCGCTTCGAGCACGGCCTGCAGCTGCGCCACGTGGGCGCTGACGGCGCAGGCGTGCCGTCCCTGCCCCACGTGGAGATGACGCTGCAGACCCTGCGGGAGGCCGGTGTGCGCGTCGAGGGCTCCGAGCCCGCCGCCTGGTCGGTGTCCCCCGGGACCGTGCAGGCCGTCGATCTGAGCATCGAGCAGGACCTGTCCAATGCCGGGCCGTTCCTGGCGGCGGCCGTCGTCTCGGGCGGCACCGTCTCGATCCCCCGCTGGCCGTTGCGCACCACTCAGGGCGGAGCCCACTGGCAGCAGATCCTCCCCGCCTTCGGGGCGCAGGTGAGCCTGGAGCCGGAGGCCGACGGCCAGCACGGGACCTTCACCGTCAGCGCGTCCAAGCCGCCGCACGGCGTGGACCTCGATCTCAGCCAGGCCGGGGAGCTCGCACCGACCGTCGCGGCGATCTGCGCGGTGGCGGACTCGCCATCGGTGCTTCGCGGGATCGCCCACCTCCGCGGGCATGAGACCGACCGTCTGGCCGCCCTGGTCACGGAGATCCGTCGGATCGGCGGCCGCGCCGAGGAGACCGCCGACGGCCTGCGGATCGAGCCGGGGCAGCTGCACCCGGCCGTCATGCGCTCCTACGAGGACCACCGCATGGCCACGGCCGCCGCCGTGATCGGACTGGTCCTGGACGGGGTGCAGGTCGAGGACATCGCCACGACCGCCAAGACCCTGCCGCAGTTCCCGCAGCTGTGGAATCAGATGGTCACCGGCTCCGTGCTGGACACCGGTGCCGTGCCCGTCCAGCCCGGGTCCTCCCCCGTTCCCCAGCGCTCAGACAGCCATGGCGCGCGCTGATCGCAGGGCATCGTCCTGGGACGAGCTGGACGAGTCGGACGTCCGTGTCCGGGCCAACAAGAAGGGCTCCCGGCCGCGCACCAAGGAGCGGCCCGCCTACGAGGATGCCGTGATCGGGCGGATCGTCGCGGTGGACCGCGGCCGCTTCACCGCAGTCGTCGACGAATCCTCGGACGACGAGCGCCTGGTCACCGCCGTGCGCGCCAAGCAGCTGCGCCGCACCCCCATCGTGGCCGGAGACAGGGTCGGCCTGGTCGGGGACGTCTCCGGACGCCCGGACACCCTGGCCCGGCTGGTGCGCCTCGAGCCGCGCACCACGCTGCTGCGCCGCAGCGCCGATGACACCGATCCCGTCGAGCGCGTGGTCGTGGCCAATGCCGACCGTCTGGTGATCGTGGTGGCGGCCGCGGAGCCGGAGCCGCGCACGGGCTTCATCGACCGCTCGCTGGTCGCCGCCTACGACGCCGGCATCGAGCCGCTGCTGATCATCACCAAGACGGATCTGCAGGACCCGTCGTGGCTCATCGAGCACTACCGAGCGCTCGAGCTGTCCGTGCTGACCTCCGGAGCCGCCGGCGACGGCGCCTCAGCGGCCGAGGAGGACTCGCTGCCGCTGGATCAGCAGCTGGTCGACGCGCTGCGCGAGAGGCTGCTGGGCAGCGTCTCCGTGATGCTCGGCCACTCCGGCGTCGGCAAGTCCACGCTCGTCAACGCCCTGACCGGCGCACAGCGGGCCACGGGCGGCGTCAACGCCGTGACCGGTCGCGGGCGGCACACCTCGTCCTCGGCGCTGGCGCTGCGGGTCCCCGACTCCCCTGCCGGCACCTGGATCATCGACACCCCCGGTGTGCGCTCCTTCGGCCTGGCGCACGTGGAGCCCGATCGGATCGTCGAGGCCTTCGACGAGCTGGGCCCGGCCATCGCCGAGTGCCCCAAGGGCTGCACGCACCTGGCCGAGGCGCCCGGCTGCGCCCTCGACGCATGGGTCGCGCAGGGACACGCAGGTCAGGCGGGCCCCGAGCGCTTGGAGTCGCTGCGGCGCCTGCTGAGCTCCGGACACGAGCAGGAGGCCGAGTCCAAGACCCTGGGGGCCTGAGCCTCCGCTAGCCTGGAGAGCATGCGCCCTCACGGTTCCTACACGGATGACCTCCGCCTCGCCCACGTGCTCGCCGACACGGTCGACTCGCTCACCATGGCGCGGTTCCGCTCCCAGGAGCTTCAGGTCGAGACCAAGCCCGATCTCACCCCGGTGACCGATGCCGATCGCGATGCCGAGCAGCTCATCCGCGCGCAGCTGGCCCGGGTCCGCAACCGGGACTCCGTGCTCGGCGAGGAGTTCGGCACCACCGGCTCCGGATCCCGGCAGTGGGTCGTGGACCCGATCGACGGCACCAAGAACTTCGTGCGCGGCGTGCCCGTGTGGGCCACGCTGATCGCCCTGATCGACGACGGCGTCCCCGTGGTGGGGCTGGTCTCCGCCCCCGCCCTGCAGCGGCGCTGGTGGGCCGGAGCCGGCACCGGGGCCTGGGCAGGACGATCCCTGGCCAAGGCCGAGCGGCTCGGCGTCTCGTCGGTGGATCGGCTCGAGGACGCCTCGCTGTCCTACTCCTCGCTCAGCGGGTGGAAGGACCGTGGGCACCGCGACGACTTCCTGGAGCTCACGGACCGCGTCTGGCGCACCCGCGCCTACGGCGACTTCTGGTCCTACTGCCTGGTGGCCGAGGGCACCGTGGACCTGGCCGCCGAGCCGGAGCTGAACCTGTACGACATGGCCGCACTGGTCCCGATCGTCGAGGAGGCCGGCGGACGCTTCACCGGACTCGACGGGGCCCCCGGCCCGTTCAGCGGCAACGCCGTGGCCAGCAACGGACTGCTGCACGACCAGGTCCTGGAGCTGATCGGCGACTGATCCCCTATCGCCCGCGGGCTAGCTCAGACGGATGAGGGGGCCGAGGCATGATGCCTCGGCCCCCTCGTCTGCGTGCGCGAGCAGGTCCTTGCCGCTGGGCTGGAGCACCGCGGCGCGGATCGCTCAGCTGGCGGTCGCAGGCTCCTCGTCGAGCTGCTGGTCGACGGTGTCGCTGACACACTGCTCGAAGTCCGCCTGGTCCTGCGTGGTCATCTCGGTGCCCATGTAGGTGTCCCAGCAGCTGCGGACGTCCGGGTCGTTGAAGACCTGGATCATGGCCGCGCCGAAGATCAGCGAGAGCACCAGGATCAGGCCGTTGAGGATCAGGCCCAAACCGTTGAGGATCACGCCCGCGATCCCGAACCCCTTGCCCGCACGCGCCTTGGAGGCCCGCACGAGGGAGACGATGCCCAGGATCAGGCCGATCACGGCGGCGATGATGAACAGGCCCAGGAGCCAGAACAGCAGGACGCTGACGATGCCGAGCACCAGGGACGCGATGCCCATGCCCTTGCCGTCCTTGACCTTGCGGCCGGGCTGGTAGCCGCCCTGGGCGTAGGGGTCCTGGTTCGGGTAGCCGCTGTAGGACTGCTGCGCCGGGGCGCTCGCGCCCGCGCCGTAGCCGGCGGTCTGCACCGGCTGACCGGCGCTGTACGAGCTCTGGCCGTCGTCGTAGCGGCCGTACTGCGGGACGCCCTGCTGGGACGGGGCGGGCTCCTGCGGGGCGCGCACGCCGTAGCGGGGCGCCTCCTCCTGGCCGGGATCGTGCGCGGGGCCCTTGGGGCCGCCGTCGCGGGCCGCGCCGTCTGCCCGTGCGCCGCCGTCCGACCACGGGGACGACTGGTCTGCGTTGTGCGGGGGCTGGTAGCTCAAGTCCGTCTCCTGAGGGAGGTCCGATGTTCGTGGGTCGCCTCCGATTCTCCCACAGTCGCGGCAGGACGGCGGCGGTGTGCACAGGCGACGGGGGCCGTCGAGCGCGGTGCTCGACGACCCCCGTGGGATCCTCTTCGCCGATCACGGCCCCGCAGGGCGCTGATCGGCACAGACGGTCACTTCTTCTCGTTGCCCTTCAGCCGACGGAACCTGCCCGTGACAGGCCCCGTGGTGCGGGAGAGGCGGTAGTCGATCCGGTGATCGACTCGGGTATCCACCTGCTCGCCGAACCTCGAGTCGAAGTCCTCCTGGAGCATCTCGGAGACGCGCCGGTAGCGCTGCTCCAGCTCCCGGTCCTGCATCTGCTCCAGGTCCGTGCGCATGGCCTTGACCGTGGCGATGGCCATGAGGATCAGGATCACGGAGAACGGCAGCGCCGTGATCAGTCCCGCGGCCTGGATGACGGTGAGCCCGCCGGCCAGCAGCAGAGCTGCCGCGATCAGGCCCTCGAGCACGGCGAACGTCACACGCGACCACGTGGGCGGGTTCGGGTGGCCGCCGGAGGCGAGCATGTCCACCACGAGCGAGCCCGAGTCCGAGGACGTGATGAAGAAGATCGCGATGACCACGATCGCCAGCACCGAGAGGATCCCGCCGATCGGCATGTCCGCCAGCAGATCGAACAGAGCGGACTCGGCGATCACGCCCTCCTCCGGGTCGACCAGGCCGCCCTCGCCGAAGAGCTGGCGGAACAGGCCCGCGCCGCCCATCACGGAGAACCAGAAGAACCCGACCGTGGTGGGCACCAGCAGCACGCCGGCGACGAACTGGCGCACGGTGCGCCCGCGGGAGATGCGGGCGATGAACACGCCCACGAAGGGCGCCCAGGAGACCCACCAGCCCCAGTAGAAGATGGTCCAGGCAGCGCCCCAGGCCGCGCCTTCCTCGCCCTGGTAGGCGCCGACGTCGAAGCTCATGTTCAGCACGTTGGCCAGGTACACGCCCAGGGACTGGATGAAGTTCTGGAACATGAACAGCGTGGGACCCAGCAGCAGCACCGCGATCAGCAGGATGCCGGCCAGCGACAGGTTGATGTTCGACAGCCATTTGATGCCTCGACCGAGGCCCGTGACCACAGAGGCCGTGGCCAGGAACGTGATCACGACGATCAGGATGATCAGCAGCGTCATATCCGCCGACTCGACGACGCCCATGGCAGCCAGCCCCGCGCCGATCTGCTGGACGCCCAGGCCCAGCGAGGTCGCCACACCGGCGATGGTGCCGAAGACGGCCAGGATGTCGATGACGTCGCCCATCCAGCCCTGGACGCGCTTCTCGCCGAGCAGCGGCTCCAGCGCCCAGCGGATGGAGACCGGGCGGCCGCGGCGGTGGATGGCGTAGGCCAGAGCCAGGCCGATCACGGCGTAGATCGCCCAGGGATGCAGGCCCCAGTGGACAAAGGTCTGGGCCATACCCAGCTGAGCCAGCTCCACCTGGTCGCCTGTCCAGCCCGGCTTGGGATCAGAGGTCGCGTAGGTGAGCGGCTCAGCCACGCCGTAGAAGACCAGACCGACGCCCATGCCCGCGGAGAAGAGCATGGCGAACCAGCTCATCCAGGAGAACTCGGGCTCCTCGTCATCACGCCCGAGCTTGATGCTGCCGAAGCGCGAGAAGCACATGTACAGGGCGAACACGATGAAGGCCGCGATGACCGTCATGTAGTACCAGCCCAGGTTGGTCACCAGCCAGGTCTGAGCCCCGAGCAGCACATCGGCCGTGAAGTCCGGGAAGATCAGCGCGCAGGCGGTGACCACGATGATCGCGATCAGCGCGGGCCAGAACACCGCCGGTGCGATGCTGCCGCGACGGAGCCGGACGCCCTGAGCCTTGAGCTTCTCGGTGATCTGGGCATCGGTGTCGTCATCGGCGATCTGGTTCTGGGGACGCAGATCGGAGTCCAGGGGATCCTCGGGCGGCGTGCTGTGCTCGTCCGCTGCCGGCGGTCTGGTCTCGTGGGGTGTCTCAGCCATGCGTTCCTTCCGTGCCGCCTCGATCCTGCGGCTCCGACACGGAACCGCCCGGGCAGCGATTAACAGACAGCTTTCAGATCTTGTGCGCCCCCAGGTAAACACCTGAGAGCCGACTTGTCAGCTTCTTCGGCTGTGAATCCCGCCGCAGGGAGGTCCGCGACGACCCTCCGACCGGCTCCTGCTCCCCCGCCGAATCGACGCGTCCCGGTGCGATGGTGCGGTTTTCGCGCAGGGAAGCGTCGACTCGACGAGCGATGCGACGGCAGGGACGCGGAGCGGCCCTCCGAGGGGTGCAGCCAGGGCCCTGGGCGGATGCGAGCACAACGCAGAGCGCCCCGGACTGAATGGTCCGGGGCGCTCTGCCGATGCACGAGGCATCACATGTGGAGATGGGGGGAATTGAACCCCCGTCCGGTGCAGCTTCTTCCGGGCTTCTCCGGGCGCAGTGTGCTGTGGATTTTCTCAGCCCTGGTCCTTGTAGCACACGTCTCGACCAACAGGCTCAGTCGCGTAAGTGTTCACCAGCCGTCCGCGACGTACGGCTGAAGCAGTGGCCTTCTAGCTGATGCCAGACACCGGGGCGAAGGCGACCCCGGGCTGACAGACTGCTGTCGCTAGCTCAATCAGGCAGCGAGAGCGAAGTCAGTGCGCTTGGATTCGGCACTTATTGGTTTGCACAGGACGTTTACGAGATGACTGTGCTTTCTCGGCCCGCTTCACCAGAATCGACTCACACCGTCGAAACCGATCATCCCCATATGCTGTTGTCAACCAGCTCCGACGACTGCCCCTGAGGGCCGTTGCCGGACACACCAGTCTACTGCTTGACGCCCGGGAGGACAACACCCCGCCGACCGCAGCCGACGGGGTGAGCGGTGCTGGAGAGCGCTTCAGCGCATGTTGCGGTAGCGCATGGCGCGCTGGGCCTCGCGGTTGTCCTGGGCCTCGCGCAGTGCCTGACGCTTGTCGAACTCGCGCTTGCCGCGGGCCACGCCGATCTCCACCTTCACGCGCTTGCCGTCGCGGAAGTACATGCTCAGCGGCACGATCGTGAAGCCGGACTCGCGGGTCTTCTGCGCGATCTTGTCCAGCTCCGAGGCGTGCAGCAGCAGTTTGCGACGGCGCTTGGCGGAGTGGTTGGTCCAGGAGCCCTGCAGGTACTCCGGGATGTTCACGTTCTCCAGCCACAGCTCGCCGCGGCGATCGAAGGCGCAGTAGCCGTCCACCAGCGTGGCGCGGCCCATGCGCAGCGACTTCACCTCGGTGCCCATCAGGGCGATCCCGGCTTCGTAGGTGTCGAGGATCTCGTAGTCGTGCCGGGCCTTCTTGTTGTTGGCGACGACATCACGGCCGTCGTCGTTCTGCTTCTTCTTCTTGGTCGCCATGCGGCCTTATCACCCCTCGGACGGATCGGGAGTCGCGCCGGCGCGCCAGCGGATGCCCGCGTCCACGAAATCGTCGATCTGGCCATCGAACACGGAGGAGGGGTTGCCCTCCTCATGGTTCGTGCGCAGGTCCTTGACCATCTGGTACGGGTTCAGGACGTAGGAGCGCATCTGATCGCCCCATGACGCCTTGACGTCTCCGGCCATCTCCTTCTTCTTGGCGTCAGCCTCCTGCTTGCGCTGCAGGAGGATGCGCGACTGCAGCACGCGCAGGGCAGCGGCGCGGTTCTGGATCTGCGACTTCTCGTTCTGCATGGACACGACGATCCCCGTGGGGATGTGGGTCATGCGCACCGCCGAGTCCGTGGTGTTCACGGACTGACCGCCCGGGCCCGAGGAGCGGAAGACATCGATCTTCAGCTCGTTTTCCGGGATCTCGATCGTGTCGTCCGACTCGATCAGCGGGATGACCTCCACCGCCGCGAACGACGTCTGGCGGCGGCCCTGGTTGTCGAACGGCGAGATGCGCACCAGGCGGTGGGTGCCGGCCTCGACCGACAGGGTGCCGAAGGCGTACGGGGTCTTGACCTCGAAGGTCGCCGACTTCAGCCCCGCCTCCTCCGCGTAGGAGGTGTCCAGGACCTTGGTCGGGTAGCCGTGGCGCTCGGCCCAGCGCAGGTACATGCGCATGAGGATCTCGGCGAAGTCCGCGGCATCGACGCCGCCGGCGCCGGCGCGGATGGTCACGACGGCGTCGCGCTCGTCGTACTCGCCGGACAGCAGCGTGGTGATCTCGAGCTGCGCCAGATCCTTGCGCACGGAGACGAGCTCCTCCTCGGCGAGCGCGAGGGTGTCGGCGTCGTCCTCCTCCTCGGCCAGCTGGACCATGACCTCGATGTCCTCGATCCGCTCGCCGAGGGCGTCGAGCCGCTTGAGCTGCGACTGCTTGTGCGAGAGCTGCGAGGTCAGCTTCTGGGCGTTCTCGACGTCGTCCCAGAGATCGGGGGCCGCCGCCTGCTCATTGAGCTGCGCCACCTCTGCGCGCAGAGCGTCGATGTCGACGACCTCGGTGATGGACGAGTAGGTGGAGCGCAGAGAGCTGATCTCGGCGGGAAAGTCTGTGGTGGCCATAGGGACACAGCCTAGTTCATGCGCACAGTCCGCTCCCTTGCCCCGACCCCTGCGATCACGACGGTCGCAGGAAGTCGTCGCAGCAGCGGCTGACGCGGTCACGCCCGAGCCGTCGCAATGGGGACGATCACCCCAGCGGACCCAGCCGTCGGTCCGCCGACCCGAGGAGCATCCGTGCCGTCCCTGTCGCTGAACCCGTTCAAGACCCTCGAGAACCTGCTGGACCGCGATGGCAGGCACCTGGGCCGCAAGGGCGAGGTGGTCGACGACATGATCGAGCTGCGCCGGAAGATCGACGCCTACGAGTCCGGCCAGGACACCTGGGACATCTGGTCGCAGGTCACCCGCGAGAAGATCCAGTGGGCGCGCGTGGACATCGTCCCGACCTACATCGTGGACCGCATCGACGAGGTGCTCGAGGTCATCGATCCGCGCCGCGGCGAGGACTGGCGGGACCGCGACATCGCCCTGTCCACCCTGGACCGGCTGGTCACGGATCAGATCCGGATCAACACGTGCCCCGACGCCGGCCTGCGCCAGCTCAAGCAGCTGAAGTACTGGCGCGACGGGCAGTGGAAGCGCTACCCGCTCCGAGCGGAGTCCTCGCGGCTGCCGGAGCGCTGAGCACCGTCCGTCCCGGGCCCGGCGGGCTGCCTGGCGCCGGGCTGCGGGTAGCGTCCGCGCACGAACCGGCGGAGGTCGCGGGCGAGCTCGGCCAGCGCGCCGGCGGCATGGTGGTCGGGGTCCCAGGCCGCGTGCAGTCGGAGGGTGAGGGGGCTGCCGTCGTCGGCGAGGATCGCCAGCGGCACGAGCTCGAAGCGCGGATCGTCGCTGAGTACCGTCAGACCGCGGCCCGAGGCGGCCAGCGCCTGGGCGATCACGGGCGAGCCGACCTCGACCGCCGGCTCCACGCCCAGCCCGGCGACCTCGAAGGCGGCGTCCAGGCTGCGACGGGCGTGGAACGACCGCTCGAGCAGCAACAGGTCGGTGTCGGCGAGCTCGCGCACCGTGATCGCCCCCGTCCCGGCCAGCGGGTGCCCGGGGGCCGCATAGGCCCACAGCCCCAGCTGCGCGACCTCGATGGACTCCAGGCCGGCGGTGGGGGCGATCGGAGCCACCGCCAGGTCCGCGCCGCGACGCAGCGCCGGATAGAGGGAGTCCACGGGCGCCTCCAGGACCGAGGCCAGCGGGGCCTCGGGCGACCACTCGGCAAGCCAGGGGGCCACGATGTCATCGCGCGTGGTGCCGGCCGATGCGATCCGCACGCGCTGCAGGGATCCGGCGGCGGCGTCGGCGGCCGTTGCCTCGAAGGCGGCCGCGCCGCGCAGCAGCTCCCGCGCCTCGGGCAGCAGCTGCTGGCCGGCCGCGCTCAGGCGCATCCGAGTGCCCTCCCGGTCGAACAGGCGCACGCGCAGCTGCCGCTCGAGCTGGAGCAGCTGGCGGCTGACGGCCGGCTGACCCAGGCCGAGCCGGGCTGCCCCGGCCGTGACGGTGCCCTCCTCGGCCACGGCGACCAGGCTGCGCAGCGCACGCAGGTCCATCCCCACCCCTATTCCTAATCGGCATGGCGATCATCGAGAACCGATATTGGACAGCATAGGCAGGCGCAGACGACAGTGGTGGCCATCACCGTCGTCGCGGTGCCCGCACCGGCTCGCAGCCGGCGCAGCCCGCGGCGAGCATCGCATCGATACGAGCACCAGGGAGCCGTCATGTCCGTCCCGCAGAAGCGCGAGCTGCGCACCGCCATCCCCGGCCCCCGCAGCCAGGAGCTGCACCAGCGCACCAAGCAGGCCGTCTCCTCCGGCGTGGGCGTGGGGCTGCCGGTCTACGTGGAGAAGGCCGGCGGCGGGATCGTCGTCGACGTCGACGGCAACCAGCTGATCGACATGGGCTCGGGCATCGCCGTGACCTCGGTGGGCGCCTCCGCCCAGCGCGTGATCGACCGCGCCCAGGCCCAGCTCGAGGACTTCACGCACACCTGCTTCATGGTCACCCCGTACGAGGAGTACACGCAGGTCGCCGAGAAGCTCAACGAGCTGACCCCCGGCGATCACGAGAAGCGCACCGCGCTGTTCAACTCGGGCGCTGAGGCCGTCGAGAACGCGATCAAGATCGCCCGCCACCACACCGGGCGCACCGCCGTGATCGCGTTCGACCACGCCTACCACGGCCGCACGAACCTCACGATGGCGCTGACGGCCAAGAACATGCCGTACAAGCACGGCTTCGGCCCGTTCGCCTCGGACGTCTACCGCATGCCGATGGCCTACCCGTACCGCTGGACCGGCGATGCCGCCTCGATCGCCGACGACGCCTTCGAGGCCTTCACCTCGGCCGTCTCCGCACAGGTCAGCGCCCAGAACGTGGCCGCCGTGATCATCGAGCCGATCCAGGGCGAGGGCGGCTTCATTGTCCCGCCGTCGGGCTGGCTGGCGAAGATCGCCCAGTGGTGCCGCGACAACGGCATCGTCTTCATCGCCGACGAGGTCCAGACCGGCTTCTGCCGCACCGGCGACTGGTTCGCCTGCGATCACGAGGGCGTGGTCCCGGATCTGATCACGACCGCCAAGGGCATCGCCGGCGGACTGCCGCTGTCCGCGGTGACCGGCCGCGCCGAGATCATGGACGCGGTGCACGCCTCCGGGCTGGGCGGCACCTACGGCGGCAACCCCGTGGCCTGCGCCGCCGCCCTGGGCTCGATCGAGACCATGGAGCAGGAGGACCTCCCGGGCCGCGCCCGCGAGATCGAGGCGATCTTCCGCGAGCGCCTGGGGCAGCTGGCCGAGAAGCACGAAGCCATCGGCGAGATCCGCGGCCGCGGCGCCATGATGGCCGTGGAGATCGTGAAGCCCGGCACCACCACCCCGGATCCCGATCTGACCAAGGCCGTCAACGCCGCCTGCCACGCCGCAGGCGTCATCACGCTGACGGCGGGCACCTACGGCAACGTGCTGCGCTTCCTCCCGCCCCTGGTGATCAGCGATGATCTGCTGGGCGAGGCCCTGGACGTCCTCGAGGAGGCCTTCGCGACCCAGGCCTGAGCCGCGGGCCCGTCGAGCACGCGACTGCCCGGGCGCGACCGGCACCGCTTCGACGGCCCCGCACGGATGAGGAGGAGCCCATGAGGCTGGCAGTTCTGCAGGAGCTCGCGGTCGTCAACGATCTCGAGGCCAATCTGGCCACGGTGGTGGACGGCATGAGAGCGGCCGCCGACCGCGGGGCCGACGTGCTCGTGACCCCGGAGCTGTTCCTGACCGGCTACGCCCCGCTCGCAGTGCGCGCCGCAGCCGATCCGCAGGCGATCGCCGGCGTCCTGGAGCGCGTGGCGCAGGCCTGCCGGGAGATCGGGATCGCCGCGGTCGTCAGCTTCCCCGCCCAGGAGCCGGGCTCGGGCCCGGACGGCCCATGGCAGATCCGCGCCGCGCTCTTCGACGCCGACGGCAGCCGGCTGCTCGACTACGGCAAGGTCCATCTCTTCGGCGGGGACGAGGCGGCCGCCTTCTCCCCTTCCGAGCAGGCTCCAGCCGTCGTCGACCTGCTGGGCGTGCCCGTCTCGATCGTGATCTGCTTCGACGTGGAGTTCCCGGAGATCGTGCGAGCCGCGGCGGTCGCGGGCGCGGAGCTGATCCTGGCTCCCACGGCGATATCCGAGGGCTTCCCGGAGGTCTCGGAGGTCCTGCTGCGGGCGCGCGCTCTCGAGAACCACACGATCGTGGCCTATGCGAATCACGCGGGCGTGGAGGACGGGATCCGCTACGACGGACGCAGCGTGATCGTGGGACCGCACGGCAGAGACCTTGCCCGAGCGGGCCAGGAGCCGGAGCTGATCATCGCGGACCTGGACTTCGAGGAGGTGCGCCGGGCCCGCGCCGAGATCCCCTACCTGGACCAGCGCCGCCCCGATCTCTACTCCCGCTGGGAGCGCGGCTGAGCAGCGACGCACAGCAGGCGGCGCACGACGGGGACCGACCGAGCCTTCAGCGGCTCGCTCGGTCCCCGTCGTCCGTCCGGTCCTCCTGAGCCTCCGCGGCGAAGCGCAGCGCGACCCACAGGTCGGCGCGCACGCCCATGTCGCCCAGATCCGTCCCGAGCTCCCGCTGCAGAGTCTCGATCTGGCGACGCACCGTGTTGCGATGCAGGTCCAGCTCACGGGCCGCCGCCTCCCAGGAGCCGCCGCAGGCCAGCCATGCGGTGAGCACGCGGCGCTGCTCGGCCGCCTCCGCGGTGGGCTCGAGCAGGGGCCCGAGCACTCCACGGGCCAGTGCGGCGCCCGCCTGCGGGCCCAGCAGGGAGGCCACGCTCGGCGGCTGCTCCCCCTGACGCAGGCTGCGGTCGCTGCTGCGCAGCTGATCGCGCACCGCTGTCACCTCCACGGCCGCCGTCCGCAGGGCGTCGGCCGCGACCGGATCGCCGATGGCCAGGAGCCATCCGCGGCGCCGGGCCTCGGAGACCGCCTGGGCGCTCGGATCGCGGCGCGTGATCGCCGTGAATCCCCAGTCCTCCGGGATCACCAGATCCGTGTCGAGCAGATGGCCCCAGAAGCGAGCACCGGCCGATGTCCCGCCCGGATCCCTGGGCACGCCCATGACGACTCGCAGCCGCCTGCGCTCCGAGGACCCCGCGCTGCGGCTGATCAGCGCCTCCGTGGCCGGTGAGGCCGCGCTGCCCCGCAGCAGCAACCGAGCCGCCAGCTCCCCGACGGCCTCCCTCCTGCCGTCGCGGCGATGCTGCAGGACCTCCAGCACGGTCACCGCCGCGCGGACGGTGCCGGCGGCCGAGGGCTCCAGCGGGCGGCGGGAGCCAGCCACCAGGACCGCCACGGCGTCGTCGCCGCGGGGGCGCAGCGGGTGCGCCTCCACGACCGGCTCCTCGATCTCGGGGAACCGGGCGATCTCCAGGCGCGATCCCGACCGGCCCATCACCCGCTCGACGAGCTGCTCGAGCTGCTGCGCGGAGGCCGGGCTGACCCCGGCGCGCACCCGTCCGTCCGTGCCCAGCAGCACGGCCCACCCCACGCCGCCTCGCATGAGCACCGACAGCACGTCCTGCTCGGGGCTCGAGCCCATGGCCGCACCGAGCAGGCGCCGGGTGCCGTCGTGCAGATCGCGCAGCACCCGGGCCCGAGCCGTCTCCATGAGCTGAGCGAAGGCCAGCCCGATCGCGGCGAACGAGACCTCGGGCGGGATCTCGAACAGCCCCAACCCGTGCTGCCGGCAGGCCTCGAGCACCGCCTCGGGGGTGCGATCGTGATGCGGAGCCAGCCCCACGCCCAGCGCGCGGACCTCGGCCTGCACCAGCGACGCCACGTAGCGCTCGGCCTCGCCGCTGCCGTCGGCGGCGCGGAATGGCATGCCCGAGGTGAGCAGGACCTCCCCCGGAACCAGGAACGGGACGGGGTCATCGAGCTCGCTCGAGCCGACCCACCGCACCGCGCTGTCCCCGCGTCCCGGGTGCAGCACGCGCACCGAACCGGGAAGCGCCCGCAGCAGCCTGTCCAGGGTCACGGTCACGAGCGGTGTCTCGAGCGACGGGTCCACGATCTCCTCCTGATCCGAGCGCGGGAGGCCCCGACGTCGGTCGGTGCTCCTTCGCTGCTCTGCGCCGATGCCCCCGCCTCGCCGGGCCGGGCCCGAGGGCCCCGTCCTCGACGGCAGCGGCTATGGTGCGTTCCGCACCTCATTGACGAATCTCAGGGCATATCATCCCACGATGAGATGCGGATCACGTCCCTAGAGTGGCACTCGATCCGCCGGAGAAGGGAACCCCCATGGCCGATGCACCCGCCGAGCGACTCTCGCTCGGAGCCCAGCTGTCCAGGCGCAAGCCCCTGCCCATGTTCCGACGCGAGAGCGGCGCGGATGAGGAGGGAAACGAGCTCAGCCGCAGCTTCGGCGTGGTCCAGCTGACCATGATCAGCATCGGCGCGACCCTTGGAACCGGCATCCTCGTGATCCTCGGCGAGTCCGTGCCCATGGCCGGTCCCGCCGTGTGGATCTCGTTCGTCATCGCAGGCATCGCTGCGCTGCTGTCGGCCCTGTCCTATGCCGAGCTCGCCGGACGCGTCCCCGTCTCCGGATCGAGCTACTCCTACTCCTTCGCCACCATGGGCGAGGGCATGGCCTGGATCTGCGGCTGGTGCCTGGTGCTCGAGTACGGGGTCTCCGTGGCAGCCGTGGCCGTGGGCGCGAGCCAGTACGTCAACGAGACCCTGTCGGTCTTCGGGCTGAGCCTGCCCGAGGCCCTCACGGCCGCGCCGTCGGAGGGCGGGCTGATCAACCTGCCGGCCATCCTGGTCGTCATCTTCGCCACGATCCTGCTGGTGCGCGGAGCCCGCGAGTCCTCGCTGACCAACGTCGTGATGGTGCTCATCAAGATGGCGATCCTGATCTTCTTCATCATCGTGGCCTTCACGGCCTTCGACTCGGGCAACTTCGAACCCCTGCTGCCCATGGGCGTCAGCGGCGTGACCGGTGCGGCTGCCGTCGTGTTCTTCTCCTACATCGGCTTCGACGCCGCCTCGACGGCCGGCGAAGAGGCCAAGAACCCCAAGCGGGATCTGCCGCGCTCGATCGTCATCTCGATGGTCGTCATCACGGCCCTCTACGTGCTGGTCGCCGTCAGCGCGGTCGGCGCTCGGCCCTGGGACTGGTTCGAGGGCTCCGAGGCCCCGCTCGTGCACATCCTCGACTCAATCACCGGATCCCGTGTTCCCGGCCTGATCTTCGCCGTGTCCTCTGTGGTCGCGATCGTCTCGGTCGTGCTCACGGTGCTCTACGGCCAGACCCGCATCCTGATGTCCATGTCCCGCGACGGCATGGTCCCGGCGATCTTCCAGAAGGTCTCCCCGCGCACCGCCACCCCGGTGGCCAACACGGTGATCGTCGGAGCCATCATCACGGTGACCGCCGGTCTGATCCCGCTGGGCGAGCTCGCCAACGCCACGAGCATCGGCACGCTGTTCGCCTTCATGCTGGTCAACATCGCCGTGATCCTGCTGCGCCGCCGCGAGCCCATGAGCCGCGACAGCTTCCGCTTGCCGCTGTTCCCCATCACCCCGATCCTCGGCGCCCTGATCTGCGCGGCGCTGATGACCCAGCTCGGCGGCGTGACTTGGATCGTGTTCCTGATCTGGATGGCGGTCGGAGCGGTCATCTACCTGGCCTACAGCCGCCGCCACTCCCTCGTGGGCAAGCTCTCCGCCGACGAGTACGGCGTCCTCATGGCCGAGCCGTACCCCGCCACCGGCCCCATCGACTACGCAGCCGCTGACGGCCCCTCCCCCATCGGCGCGCCGAGGCGCCGCGACCAGGAAGGCGAATCACGATGACCACTGCCACCGAGCATCCCATGGACGGCGGCCAGAACCGCCCGCTGACCATGCTGAACCCCGACTTCCCGTTCAGCTACGACCACTACCTGCAGCACCCCGCGGGCCTGGGCCAGGTGCCCGAGTCCATGCACGGCACCGAGGTCGCCGTGATCGGCGCGGGGCTCTCCGGGCTCATCACGGCCTACGAGCTGATGAAGCTCGGCCTGCGCCCGGTGGTCTACGAGGCCGGCCAGATCGGCGGTCGCCTGAAGACCGCGAGCTTCGACGCCGCTCCCGAGGTCGTCGCCGATCTGGGCGGCATGCGCTTCCCGGTCTCCGGACGCGCCCTCTACCACTACATCGACCTGGTGGGACTGGAGACCGAGGCCTTCCCGAACCCGCTCTCGGACGTCACCCCCTCCACGGTGATCGAGCTGGGCGGTCAGTCGCACTACGCCCGCACGCCCGATGAGCTGCCCGAGTTCTTCAACGAGGTGGCCCGCGCCTGGCAGTCGGCGATCGATGACGACGCCGAGGCCGAGCAGATGAAGGACGCCATCCGCGACCGCGACACCGCCCGGATCAAGGAGATCTGGAACCGGCTGCTGCCGCGCATGGACGAGCAGACCTTCTACGGCTTCATCGCCGAGTCCCAGGCCTTCCGCGAGGCCGGCTTCGCCCACCGCGAGGCCTTCGGCCAGGTCGGCTTCGGCACCGGCGGCTGGGACACCGACTTCCCGAACTCGATCCTCGAGATCCTGCGCGTGGTCTACACCGATGCCGACGACGGCCACCGCCGCATCTTGGGCGGGGCCCAGCAGCTGCCGGAGCGGCTGTGGCGCCATGTCCCCGATCAGCTCGAGCACTGGCCCGCCGGCACCAGCCTGCAGTCGCTGCACGGCGGCGCCCCCGCCGGCGCCGTGAGCGCGATCCATCGCGACGAGACCACCGGCGAGCTCGAGATCACCGAGCGCTGGGGCCGCACCCGCCGCTACGCCGCCGTCGTGACCGCCTGCCAGTCCTGGCTGCTCTCGACCCGGATCGACACCCAGGAGTCGCTGTTCCCCGCGCCCCTGTGGACGGCCCTGGAGCGCTCGCACTACATGCAGTCCTCCAAGACCTTCGTGATGGTGGACCGGCCCTTCTGGAAGGACGTCGATCCGGAGACCGGCCGCGACACCCTGTCCATGACGCTGACGGACCGCCTCAACCGCGCGACCTACCTGCTCGATGACGGCGACGACAAGCCCGCCGTGATCCTGCTGTCCTACACCTGGAACGACGACGCCATGAAGTGGCTGTCCCTGGATGCGGACCAGCGCGTGGAGCTGATGCTGCACTCGCTGAAGCAGATCTACCCGGACGTCGACATCGCCAGCCACATCGTGGGCCAGCCGATCACCGTCTCGTGGGAGTCCGACCCGAACTTCATGGGCGCCTTCAAGGCCAACCTGCCGGGGCACTACCGCTACCAGCAGCGCCTGTTCACCCACTTCCAGCAGGACGACCTGCCCGAGCACCAGCGCGGCATCTTCCTGGCCGGCGACGACATCTCCTGGACCGCTGGCTGGGCCGAGGGCGCCGTGCAGACCGCGCTGAACGCGGCCTGGGGCGTCGTGCGCCATCTGGGCGGCTCCAGCGCCGCCGAGAACCCGGGCCCGGGCGAGCTGCTCGACGAGTACGGCCCCATCTCCCTGGACTGAACCGCCCCGCACCCACCACCGGAAGGACCCGTCATGGATCACCCCCGCGTCAACGAGAACGGGCACGTCGGCCCCGTCAACGCCGCCCTCACCCCGCGCTACGCAGGACTGGGCACCTTCGCCCGCCTGCCCCGGATCGAGGACGTCGACCACGCCGACGTGGCCGTGGTCGGCATGCCCTTCGACACCGGCGTCTCCTACCGGCCCGGCGCTCGCTTCGGAGCCACGCACGTGCGCGAGTCCTCGCGCCTGCTGCGCCCGTTCAACCCCGCCCAGTCGGTCTCGCCCTTCGCCGCCAAGCAGGTGGCCGATGCCGGCGACGTGGCCATCAACGCCTTCGACATCGAGGACGGACTGCGCGCCGCCCAGGAGGCCGCGGCCTCCTTCCTGGCCCAGGACACCTCGATCATCACGATCGGCGGCGACCACACCCTGGCCCTGCCGCTGCTGCGCGCCCACGCCGCCAAGCACGGGCCCATCGCCCTGCTGCACTTCGATGCCCACCTGGACACCTGGGACACGTACTTCGGCGCCGAGTACACGCACGGCACGCCATTCCGCAGGGCCTTCGAGGAGGGTCTGCTGGACACGGACGCGCTGTGCCACGTGGGCACCCGCGGCCCGCTCTACGGCACGCAGGACCTCGACGACGACGCCCGCTTCGGCTTCGGGATCGTGACCAGCAACGACGTCATGCGCATGGGCCCCGATGCCGTGGTCGAGCTGCTGCGCAAGCGCGTGGGCGATCGCCCGCTGTACATCTCCCTGGACATCGACGTCCTGGACCCGGCGCACGCCCCGGGCACCGGAACCCCCGAGCCCGGCGGCATGACCTCGCGCGAGCTGCTCGAGATCCTGCGCGGGCTGCGCGGGACGAACCTGGTGGGCGCGGACGTCGTGGAGGTCTCCCCTCCCTACGATCACGCCGAGCTCACCGGCCTGGCCGCCGCGCACGTGGTCTACGAGTTCATGTCCCTGCTCGCACTCGGCGCCGGTGCCGAGAAGGGCGGACCGGCCTACGGGGAGTCGGGCACTGTCTACGGCGGCTGAGCCCACGGCCCCCGGTGGGATGGACATCCCGCCGGGGGCCCGCCCCGTGCGCGGCACCCTGGGTCTGGGCCGGATCCTGCTGATCTGGCTGGCCGCGAACCTCGTGGTCACCACGATCCTGACGGGGACCATGTTCGTGCCCTCCGTGCCGTTCGCCGACGCCGTGCTGTGGGCGGGCGTGGGAACGCTGGCCGGCACCGCGATCCTGTCGCTGATCGCGGTGATGGGCGCGCGCACGGGACTGTCCACCATGGCCCTGTCACGGGCCTCCTTCGGCCTGCGGGGATCCCAGCTGCCCTCGATCGCCAACGTGGTCATCCTGATGGGCTGGTCATGGGTGCAGGCCATGCTGGCCGGGCTCTCCGTGGACTACGTCGTCCACGACCTGACCGGCTTCTCCCAGCCTGCGCTGTTCGCCGCTGCGAGCGAGGCCATCGTGGTCGGCATCGCCCTGTTCGGGCATCGGGCCATCGAGCGCGTCGAGCCGCTGCTGGGGCTGCTCACCCTGGCCGTGATGGCCTTCATCTTCCAGCAGGCCCTCACACGGCACTCTCCCGGCGAGTACCTGGAGCTGACCGGGATCCCCGGCGGCGAGCTGATGGGCATCGACGTCTTCGACATCGCCTTCGCCACCGCCATCTCCTGGACCGTGCTCAGCGCAGATCTGACCCGGGCCGCTCGGACGCAGAGGGCTGCCGCGGTGGGCTCGTCGGTCGGCTATGCCACGTCCACGATCCTGGCCATGGTGCTGGGCATCGTCTGCGTGTCCTTCGTGCTGCTGGAAGGAGGCGGTGCGCGCGCCTTCGACCCGGCGCTGATCCTGGACGCCTTCGGCGCTCCCCTGGCCGCCGTCATGTTCCTGTCCGTCATGGCCGCCAACTCCATGGCCCTCTACGGGATGACGCTCACGCTGCGCCACGCCTTCCCGCATCGTCGCCCGCTGCCCTTCGTGCCCACGGCGCTGGGCCTGGGCGCTGCGGCCGTGGCGGGATCCACGTGGCTGGCGCTGCTCGAGCGCTTCACCGACTTCCTGTCCACGATCGGCTCCCTGTTCATCCCGGTCTTCGCCGTGATGATCGTGGACTACTACCTGGTGCGACGGCGCACCATCACCCCGGACATCCTCCGCACCAGCGGCGGGCGCTACTGGTTCCGCGGCGGCTGGCATGCCGGGGCCGTCGTGTCCTGGGCGGTGGGCGCCGTCTGCTGCGGTCTCCTGTCCTTCGTGTGGCCCTCCGCCCTGGGGGCGATGCTGCCCACGGTGCTCGTCACCGCGGCGACGTACCTGCTGTGGTGCAGGGCGACGGGCGTGCAGGAGGCACCGGGCACGACCAGCCGCCACCTGGCCGATGCCCTGGACGAATCGCCCGCGACCGCCTGAGCCCTCGCCCCTCCAGCGCCCCGGCTCCGGGGTCATAGGCTGAAGGGGCGGCCCCGAGAAGCCGCAGAGCCGACCGGAAGAGGTGCGCGATGTCTGTCGTGAAGATCAATGTCCTCAGCGTCCCCGAGGGTGCAGGTGCCGAGCTCGAGCAGCGCTTCGCCTCGCGCAAGCACTCGGTCGACGGCTCGGACGGGTTCGAGGGCTTCGAGCTGCTGCGCCCCACCGGCGGTGAATCCCGCTACTTCGTGGTGACCCGCTGGCGCGATGAGGCCTCCTTCGAGGCGTGGCGCTCCCAACGCCAGCCCTCGCATGAGTCCACCGGCCGCCAGCCGGTGAGCTCGCAGGCCGAGCTGCTGGAGTTCGAGGTCGTCGACCTCGAGGGCTGAAGCCCCGCACCGGAGCAGCCGCCGCGACGGGCCCGCTTCTCGAGCGGGTCCGTCGTCGTCTGTCCACATCTGTCCCTCTTCCCTGCTCACGAACGGCGCGGAAGACTCGGGTGCGGCTCGCAGCACCGGATCGGGAGGAACTCCATGGGCATCGCCGAGAGGCTCGTCGCACGCAGGAACTGGCGCCTGGCACGGCTGGCCGCCCTGCCGCTGAACCTCTCCGTGCCCGCCGAGGTGCGCATCGGGGACGGACTGCAGCTGGTGCACTACGGCTTCGGGACCGTGATCTATCCGGAGGTCACGATCGGCGATCGCGTGCGGATCTATCAGCAGGTCACCATCGGGCGGAAGGATGCGCACCTCCCCCGCACCGACTCGCCGTTCGAGCACCTGGAGATCGGCGACGACGTCGTGCTGTTCCCCGGGTGCAAGGTGCTCGGCGGAGCCGGGATCACCCGCATCGGCCGAGGGACGATCGTGGGAGCGAACGCCGTCGTGCTGGGCTCCACCGGCGAGGACGAGATCTGGGCGGGGAATCCGGCGCGCTGCGTGGGGCGGCGCACCGACGGCTGAGCGGGCATGTGCCGACTCACACGAACGCGGAGACCCCGGTCAGCGCGCGTCCGACGATCAGGGTGTTGACCTCCGCGGTGCCCTCGTAGGTGAAGATCGCCTCCACATCGCTGAAGATCTTCCCCATCTCCCGATCGACCAGGATGCCGTTGCCGCCCATGAGCTGGCGGCCCAGCGCAGCGGACTCGCGCGCCATCTGGGAGGTCTTCAGCTTGGCTATGGCCGCCTGGCCCATGGTGGCCGTGCCCTGGGCGCGCAGCTGGCTCATCCGGTGGGCGATCCCGACCGAGGCGGTCGTGTTGGCCGCGATGCGCACCAGGTGATCCTGCGTGAGCTGGAAGCCGGCCAGAGGGCGGCCGAACTGCCGGCGCTCCAGGGCGTACCGGCGGGCGACGTCGAAGATCGCCATCTGCGCACCCACGGACTGCCAGGCCAGCCCCGCACGGGACTGCTCCAGGATCACGTTGGTGTCGCGGAAGGAGCTGGTGCCCGGCAGGTGGTTCGAGGCCGGGATGCGGACGTCCTCGAGGGTGATGTCCGCGTTCTGCACGATCTTCACCGCGATCTTGTGCTCGATCTTGGTGGCCGTGAACCCGGGGGTGTCCGTCTCCACGATGAAGCCCTTGACCTGGCCGTCGGCCTCGTCGCGGGCCCACACGATCGCGATGCGGGCGATCGTCCCGTTGCCGATCCAGCGCTTGGTGCCGTTGAGCACCCAGTGATCGCCGTCGCGGCGCGCCGTGGTGGCCAGCCCGCCTGCCACGTCTGAGCCGTGGTCGGGCTCGGTCAGGGCGAAGCAGCCGGTGAACTCCATGCGGCGCATGGGCGGCAGCCACTGCTGCTTCTGCTCCTCGGAGCCCAGCTCGTCGAGGGTGGCCATCACGAGGTCGCTGTGCAGCGCCAGGTAGACGCTGATGGAGATGTCCGCCCGCGCCAGCTCGGCTGCCACGAAGCCGCGGAAGACCGAGTCGGTATCCGGCGAGCGCAGATCCCCCAGTCCGAACTCGCCGCACTTGGCGGCCAGCTCGGGGGCGAACTCGTCGCGCGACCAGTGCTCGGCCGTATGCGGGCGGATCTCCGCGTCCAGGAACTCCCGCAGCTCGCGCAGCCTGCGCTGCTGGTCCTGCGGCAGCGCGCTGCGGTGATCCAGCAGGTCCGCCTCCGGCAGATCTGCGATGTCGATGTGCTCTGCGCTCATGATGGCTCTCCTTCTGCGATGCGACCGGGACGTCGCTGCTGCGGGCCCGGGGTCTGGGTCAGGGGGCTCCGGATTCGGGGCGGTCCGTGCTCGGGCCCGGACGCACGGGTTCAGCCAGAGCGGTGAGCGGGGCCCCGGCTCGGGCCGCCCAGTCCTCCCACTCCTGTGCGGTGCGCTCGGCCAGGATCCAGGTGAGCTGCTCCGGGACGTCGCCCTGCGGGTCGAGGCCCAGGCCGACCAGCGCCTGCACGAAGTGCGGCTCCAGGGCCGCCAGCGCCACGTGGCCCTGGGCGGCCGGGTAGATGCGGTAGTACGGGCTCGCTCCCCCGAGCGGCGACTCCGGGCCGGTCATCCCCCAGCGCACCGGCAGTGCCAGATCCAGGGCGGCCTCGCTCAGCGCCGTCTGCTCATGGCCGCCGCCGCTGGCCCAGCGGCCGTCGGGCCCGCGGGTTCCGTGGCGCTCGCGGGACAGCAGCAGGGTCAGGGCTGCGCTCACGGCCTGCTCGGCGCCGTGCATGTCCGCGCTCAGCGTGCGGGGCAGACGGTCCGGGTCGAGCAGCCCCGCCCCCGCCTGGAAGCTCAGATCGTGCCCGGGACGATCGGCGTGGTCGCCGGGGAAGCCCACCAGGTCGACCTGGCACAGCCCCGGGTGCCGGGGATGCACCGAGGCGAAGTCCAGGCCCAGCCGTCGCAGCGCCCCGGCCCGCGAGGAGCTCAGCAGCAGGTCCGCGCCCTCCAGCAGGCCCTCGAGGCGCTCTCGGCCCTCGTCCGACTTGAGGTCCAGGCTCAGGACCTCCTGGCCCCGGTGGAGGTGCTCGAACAGCTCGGGCAGCTGGTGGCGCAGAGGATCTCCGGACGGCGGCTGGATCGTCACGACCCGCGCGCCCAGGCCCTGCAGGCGCGCCGCGGCCACCGGTCCCGGGAGGTTCTGGGCGATCGACACCACCACGAGGTCCTCGAGCGCCCCGGACGGCACCGCCCCTCCGCGCGCGGCGGGCTGGGCGGGGCCGGGCTCGGGGCGCTCGGTCATGCCAGGGTCCCCTCGTCCGCTCGGGCCCGCAGCCAGTCCGAGGGCGCGAAGCGCGGGCCATAGGCCGCTGCCAGCTCCTCCGCCCGGGCGATGAAGCCGGCCAGGCCGCCCTCGTAGTTCGTCATGAAGGTGGCCGGGCCGCCGGTGGCCGGAGGGAAGCCGATGCCGAAGATCCCGCCGATGTTCGCCGAGGCCGTGTCGGTGAGCACGCCCTCCTCGAAGCAGGCCGCGGTCTCCAGGGCCATGCGGAACAGCAGCCGGTCCTTCATGTCCTCGGCCGGCAGCTCGGTGCCGCGTGCGAAGTGCTCCCTCAGCCCCGGCCACAGGTGCTTGCCGCCGTCGTCCGGGTAGTCGTAGAAGCCCGCCCCGGCAGCGCGTCCGGGCCGCTCGAACTCCTCGACCATGCGGTCCACGAGCGCCTCGCCGGGAGCCACCGGGCGCTCTCGGCCCTCGGCATGGGCAGCCTGGATCTCGGTATCGCGGATGTGGCGCATGAGGTTCATGGAGATCTCATCGAACATCGCCAGCGGCGTGCCCGGGAACCCCGCCTGCGAGGCGCGGCGCTCGATCACCTGCGGATCCGCGCCCTCGTCGAGCATGGCCACGGCTTCGAGCAGCAGGGTGCCGAACACGCGCGAGGTGTAGAAGCCCCGGCCGTCGCCCACGCTGATCGCGATCTTGCGGATCTGCTGCGAGAGGTCATAGGCCCGCTCGAGCGTGCGCTGGGAGGTCTGCTCGCCGCTGATGATCTCGACCAGCTTCATCTTCTCGACCGGCGAGAAGAAGTGCAGGCCGATGAAATCCGCCGGCCGCTCACGACGGGACTGCAGCGAGGTGATCGGCAGGGTGGAGGTGTTCGAGCACATCAGCGTGTCCGGCCCGACGACAGCCTCCACCTCGGCGAACACGGATGCCTTCAGATCGGGGTCCTCGAAGACCGCCTCGATCACGGCCTCGACGCCCGCCAGATCCGACGCTTGATCGGTGGGCAGGATGCGGCCCAGGACCTCATCGGCCTCCTCCTGCGTCATCCGCCCGCGCTGCACGGCCTTGGCCAGCAGCGACTCGCTGTGCTGACGGCCCTTCTCCGCTTTGTCCACGGAGACGTCCTTGAGGTGCACGGTCATCCCGGCGCGGGCGCACTCGTAGGCGATGCCCGCGCCCATCATCCCGGCGCCCAGAACGGCCACCGAGGAGACCTTCTGCGGCTGCGTGGTCCGCTCGCCCAGGAACCGGCCCGCTCGGGCGGCCTGCAGGTCGAAGTGGAAGGCCTGGATCATGGCGGTCGAGACCCGGCCGGTGACCAGCTGTGTGAAGTACCGCGACTCGATCCGGCAGGCGGTGTCGAAGTCGACCTGCGCACCCTCGATCGCGGTGCTCAGCGCCGCCAGCGGAGCGGGCAGGTCCGCTCCCTTCAGCTGCTTGCGCAGGTTGGCGGGGAAGGCGGGCAGGTTCTGGGCGAACGATGGCTGCGAGGGGCCGCCGCCCGGGATGCGGAAGCCCTTGACGTCCCAGGCCTTGACCGCGGCGTCCTCGCCCTGGGCGTGCTCGCGCAGCCAGGCCTTCGCCGCGGGCAGCAGCTCCTTCGGCGACTCGACGACCTCGTCGATGACTCCTGTCTCGAGGGCCTGTGCCGGGGACTTCTGGGCCCCGGGCAGGATCCAGCCCATCAGAGCGGCCTGGATCCCGAGCATGCGGGTCAGGCGCGAGATGCCGCCGGCGCCGGGCAGCAGGCCCAGGCTCACTTCCGGCAGGCCGAGCTTGACCCGGGAGCCGCCGACGCAGATCCGGTGGTGGCAGGCCAGCGCGATCTCCAGCCCGCCGCCGAGCGCTGAGCCGTTGAGCGCAGCCACGACCGGGATGCCCAGGGTCTCCAGGCGGCGCAGCTGCCCCTTGATCGACTGGGTGAGGGCGAAGATCTCCTCCTCGTCGCCCGGCCCGGCCGCCCGCAGCGCCTTGAGGTCGCCTCCGGCGAAGAAGTCCTTCTTGGCGCTGGTCAGCACCACGCCGTGGATCGAGTCTCGCTCGGCCTCGAGCCGCTCGAGCGCCTTCTCCAGGGCGTCCTGGTAGGCGTCGTTCATGGTGTTCACGGGGGCGCCGGGGTCATCCATGGTGAGGATGACCAGGTCGTCGTCGCGCTGCCAGGAGATCATGGTCGGCTCGGTGGTCGTGGCGTCGCTGTCGTGCTGCGTCATCGGTGGGGGTCCCTTCGGATGGCTCATGCGAACCGGGGCTGGCTGCTGTGTGCGGGGTGCAGAAGGCGGTGTCAGATCCGCTGGACGACGGTGGCGATGCCCATGCCGCCGCCGATGCACAGGGTCGCGATCCCGTGCTCCAGGTCCCGGCGCTCGAGCTCGTCCACCAGCGTGCCCAGGATCATGGCGCCGGTGGCTCCCAGCGAGTGGCCCATGGCGATCGCGCCGCCGTTGACGTTGGTCTGCTCCTGGGACCAGCCCATGTCGCGCAGCAGCTTCAGCGGGATCGCGGCGAAGGCCTCGTTGATCTCGACCAGATCGATGTCCGAGGCGCTGAGCCCGGCGACGTCCAGGGCCTTGCGGCAGGCCGGAGTGGGCCCGGTGAGCATGATCGTGGGCTCCGAGCCCACGACGGCGGTCGAGACGATCCGCGCCCGGGGCCGCAGCCCGTGGCGCTGCCCGGCCTCCTGGCTGCCCACGAGCACCAGGGCCGCGCCGTCGACGATCCCCGACGAGCTGCCTGCGTGGTGCAGGTGCTCGACCCGCTCGATCTCGGGGTAGCGGTTGGCCGCGATGAAGTCGAAGCCGCCGGCCTCCCCCACCTTGGCGAAGGCCGGGTTGAGCTCGGCCAGCGATTCGACGGTGGCCTCCGGTCGGATGGTCTCGTCCCGGTCCAGGACCTGCAGTCCGTTCTGGTCCTTCACCGGGATCACCGATCCGGAGAAGCGGCCGTCCTCCCAAGCCCGAGCCGCGCGCTGGTGGCTCTGGACGGCGAACTCGTCGAGCTCGCGGCGGGTGAAGCCCTCGCGGGTTGCGATCAGGTCGGCGGAGATGCCCTGGGGGATGAAATCCGTGGCGATCGCGGTCGCCGGGTCCATGGCCCACGCGCCGCCGTCGGAGGCCATGGGCACCCGGGACATCGATTCCACGCCGCCGCCGATCAGCAGCGACTCCCAGCCCGAGCGCACCCGGGCGGCCACCTGGTTCACGGCCTCCAGGCCCGAGCCGCAGAAGCGATTGAGCTGCACTCCGGCCACGTTCTCCGGCATGCCGGCCTTGATGGCTGCGGTGCGGGCGATGTCGGCGCCCTGGTCCCCCACCGGGGTCACGCAGCCCAGGACGATGTCCTCGATGCCCGCCGGGTCCATGTCCGGGTGGCGCTCGCGCAGGGAGTCGAGCAGACCGCCGAGCAGGTCGACGGGCTTGACCTCGTGCAGGCTGCCGCGGGGCTTGCCCAGCCCGCGCGGGGTGCGGATGGCGTCGAAGATGAGTGCTTCGGCAGGTGCCGTCATGGAGGGGCCTTCCTGGAGGTTCGGGAGATCGGGCTGCGTGGTCCGTCAGGACTCAGGCTGGTAGGCATCGGAGTACTCGTCGCGCAGCTTCTTCTTGTTGATCTTGCCGACGGAGGTGCGGGCGATCTCGTCGATGAAGCGGATCTCGTCCGGCAGCTGCCACTCGGCGAAGGCGCCGGCCAGGTGCTCGCGCACCGAGGCGTCGGTGACGTCGGAGCCCTCGGAGGTCACCACCAGCGCCAGGGGGCGCTCCTGCCACTTCGGGTGAGGGACGCCGATCACCGTGGCCTCGACGACGCCGTCCAGAGCCATCAGGCGGTTCTCCATGTCGATCGAGGAGATCCACTCGCCGCCGGACTTGATGACGTCCTTGAGCCGGTCGGTGATCTTCAGGTAGCCGTGCTCGTTGAGGTAGCCGACGTCGCCGCTGCGCCAGTAGCCCTCCTCGTCGAAGCCGGCCTCCGTGGCCTCGGGATTATCGGCGTAGGAGGCGACGATCCAGGGGCCGCGCAGGCGCACCTCGCCGGCCGTGCTGCCGTCGTTCGGGACCTCCTCGCCTGCGGGGTCCACGATCTTCACGTCCACGCCGGCGACCACGAGGCCCTGGTACTTGCGCATCTCCCAGGCCTCCTCCTCGGAGACCTTCGAGGCCACAGACGGCTTCATCCAGTTCAAGGACACCACGGGCGAGGTCTCCGTGGCTCCGTAGGCGTGGATCACCTCGGCACCGGTGAGCTCATGGAAGGCCCGCATCATGGACACCGGCGGCTCGCTGGCCCCGCACAGGAAGCGCAGGCCGTCCAAGCGCGGAGGGGTGTCCATGCGCTTGAGGCTGCGCAGCATGGGCATGAGGATCGCCGGCGCCGCCGGGGCCAGCGTGACGTCCTGCTCCAGGATGGCCTCGGTGAGCATGTCCATGTCATCGAGCGTGAAGCGCCCCGGCAGCACCATCTGCGCGCCCACGGCAGTGGCCGCGAAGGGCAGGCCCCAGCACTGCACGTGGAACATGGGCGTGAGCATCATGACCTTGTCCGCGCCCGTCAGACCGCTGTTCGTGCTCACGGCCATGGCGTGCAGCCACACCGAGCGGTGGGACAGGAAGACGCCCTTGGGCCGACCCGTGGTGCCCGTGGTGTAGCAGGCCGCAGACGCCGTGGTCTCAGCCATGTTCGGGATCTGCGCCAGCGGCTGGGAGCCGGCGATCAGCTGCTCGTAGGAGGAGACTCCCGGGAAGCCGTCGAACTGCTCCAGGGAGGAGTCCGGGCCCACGACGATCCACTGGGTGACCTGCGGGATGTGCTCCTTGAGCCCCTGGGCCAGGCGCAGCAGGGTGTGGTCGACGATCAGGGTCGCGGCCCCGCTGTGCCCGATCACGTACGCCAGATCCGCCGGCGCCAGGCGCATGTTCAACTGGATCATGGTGGCGCCCACAAGCGGGATCGAGAAGTACGACTCGTAGTGCTCCAGGCTGTTCCACAGCAGCACGCCCACGCGGGAGTCCGGGCCGATGCCCAGACCCTCCAGCGCCGAGCCCATGCGCAGGACCCGGTCCCAGGTGGCGGCGTAGTCCGTGGACTGCCACTGCCCGGAGTCGTCCCGGTAGGAGATCTGCTGATCCCCGAAACTGCGGGCCGCGTCGCGCAGCATCCGGGTGGTGGTCAGCTGCTCGTGATCGCCCATGGTGGACGGTGCTCCGTGGACCAGCGGCGGCTCTGCGGCCATGGTGGGACTCCTGTGGTCTGACTCACATGGTTGGTGCCCGCAGTCAAGCACGAGATTGCACAGTCGTGCAATACTCCGGCTCAGGACGATGGCCGCGCGGGGCGGCGCGCCTAGTCGGAGGGAGCACGGGAATGGATGCGACGACGGTCGGCGGGGTTTCGGAGCTGCCGGCCACGGCTCAGCGACTGCGCGCCAGTGCGCTGAGGCTCTACGCACGGCAGGGGCCGACCGGAACCGGCGTGCGGGAGATCGCCGCCGATGCAGGGGCAGCCCCCGGACTGATCCGCCATCACTTCGGCTCCAAGGCGGGACTCACCCGCGCCGTGGACGACCTCGTGCTCTCGGTCATCGCCGAGACGCTGGAGACGGCCACCGCGCAGGCTGCACCCTCGGACACGGCAGCAGCCGTGGGGGCGGCGCGCGACGAGGCCTTCGCGCGCATGCTGCGCGAGCACCCAGAGATCGCCGGCTACCTGCGCTGGTGCCTGATCGCCCCGGTCTGGAACGACCCCACGGGGTCCGAGCCCGCAGCCCACGACGACGAGCACAGGCCTTCCGCGCGCACCCACTCCGCACGCGAGGCCGCACCCGCGGAGGACGGTCTGGCCGAGCGGCTGGTCGACTTCACGCTGAGCGAGGCCCGGCGCCTGCGCCGTGCAGGCGCCAGCAGCCGGGATCTTCGGACCTCGGTGCTGTCCACGCTGCTGCGCCAGATCGGCTCCATGGTGGTCCAGCCGCTCACCGACCGGCTCTGGCAGCGGTTGGAGCCGGCGGCCGATCACGCCGCGCACGATGCCCCGGCACCGCTGGTCAGGATCGCGATGCCCCCCGAGGAGCCGACCGCGCAGGGCTGAGGCCCGCGCAGCCCCGCCCGGTCGAGCGCCCCTCAGGACTGCTCGGTGTAGGCGTCCTCGAACTCGGCCCGCAGCTTCTTCTTGTTGATCTTGCCCACCGAGGTCCGTGCGATCTCGTCCACGAAGCGGATCTCATCCGGCAGCTGCCAGGAGGCGAAGCTCGAGGACAGGTGCTCGCGCACCGACTCGTCCGTGACCGCCGAGCTTTCCGAGCGCACCACGAGCGCCAGCGGCCGCTCCTCCCACTTGGGGTGCGGCACCCCGATCACGGTCGCCTCGACCACTCCGTCCAGGGCGACCAGCGCGTTCTCCACGTCGATCGAGGAGATCCACTCGCCCCCGGACTTGATGACGTCCTTGAGCCTGTCGGTGATCTTCAGATAGCCGTGCTCGGTCAGGTACCCCATGTCGCCGCTGCGCCAGAAGCCGTCCTCGTCGAAGCCGTTCTCCGTGGCCTCCGGGTTGTTCGCGTAGGAGCGGGTGATCCAGGGGCCGCGGTAGCGGAACTCGCCCACGGTCTCGCCGTCCCAGGGCAGCTGCTCCCCCGCCGGATCCACGAGACGGACCTCCACGCCTGCAGGCACCAGCCCCTGGTACTTGCGCATCTGCCAGGCCTCCTCCTCGGAGACCTTGGCGGCCACGGCCGGCTTCATGCGGTTGATCGTCACGAGCGGAGAGGTCTCGGAGGCGCCGTACAGGTGCATGACCTGCGCGCCCGTGAGCTCATGGAAGGACCGGACCATGGACACCGGGGGCTCGCTGCCTCCGCTGATGAAGCGCAGTCGATCCAAGCGCGGCGGGTCCTCGCGGCGCTTCAGGGCGCGCAGCATGGGCATGAGGATGGCCGGGGCCGCCGGGGAGAACGTGACGTCGCACTCGACGATCGAGTCGATCAGCCCGTCGACGTCATTGAGATCGAAGCGCCCGGGCAGCACCACTCGCGCCCCGACCATGGTCGCCGCGTACGGCAGGCCCCAGCACTGGACGTGGAACATGGGCGTGAGCATCATGACGCCGTCATCCAGGGTGATCCCGGCGTTGCAGGCCATGGCCGCGGCGTGCAGCCACACGGAGCGGTGCGAGTAGTAGACGCCCTTGGGCCGACCTGTGGTGCCGGTCGTGTAGCAGGCGCCCGAGGCGCTGCGCTCGGACATGTCCGGGATGTCCGCGAGCGGCTCGGATCCCGCCACGAGCTGCTCGTACGTGTCGCCGTCGGCGATCTCCTCCCACCCCTCCTCCAGCTCGTCGTGGGAGGCGACGATCCAGCGGATGTCCTCGGAGACATGGCGGCGCAGCGTGCGGGCCAGATCCAGCAGAGAGTGATCGATCACGATCACGGACACGCCGCTGTGCTCGATCACGTAGGCCAGATCCGCCGGGGCCAGGCGCAGGTTGAGCTGGACCATGGTGGCCCCGGTCAGCGGCACGGAGTAGTAGGACTCGAAGTGGTGCAGCCCGTTCCACAGCAGCAGGCCCACCTTGGATCCGGGGCCCACGCCCAGACCGCTCAGCGCCGATCCCATGCGCAGGACGCGGTCCCAGGTGGCGGCGTAGTCGGTGCGCTGCCAGGCGCCGTCGTCCGTGCGGTACAGGATCTCCTGGTCGCCGAAGCTGCGCGCGGCATCGCGCAGCAGGCGCGTGGTGGTCAGCTGCTCGTCGTCGCCCATGGTCGACGGCGTTCCCATGATGTGCCCGCCCTGCGATGGCATGGTCTCCCACTTCCTCTGTGATCCAGATCATGTCCTGATGCTCCGCTCAGTAGATCACAGCTCGCCGACGGCACAGGCACGGCCTGGACCCCGCCCCGACGACCCATGGCATAGTGGCGCGCATCACTGCGCGGCGTCGTCGTGCACCATCCGGCGGGAGGACACTCACATGGCCCAGAGCATCAGCGTCAGCCTTCAGGACCGCGTTCTCACCGTGACGCTCGATCGGGCGGACAAGCGCAATGCGCTGACCCACGAGATGTACACCGGGCTGGCCGAGGCTCTCGAGCGCGCCGATGCGGATCCCGACGTCCGCGTGGTCGTCCTGCGCGCCGAGGGCGGGCTGTTCACCGCCGGCAACGACCTGGCGGACTTCGCGGATCTCGCCGGCGACGACCGCCCGGCCGAGCAGTGGCCGGTCACCCGGTTCCTGAGAGCGCTGATCTCCTGCGGCGCCCCCGTGATCGCCGCGGTCCAAGGCCGTGCCGTGGGCGTGGGGACCACGATGCTGCTGCACTGCGATCTGGTGGTGCTGGCCGACGACGCCTCCCTGACCGTCCCGTTCGTGGACCTGGCGCTCGTGCCGGAGGCGTGCTCGAGCCTGCTGCTGCCGCAGCGCATCGGCCACGCCCGCGCCTTCGCGATGTTCGCCCTGGGCCAGCCGATGGGGGCCCAGGAGGCCCTGGCCACGGGGATCGCCACCTCCGTGGTGGATCCTGATCAGCTTGACCACGAGGCCCGCCGCCTGGCCGTGGAGCTGCTCGCGCGCCCGGCCCGGTCGCTGGCCGCGACCAAGGCCCTGATGCGCGATGTCCCCGCGCTGCTCGAGCACACCCGGCGCGAGATCGAGGTCTTCGCCGACCGCCTGCGCAGCCCCGAGTCAGTGGAAGCGCTGGCGGCCTTCCAGGAGAAGCGACGGCCGGACTTCGCGCAGTTCGAGTGAGGACGACGGCACCACCGCCAGCAGGACCCCTCAGGCGACCTGCACGCGGGCGTCGCCGCTGACGAACTCCAGGGCCAGCTCGCCGCCCACGGCTTCGAGATAGCCGCGGATGGTGCCGACCTTGGCGCTGTCCAGATCCCCGCGCTCGATCTTGGACACTTGCCGCTGCGACACGCCGATGCGCTCGGCCACCTGCTGCTGCGTCAGCCCAGCGTCCTGCCGCAGCTCGCGGAGCTTGAAGGCGCGCACCTCCGCGAGCATCCGCTGCTTATGTACCTCGATGTTCGCCCGATCCACCGGGTGCTGCGCGAGGAACTCGTCCGTCCTCATGGCCATGTCGATCCTTCTCCCTTGAAGGTCCGCAGGTGCTCGTCGAACAGGGCATCAGCCTTCGGAATGCTCTGCCGGTACCAGCGCTTCCAGGCACCGGCCTTGTCGCCGGCGACCAGGATGATCGCGCTGCGCTCAGGATCGAACGCGAAGAGCAGACGAAGCTAGGGTCGCCCCGAGGATCCTGGACGAAGCTCCTTCATGTTCTTGTGTCGGGAACCCACGACACTGTCCACCAGCGGTTGACCGAGGTGCGGACCATGCTCCTCCAGCAGCTCGACGGCAACGACGACCTGCCCGCGCGACCCGCCGTCCAGGGAGGCGAGCCATTCCGCGATCAGCTCGATGTCCACGATCCACGTCACCACAGTTTAGAACCTCCGGGTTCTGCACACTACGCTTGATCGCGATTGCCGGACTCAATCCCGAGCACGATGGAGCAGACGCTGAATGCTCCGCCTTCACCGGCTGAACTCCGCCCTGGCCTCCCCGCTGGCTTCGACGGGGACGCCTGCCGGGATGAACCACGCGACCACCGGCGGGCGAGCCACCGCGGTCAGATGCACCCGGGCGGTGCGACCGTCGGCGGAGCCCGTTCCCGATCCGACCGCGAGGCTGTCCAGGTCATGCTCGGCATCGACCGTCACCAGGTAGGACGTCGCTGCACCGGAGACGGAGTCGTCATCGAGCACCGCGGTGGGGGCCGATCCCGCTCCCTCGGTGCCCTGCAGCTCGGTGAAGGTGTCGGCGGCCGCGAGCGCGGCGTGGTCGGCGTGCACCTGCAGCTTCCGCTCGGCCAGCTGCACGGAGGTCACCGCCATCACCACGATCACCGCCATCAGCAGGATGAGCATCATCCCGATCACCAGGATCGAGATCTGTCCGTCGTCCTCCTGCCCTGGGTGGTCCGGCTGCATCTCCTCTGGCCTCATGAGTACCGCCCGACCACGACTGTCGAGGAGTGCTCCATCTGGACGATCTCGGCCATGCCCACGAACGGAATCCGGGGCAGTCGCACGGTGGCCACGGCAGTGACCGTGGCCGTGGCACCGGCCTCCTCGCACGTCCCGTCGGAGCAGGTCACCGAGACCTCGATCTCGCCGTCGTCGAAGCCCTGATCCGCAGCCGGAAGCGCCGCGGCGGACTGGACCTGCCCCGTCGAGACTTCACCGGCAGGCTGGGAGGCCAGCACCTGCGAGCCCTGCTGGGCAGCCGCCACGGCGGCGAAGGCCGCGGCCTGCGCCTGGGCCAGGACGCCCACGAAGATCAGGATCGGAACCAGCAGGACCACACCCACGAGCAGGAACTCGACGACGGCCGAGCCCTCGTCGTCCTCGCGCCCGGAGCTTGCAGCCTCAGGACCAGTCGACGGCATGGCCGCTCACCTCGATCGCCCCGGGTGGCCCGAAGGGGCCGACGATCGGCAGCGGCGCGACCACTCGGACCTCGAGCGTGGGAGTTCCCTGCACCTCGGCGGGCACCGCGGTGACATCGCCGGCGAATCGCGCGCCCACCGAGCCGGTGATCAGCTCGCGCGTGCGCTCCTGCGCATCGGCGGGACCGCGGTCCGCCAGCGTGCCGTAGCGCGCCCCGTGCGAGGCCGCATCGATCAGCACGTTGCGCACGTGCAGGGCGAAGACGAGCTGCAGCGTGAGAGCGAAGAGGATCGCGCTGAGCCCGGCGACCATGGCCCACTCGGCGACCACGGAGCCGTCGTCCCCCTCCCTCTGCGGGCCGCGAGTCGCAGGCTCAGCCACCGGTCACCCGGGAGATGGCGTCATTGAACAGGCCCTCCAGGGCAGGCTGTGCGATCAGCAGGAGTCCGGCCACCAGCACCGCCGACATCAGGGTCAGCATGACCCAGCCGGGGACGTCCCCGCGGTCGGGATCATCGAGCGGCCGGAGAGCCGCCGGCTCAACTGGTCTGTGCGCATGGACAGCCGCAGCGGGGACATCGGTGACGGCGTCGGGAAGGGAGGAGTGCTCGCGGTTCATGGTGCTGCCTTTCGGGAGAGGGTGACGCGGATGGGAAGTCATCACAGATCGAGCTGGAGGATGGCGATGCCGGGGAACACCGCGAAGAGCACGGACAGCGGGAGCACCATGAACACGAGGGGCACCATCATGGCGATCTCCTTGCGCCCGGCCATCTCCATGAGCTCGCGCTTGTCCTGGTCGCGGACGTCCTGGGCCTGTGAGCGCAGGACCTCGGCGAGCGGCGTGCCGCGCTCCATGGCCACGGCGATGCCCGCGACGAAGCGGGAGATGTGCGTGACCTCGACCCGGTCGGCGAACTCCTGCAGCGACTCGGTCAGCGGGATACCGGAGCGGGTGCGATCGAGCACGGAGCGGAACTGCTCTGCCAGCACTCCATCGGCGATCCGGCTCACGCGCTCGAGGGCGCCCAGGGTGGACTCGCCTGCGCCGACGGACAGGGCCAGAAGCTCGGCGATCGCGGGGAACTCGGCGAGCATGCGGGTCTCGCGGCCGGAGATCCGGTTCCCGAGCCACCAGCTGCGGGCCCAGGCCCCGCTGAGCGCACCGCCGATGAGCAGCAGCAGGACCGCAGGCCCCGGCGCGCCGAGTCGCAGGACAGCCGCCGCGCCCCAGACGCCGCCGATGACCGCACCGGCCAAGGCGCAGAGGACCTGCTCCGTCCGGTAGTCGGCGAGGCTGCGGCCCGCCCCCTCGCGCTCCAGTCTGCGCAGGAGCTGACGCTGGACATCCCCGCCGAGGCGCCGCCCCAGCCCCAGTCCCACCGGAGAGGCCAGTGCCATGCCGATGGCCAGCAGTCCGCGCTGGTCGCGGGTGCGCACGTGTTCGGCATGGCGCACCGCTGGATCCGTGGCGCGCATCTGCATCACCACTCGACGCGTGAAGCGACGACGGGAGCTGGACGGCGCGGGCACGAGCATCAGCCACAGCCCGAGCCCCAGCACGGTGCCGATGATCAGCGGGATGGCGAAAGGCAGGCTCATCGGAGCACCCGCTCCGGTTCGGGCAGAGCACCGAGGCGCAGCATGAGGCGATAGGCGATCGCGGAGATCGCCAGACCGCCGAGCAGCACGACCGCGCCAGCCGGGCTGTCATAGGCGCTCACGGCCGCCGGCTGGCTGGCCATGAGCAGCAGGATGAGCCAGGGCGCGGCCACGGACAGCCGCGCCGCATTGACCGTCCACGACTGCCGGGCCTCCAGCTCGCTGCGGGTCCGCGAGTTCTCGCGCAGGAACTCGGAGAGCGTGCCGAGCAGCCGACCCAGGTCCGTGCCGCCCACCTCCCGGGTGACGCGCAGGGATTCGATGATGTTGTCGGCCACCGGATCGGCGAGCTCCTCCTTGAGGGCGTCCAGCGCCGGGAGGAACTGCCCAGTGGCCCGGTAGTCGCCGGCGAAGCGCTCGAAGGCCGGCTGCACGATCTCCGGGCCCCGGTGCTGCAGCTGGGCCAGGGCCTCGGGCAGCGAGAGCCCCGCGCGGATCGCCGAGCGCAGCATGTCCACCACGTCCGGCCACACGGTGCGCAGCTGGTGCGAGCGACGGCGCATGCGCCGCCCCAGCAGGGACCACGGGACGAACAGCGACACGATGCCCGCGCACAGGCCGAACACCGCACCCCCGGACACGGCCCACACGATCACCGCGGCCAGGGCCGCCACGACGACGGACAGCAGCACGAACGAGCCGGGGCGCACCGCATGCATCCCGGCACGATCCAGGCGCCGGCGCAGAAGTCCCTCACGACGCCGTCGCTGCGCACGCGGCGTGACCTGGGTCCAGAACGACCACCAGATCAGGCACAGTCCGGCCCCGAGCAGCAGCCCGAGCAGGACACCGGTGATCATCGTCCCGACCCGTCGTCACGGCTGCGGCCCAGGCACTCGCGCACCTGCTCGGTGGAGATGCCCGCAAGAGCGAACTTCCCCGGGGCCGGAACCTCGGCACCGGCTGCGACCAGATCGCCGCCGACCCGATGGAACAGAGTCGACGTCTCGATGATCCCGTTCTCGACCCGGGTGCCGACGGCCAGGATCTCCTCCACCTCTCGGTGCCCGTCGGGGCGACGACGGCAGTGGACCACCAGATCGAAGCACGCGGCCACGGTGGGCACCACGAACGCCGAGGAGATGTTCTCGCCCGCGAGCAGCGGCAGGGTGCAGATCTTGGTGACGGCGTCCCGGGCCGAGTTCGCGTGCAGGCTGGCCATCCCCGGGAGGCCGGCGTTCAGCGCGATGAGCATGTCCAGGGACTCGGCCTCGCGGACCTCCCCAACGATCAGCCGATCAGGTCGCATCCGAAGTGCCTCCTTCACGAGCCGGCGCATGGGGATCTCGCCGGTGCCCTCGAGGTTCGCCTGCCGGCACTGCATCCCGACCACGTCGCGCAGCGGGATCTGCAGCTCGAAGATCTCCTCGACCGTGACCACGCGCTGCCGCGGGTCGATCTGCGCGCACAGGCAGTTGAGCATGGTGGTCTTGCCCGCCTGCGTGGCTCCGGAGACCAGGATGTTCAGCCCCGCCCGCGTGGCCTCCGAGAGGAACGTCCCCGCCTCCGGGCTCATGGAGCCCAGTCGGACCATGTCCGCGATCCGTCGTGCCGCCACCACGAACTTGCGGATGTTCACCGACCAGTGCTCACGGGTGACATCCGGAATGACCACGTGCAGGCGCGAGCCGTCGGGAAGGGAGGCGTCCACGAACGGCGAGCTGAGATCCAGGCGTCGGCCGGAGCGTCGCAGCATCCGCTCGACCAGTTGCCGGACCTCCTCCGGCTCCACGTGCAGCCCCGTCAGCTCGGACTCTCCGCTGCGGGCCACGAACACCTCATCGGGGCCGTTGATCCACACTTCCTCGATCGAGTCGTCGTCGAGCAGCGGCTGCAGCACCCCGAAGCCGGCGACAGCGTCCAGGATCCGATGGCGGACCTCCTCCAGGTCCTCGAACGACGCGGAGCCCGTGCGCGCCGAGATCTGATCGTGCTCATTCAGGACGGTGTCGACAATCGAGGCCACCTCGGTGGGCGCATCGAACGGATCCAGACCCCGACGACGCACCTGCTCGCGCACCTCGGCGATGACCCGTGAGCTGAGCTGCGACTCCTCGACCTGTCCGGCTCGACGACGCCCACGCACCGCAGACGAGCTCCGTGGGCGCGTCTGCCCCTGCAGCACTGCAGCCATCACGGACCCCCATCCGCTCGACAACCCCGATTGCCGAGGAATCTAGAGCTCAGGGCGCAGACGGTACATGGACCATGGTCCAGGGTGTGGATAACACTTCTCCGACCTGGGGGAACACACCCGTGCAAGCCGAGAAGTGACCGCAAAGTAGCGACGCAGAATGATCATTCGTGCAGTTATGACCCGCTTCACGCATCCGCTGATCCTCTCAGGGGGCCCTCCCTTCGACGTCGCTGCCGACCCACTTGCTTCCTCGCATGCTGCGACCTTCCCCGCGACCGGTCGAAGATTCACTGCAAGGGCGTTGGAGCGGTGGAGAGACGCTCGGTCATAGTGGCGGACGGGAAGAATCGGCCTCTCGCGATGGGACAGGGCGGGATGTCGATCGTGTGTCGTCATCTCGGGGAACACTGAGTGGCACATCAGGTGAGGCGGGACTGCCGCATGGATAGGTCAGGTCATCTTGACCTGACCTATCCATGCGGCAGTCCCTATCGACGGCTCCTCGAGCGCTGACGTTGCGTGCCATCCTCCCGTCCCGCGGCACCGCTAGCCAGCATGTTCAGGCAGAATCTAGCGGTGTCTCACTCAAGCTCATCCCCCCGGGGCATGGTCGGAAGACTCCGCACGGAGTCGGGATCGGCCGTGCTGCTCATCATTGTCACGGCCTTCGCCCTCCTCTGGGCGAACTCGCCGCTGTCCTCTTCCTACTTCGAGTTGTGGCACCAGAGCGTGGGGATCGACGTCGGCCCGTTCGGGTTGCACCTGGATCTGCACCACTGGATCAACGACGGGCTCATGGTCGTGTTCTTCTTCGTCGTGGGACTCGAGGTGCGCCAGGAGTTTGCGCATGGGGCCCTGCGGGACAGCAGTCGCGCACGCCTGGCAGCGATCGCCGGTGTCGCGGGCGTGGCGTTGCCCGCGCTGGTGTATGTCCTGGTCGTCGGAGCGTCCGGTGGCGAGGGGCTTCGCGGGTGGGGGGCGGTCGTCGGAACGGACACGGCGTTCATGCTCGGTGCTCTCGCGATCGTCGGCCCCCGGCTTTCCGGGCAGCTTCGCGTCTTCCTTCTGACTCTCACGGTGGTCGACGACTTCCTTGCGGTGTCGATCATCGGGGTGTTCTACAGCGAGGAGATCCGGCCCGTCCCGCTGCTGGTCGCTCTCGGCTGCCTCGTCGCCCTGTGGTTGCTGGGCCGTTCCCGGCAGTGGAGTGCTGCTCCGTATGTGGGGATCGTCATCGTGCTGTGGCTGGCGACTCTGTCCTCCGGCATCCACGCCTCGCTGACGGGCATGATCGCCGGCCTTCTGATCCCCGCCTACCCGACGCAACGGCACGAGGTGGTCGCCGCCCGGCAGCTGTTCCGCGACTTCTGGCAATCTCCGAGCGCTTCCTCGTCGCGTGCTGTCGGACGGGGGCTGTCCAAGGGCGTGTCGGTCAACGAGCGGTTGCACGAGTACCTCCGTCTCCCCACGGCGTTGCTGGTCGTGCCGATCTTCGCTCTGGCCAATGCCGGGGTCGACCTGGGCGGCGGGGTGGTGGCCGACTCGCTGGGCTCGCCTGTGACGTGGGGCGTCATCGCGGGGCTCGTGCTCGGCAAGCTCCTCGGAATCGGGATCGCGACGCTCCTCGCCGTTCGGATGGGCGCAGGCCGACTGCCGGAGGGAGTCGGAATGGGCAGCGTGTTCGGCGGGGCAGCGCTTTCGGGCATCGGTTTCACCGTGTCGCTGCTGGTCATCAGCCTTGCTTTCGACTCCTCCTCGGATCTGGGGCGCCAGGCGACGCTGGGCGTGCTCGTGGCGATGGTGCTCGCCACTGTTCTGGGCTGGTCGATCTTCAAGGTCGCGGCCCGTCGGTGGGGAGAGGAGACGGCGGATCTCCCGATGACGCTCGACTCTCCGGTGGACCCCGAGGTGGATCACATCCGCGGACCGGAGGACGCCCGGCTCACCCTCGTGGAGTTCGTGGACTTCGAGTGCCCGTACTGCGCGCACGCCACTGGCTCCTGGGAAGACCTGCACGGGCGCTTCGGTGACGATCTGCGCTACGTCGTGCGGCATCTGCCTCACCATCCTCACGGCCCCCTCGCCGCACGGGCCGCCGAGGCGGCCGCGAAGCAGGAGATGTTCTGGCCGTGGCTCGACTTCGTCTTCACTCGGCAGAACGCGCTGGAGAGGGAGGATCTCATCGGCTACGCGGCTGAGCTGGGCCTCGATGTCGAGGCGTTCATCGAGGATCTCGACAGCGACGAGGTTGCTGCGAGGGTGCAGCGGGACATCGCGAGCGCGGAGGCGAGCGGCGCCAAGATGACCCCGACGTTCTTCATCGATGGTTGTCGGATGGTGGGCAGCTATGACGCGCGCTCACTGACCGAGATGCTGGAATCCAGCCGTCGCGGGAGCCGCACCCAGGCGGCGAAGGCCTGAGGCCGATCCGCGAACCCGGAACACGGTGGGACGCGGGCGACCCTGCCGGCGAGGAACCCGTTCCACGCAGCTCCGGTCTCGCTGGTCGCAACCCGCATGCCGAGCACTTCGCGGTGCCCGTCCTCGTTCATGCCTATCGCGAGGGGGACGACGGCGAGATCACGCCCCCGCCCTCCCGGACTTTCGGCGCCAGCGCGGCGGCGCGTCGGCAGAGTCCTCCGGTGGGAGCAGACCCCGGCGAGATAGCAGTCCGCGACGACCGGGATCAGGGCTGCTCCGGCGCGCTTACACCGCTCGACCAGCCACGGGGAAGGCAGGTGCCCGGGCGGAGATGGGGGACGGCCACGCCGATCGTGCCGATGCGGGCGTGGAGGTCGCTGAGGTAGCAGCCGCCGCGCTCCACCGCTTTCGGAGTCTCCTCTCATCGAGACCCCGAGAACCCGCTGGGCTCCTTCTGGAAAGCCCGGCGCACCGCCTCGCGGCGGTACACGCGCCCTGCACGTCACACCGAGGGCGTGCTCGTCAAAGCATCGGTCCCCGTGATGGCGGTGTCGATGGGGACGGCTTGCCTGTCACCGCGAGGCGCTCGCCCCTGCCACCACGAGATCGATGAGCCGACGCAGAGCCGCATCGACGTTCTCGCTCTCATTGCGCCCCTGCCGGGAGCGGTTGAGCTCGGCCAGCACCCCGGTGACGATGAGCCGGGCGGCGGTTGCCTCGACCGCTCCGGGGGCCCCGCCGGCAGCTCCGGCCGCGCCGTCCCGCGTCACTCCGACCGCACCTGACGCGTGGGCCCGACTGTCCTGCAAGCGCGAGGCGATCTGCTCCTCGAGGCTCTCGACATGGTTGAGGACCCGCCGGCGGTGCGGCATCTCTGCACCGAAGAGGATCTCGCGGGCGACCCATGTCGCGGGCTCGGGCCAACGGCACATCGCGGCGACGAGCGGCGAGATGAGCGCCGCGATCTGGTCCGCGATCTCCCCTGCCGGCGGTGCTGTACCGGACCCGCCGGGTGCGGCGAACGCAGAGCGCGGAGGAGTGGCCGTCGCGCGCTCGTGGGCTCCCCAGAGCGCATCGACGACCATCATGAGCAGCTCCGTCTTCGTCGCCGCGTACTGGAAGACGGTCCCCTCGGCCACATCCGCCGCGCGCGCGACCTCGCTCATCGAGGTCCGCTGGAATCCGCGCTCCTCGAACAGCGCGCGCGCCGCGGCGAGGATGCGGGCGCGCTTCTCCGCCTTCGCCCGCTCGCGCCTGCCAAGCGTCGCCGACAGCCCCAGCCCCGTGCCATCCCGAGTTTCCATACAACCATTGTAGTCGACTCAATCTTGAGTACGCTCAATATGCAGGCCGGGTGATCGGCATCCGGCACGCGTCGGGAAGGACGGACCATGCAGCACACAGCAGGTAACTACGAGGCGTTCGCGCGTCCCCGCCCCGCACAGCACGCCCAGGAGACGAAGGCCTACATCGTCGGCAGCGGGCTGGCCGGGCTCGCGGCGGCCGTCTTCCTGATCCGCGACGCCGGGGTCCCCGGTGCCAACGTCACGATCCTCGAGAAGGGCGACGTCGCCGGCGGTGCGCTCGACGGCCTTGACGTGCCGGACAAGGGCTTCGTCATCCGCGGCGGCCGGGAGCTGGAGGACCACATGGAGTGCCTGTGGGACATGATGCGCTCCATCCCCTCCCTCGAGCTCGAGGACGCCTCCGTGCTCGACGAGTTCTACTGGCTCAACAAGGACGACCCCAACTACTCGCTGCGCCGGGCCACCGTCCGTCAGGGCGAGGACGCAGGCCACGAGGGCCGCTTCAGCCTGCCGAAGCGGGCGCAGAAGGACCTGCTCAGGGTCTTTCTCGCCGAGCGCGCGGAGATGGAGGGCAAGCGCATCGACGAGGTGATGGGCCGTGAGTTCCTCGACTCGCCGTTCTGGATGTACTGGCGGACGATGTTCGCCTTCGAGGAGTGGCACTCCGCGCTCGAGTTCAAGCTCTATCTCCACAGGTTCGTCCACCACATCGGCGGACTGCCCGATTTCACGGCGCTGAAGTTCACGAAGTACAACCAGTACGAGTCCTTCGTCCTGCCGCTCATGCACTACCTCACCGAACACGGCGTCGTCTTCCAGTCCGGCACCGAGGTCCTCGATGTGGACTTCGCCCACCGCAACGGCGAGATCCGCGCCACCGCGATCCACTGCCGCCGCGACGGCGCCGAGGAGACCATCGAGCTCGGTGAGCACGACCTCGCGCTGATGACGATCGGATCGCTCGTGGACAACTCCGATGACGGTGACCACCACACCCCCGCTGTGCTCCATGAGGGCCCGGCCCCGGCCTGGGACCTGTGGAAGCGCATCGCGAAGAAGGACCCGTCGTTCGGGCGCCCGGAGGTCTTCTGCTCCTCGATCGAGGAGACGAAGTGGGAATCGGCCACGGTCACGACGCTCGATCAGCGCATCCCGGCCTACATCGAGCGCATCGCCCAGCGCGATCCGTTCAGCGGCCGCGTGGTCACCGGCGGCATCGTCACCGCCGAGGACTCCTCCTGGTTGCTGAGCTGGACGGTCAACCGCCAGCCGCACTTCAAGAAGCAGCCGAAGGATCAGATCGTCGTCTGGGTCTACGGCCTGTTCGTCGACGTCGAGGGCGACTACGTGAAGAAGCCCCTGTCGCAGTGCACCGGTGAGGAGATCACCCAGGAGTGGCTCTACCACCTGGGTGTGCCCGTGGAGGAGATCCCTGAGCTCGCGGCGACCGGCGCCCGGTGCGTGCCGGTGATGATGCCCTACGTGACGAGCTTCTTCATGCCCCGCCGCGCTGGGGATCGCCCTCGGGTCGTCCCGGAGGGTGCCGAGAACTTCGCGTTCCTCGGGCAGTTCGCGGAGACCGGCCGCGACACGATCTTCACCACCGAGTACTCGGTGCGCACCGGCATGGAGGCCGTCTACGAGCTCCTCGACGTGGAGCGCGGCGTGCCGGAGACCTGGGGATCCACGTACGACGTGCGCGACCTCCTCGAGGCCTCGGCGCGCATGCGCGACGGCAAGAAGGTGGAGATCCCCGGCCCGGCCGCGCTGCGCAGCTACCTGCGCGACAGGCTCGAGCACGGAGAGATCGGTCAGCTCCTCGAGGAGCACGGCCTGATCTGAGCCTCGTGCCCGCCCACCCGGAGTGCGCCTCGGCCCGGCCCCGAGGCGCGCCCAGGGGTTGGTCGGCAGAATGTCGGTGCCGCGTGCTCAAGGCCTGAGAAGGGGGACCGCCGCACGGATAGGTCACTCTTCTGGCGTGGCCGATGGGCGGCCCAGAAGGATGCGCACCATGTCCGCTGGTGGTCACCATCGCTCGACAGCCCGGACCCACGCCCATGCTGCGGGTACGCCACCGCTCGCAGTGCCGGCCGACCGGTGATGGTGGGATCTTCCGCGCGGGGTGCCAGGTCGGGGCACCGCAGTCACCGTCCGGACCGAGGCCCGCTATCGAGTCCGGGAGCTCGGATGGTGCGCATCATCGGAGTGAGCAATGCTTGCGAGCTCGGCGCGCGTGCGGGCGCCGTATTTCCGCAGCAAGTTGGCCACGTGGTACTTCACGGTGTTCGCCGTGATCCCGAGCTGGTCGCCGATGCGCTGGTTCGAGATCCCGGTCGCGACCAGGCGCAGCACCTGCTTCTCGCGGTCGGTGAGTTCCTCGGCGCCCTCCACGGTGAGCGCTGCGCTGGGTGGGTCCAGCGGGATCTCGATCCGCAGCGTCGTCCCCCAGCCCGGGGTCGTCTCCACGTCCATGGTTCCGTCGAGCGCCGCCACCCGCTCCACGATCGGACGCAGTGTGTCGTTGTCCGCCGTCACCGCGGTTCCCCCGTCGTCACGGACCTCCATCAGCAGGTTGCGGCCATCGCAGTCCCAGCCGATCCGGGCGCGTGCAGCGTCCGCGCGGTCCATGAGCGAGAGCACTGCTGTGCGGGAGATGGCTCGGGCTTCCCGAGCGACCGGGCCCGGCAGCGCCCGTCCTCGCGCAGGAGGCTCGGCGAACTGGACGTGCAGTGGCCCGGAGCGGATCAGAGGACGCAGTTCGGCGCGCAGGCGCGAGAATGCCTCGGCTACCGGCTCGAGCACGCTCTCCTGCTGCGCATGGACCGAACGAGCACGGATGAGCGCGGAGGAGGCGATCTCCGTGGCCTCCCTGCGCGCGGCAGCATCCGCGAGTCGGCCGGAGCGGAGCACGGCGAGGATCGATTCGAGGGTGATCGCATGCTGATCGGCCTGCTCGGCCAGGGCACGGTCCCGCGACAGGGAGCGGGCACGTTCCAGCGGGGTCGGGAGGTCGCTCACCCCGCTACTCTAGCCCGACCTGGGAGACCCACCCGATCGAACGGGGCGCCCCGCTCATCGGGCAGCAGTGAACCGCCGCGGACCGGCCCAAGATGGTCGACATGGAAGAACGAGGCATTCAGGATTCGCTGACGCGGATCGTCAACGAGATCGAGGGGGCAGCTGCCCTTCCCGACGCGCCCGCGCTCGCGGCCGCCGTCGAGCTGACAGCGGACGCCCGGCGGGTCTTCGTCCACGGCGCTGGACGCTCCGGGCTCGCGCTGCGGATGACGGCCATGCGCCTCATGCACCTCGGACTGGAGGTCCACGTCGTCGGTGAGACGACGACCCCGGCGATCGGAGAGGGCGATCTGCTCCTGACCGCCAGCGGTTCCGGCACGACCTCGGGGGTGGTGAGCGCGGCTGAGACGGCGCGATCCGTCGGTGCCCGCGTCATCGGGATCACGACCGACCCCGAGTCACCGCTTGCTCAGCTGTCCCACGCCGTCCTGGTCATCCGTGCAGCGACGAAGACAGACCGGTCCGAGCAGCAGTCGGCCCAGTATGCCGGCAGCCTCTTCGAGCAGCTCCTCGTCCTCGTCGGCGACGCTCTCTTCGACGTCCTGTGGCAGAAGAGCGGACAGAGTGCGGATGCGCTCTGGCCCCGTCATGCCAACCTCGAATGACCTTTCTTCCCCGTTCCATCATCGACACCACCACGAGAAAGAGACACCCTGACATGCGTCTGCAGTTCGCCATGGACACCCTGACCACCGAGTCCGCCCTCGACCTCGCCGCGAAGGCCGCCCCCTACGTCGACATCCTCGAGCTCGGCACCCCTCTGATCAAGAGCGAGGGCCTCGCGGCGATCACGGCGGTCAAGGCCGCCCACCCCGACAAGACCGTCTTCGCCGATCTCAAGACCATGGATGCCGGCGAGCTGGAAGCTGACATCGCTTTCTCCGCCGGAGCCGATCTGGTCACCGTGCTCGGCGTCGCCGGTGACAGCACGATCGCCGGCGCGGTCGCCGCGGCGACCAAGCACGGCAAGGGCGTCGTCGTCGATCTGATCGGCGTGTCCGACAAGGCCGCACGGGCCCGAGAGGTCGTCGCCCTCGGCGCCGTCTTCGTGGAGATGCACGCCGGCCTCGACGAGCAGGCGGAGGACGGCTACAGCCTCGACGTCCTGCTCTCCGCCGGCAAGGCCGCCGAGGTCCCGTTCTCCGTCGCCGGCGGCGTCAGTGCGGACTCTGTCGAGGCCGTCCAGCAGGCGGGAGCAGACGTGGCCGTCGCGGGCAGCGCCATCTACAGCGCATCGGACGTCGCCGCCGCGGCCGCCGCCATCCGCTCCGCCATCCGGTGACCACCGCCCACCGCATCCCGTGGTGAGGGGGCGGGTGACGGCACGCCCGGACCCTGTCCCCTCCCACCGGATGCGGTGGACTGATGCCGCAGACGATCCCCGCGTGGCGCAGAGCGCCACGTGACCCTCCTCCCCGCAGGACGTGCCCGGCATCGGCGCCGGTCGGAGGTCCGCTCGATCCCGGCGATGGCTGCTGTCATGACGCGCATACGCCGGACTCCCCGCAACGGCTCGATCGACAGCAGCGGACTCCGGCTCATCGACCGCCGTCCGGGCCTCGGAGCACACGATCTCGCCGAGCTCCCGGCGCGGGCGGCGACGGTGCTCTCGCAGAAGCGCTCGATCCGCGTCATGATGATCGTGACGTTCTGGATGGCGCGGTGGCACGTCCCGACGGCCCCGCCATGTGCGATGTCGCTGGAGCCGCGTCAAACCTTCTCAGTGCCGGTCCCCTCGGTGGACCGGCACTCGTCCGCGTGACACCCCCCGCTGGAGCTCCCCGCCAGGACCGGCGCCGGGTGACACCGGTCCCTCCGCGACGTGCGCGCGCCGGCGGCCCTGGCACCAGTGATCGTCCCCCCTCGCCCCGCGAGGCGATCCGGAGCGGGAGGTGAGGGGCGTCAGGAGCGTCGCAGCGACCTGCCCCGTCTCCCCCGATCACGCCCTTGCGCACTCGTCACCACCGCTGAGCTCCGGCATGCCGGCCCCACCGGCGCCAGGCCCGCCCCGGGCATCGTCCAGGACCGGATCGTCGAAGGATCCGTGCACAGAACCGGACCGCGGCCGTCGCTGGAGCGACGATCGCGGGCCGGGTGCATGACATCCCTGAATCAGGCGGGGATCATGCCATGCGGGTCGATGATGAACTTCTCCGAGGCACCGGTGTCGAACGTCGCGTAGGCGTCGGGGGCCTCGTCGAGGCTGATGACCTTGGTGTTGAGCATGTCGCTGAGGTAGGGCATGCGGTCCCACAGGATCGACATCATCAGCTCACGGTTGTAGTGCATGATCGGGGCCTGGCCGCCGGAGATCCGAGGCGACTTGATCCACGCCTTGCCGAAGTCGAGCGAGAAGGTGCCCTCCTGCTCGGCCTTGGAGGAGGCCAACGGGTCGGGACCGTAGACGCCGACGATGCCGGTGGCACCGCCTGCGCGGGTGGCGTCCATGACCTGGTTGATGGCGTGGGCCGGGTTCATGTCCTCGGCCTCGCGGCCGATCCCGTGGGCTTCGTTGCCGACGTAGTCGACGGCGCAGTCCACCATGGGTTCGCCGAGGATGGCCTCGATCTGATCGGTCAGCGGCACGTCCTGGTTGAGGTCGATGGTCTCGCAGCCGTTGTTCTTCATCAGGTCCAGCCGGTCCTGATGGTAGTCCCCGACGATGATGCAGGAAGCGCCCAGGAGACGGGCCGCCGCGGCGCCGCAGCGTCCCACAGGTCCGGCGCCGGCGATGTAGACGGTCGAACCGGGCTTCGCCCCGGCCTCCATGAGGCCGTGGAACGCGGTGGGCAGGATGTCCGAGAGCAGGGCGAGGTCACGGATCTTCTCCATGGCCTGGTCCTTGTCCGGGAAGCGGAGCAGCTGGAAGTCGGCGTAGGGGACGAACATGTACTCCGCCTGTCCGCCCTGGAAATCACCCAGGTTGAACCCGTAAGCGCCGCAGGACACGTCAGGGTTCACGGTCTCGCACGCCTCGGTGTGGCGGGCGCGGCAGTTGCGGCATCGGCCGCAGGCGACGTTGAAGGGGACCGAGACCAGGTCGCCTTCGGAGAGGAACTCGACGTCGGAGCCGACCTCGACGACCTCGCCGGTCATCTCGTGCCCCATCACCATGCCCTGGGGTACGGGGAAGGAACCGCGGTAGATGTGCAGGTCGGAACCGCAGATGTTGGTGGCGACGATCTTGAGGATGACGCCGTGCGGGGCGCTCTTGCCGTTCGGCATCTCGAGCTTCGGGAAGTCGAGGGTCTCGACGCGCATGTCCTTGACGTTCTGGAACACGACGGCGCGGTTGCTGCTTGCCATGACGATCTCCTCCAGTTGCGGATGGCCCGGTCGCGGAAGTGCCACGGTCATGTGGATGCCCGTGGCCCGCGGCCTCGGCTCTCGTCGAGCATATCCAAGGAGGAACCTCGTCCTCCACCGAGGTGCCCGCCGCCGCTGCGGCGACAGGCGCCACGGGCAGGTGGACCGTGGAGGACCGGGCCATGCTCCGACCGATCGGTGGAACGCGTTGCTAGTCTCGCCGGCATGGTCGAAGCACGCAGGTCCGCATCGTCGGACTCCTCACCCGTTCAGCCCGACGTGCTGGTGCTCGGCGCGCGCGAGCACAACCTCCAGGACATCGACCTGGCGGTCCCCCGCGACGCTCTGGTGGTGTTCACCGGCGTCTCCGGCTCGGGAAAGTCCTCCCTGGCCTTCGGAACCCTGTTCGCGGAGTCCCAGCGCCGTTACCTCGAGTCCGTCGCCCCCTACGCCCGTCGCCTCATCGACCAGGCAGGCGTCCCCGACGTCGACTCAATCACGGGCATGCCGCCGGCCGTCGCTCTTCAGCAGCAGCGCGGGGGCCGCAGCGCGCGGTCCTCGGTGGGCAGCATCACCACGCTCTCCTCGCTGGTGCGCATGCTCTACTCCCGGGCCGGCCACTACCCCGATGACCAGCCGATGCTCTACGCCGAGGACTTCTCCGCCAACACCGTGCAGGGCGCATGCCCGGAGTGCCACGGCATCGGCCGGGTGTACGAGGTCACCGAGGACATGATGGTGCCGGACCCCTCACTGACGATCCGCGAGCGGGCCATCGCCTCCTGGCCGATGGCCTGGCACGGTCATCAGCTGCGCGATGTCCTCGTCGCGCTCGGCTACGACGTCGATGTGCCCTGGAAGGATCTGCCGAAGGAGGATCGGGACTGGATCCTCTACACGGACGAGACGCCGCACGTCCCGGTCCACTCGCGGCTCACGCTCTCCGAGGCGCAGGCCGCGACCGCGGCCGGCGTCGAACCGACCTACTCGGGCACCTTCGTAGGAGCTCGTCGATACGTCCTGGACACGTTCGCGAACACCAAGAGCGGGTCGATGAAGCGGCGCGTGGCACAGTTCCTCACGGCCGCGCCCTGCCCTGCCTGCCACGGCAAGCGGCTGAAGCCGCAGGCTCTGTCGGTGACCTTCGAGGGCCTCGACATCGCCGATCTCTCCGCGCTGCCCCTCGCGGAGCTCTCGACGTTGATCGAGGAGGCAGTCGAGCGGGCCACCGGCGATCTCGACGGGACCGAGACTGCCGGTCAGGCACTGGACGAGGCAGCCCGACGCGACGCTGTGCAGCAGCGCGTCGACGCTGGCGGATCAGCCCATGAGGCAGCCCCCGACGTGCGCAGGACGCCGAACCACTCGGTGGAGAAGCTGGCCGCGACAGCGCGCCTGGGCGCAGAACTCGTCAACAGACTGCGGCCCATCATCGACCTCGGCCTGGGGTATCTCTCCCTGAGCCGCACCACCCCCACCCTCTCGGGTGGGGAGCTACAGCGACTGCGGCTCGCGACTCAGCTGACCTCCGAACTGTTCGGTGTGGTCTACGTGCTCGATGAGCCTTCCGCAGGGCTTCATCCGCAGGACGTCAGCGCGCTGCTCGGCATCCTCGACGGGCTCAAGCACCGGGGCAACAGCCTGTTCGTGGTGGAGCACTCGGTGGACGTGATGCGGCACGCCGACTGGCTGGTCGACATCGGGCCCGGCGCGGGTGAGCGCGGCGGCCGCGTCGTCTACAGCGGGCCCTACGAAGGGCTCGCCGAGGTGGAGGAGTCCGTCACCCGCGGATACGTCTTCGGGGGCAGCGGCCTGCCCCACCGGACGCCTCGCGAGCCGCAGGGATGGCTGAAGCTCGAGCACGTCATGCGCAACAACCTGCGCGACGTGACGATCTCCTTCCCGCTCGGGGTGTTCACGGCCGTCACCGGAGTGTCGGGATCAGGCAAGTCCAGCCTGGTCAGCCAGGCCCTACCCGCGCTGCTCGACGAACGACAGGGACGAGCAGACGAGGCGGAGGACGCTGACGCCGCCGACGGGGACGAGCTCCTGCTGTCGGACGAGCCCGACGAGCTCGAGGGTGAGATCCGAGGCGACGTCAACGGGGTGCGCCGCGTCGTGAGCATCGACCAGAAGCCCATCGGTCGCACCCCGCGCTCGAACGTCGCCACCTATACGGGCCTGTTCGACCACGTGAGGCGGAGGTTCGCGGAGACGCCCGAGGCTCGCGCTCGCGGGTACAAAGCGGGCAGGTTCTCCTTCAACGTCACCGGCGGTCGCTGCCCTACCTGCAAGGGCGAAGGATCCGTCATGGTGGAGCTGCTCTTCCTCCCCTCGGTCTACACCGAGTGCCCCGACTGCCACGGCACCCGCTACCAGTCCAGCACGTTGGAGATCTCCTGGCGTGGCCGCAACATCGCGGAGATCCTCGCCATGAGCGTCGAGGAGGCCCACGACTTCTTCCAGGGCGAGTTCGACATCATGCGCTCGCTCACGGCGCTGGTCGACGTCGGCCTCGGATATCTCCGTCTCGGACAGCCGGCCACCGAGTTGTCCGGAGGTGAGGCGCAGCGAGTGAAGCTCGCCTCCGAGCTCCAACGATCCCAGCGCGGGGACACCCTCTACGTCCTCGACGAGCCGACGTCCGGGCTGCACAGCGCCGATTCCGATCGGCTCGTGACGCATCTCCAGACCCTCGTGGACGCAGGCAACACCGTCGTCGCGGTCGAGCTCGACATGCGCATCGTCGCCGTGGCCGACCACGTCATCGACCTCGGGCCCGGGGCGGGGGACGACGGCGGCACGGTGGTCGCCTCAGGCACGCCCGCGCAGGTCGCCTCGTCCGGCTCCGGTGCGTCGGCACCGTACCTCGAGGCCGCGCTCCGGGAGGCCGCCTCCCGGACGTGAGCGTCGTACGGCTGCGACGAGGGCGATGACCTCGTCGCAGGGAGCGCATCGGACGAGCAGGCTGCGTCACCTGATCGGTGACCCTCGCCGTGTGACTTCCCCGCGCGGTCAGCAGGCGCTCCGCCCCGTCTGCGGATGAGGTCGGGAACCGGTGACCCTCGAACGACGCTGACCGGACGTCCTGCGGCGGCGTCGACGTCCTCGTGCCCCCGGCATCCCGGTGTCCCGGAGGAGATGGCCACGTGCGCCCCGTCCCTGACGTACGAGGTCTACACTGGCTGAGGGGCAGACGCTCACATTCGGCCAGGCCCCGGCGAAGAACGACAGCCGTCGATCGCGGCAGGTCATCGTCGACCACAGGGCCGAAACTTCTTCACCGTCTCCCAGGATCCGGCCCGAGAATCGGCAGCCACCACCTGCCGGCACTCCGATGAGCGCAACGACGACTGCACCCGAGTCGTCCTGCACCCGAACCACGCTGCCCGGTACGGACATCGTGCGGCTCGCCCCCACGGGCAAGCCGTCATCTCTCGCAGAACGGAGCAGAACATGGCAGACGAATTGCATGGCAAGCGGATCGCGATCCTGGCCGCGGACGGCGTCGAGCGCGTGGAGCTCGAGCAGCCGCGACAGGCTCTTCAGGACGCCGGGGCCACGACCGTGCTGCTCTCGCTGCACGAGGGCGAGATCAAGGCCCGCGAGAACGACCTGGACGAGGCTGGGACGTTCTCGGTCGATGCCCTGGTGAAGTCGGCCTCGGCCGACGAGTACGACGCCCTGCTGCTTCCCGGCGGCACGGTCAACCCCGATCAGCTGCGCGTGGATACCGACGCCGTCGGATTCGTGCGCGACATCATGGTCGCCGACAAGCCGGTCGCCGCGATCTGCCACGGACCGTGGACGCTGATCGAGGCCGGTGTCGCGAAGGGTCGGACGCTGACCTCGTACCCGAGCATCCGCACCGACCTGCGCAATGCCGGAGCGAACGTCGTCGACGAAGAGGTGGCGCGCGACGGGAACCTGATCACCAGCCGCTCGCCCGAGGATCTCCCGGCCTTCAACGCCGCGATGGTCGAGCTGTTCAGCCAGGACAAGTGAGGAAACCATGATCAACTCTGCATTGTCGGTCGTCGTGCACGCCAAGCCCGGGAAGGAGCAGGACGTCGCGGACTTCCTCCGCAGCGCCCGTCCCATCGTCGAGCAGGAGGAGGGTACGCGGGCCTGGTTCGCTCTGCAGTTCGACGAATCGACCTTCGGGATCTTCGACGTGTTCCCCGACGACGAGGCCCGCCAGACCCACCTCTCCGGAGGCGTCGGTCAGGCACTCGCTGCACAGGGAGCAGATCTGTTCAGCACAGAACCGAGCATCCAGAACGTCGACGTGATCGCGTACAAGCTGCCCGGCGAGACCTCCTAGAGAAACAGCGTCGATTGACCTTGGGGTGCGCCCCGGGAATCGGCTCCACAGCCGTGGCCACGGCTGTGGAGCCGATTCCCGGGGTGTCCCGTCCAGGACCGTGCGAGTTGCGCTGCCCGCTGGCGGCCGATGGTCCCCTCAGCGGGGCACCCAGACCGCCAAGTCGCCCCGGATTCACTTGAAATCCACGCCGGGCATCTCGTGACAGGCCTGATCAGCGAGCAGTGCCGACCACTTCGACGCGACACCCCGGGCCCTACTCTTCGCCCACTCGAGCGTCTTCGGCACGCGATTCGATCGTCGCTGGGCACGGATCGGCTGCTGCTCCGCCATTTGGCTCGGCACGAGCGCGGCGAACTCGTCGGTCTCTGAGAGATGCCCGCCGAGCTGAGGAATCGGACAGCTTCGCGCGAATCCCGGCCCGCGTCCTCATGGTCGTGCCGCAGGCCACAGCACTGCACCTCCGACAGATCGTGCGAGAACGCACGACATGGGGACTGCCGCACGATCAGGTGACAGTTTGACCTATCCATGCGGCAGTCCCCATGACGTCGCAGTACCCCTGGATGTTCGCGCTTGACCACGACGACCGAGCTCGATGCGCTCAGGATCTGATCGACGCCGCGCGAGCCTCCTTCTCCACCTCGCAGCCGCACCTGGCGATCGCCAAGCTCACCTCATGGCGCGAGACCGCTGAAGCCATCGCCGCGGGGCTGGGAGAGGAGGTCGTCGAGTGGCTCGACTCTGACGACGAGAACGGCGCGACCTTCATCGTCCGTTCCGGGAGTCGCCTGGGGAATCACGTCCCCAGGCTCTGCGCCACCCTCTGCACCAGGCCCTGGGCGTTCTCCAGGGTGCGCTGCGAGCGCTCCTCCAGGGAAAGGGTCTCCTCCATCTGCCGCACGCCGTCGGGCTTGCGCCGGCCCACGGTGTAGTCGCTGCAGGCGAGGTCCGTGCAGATGTAGGTGCCCACGCTGCTGTACCGGTCCTTGGCCGACTTTGAGCGCTGGATCGAGAACATGGACACCCCGGTGGAGGTGTGCAGGGTCAGGCACAGCTGGCACATCCGCGCCCCGCCGTTGCCCTTCAGCGTCGACTTCTCCATCACCAGCCCGCGCAGGCCGTCGTCGGTCTCGACCACCAGGTAAGCGGCCTTGGGCGACTTGGGATCGGTCCAGCCCAGGATGATCTGGGCGTCCCAGTCGATCTGGTCCAGATCCTTCGGCACCGCCAGGCGCTGCGCGGCTCCCTTGGAGCAGTTCAGGAAGCTCTTGCGGATCTCGGACTCGGAGTGGGCGTGCACGGGGGTCGGCTCTCTGCGGAAGGAGGGACGGGTGCTCGGAGCACCCGCAGGGCGGCGCCGAAGGTATCACAGCCCCCGCAGTTGTGACCGGGAGCACAGCGAACGATAGATTGTGCCCATGGCCGCCGTACCGCCGCTGTTCAGCGATCTCGCCGCCGCCGTCGGCCTCGACCCGTCCCAGGCGGCCGCCATCCGCGGTCCGCGCCTGTGGTGGTGCGGACCCCTGGACGTGGAGGGCCTGGCCCTGGGTTCGGCGCAGGCCGCCGCCACGGGACTGTCGCATCTCACCGGGCGGGACCTCTCGGTGGATGCCGAGAGAGTGGCCGCCTCCTTCGCCTCGATCTCCCACCTGCGCGTCAACGGCCGTCGTCCGCAGACCGCGGGAGCGCTGTCCGGATTCCATGCCACCGCCGACGGCTGGGTGCGCCTGCACGGCAACTACCCGCACCACGCCCGCGCCATCGAACGCGCCCTCGGCGCCTCGGATCTGCGTCGCCTGACGGAGGTGCTCAGCCGTCGTCAGGCTCTGGAGGTCGAGCAGCGCGTGCGCGACGCCGGCGGGGTGGCCGCCGCCGTGCGAACGCCCGAGTCTTGGGCCCGCAGCACCCCGGGCCGCGCCGCCGCGCGGGGCCCGTGGCTGCGCTTCCAGTCCTCCGGCATCCCGGTGCGTCGCTGGGCACCGCCGGAGGGCGGCGGCGACGCTCCCCTGCTCGGGCTGCGCGTCCTGGATCTCACCCGCGTGATCGCCGGCCCCAGCGCCTCCCGGCTGCTGGGTGCCCTGGGGGCGGATGTGCTGCGAGTGGACCCGCCGTCAATCCCCGAGCTGCGCGGGCAGCACCTGGACACGGGCTTCCACAAGCGCAGCGTCGTGCTCGATCTGCGCAATCGGCGCGGGCTGCAGACCCTGCAGCGCCTGCTCGACGACGCCCACGTCCTGCTGCTCGGCTACCGCGGCGGGACGCTGTCCCACTTCGGCGTGGAGGACGACCAGCCCGTGATCGAGCGCCCCGGGCTGCGCGTGGTCCGTCTGAGCGCCTGGGGCTCGGCCGGTCCGTGGGCGGGCAGGCGCGGCTTCGACAGCATCGTCCAGGCAGCCTCCGGGATCGCCCACCTCTACCGCTCCCCCGACGGCGCACCCGGTGCCCTGCCCGTTCAGGCGCTGGACCACGCCACCGGCATGGGCGTGGTGGCCGCCGTGGGAGCCCTGCTGGCCTCGGATCACGCCGACGTCGCCCACCTGTCCCTGGCCCGCACCGCCGCACTGCTGCTGGAGCACCCGCAGACCACGGGGTCGCCGCGGCACACGCGCGTGCAGCTGCGCAGCATGCGCACCGAGGAGCACGGCCACCTCCAGTTCGTGCCGCCGGCGCTGCTGCTCGACGACCGCGGCGTGGAGTACACGCAGGGACCGGGCCGCTACGGCGGCTCCGAGGCCTGGTTCCTGGACCGGCCGCCAGGGTCCTGACGGCAGCGAGTCGGCTCAGACCGCCGACGTGCCGGGTTCGCCCAGTCCCGCTCCCAGGGACTCGCGGATCGAGTCCATGTGCGTGCGCATGGCCGCCTCGGCGCGCTCGGGGTCCCCTGCGATGATCGCCGCCAGGATCTCGCGATGCTCCCGCAGCTCGATCTCCTCACTGAGGTGCCAGCGCAGCTGCGGCAGGACGTGGTGCGCCCGCACCATCTCGTGATGCAGGCCCTCGAGGATGCCGGCCAGTCGATGGCTGCCGGAGGCCCTGCCCGTGGGCATCGCGCCCACGGGCTTCACCCGCTTCATGCACAGCGAGGGCGAGGACGCCGGGGCGGCCGCCGCGAGGCGCTTCGACATCCCGTTCAGCCTCTCGACCATGGGCACCCGCTCGGTGGAGCAGGTCGCCGAGGTCTCCGGCGAGGGACGACGCTGGTTCCAGCTCTACCTCTGGAAGGACCGCCGCGCCTCCGAGGAGCTGGTGCGCCGCGCCTGGGAGACCGGCTACGACACCCTGCTGGTCACTGCCGACACCCCCGTGGCCGGACTCCGCCTGCGCGACACCCGCAACGGCATGACCATCCCGCCCAAGCTGCGCCTGTCCACCGTGCTGGATGCCTCCTACCGCCCGGAATGGTGGCTGAACTTCCTGAGCACGGACCCCCTGAGCTTCGCCTCGCTCTCCGGCAGCGGCGCCTCCCTTCCCGAGGTCATCAACTCGATGTTCGAGCCGACCCTGGACTTCGAGGACCTCGAATGGATCCGCTCGGTCTGGCCGGGGAAGCTCTTCCTCAAGGGCGTGCTCGGCGTCGAGGACGCCCAGCGGGCCGTGGCCGCCGGCGCCGACGGCGTCGTGGTCTCCAGCCACGGCGGCCGCCAGCTCGACCGCGTGGTCCAGCCGCTGCGTGCGCTGCCGCGCATCCGCGAGGCCCTCGGCCCGGACGCAGAGATCATCTACGACTCGGGCATCCTCTCCGGCACGGACGCGATCATCGCCCTGGCCCTGGGGGCGGACTTCACGCTGATCGGTCGCGCGTATCTCTATGGGCTCATGGCCGGCGGGCAGGAGGGCGTGGAGCGCGCGCTGGAGCTGCTCGAGCAGGAGATGCGCGTGACCATGCACCTGCTGGGGGTGGCCACGGTCGACGAGCTGCACCCGGGTCTCATCACAGGGGCCTGAGGCTCGACCTCAGGAGACGATGAAGGGCGCCGGTCGGATGACCGGCCCCCTTCAGTGCGCCTGCACGACCCTCGTTCCTCACAGGCCCTTGGTCCGGCGCACCTTCGAGGGGTCGTCCAGATCTGCGGGGTCGTCGAGCTCGGGGTCATACTCGGGCACGTAGGCCTGCCCGCGCTCGGCGGCCTCATCGGCCGCCTTCTCCCGGTCCACGCGCTTCCAGTGCAGGCGGCGCTCCACGCGTTCGTTCTGCTCCCGCTGGACCTCCTCGACGGGGCGATCGCGCAGCATGGCCACCGCGCCCACGGAGGAGCCGTCGAAGACGATCTTCCCGTGCTCGAGCACGATGCCGCGCTCGCAGATGTCCATGATCAGGTCCAGGTCGTGGGAGACGACCACGAGGGTCTTGCCGCGGCGCACCAGGTCCTTGATGCGCCGGATGCACTTCTTCTGGAAGGGCTCATCGCCCACGGAGAGGATCTCGTCGACCAGGAAGACCTCCGGGTCGGTGTGGATCGCCACCGCGAAGGCCAGGCGCAGGTACATGCCCGAGGAGTAGAACTTCACCTGCGTGTCGATGAACTCGCCGATCTCGGAGAAGGCCACGATCTCGTCGAACTTGGCGTCGATCTCCTCCTTGTCCATACCCAGGATCGCGCCGTTGAGATAGACGTTGTCGCGCCCCGACAGATCCGGGTGGAATCCGGCGCCGACCTCGATCAGGCCGGCCACCTTGCGACGGGTGCCCACGCTGCCGGAATCGGGGTGCATGACCCCGGAGATCATCTTCAGCGACGTCGACTTGCCCGAGCCGTTGAAGCCCAGCAGCGCCACGGTCTCACCGTCGTGGATGTCGAAGGTGATGTCGTCGAGGGCCTTGAACTTGTCCGAGAGGTCGTTCTTGCGCCCGCGCAGGATCCACAGCACGGCTTCCTTGATGGAGCGCGTGTGGCGCAGGGTGAACCACTTGACCACGTGATCCACGCGGATGGCCACGGAGTCTTCGGTGAAGACGGCACCGGGCTTCTTGAAGGGAAGAGCGGTCATGGGGATCAGAGCTCCTGGGCGAAGTTGCCCTCGTAGCGGCGGAAGATGCGATCGCCGACGAGCACGGCAGCCACGGACACCAGCAGCGCGAACGGGGTCCAGAACGTCATCAGGTGATCGGCCACGTGCCAGCGCGGCTGCTCGAGCTCCACTGAGGCGAACCAGAACCCGTAGTGGAACAGCTCGACGGCCACGGTCAGCGGGTTGGCGAAGTAGATGTAGTACACCCACTGCGGCAGCTTGTCTTCGACCATGGTGAAGGGGTAGAGCACCGGGGACGCCCACGTGGAGACCATGAGGATCAGGTCCACGAAGTTCTCCGCATCGCGGAAGAAGACGTTGAGCGTGGCGAAGATCAGTCCCAGGCCCAGGGCGAAGATCGCGACGATGAAGAATCCGGCGATCATGCACAGGAACTGCTTGGGCCCCGGGTGCCATCCTGCGGCCAGACATGCGATGAGCAGGATCAGCAGCTGCGGCAGGAAGTGCACCAGGGCCACGAAGAGATTGGCCACCGGGAAGAGCTGCCGCGGCAGGTAGATCTTCTTCAGCAGCCCGCCGTTGTCCGTCATGGACCGCGAGGCATTGCCGAAGATCTCCCCGAAGAGATTCATCAGCACGATCCCGGAGAACAGGTAGATCGCGAAGTTCTCCAGGCCCTTCTCGAGCTCCAGGAAGATGCCCATCGCGATGTAGTAGACGAAGAACTGCACGGCCGGCTTGAGATAGGACCACACCAGGCCCAGCACGGTCCCGCGATAGCGGACCTGGATCTCCTTGTCGACCAGCAGCCTCAGCAGATAGCGGTTCCGGAAGACGTCCAGCAGTCCGCGTCCCTTGCCGGGTGTCATCAGCTCCGGCGCTGTCGTGCTCATCCTTGCTCCTTGCGTCAGTGCGCGCACTGCGGCGCTGGGGCGGCCGTGCGCTGGGATCACGACGACGCCGGGCGCAGCGGCTGGGTGCGCCGCTGCGCCCGTCGTCGTGGTGGATCGGTCATGCGCCGCGGATCAGCGCTGGACGTCCACCGGCGGGTTGTCCTCGAAGGTCTTCGCCCACGCCTCGGGCGAGGTGATCTCGCCCAGAGCCTCGCGGTACTGCTCGGACAGCGAGTCCCAGCGCGAGAGCAGCTCGGCGTGCAGCTTGGCGCTGCGGGCGGTGAGCTCGCGCACCGCCTTGGGGTCGCGCTTGTGCCAGGCCGCTCCGGTGCCGTCGGCATTGGAGACCACGGCCGAGTCCAGGGTGGCCAAGTGGTACCACTTGCCGTCCTGGTGGGCGACCCACTCCTCGGGATGGCTCTGCGCCAGCTCGCGCACCGGCAGGACCGTCTGCTTGAGCAGGGTCTTGACCGCCCACGGCGGCAGCTGCCAGTAGGCCGGCGGCCTGGGCAGGCCTCGGCGCTTGGGCGGACGACGCCGCTTGGCCGCCGGGAACGCGCCCTGGTCCTGGCTGAACTGGGCGTCCGAGAACTCGGACTTCAGGGAGCGGATCTCCGGCATCCTGGTGCCGATCATCCCGTGCAGGCCCTCGGGGCCGCGCAGGACGTCCTCGATGGCCATCAGCACGCACGTTGCGGCGTAGTACTGCATGGAGACCGTGTGCTTGGTGTCCACGGCCAGGGACTCGCGCACCATGCGCCCGCCGCGCGGGAACGGCGAGTGCAGCAGGGCCGCGATCAGGCGGTTGCGCTCGTGGAAGTAGGCCTGCCAGTCGACGGCGTCGTCCTTGTCCATCCAGGACACGTGCCACACGGCCGCCCCGGGCAGGGAGACGGTCGGGTACCCGGCCTCGGCGGCGCGCAGCGAGTACTCGGAGTCGTCCCACTTGATGAACACCGGCAGCGACAGCCCGACGTCCTGCAGCACCTTGCGCGGGATCAGGCACATCCACCAGCCGTTGTAGTCGGCGTCCCAGCGGCGGTGCAGGTTCGGTCGCGAGCGCAGGCCCGCCTCCGAGAAGTCGATGCCGCCCAGATGCTCGATCGGGCCCCACAGGAAGCGGTAGCGGTCGACGACCTCGGCGTAGCCGTTGAGCACCGGGCGGTTGTACATGTCGAACATGTGCCCGCCCACGATCGTGGGAGTGCGGCAGAAGTCCGCGAAGGCGACGGCGCGCAGGACGCCCTCGGTCTCCAGGAGGATGTCGTCGTCGAGGATCAGGACGTAGTCGGAGGCCGAGCCGTCCGCGCGTCCCTGCACGACCTCGTACATGTTGCGGGAGAAGCCGCCCGAGCCGCCCAGATTGCCCTGGCGGATCATGCGCAGCTTCCCGCCCATGGCCTTATCGGCCTCGGCGAAGTCGTCCTCGTCCTCCACGAGCCTGTTGCCCTGGTCCACGATGATCAGCTCGTCCAGGACGTCGTCGAAGCCGTCGGCCTCAGCGATCGTGCGGATCGTGTTCACGCAGTAGTCCGGGCGGTTGAACGTCGTGACGCCCAGGGTCACGGTCCCCTGGGGGGCCGTGTCCGGAACCGACCAGGCGGCCGAGTCGAGGACCATGCCCTCCTCATCGGCGATCAGGTCGAACCAGTACCAGCCGCCGTCGCCGAACGGCGCCAGGGTGAGGTCGAACTCGCTGGTCTGCGAGCCGCCGGGCAGCCGCACGTTCTCCACGCGCTGGGAGATGCCGCGGGCGTTCGAGCGGTAGACGATCAGGGAGCCGGCGCCGGTGGTGGCCACGGACAGCACGACCTTCTCGGCGACCGTCCAGCGGCGCCAGTACGAGGCTGGGAACGCATTGAAGTACGAGCCGAAGGAGACGCGGCGCCCCGAGCGGATGCGCATGGAGCGCCGGCTCAGGATGTCGTCCGGGTGCTCGGCGACCTCGTCTGACGAGCCGGAGGAGCGCTCCTTCCTCAGCGGCCCGTCGACGTACAGGGGGAGCGCGTCGAGATCCTTGGCCTCGGGCAGGACCACCCGGGCCACCTCGCGCAGGGAGCCCTGCGACGACGACGGCGCGTTGGTGATCCGGCCCAGGAAGCCCTGGGCGTCCTGCTCGGCGCCGGTGCTGCCGTTCTGCTCGCTCACGCGTCGATGCCTCCGCTCGTGATCCGATCCCCGCCCCGGAAGTGGGGGGCGATCTTGTTGTCCACCATGGACAGCGCCGACCCGATGGCCATGTGCATGTCCAGGTACTTGTAGGTGCCCAGCCGCCCTCCGAACAGGACCGAGGACTCGCCGGCGGCCAGGTCGCGGTAGGCGAGCAGCTTCTCGCGGTCCACCGTGGTGTTGACCGGGTAGTAGGGCTCATCGCCCTTCTCGGCGAAGCGCGAGAACTCGCGCATGATCACGGTGGCGTCCTTGGTGTAGTCCCGCTCCGGGTGGAAGTGGCGGAACTCGTGGATGCGGGTGAAGGGGACGTCGGCGTCCGGGTAGTTCATGACGGAAGTGCCCTGGAAGTCCTCGATCTCCAGGACCTCCTCCTCCAGATCGATCGTGCGCCAGGACAGATCGCCCTCGACGAAGTCGAAGTAGCGGTCCACCGGGCCGGTGTAGATCACGGGGACCTGGCCGACGACCTTGGACTTCGAGAACTCGTGCGAGTCGTCGAAGAAGTCGGTGTCCAGCCGGACCTCGATGTTCGGATGATCCGCCATGCGCTCGAGCCAGGCGGTGTAGCCGTCGGTCGGCAGCCCCTCGTGGGTGTCGTTGAAGTAGCGGTTGTCGTACGTGTAGCGCACGGGCAGCCGCTTGATGATCTCTGCGGGCAGGTCCTCGGGGGCGGTCTGCCACTGCTTGGCCGTGTAGTGCTTGATGAACGCCTCGTAGAGGGGGCGTCCGATCAGCTGGATGCCCTTGTCGTTGAGGTTCTGCGGGTCGGTGCCCGCCAGCTCGCCGGCCTGCTCGCGGATCAGCTCCCTGGCCTCGCCCGGTGAGTAGGCCGAGCGGAAGAACTGGTTGATCGTGCCGAGATTGATCGGCATGGGGAACACCTCGCCGTTGTGGCGCGTGTACACCTTGTGCACGTAGTCCGTGAACGTGGTGAACCGGTTCACGTACTCCCACACGCGCTCGTTCGAGGTGTGGAAGAGGTGAGCGCCGTAGCGGTGCACCTCGATCCCGGTGCGCTGCTCCTTCTCGGAGTAGGCATTGCCTCCGATGTGCGAGCGGCGGTCCAGGATGACGACCTTCAGGCCCAGCTCATCCGCAGCGCGCTCGGCGACGGTGAGCCCGAACAGGCCCGATCCGACGACCACGAGGTCAGCTTTCATACAGTCTCTCCCGTTCCGGTCCGCTTCCGAACCTGCTCGGGCGACGGACCACATCTCACCCGGCGCGACGCAGCGCGACCGGTCGGCGTGGCCCCCACGGTACCGGAGCGATCCTGGGAGCTCCTGTGGGACGCGCATGATGAGGCGCTTGCCACACCCGGCCGTGCGACCGGTCACGGACTGCTCACGGGCTGGGCGGGACCACGGAGACTCACCGTCAGCGCCGATCCGGCCCGACGTCCTGCGTGGTCCAGTCCACGACGTCCTGGCGGAAGAGGGAGCCGCCCGCGACCAGGGCGGCCGCCGCCACGAGAAGGGCGAGCCACCGGCTCAGCGGCAGGAGGATCGCCACGGCGATGATCATCGCGAACAGCTGGAAGGTCAGCGCCGCGGCACGGGGCCAGCGCCTGCCAGCCCACAGCGCCATGGAGGTGCGCGCCACCCACAGCCCTCCGACTGCCAGCAGGACGGTGAGCATCAGCGTGGTGACCGCGGAGGCGGCGTGGCCCGTGAACAGCCCGGAGAGCATCCAGAGCGCGCCGGCGAAGACCACCACCGACTCGGCGGCCACGATCATCACCAGGGGCACGAGGGCCTGGGGGCGCAGAGGCCGAGCGGCCTCGGCGGTGTCTCGGTGACCGGCGGATGCCACGGGCAGCTCCTGGATGGGTCTTCGGGGCAGCCGCGGACTCGCGCGGCTCCTTGCCGCATCAGCGTATCGCCGCAGGGCACCGACCACGTCCACGAAGGCCGATCCCGCCCGACGACCCGGCCGCGTGATCGGCGCTCGCAGCGGGCTTCAGGAAACCTTCGGGGATTCGGGAATTCACCCCCGAGATCCCCGTCCGGAAGGTGTGTGACGAATGTCCCAATCCCTTGTTCACGTGCGGTTCACATGGAAAAGTAGAGGAAATCTTGAACGGGTCGCTGACGACCTGTCACCCGCCCTCCAGGGCACCCCTCACCTCGCCGGGCATTGCCCCTTCCCGGCCGTCGCGTGCCTTCTGAAAGGAGTCGAATCGTCATGGATTGGCGTTCACACGCAGCCTGCCTCGAGAAGGACCCCGAGCTGTTCTTCCCCGTGGGCAACACCGGCCCGGCCCTGCTCCAGATCGAGGAGGCCAAGGCCGTGTGCCGCACCTGCGACGTCATGGACGAATGCCTCTCGTGGGCCATGTCCTCCGGCCAGGACGCCGGAGTCTGGGGCGGCATGAGCGAGGACGAGCGCCGCTCCCTCAAGCGCCGCAACGCCCGCGCTCGCCGCGCTTCCTGATCAGCTCATCGCCTCGTCACGACGAGGCCTCGTACACCGGCACGGTCATCTCGATGACCGTGCCGGTGTCGTCTCCGGGGCGCCAGCTCACCGATCCGTCGAGCTCCCCCAGCACCAGGCTGCGCACGATCCGGCTCCCCAGCCCCGCGGAGGGCATCGACGATCCCTCGGGCTCATCGGCCGACCATCGTCCGCTGCTCATGGAGGGTTCCATGCCCACGCCGTCGTCGGCGATCGTCACGACCAGCTCCGCGCACGGAACCGGACGGCCTTCGGCGCGAGCCTCCCGGCAGGTCGAGGGGTCCGGATCACGGCGCTGCGCGCTGACCTCGATCGTGCCGTCGCGACCGCTCAGCCCGTGCTCCACGGCATTGGTGAGCATCTCGTTGAGCACCAGGGCCATGGCCGTCACCTGCTGACCCGGCAGCCGGCCGAACCTCCCCGTGACGCGCGTGCGCACGGTCTGCCCGGTGGCGGCCAGCTCGGCGATCGCACGGATCTGGCGGCTGAAGTGCTCGTCGAAGTCCACCGAGCCCTCGGGAGTGTGCGACAGCGTCTCATGCACCGCCGAGACGGCCTCGAGCCGTCGCATGGCCTCCGACAGCCCGCGCCGGGCCTCCGGGCTGTCTGCGCGGCGCGACTGCATGCGCATCATGGCCGCCACGGCCTGCAGGCTGTTCTTCACGCGGTGGTGCGTCTCGCGGATGGCGGCGTCCTTGGAGGACAGCTCGCGCTCGCGCCGACGCAGCTCGGAGACATCGCGGCACAGCAGCAGCGCACCGACCCGCTGACCGTCCTCGGACAGCGGGACCGAGCGGAACATCACGACCACGCGGCCCCGGCGGACCTCCGCGTGGCTGGGGACCCGACCGCGCAGCACGCCCATCAGGCCCTCGTCGACCTGCTCCCCCGCGAAGGCTCCGGAGCCCAGCGCCTCCGTGAGCCGCTGCCCGAGCGCGGCCTCCCCGGCGCCCAGTCGGGCGACCGCGGAGACGGCATTGGGGGACATGAAGGAGACGCGGTCGTCCTGGTCCAGTCTGATGACGCCATCGCCCACGCGCGGATTGCCGCGCCGGGGCGACGGCTGGGTGCCGGCCTGAGGCCACTGCCCCGTCCCCGCCATGCGCATCAGCTGAGCGGCGACCTCGCGATAGCTCTGCTCCCCCGGAGAGGTCGTGGTCCCGATGCTGCGCTCCGAGATCAGCGACAGCAGCGCGATCGGCTGCCCGTCGAAGACGACGGTGGTCACTAAGGCCTGGACGTCGGCAGCCAGCCCCGGCAGCAGCCGCTGGCCCGTGTTGCGGTGGGAGCTCACACCGGCAGTGCCCCAGATCTCGCGCAGCAGAGCGCTGAGCGGGGGGCCGAGATGCTGGCCGATCTGGTCAGCAGGGAAAAGGGTCTGCGTGGTCCCCGGCCGGGCGTGATCGAGGATCAGGAAGTCCGTGTCGCGAGCCGGCAGGCGCATGGCGCCCGGAGCGGGCTCGAAGCTGCGATCGGGGAAGGTCAGGTGGACATCGCCGAAGCCCAGATCGGCGAGCATCTGCCACTCGCCCACGAGCAGATGGAGGTGCTCGACGGCCTCCTCGGAGAATCCATCGCGGCTGCTCAGCTCGACGAGGGACACGCGCTCGGGCTCCTTCCGCTGCAGCGGGCGGCATTGCCCGCACAGGATCGTGGCTTCGAGGCTATCACCGGCGCAGCCAGCCTCCCACGGCCCGTCCCAGACGGGTTCCGCGGACGTCCTCGATCTCCTCCGCATCCTGCTCAGGGCCCAGATCTCCGTCCAGGCGGCGCAGCACCGAGCCGGCCAGATCGCGCAGCTGCGCGCGCAGGCTCGACGACGGCGCGGATTCTGCCAGCACGGAGCCGGCAAGGGCCGCCGCATCCACGGTCTTCGGCTCCCAGGACAGGTGGGCGTCCCACTGCCCCGGTGCACCGATGGCCGCCCATGCCTCCTTCAGGGCGGCCCGGGGCGAGCTTCCGGCGGCAGAGCGTCGCACCCGGTTGGCCACGAGCATGACCGGGGCCGGCGTGAGCTCGAGCAGTCCCGGAAGCGCCCGGGCCGCACGCGGGATCCCGAGCACCTCGGCCGAGCAGACGGCCAGCACCAGGTCGGCCTCGGCCAGCGCGGCCGTGGTGGCCGCCGATCGCCGCGGCATCTCGATCTCCGAGACCAGCTCCTCGTCCTCCTCCAGGCTCGCCCCGACGTCGACCACGATCACCGGCGCTGGCCCGCGCGACGGGGCGGCACGGGAGCCGTCGGCGAGCTGAAGAGCCCGGGGCATGTGCTGGCAGGCGCGCAGCAGCCGGCGCACGCTGCCGGCGCGCAGCTCAGGCCAGCGCTCGGGGCGCGTGATCCCGGTCAGCACCATGAGCCGGCCGCGGCCCACCTGGACCTCCACGGCCGCCCGCTCGAGGGCCTCCGGGCTCAGCCGATCCCGGTCCGCGGCTCGACAGGCCAGGGCGACGCCGGCCGTCTCATCGAGCAGCCCCAGCAGCGCCGCCGTGGACGGGCCCCAGGTGTCCAGGTCCACGAGGGTGGTCTCCACGCCCTGCTGGGCCAGCTCCGCCGCCAGGTTGATCGCCACCGTCGACCGACCCGGGGAGCCGTGCGGTCCCCAGACCACGACCACGCGCCCTCGAGGAGGCAGACCGCTCGAAGCGTCGAGGCCCACCGCCTGCTCGGGCTCCTCGAGCAGGCGGTGCCATGCTGCCTCTGCATCCTCATGATCGGGATCGAGCCGATTGCCGCTTCCCTCGGACTGCCCGGGCGCGCCCCTGCCAGGGTCGACGACGCCCACGACCTCGTCGCAGCCGAGCATCAACGGCGGATCGCCGGGGCGGAAGCGCGGCCCCTCAGCAGCCTCCAGGAGGCGCTGGGCGATCTGTCGCGCCGGAAGCTGGGCAGGGACCTCGAGCGCACCGAGGCGCTGCCAGTCGATGGCATCGGAGGCAGGATCGTGGGCGTCGTGGGCCAGGCGGTCATCCGGCGCGTCCTCTGCCTCCGCCCCGTCGAGCACGGCGACGAGCGGCTCGTGGACGACCACGGCCACCACGGCGCCGTCGCGGTGCAGCGCATCCAGGGCCGGTGCCGTCAGCTCGGGCTCATCGGCGTCCACCAGAACGGCCAGCGCCAGGCCCGAGCGCACCACGGCCAGCAGCTCGACCAGGTCCCCGCAGCGGCGCACGAGCGTCACCGGCCCGTGCAACCGGTCGACCTCCTGTCCGAGCAGATCCGCCTGCTGGCCGAGGCAGGCCAGCGGAAGGCTCATCGTCCGCCGCCCAGGTGCGGCACCAGCGTGATCCTGGATTCGCCGGACAGCGCCCCCACGACCGCCTCCACGTCCGCGGAGTCCACGAGTACCTGGGCGGTGGCGTCGTCGTCAGCGGCCAGCCCGCCGGCGGTTTCCTCCACGCCGGCGAGCTCCGCCCCCTCCAGGATCTGCACCGGTTCGTCCCACCGCCCGCCGGTCCGATCGCGCTGGGAGGCCCAGATGTCCACGTGGTCCCCGGCCTCGGTTCCCGACGGAAGCGGAGTGGCCAGCGGGATCCCGATGGGACGACGGTCGATGTCCTCCTGCCGCCCCAGGGATTCCGTGGGGATCAGCTGCCCCTCCGGAACGCGCTGGAGCACGACCGAGCCCTCGTGCAGCTGCTGCGCCCCGGCCACATACTGCTCGCCCGTGGACTCCAGCCGCAGGTCGACGGTGCGCAGGTCCTCGGCCGTGACGGTCTGACCGACCTCCAGATCCCGATCGGCCACGGCGAAGGACTCCGTGGCATCGCCGTAGGTCACGGTGGCGGTCGTGGCGGCGATCGCCACCACGACGAGCCCCAGCCCGACCAGCAGCCGCGGCTCGCGCCAGCCGGGACGACGCAGCCGTCCGGCCGTCGCGGTGCTCGAGGCGCCCGAGGCGCTTCGGGATGTCGTGGTCGAACCGGATCTGAGCACGTTCGCCTCCTGGACTCGGCACAGCGCCGCGGGCCGTCCGTGGCGCTGCGATCGGCCATGCGCGCTTGCGAGCGGACCGATCCGGTGCTCATCGTGACCCGGCGAGGGCCCGCCCGGGAGACCTCGACTGGAACTGTGGACGACTCGATGACTTCAACTGCGCTCAGACGGCACGAACTGCATGCCTCTCCACGGCAGTGCGCATCATCCGGGGGCGAACCGCCTCAAGGCGGCTCATCCACAGCCTCTGCCCACGTCAGCGCACTGGATGGCACAATGTCCACGGCCGCAGCCGGCCTTGGCCCCGACCCCGGAATCTCAGGAGATCACCATGGCAGAGCCGCAGTTCCTCACCCTGGCCGATGTCGCCGACATTCTGGCGATCTCGGCCTCCCAGGCCCGGGCCATGGTCCGCTCGGGCGAGCTTCCGGCCATCCAGGTCGGCGGCCGCGGTCAATGGCGGGTCGAGAAGGCGCGCTTCGAGCAGTGGATCGAGAAGCGTCACCAGGAGACCGCCGAAGCCGTGCGCGCGGGCGCCTCCCTGGACTGAGGCCTCAGGCGCGCCCGGCCGCCGCGGCGTCCGAGACCACGCAGGCGATCGCCGAGAAGGGCACCGTCCGCATGGCGCGCACCGCCCGACGACGCCGGAACTCGTCATCCGGATGCATCGCCAGATCCAGGTGATCGCGCCCGGCCCGGTCGATCGTCCCCTCCAGCGCTGCCCCCGGCACGCCGTCGACCAGGATCACCCGCACCCCCGCCCTGGCCTGCGCCAGCGCCCGCACCGCCTGTCCCAGCCCGAGTCGGCTGCGGCGCTGCGGATCGCCGCGACGCCGATCCAGCCCCTCGACCCACAGCACCGACTCCAGCGGGATCAGCAGCTGGACCGCGGAGCCGTCGAGCATGACCCAGCCCATCCCGGCACCGGCCGCCTCGCCGCGCACCGACGAGCCCCCTCGCAGCCCCACATGGACCGCTGCGCCCTCGCAGCCCAGGAACCGGTCCTGCAGCAGCGCCTCCGCGGTCTCGGCGCGAGTCAGCTCGGCCGCCTCCCGCTCCACGTCTCGGAAGCGCTCGGCCGCCAGCTGCGCTTCCATGTCAGCGAACAGCTCATCCCAGCGCATCGGCTCCCCCGTCTCCCGAACGCCCCGCCCGCGGCAGGCCACTGCGACCAGCCGTGGACCGACCTGCCCGGAGTCTACGAAAGACATCCCTTCACGGCACTTCATATTGAGAATCATCGTTGATTGACACCTGAGGCGCCCTACTGGAAGCTATAAGCATCAAAAGTCACCAGATGGCATCAAATGACAGCATCCGAGAGGATCTGACGCTCCGGGCCTCCGGCTCGGGCGGGGTGCGCAGAGCAGGTGACCATGACGCCTGGAGGCAACCATGTCGGTGCAGTGCGCAGCCCGCTTCGCTCCCCCGCCGCCCGTCGAATCCACCGCCGGACTCAGCGCATCCGGCCGGTCTCACGGCTCGTCCGCCCGGCGCGGTCTGGGCACCGGGACCGTCCTGCTCCTGGCCGGCGGTGCCGCCGCGAGCGCCTGGGCGGCCCCCGCCTCCGCAGACGCGCAGGTCGAGGCCCCGGCACCTGACGAGCAGCGCGAGAGCGCCAGCGATCTGCCGGTCCAGAGCCCCCGCACCGCGGTCGGCTCGCCGGTGAGCCCCTTGTGGAGCGCTGCGACGATGCCCGGCGCCCTCGACGCAGCACCCACCGGAGTCGCGACCGCAGAGTCCGCACCCATCGTGCATGCGTCTCCGCCGCAGACCTCGCCGGAGCGGATCCAGGACCGCCTGGCCCAGGCCACGCTGGTCCTGCGCAGCGGAGAGAGCCTGTGGTCGCTGACCGGTCAGCTGCTGGGGCCCGATGCCTCGGCGGCGGAGATCGCCCGGTCCTGGCCTCTGCTGTGGGAGGCCAACGCCGATCAGATCCGGGACCCGGATCAGGTGGCCGCCGGGACCGTCCTGCAGGTCCCGCCGCAGCTGCTGCCCGAGCAGTGAAACCGACCGGCCCGGCCCGCTCGAGACGCTGTCACCGGCCCGGCCCCGCCTCGCTGCCGTCTCTTCCACCCGCCCTTCCGTCCCTGACTGCCCCAGGAGTCCGCCATGCCCATCACCTCGCACCGCCCGCCGACCCCGCGCACCGGGGATCGCACCGCCGCACCAGGCACGGCCCGCCCGTACGTCTGGCGTCAGCAGCAGCGCACAGCTCCGCGACCGAGCGCACCTGGCACCGAGCGCGAGCGCGCCACGGCTCTGATCCGAGCCGTCGCCGTCGCTGCCGTCGAGGTCCTGGCCGGCGCCCGGCCCGCCAGGCAGCTCGCCCGCTGGGCCGAGCCGGAGATCGTGGATCGTCTTCATCGCCGAGCCGTCCTCCTGCAGAGGCGCAGAGCTCTGGAACCCGCTGAGGCGCCCGTGCACCGCGTGCATCAGCACTCGGAGGTCCGCAGCCAGCGCGTGTGCGCCGTGGACGCCGGAATCTACGAGGCAGCCCTGGTCATCTGCGACGACGCCCGCTCCCGCGCGGTCGTGGTGCGGGCCGAGCGGCAGGAGAAGGCCTGGCGCATCACGGTCCTGGAGGTCGGCTGAACCATCCCTGCGGGGCCGCCCGAGCACGGAAGAGGGGCCGGGCGGAGGCACTCGCCTCCGCCCGGCCCCTCCGACCTGCCCGGACCGTCCCTCATGGGCGCAACGTCCTCAGTCCTCGGACGACGCCCGCTTCTTGGCCTCGCGCGCGGCCTTGGCCTCTGCGGCACGGCGCTCGGCGCGCGATCGCGGCTGGGCCGGGGCCTCGCCGCTGGAGGCCGCCGGATCCGAGACCGACGACGCGGTCGGAGCCGAGGCCTCTGCCGATCCCCGGGAGGAGGCCTCGGAGGACTTCGCGCCGCTGCGCTCGGTGCGCACCTGGGTGCGTCCGCTCTCGCTGGGTGCGGAGTACTGGAGGAACTTGGGCTGCTTCGGCAGCCCGGCCCCCAGCGGTCCGCCGCCGGCGTTGGCGCGCTGCGAGCTGAGATCCACCGAGAAGAGGTAGGTCACCGTCTCCTCGCGGATGCCGTCCATCAGGTTCTGGTACATGATGTGGCCCTCGCGCTGGTACTCGACCAGCGGATCGCGCTGAGCCATGGCGCGCAGCCCGATGCCGTCCTTGAGATAGTCCATCTCGTAGAGGTGCTCCGGCCACTTGCGGCCCAGCACGGAGAGCACCACTCGGCGCTCGAGCTTGCGCATGGCCTCGGAGCCGATCTGCTCCTCGCGCTCCTCGTAGACGACCTCGGCGTCCGAGACCAGCTGCTCCCGCAGGAACTCGGTGCTGAGCTTGTCGCGCCCGCCCGCTTCCTCGATCAGCTCGTCCTGGGAGACCGAGACCGGGTAGACCGTGCGCAGGGCCTCCCACAGCGCGTCAAGGTCCCAGTCCTCGGGGTGCCCCGAGCTGGTCTTCTCGACCACGATCGAGCCCACGACCTCTCGGAGGAACTGCTGCACCTGATCCTGGAGGTCGTGGCCCTCGAGGATCCGGCGGCGGTCGGCGTAGATCGCGGTGCGCTGGCGGTTCAGGACGTCGTCGTACTTCAGGACGTTCTTGCGCTGCTCGGCATTGCGGCCCTCGACCATGTTCTGCGCCGAGGCGATCGCCCGGGAGACGATCCGGAACTCCAGTGCGGTGTCCTCCGCGGCGTTGGCCATCAGGCGAGAGGCGCCGCCGGCGTTGAACAGGCGCATGAGGTCGTCGTTCAGGGACAGGTAGAAGCGCGACTCGCCGGGGTCGCCCTGACGGCCGGCGCGCCCGCGCAGCTGGTTGTCGATGCGACGGGACTCGTGGCGCTCCGTGCCCAGCACGTACAGCCCGCCGAGCTCCTTGACCGTCTCGTGCTCGTCGCCGATCTCCTGCTCCGCGGCCTCCAGGATCTCGGGCCACTTCTGCTCGTAGCCCTCCGGGTCCCGGTCCGGGTCCAGGCCGAGCTCCTTCATGCGCTCCATGGCGATGGCCTCGGCATTGCCGCCCAGGATGATGTCCGTGCCGCGACCGGCCATGTTGGTCGCCACCGTGACGGAGCCCTTGCGCCCGGCCTGGGCCACGATGGCGGCCTCGCGCTCGTTGTTCTTGGCGTTGAGGACCTCGTGCCGGATGCCCCGCTTGGACAGCAGCTTGGAGAGGTACTCGGACTTCTCCACCGACGTGGTGCCCACCAGGATGGGCTGGCCCGTCTCATGGCGCTGCTCGATGTCCTGGACCACGGCCGCGAACTTCACGACCTCGTTCTTGTAGACCAGATCCTCCCGGTCCTCGCGGACCATGGGCCGGTTGGTCTCGATGGCCACCACGCCGAGCTCGTAGGTGTTCATGAACTCGGCCGCCTCGGTCTCGGCGGTGCCTGTCATGCCGCCGAGCTTTTCGTAGAGGCGGAAGTAGTTCTGCAGGGTGATGGTCGCCATGGTCTGGTTCTCGGGCTTGACCTTCACCTTCTCCTTGGCCTCGATCGCCTGGTGCTGGCCCTCGTTGTACCGACGGCCCTTCAGGATGCGTCCGGTGTGCTCGTCGACGATCTGGACCTCGCCCTTGACCACGACGTAGTCCTTGTCTCGGGCGAAGAGCTCCTTGGCCTTCAGGGCGTTGTTCAGGAAACCGATCAGCGGCGTGTTGGAGGTGTCGTAGAGGTTCTCGATGCCCAGCCAGTCCTCGACCTTGTCGATGCCGGGCTCCAGCACGGAGACCGTGCGCTTCTTCTCGTCGGCCTCATAGTCCTCGTCCAGCTCCAGCCGCTCGACGAGCGAGGCGAAGACCGAGTACCAGCGGTTGGCCTCGCCGGAGGCCGGACCGGAGATGATCAGCGGGGTGCGGGCCTCGTCGATGAGGATCGAGTCGACCTCGTCGACGATCGCGAAGTTGTGCCCGCGCTGCACCAGCTCGTCGACCGACCAGGCCATGTTGTCGCGCAGGTAGTCGAAGCCGAACTCGTTGTTCGTGCCGTAGGTGATGTCCGCGGCGTACTGCTTGCGGCGGACATCCGGGGACTGGCCCGCCAGGATCGTGCCGGTCTCCATGCCCAGGAAGCGGTAGACGCGGCCCATCTGCTCCGCCTGGGAGGAGGCCAGGTAGTCGTTGACCGTGATGACGTGGACACCCTTGCCGGACAGCGCATTGAGGTAGGCGGGCGCGGTGGCCACCAGGGTCTTGCCCTCGCCGGTCTTCATCTCGGCGATGTTGCCCAGGTGCAGCGCGGCCCCGCCCATGAGCTGGACGTCGTAATGGCGCTTGCCCAGCACGCGGTGCGACGCCTCGCGGACCACGGCGAAGGCCTCCGGGAGCATGCGGTCCAGGGACTCGCCGTCCTCGAGGCGCTGGCGGAATGCGTCCGTCTCCGCACGCAGCTCGGCGTCGGTGAACTTTCTGAAGCCGTCCTCGAGCGTGTTGATCGCATCGGCATAGGACCGCAGGCGGCGCAGGACCTTCTTGTCGCCGGTCCGGAGCACCTTCTCCAGGATGGACGCCACTGGCACACGCTCCTTGATCGTGGGGGCTGCGTCGCCGTGGTCGATCCGAGGCACGGCACGGGACCTCCCGCGACGAGCTCCCCGGTCCGAGGCCGTGGGGTCGGCCGGCGACTCAGGACAGTCTACGGCAGGGCGCATGAGCGCAGACGCGACCGGGAGTCCTCCGGTCGCGTCTGCGGTGCGCTGAGCGCGAAGTCCGCACGAGCGGCTTCCAGGCCGAGCCCGCGGCCCGGCGGGGGGTCCGTTCAGCTGGCCTGGTAGGCCCTCTCCTCCACGGTCTCCGGCTCGGCGACGGAGTCGCTGAGGGAGATCACACCGTATTCCCAGCCCTTTCGGCGGTAGGCCACGGAGGGCTCGTCCGTGGCCGAGTCGATGTAGAGGAAGAAGTCGTGCCCGACGAGCTCCATGCGGTCGATGGCCTGGTCCGCGCTCATCCGCTCTGCCGGAAAGCTCTTGCGGCGGATCTCGACGGGCGGGACGTCCTCGCTCAGCGCGTACTCGGTGTCGAAGGCCTCGGACTCCGCCGCCGAGAGCTCCTCCGGGGACGCGTAGGGGCGGTCGCTGATCGGCAGGACCGGAAGGGCGGCGGTGGCCTCGTGGACGGCGGTGGGGCGGTGGTTGCCGCGGTGGATCTTGCGGCGATCGCGCGCGCGGCGCAGCTGCTCGATGAGCTTGGCGTAGGCGGAGTCGAAGGCCGCCTGCTTGTCATCGCCGCGGGCCTCGGCGCGCACCACGGGTCCGCGGCCGATGACGGTGGCCTCGACACGCATGCCGTCGTGGCCGGGCTGGGGGTTCTCCTTGAGGACCTTGATCTCGATCCGCTGGACCTTGTCGCCCAGCTCCTCGAACCTCGCCACCTTGGTCTCGACGTATTCGCGGAAGCGATCGGAGATGGTGACGTTCCGGCCCTGGATGGTGAGTTCCATGATGTCCTCCCAGTCAGCGGACCGGCTCCCGCAGGACGGGGGACAGTCCGTGGTAGACCCTGCGGAGGCCGACGAGGGCGACCCCCACCCGGGACGAGGGGTCCCGGTAACAGGATATTACCCGGCTCACACCTGCGATTCATCCACCGGCCTCCGGAGATTCGCGCGCCGACCTTGCGGTCTGCGCTGAGGGCGCGCCCACCGCGCCCAGCACGACGGCGCCCCGCACCTCGATGCCGCCCGCCTCGAGCCGGCGCGCCGCCCGGCGCAGTGTGGAGCCCGTGGTGAGGACGTCGTCGACGAGCACCGCCGAGACCGGCACCGGCGAGCGCAGCCGCCGCCCCGGGCGCTGCAGCACGAACGGGTCCTCGGCACGTGCGCGTCCGGCGGCGTCGCGGGTCTTCTGCGACCCCGTCCACGGCGAGGGCCCGAGGTGCAGAGCGGCCCCTGCCGTGCGCGATCGGTGGGCGAGCCACGGCTCGATCCGCGCGCCTGCCGGCAGCAGGCCCTCGCGCCCCGCCCTTGCCAGCAGCTCGCCCACCGGATCGGACCACCGGCGCCGCAGCGCTCGAGCGGACGTGGGGATCGGCACGAGCACCTGATCCGCAGAGTCCTCCCCGAGCCCGGCGCGCACGGCGCGAGCGAGGATCGGTGCGAGCACGGGAAGCAGATCGGACCGCCCGCCGTCCTTGAAGGCCATCAGGCACACCGCCAGCTCGAACTCGTACGACCCAGCGGCCACGACCGGCAGCCCGCCGAGCTGAGCGGCGCCGGTCTCCACCCGGCGCGGTCGCGAGCAGCTTCGGTGCAGCAGGCGACGACAGGGACGGCACACCGACTCCCCCGGCTCCCGGCACACCGCGCACTGGACCGGCACGAGAGGCTCGATCCCTCGAAGAGCGACCTGGCCCGCCCGGGCCAGGCGCAGCTCCAGGGACTTCCCAGAGGCCGCGCTGCTGCTGCGCCCGGACCGGGCTCGACGACTCACGGGCTGGCTCACGGCGGCAGGATCTCTGATCGGCAGAGGACCCGGACCGGCTTCGTGGCGCCCCGCGACTCCCGCGGCCCGCGCAGCGGAGGCGAAACGGCCTGTGGAGCCCGAACGACCCGGCGGCGGCTCAGCCGGCGTAGGCGACGTCCGAGACCTCGTCGGTCTGCGGCGACCAGGCCTCGCCGGTGAGCAGGCGCAGCTCGCCGTCGCTCTCCACGTAGATCTCGCCTTCGCCGTCGCCGCCGGCGATGTTCTGCACGCCGTCGACCACGGTCGGCAGGCTGCGGTGGCGACCCGAGACGTCATAGACCTCCGGCGTGCTGCTGGAGTCCCCCTCGGCTGCCACGACGAAGGCCGAATCGCTGATCCAGGCGGCGTAGGCCGGAGGCTCGACGGCGTCCAGATCCACCAGCTGCGGGTCGTTGAGCCGCACGGGCTCGCCATCGCCGCGGCGGATGATGCCGGCCAACAGGATCCGGGAGTCGTCGCCCTCGTCGGTGAGGATGAGGGCACGGGTGCCTCCGCGGGCGACTCGCAGGCTGGCGATCGGGACGCCCTCCAGCGAATCCGCCTGCACCTGCAGGGCCGGGCGGCCGGGCTCGTCGATGCTCGCGGTGCTGACCGCGCCCTCGTCGTCGGCGGTCCAGGCCCAGCCGTGCTGATCCACGGACGGATCCGTGAGCCCGGAGCCGCTGACGCGGTCCACCGGCCGGGGAGCGGCCGAGGAAAACGTCACCATGGTCTCGGCCTCGTCGGCCAGCGCCGCGAACTGATCCATCTCCCGGCTCATGGCCGGCGCGGCGGGCGAGCGCCCCTCGAGGACATCGGCGAGCTCGGGCACCGGGCTGATCTGCCCGCCCTGGTGGAACACGAGCTCCTCGTCGCGCAGGGCGATCTGGCGCCCGGGCACGGAGGCCACGGTGGAAGGCAGGTCGGCGGCCTCATCCGGTGCCAGCTCCACGGCGGAGTCGTTGACGGACATCGCGACGCTGTCGACCGACTCGAGGTCCTGGAGCGTGAGCATGATCTGCCCGTAGATGCCCTGCGTGGTCTCCAGATCAGCGGTGCTGAAGTCCGGGATGGTCATCTCGACCGAGGCCTCCCCGTCCTGGATGGGCACCGTGGAGCCCTCTGCGAGCTCGGCTCCCTCCGGGATGTGGGAGCGCACGGCACCGTCCAGGTAGGGAGCCGGGCCTTTGATCAGCGCGCGCATCAGCTGCGTGGAGACCACGGGCCGATCCGGGAACCAGCGGGGGTCCGGCACGGCGTATTCGCCGCCCGGCTCCATGAAGTACAGGTTGTAGGGCTGATAGACGTCGTCCAGGTTCGTGGCCGGGATGAGCACGGCGTCCGGGGCCGAGGAGATGCGCCATTCGCCGTCGACCTGGGTGAGCTCGAGATCGAACTCATCGGTCGAGCCGGGCTCCTGCCGGTTCATGATCCCGTTGACGTCGATCTGGGCGCGGGTGTCCACGCTCACGCGGACCTGGTCGTCCTCGAGCCCCTGCTGGATCCCCGCCTCTCCGGAGAACACATAGGTCTGCTGCCCGGGGCGCCAGCTGTCGGCCAGCTCCGGAGCCAGGTACCGGCGAGCCGCGGCGTAGTCCTCAGCGGCGCCCTGTCCGGCTGCCAGGAAGTCGGTCACGATCTGCTCGGGACTCGCCCCGGGGGCAGGAGCAGCGAACTCCGGCTCGGCGGACTCGGTGGTCGAGGACGTGGGCGGCTCGGCCACGTGCACGGGACCGGACGTGGGGATCGACGCGCAGCCGCCCAGCACCAGGGAGCCGACGACGCCCATGGACAGCGCCAGGCGAGCGCGCGAGCCGCGCGCACCTGCTGCCCGCGGATCGGGGATGTCCTGGCTCATGACGAGCTCCTTCCATCGGCGTCGTCGTCATGGGGGCCCTCCGGATCGGCCGGCTCGGAGCCGCGGCGCTCGGGATCGGGCAGCTGCTCCGGCAGGTCGCGGAAGGCCGGGAGCTCGCCGGTGTCATCCGGGAACAGGTCCTCGTAGGACTCGTCCAGGTCGTCCTCCTCGAAGTAGGCGGGCGGCTGATCGGGAACCGGAGCATCGCGGAAGGCCGTGCCGCCGATCGGCTCATCAGGCAGAGGGGCGCTGCGTCCGCCGTCGAGCGCGCCGCTGCGCATGCCTGAGCCGTCGCCGTGCGCGCCTGTCGGATCGCTCGGCGCGCCGGAGGCCTCGGACCCCACGGGCGTGAAGCGCGGGCCGCCCTCCGAGCGACCGGCCGCCGAGGCCCCCACGAACGTCCCGCCGATCGACTCGTGCGCCGCCCCCGAAGGCGCCGGTCCGGAAGCCTGCGCCCCGTCCTGCTCCGGAGTCCGGGACGCCTCGGGAGCGGTCTGCTCCTCCTCGTCCTCGGCCTCATCGGCCGCGCGACGGATCTGCGCAAGCTGCAGCTGCCCGGTGGAGCGCGAGACCACCGAGTCCTGGTCCAGCGGGATGGCGACCATGGTCCCGGTGTCCGTCACCACGCCGACGACCGGCATGGACTCCGGATCCGGCGGCAGCTCGACGGGCGGCCCGTCGTCCTCGGACAGCGGGCGCGACTGCAGCAGCGGCAGGGACAGCCGGAAGCAGGCGCCCTGTCCGGGCGAGCCCCAGGCGTCGAGCCAGCCGCCGTGCAGACGAGTGTCCTCGGCGGCGATCGACAGCCCCAGCCCCGTGCCGCCCGTGGTGCGGGCGCGCGCCGGGTCTGCACGCCAGAAGCGGTCGAAGACCTTGGCCGTCTGCTCCTCGGTGAGCCCGATGCCGTGATCGCGCACCGCCACGGACACCGCGGTGCCCGAGGCGCGCACGACGATGTCGATCGGGCGGCCCTCGCCGTGCTCGATCGCGTTGACCACCAGGTTGCGCAGGATCCGCTCGATGCGGCGCTGATCCATCTGCACCAGGATCCGCTGGCGGTCGGCGTGCACGCGGATCACCGTGTCGGCATTGGCGGCCAGGGGGGCGGCGGTCTCGAGCACCCCGGTGATCTGCTGGATGATGTTGACCCCGGTGATCTCCAGGCGCGCCGCACCGGCGTCGAAGCGGGAGATCTCGAGCAGGTCGGCGAGCAGGACGTCGAAGCGGTCGACCTGGTGGTACAGCAGCTCCGCGGAGCGCCGGTTGACGGGGTCGAAGTCGTCGCGCGCATTGTGCAGGACCTCGGCGGCCATGCGGACCGTGGTCAGCGGCGTGCGCAGCTCGTGGGAGACGTCCGAGACGAAGGTCTGCTGCATGGACGAGAGCTGCTCGAGACGGGTGATCTGATCCGCGAGGTTGTCGGCCATGCGGTTGAACGATCGGCCCAGCCGGGCGACCTCGTGCGAGCCGTGGACCTCCATGCGGGCATCGAGGTTGCCGTCGGCCAGCGACTCGGAGGACCGGGCCGTGTAGGTCACCGGGCGCACGATCTCGCGGGTCACGTACCAGACCACGCCCGAGACCAGCAGCGCCTGGACCAGCGTGGCCAGAACCAGCACCGCGTGCATGGCATCCAGGGTGCGCTGGGGCTGGGAGAAGTCGTGGACGAAGTAGAGCCCGTACGGCGAGCCCTGCCTCGGCTCCACGACCTGGCCGACGATCACGACGGGCACGGACGGTCCGTTCTCGTCGATCTGCGCCGAGCCGGACTGCCAGTACATGCCCTCGTCCACGCCCACGCTGCTGGCGACCTCCTCCTGCAGCTCCGCCGGGATGGTCTGCTCGCCCAGCCACGGCTTCTCCGACTGGGGCGGGAGCGAGTCGTCGCGGCTGTCGTCCTCGTCGTGCAGCGGCAGCAGCACCCAGCGGCTGCGCGCCCGGTCGCTACCGGAGTCCAGCCCGCTCAGGGTGGAGGACACGAAGGTCTGCAGCTGCGCCTGGTCGCCGCCCTCGGAGGCATCGAAGCTGGCCTGCACGCTGCGGTAGTCGGCCTCGGACTGGCTCAGCGCCTGGCCCAGGGTGTCGTTGAACAGCCGCTCGGAGATCTGGTGCGAGAGGAAGCTGCCCGTGACCAGGAAGACGATCAGCGCCCCGACCAGCGCGATCGACACGGCACGGAACTGCAGGGAGTGCCGCCAGCGCCGCAGCACCAGCCGAAGGCGCAGGCGCGCCCCGCCGATGGGTCCGCGGTACCGGCGCCGCCGCCTGCGTGCGGCGCGGGGGTCGGTATGGACGACCGTCTCCTGTCCGGGGACATCGACGACTCCCACAGGAAGCGTGGGTCCCGCCGAGCCCGCCACGGACTCGTCGTCCGGGCGCGCGCCGGCGACCGCGGACGAGCCGTGGACGCCGGTGGAGGAGGGGTCGGTCATGACGAGGGGGTTCTGGGAGGTTCTCAGCGGTGCTCGTGGCCGGCGCGGTAGCCGACGCCGCGCACGGTGACGATGATCTGCGGGTTCTCGGGGTCGCGCTCGACCTTGGAGCGCAACCGCTGGACGTGGACGTTGACCAGGCGGGTGTCGGCGGCGTTGTGGTAGCCCCACACCTGGCGCAGCAGCATGTCGCGGGTGAAGACCTGCTCGGGCGAGCGCGCCAGGGTGGCCAGCAGCTCGAACTCGAGCGGGGTCAGGGCGATCTCCTCCTGTCCGCGCAGCACGCGGTGGCCGGTGATGTCCACGGTGACGTCGCCGACCACGAGCTCGGTCGAGGTGGCGCGCGAGCCCGGGCGCAGCCGGGCCTTCACGCGGCCCAGCAGCTCGGCGGGCTTGAAGGGCTTGGGGATGTAGTCGTCGGCCCCGGCCTCCAGGCCGCGCACGACGTCGTCGGTGTCCGACTTGGCGGTCAGCATCACGATCGAGGTGTCCGAGAACTCCCGGATCTCGCCGCAGATCTGGATGCCGTCCTTGCCGGGCAGCATCAGGTCGAGCAGCACCACATCCGGCTCGGTCTGGCGGAAGGCCTCCACGGCCTCGGCTCCGTCGGCGCAGAAGATCGTCTCGTAGTCCTCGGCGTTGAGGATGATGCCGATCATCTCCGCCAGTGCTGCGTCATCATCCACCACGAGGATCTTTGCCTTGGCCACCGGATCGCCTCTCTGCTTCGCGACATCTGCCCGGATCCCTGCGGCAGCGCGGCGTGCTGGTCGTGCGAGGGTGGGCTCCCGTCCATCATGTCAGCTCTGCCGCCCGCAGGCGGGCACCCCAGCCGCGGAAGCGTGGCCGATGCGGATCCGCCAGACGACGCGCCCGCTCGAGCTCACGCCTCCCGGGCGGTGTCCCCGAGCCCTCGGGCGATGTCCGCGACGCGGCCGAGCACGGACTGCAGCCGGTCGGGGGCCAGCTCCTCGAGCCCTGGGCCGATCGCGACCATCAGCCGCGACAGCTCCTTCAGCGGCATGCCGACCTCGCTGATCGGCCGGACGATCGCCTCGACCTCGCACGAGGTCGACGACGGCCGGGACAGGCCCTCGACCAGGTGCGGCAGCAGCAGGCACAGGTCCGTGCCCGAGTCCTGGATCTCGGCCAGCGGCTCCCAGTCGCGAGCGCTGGGACCGGGGGCGGACACCACGATCCGGTCCGCGCCGACCCCCAGGGCCCGCGCCGGCTCCAGGCCCTCCGGAAGCTGCAGCTCGACGCTGAGCGCCCCGGCGGACCGCGCGGCTTCGACCACGCGCTCGAGCCCCTCGCGGACCTCCGACCACGGCACGGCCCGCAGGGTCTGATAGCCGCTGGCGGTGGGGATCCGACCCTCGAGCACGCGCAGCAGCTCGGGCTCGGCCAGGCGCACGACGATCCCCCGCGGGCCGATCGACTGGCGCAGCGCTGAGAGGTGCTCGCCGAGGCCGTCTGCCAGCGAGTCGACCAGGTCCCGGCGAGCGCCGTGATCGCGCAGCACTCGCTCGCCGCCGTGCAGGTGCAGACGGGCGGCCAGGGCGGTCGGGCCCAGCAGCTGCGTGGTGACCGGCTCCAGGTCGCCGTCGGACTCGGCGCCGATGACATCGGCCAGCACATTGAGGTCGCTGGCCAGCAGGGATCGGGCGGCCCGGGATTCCTTGGAGTCGTGGCGCTGCAGGCGCCAGCCGTGCGGCTGCAGGTCGCACCACAGCTCGGTGAGCACGGCGACCGTGCGCGGCAGGTCATCGGCCACGTCCGAGCGCTGGGGCAGCGGCAGCAGCCCGCTGCGATGCGGCGCCCCGAGCTCGCCGCGCATGACCGTGAAGGCCTCCACCGCGCTGGTGCCGGGCAGTCCGCCCACGACCGTGGCGCGCGTGCGCGTCGGCTCCTGAGGCAGGACGGCCGTCTCGGAGGATCGTGCGCTCACCGCTCGGTTCCCGCGCGGTGCTCCTCCGCGATGCGCTCGTGATGGCGGATGACCTCGCTGATGATGAAGCTGAGGATCTTCTGCGCGAACTCCGGATCCAGCTCGGCGTCCTGGGCCAGACGGCGCAGCCGCTCGATCTGCTGGGACTCGCGCTCGGGGTCCCCTGCCGGAAGGTCGTTGGCCGCCTTGAGCTCTCCCACGCGCTGGGTGGCCTTGAAGCGCTCGGCCAGGACGTTGACGAGAACGGCGTCGAGGTTGTCGATGGTGCCGCGCATGGCCCGCAGCTGGGCGAGGACCTCTTCGGTGCCGAGGGACTCGGCCGGGCGCGGGGCGCTGGCGGTCTGATCGTCGGAGCTCATGGTCTCGATCCTAGGTCAGCGGGCGGGCGAGGAGGCCCGGGAAGCGGCCTGGGCGGAGGCGATCGTGGCCTGCCCGAGCACGCGGGTGCCCTGGTAGACGACGGCCGACTGCCCCGGGGCCACCGCGCTCAGGGGCTCGTCGAGCTCGAGCACCAGCTCGGTGCGCAGCTGCCCGTCGTCCTCGGCGTCCTCGAGCCGAGCCCGGCCGGGCAGGGCCTCGCCGTGGGCCCGCACCTGGACCTGGACCTCGATTTCCTCGGAGACCCGGCCCGCGCTGGTCCGGGCATCCTGCTGGAAGCGCTCGAACTCGGGCACGGGGCGACCGGCCCAGGACAGGCGGATGCCCCGGATCTCGTCGACCGCCAGGTGCTCCCGCGGGCCCACCACGACCTCGTCGGTCTTGGGCCGGATCTCCAGGACGAAGCGGGGCTTGCCGTCGGGGGCCGGAGTGCCCAGGTGCAGGCCCCTGCGCTGGCCGACGGTGTAGGCCAGCGCGCCGTCGTGGCTGCCGAGCTGCCGGCCGTCGTCGTCGACGATCGCCCCGGGACGCATCTCGACCCGTTCGGCCAGCCAGCCGCGGGTGTCGCCGTCGGGGATGAAGCAGATGTCGTGCGAATCCGGCTTGGCGGCCACCGACAGTCCGCGGCGCTGCGCCTCCTCGCGCACGAGCGCCTTGGAGGGAGTGGGCGCCAGCGGGAAGAGGCAGTGGCGCAGCTGCTGCTCGTCGAGCACGCCGAGCACGTAGGACTGGTCCTTCGCGTCCTCGGCGGCCCGGTGCAGCTCGGGGCGGCCGTCGACCTCGATCACGGACGCGTAGTGGCCGGTGCACACGGCGTCGAAGCCCAGTGCCATGGCCTTGTCGAGCAGGGCCTCGAACTTGATCTTCTCGTTGCAGCGCAGGCAGGGGTTCGGGGTGCGCCCGGCGGCGTACTCGCTGATGAAGTCGTCCACCACATCGGCCTGGAAGCGCTCGGAGAAGTCCCACACGTAGAACGGGATGCCCAGCTTCTCGGCCGCCCGCCAGGCGTCGTTCGAGTCCTCCACGGTGCAGCACCCGCGCGAACCCGTGCGCAGCGTGCCGGGCATGCGGTTCAGGGCCAGGTGCACGCCGGTGACGTCGTGCCCGGCCTCGACGGCGCGCGCCGCCGCGACGGCGGAGTCCACTCCCCCGGACATGGCTGCCAGGACGCGCATGGGGATCTCCTCACAGTGCTTCGGGGTGCTCGATGACCGGCGGGACCGCCGGATCGCCCCTCCAGGGTAGCGGTGCGACGGCAGCCGTGTCCGCCCGGAGCCGCACCGGGCCGCCCGACGACGGTCGGGCGCCGGCTCAGGCGCCGGAGAGCCCTGCGGCCAGGGCGCGCGCGTGGATCTGCGGCAGGGCCGCGACCAGGGCGTCGACGTCGGCCTCGGTGCTGCCCCGCCCCAGGGTGAAGCGCTGGGCGCCTCGGGCCGTGCGCTCATCCAGTCCCATGGCCAGCAGCACCCGCGACGGACGCGGCACCCCGGCGGTGCAGGCAGACCCGGTCGAGGTGGCGAATCCGGCCGCATCCAGCAGGAACAGCAGGGAGTCGCCCTCGCAGCCGGGGAAGGTGAAATGGACATTGCCGGGAAGGCGCAGCCCGGAGTGAGGCCGATCCAGCGGTCCCCGCAGCACGGCCTGGGGCACGGCCGCCCGGATGCCGTCGATGAGGCGGTCGCGCAGCTGCGCCAGACGCCGCGCCTGCTCCGGCAGATCAGCCGTGGCCTCCCGCACCGCCGCCGCGAACCCGGCCGCACCGGCAGCATCCAGGGTCCCGGGGCGCAGCCCGCGCTGCTGTCCGCCGCCGTGCAGCAGCGGGCGGATCTGCGCTGCGCGCCCCACCACGAGCGCGCCGCTTCCGACCGGGGCGCCGATCTTGTGCCCGGAGACCGCGATCGTGGTCAGCCCGGGCAGCCGCGAGCTGATCGGCAGGGCCCCCAGCGCCTGGACGGCATCCACGTGCAGCGGGACCTGGAACTCGGCGCAGACCTCCGCCAGCTCGGCGATCGGCTGGACGGTGCCGACCTCGTTGTTCGCCCACATCACGGCCACCAGGGCCACCGATCCCGGACCGCGGGCGAGCATCGCCTTCAGCTGGGCGGGATCCGTGCGGCCGAGCTCATCGACCTCCAGCACCTCGAGCTGCGCGCCGCAGTGCTGGGACAGGTGCTCGGCTGGCTCCTGGACCGCAGGATGCTCGATGCTCGAGACGATCACCCGGCGTCGGCTCGGGTCCTGCGCGGTCCGGGCCTCCCACAGCCCCTTCACGGCCAGGTTGTCGGCCTCGGTGCCGCCCGAGGTCAGGATGACCTCGACCGGATCGGTCTCCAGGGCTGCCGCGATCGCGTCCCGGGACTCCTCCAGCACGCGGCGGGCGGCGCGCCCGGAGGCGTGCAGCGAGGACGGGTTGCCGCCGCGCAGCAGCTGTTCGTGCACGGCACGGGCTGCCGCCGGCAGGACCGGGTGCGTGGCGGCGTGATCGAGGTAGACGGGCCCGGCGGGCTGGGCGGGGGGCTGCGGATCGGACACGCGGCCAGTGTAGGGAGCCGCCCCGACGGGCTACCGTGACCGATGTGACCGCCGCACCGAGCTCCGTGCCCCCGAACCCCGCCGACGGGGTGCCCGCCCTGCGGCATCCGGTGCGCAGCCTGGCCGGGCGGCGGATCGACTTCCGCCGCGACCTGCTGGTCATGGGCATCGTCAACCGCACCCCCGACTCGTTCTACGACCGGGGCCGGACCTTCGGGCTCGAGGCCGCCGTGGCCGCCGGGGAGCGCCACGCGCAGGACGGCGCGGACTGGGTCGACGTCGGCGGCGTGCCCTTCGCCCCGGGCGAGGCCCTGGATCCGAGGGTCGAGGCCGATCGCGTGGTCCCGGTGATCGAGCAGCTGGCGCAGCTGCGCCCCGGTCTGATCCTCTCGGTCGACACCTTCCACGCGTCGGTGGCCGAGGCCTGCCTGGCCGCCGGCGCGCACGTGGTCAACGACACCACCGGGCTCTCCGATCCCGAGATGGCCGAGGCGGTCCGCGACCACGACGCCCACGTGATCGTCACCCACTCCCTGACCGGTCCCGGCGGCCCCCGGACAGCGGTGCCGAATCCGCGCTACGACGACGTGGTCGCCGAGGTGCGCGAGTTCCTGGCCCGGCGGATCGACCACGCGCTGCAGCACGGCATCGCGGCGGACCGGCTGATCATCGATCCCGGCCACGACCTGCACAAGACCACCGTCCACTCGCTCGAGCTGACCCGGCGCCTGGGCGAGATCACGAGCCTGGGCCATCCCACGCTGGCGGCGGTGTCGAACAAGGACTTCGTGGGCGAATCCCTGGGCCTGCCGCGCGAGCAGCGCCTCGAGGGCTCGCTGGCGGCAGCGGTGGTCTGCGCCCTGAACGGCGCCCGGATCTTCCGCATGCACGAGCCCGCCCAGGCACGCCGGGCGCTGGACATGGCGGCCACGATCATGGGCCTGCGCGAACCCGTCGAGGCCCGGCACAACATGGAAGGACCATGATGAGGCATCCCGATGCGCCGGAGGATATCCGCGGACTCGAGCGGATCTGGCCCGAGCCCGGCTTCCTGAGCCTCGACGAGCTGCGCGAGGACTATGCGCGCACCTGGCCCGATGCCTCCGAGGGCTCCGGGGCCATGATGATCAGCTCGCTCGACGGCTCGGCGGTGCTCGGCGCGGTCTCCGGCGGACTGTCCTCGCCCGCCGATCAGAAGCTCATGGATGTGCAGCGCGGCGTCGTCGACGCCGTGGTGATCGGCGCAGGGACTCTGCGCGAGGAGGGCTACGGGGGCCTGCAGGTCCACGACGATTCCGCCGCCTGGCGCCGAGCCCGCGGCATGAGCGAGCACCCCGTGCTCGTGGTGGTCTCCCGCAGCCTGGACCTCGACCCGGCCTCGGACTTCCTGGCCGAGGCTCCCGTGCGGCCGCTGATCCTGACCGGTGCCGCGTCCTCCGTGCAGCGCAGGAAGGCCCTCGAGCAGGTGGCCGACGTCGAGGTGATCGACGACGGCACCGGCGGCGTGGACCCGCAGGCCGCCCATGAGCTCTTCGCCCGGCGCGGCTGGCAGCGGATCCACAGCGAGGGCGGTCCGACGGTGCTGGCGGCGTGGATGGCTGCGGGGCGGATCGCCGAGCTGCACCTGAGCCTGTCCCCCGTGCTCGCCGGCCGGACCCGGGCTGGCCTGCTGGGCGAGGCGATCGACCCGCAGCGCCTCGAGCTGGCCCAGGTGCTGCGCGACGGCTCGATGCTGCTCACGCGCTACCGGGTCCGGAAGGCCGCGCAGCGCCCGTAGACTCTGGGCCCATGGTGCGCATGCTTCTGGTGGAACCCGAGATCCCCGGCAACACGGGCAACGTCATCCGCCTCTCGGCGGTGACGGGTGCCGAGCTGCACCTGGTCGAGCCGCTGGGCTTCGACTTCGACGACGCCAAGCTGCGCCGCGCCGGACTGGACTACCACGACCTCGCGGGCATGCACGTCCACGCCGATCTCGAAGCCGCGTGGGAGGCGCTGCGACCGCAGCGCGTCTTCGCCTTCACCACCACCGGCACGTCCTCCCACACCGCCGTGCAGTGGCGCGACGACGACGTCATGATGTTCGGACGCGAATCGGTGGGGCTGTCCGAGCAGCACAAGGCGGACCCACACGTGACGCAGGAGATCCGCATCCCCATGCTGCCGGCTCGCCGCTCGCTCAACCTGGCCAACAGCGTCTCGATCGCCGTCTACGAGGCCTGGCGCCAGAACGGCTTCGACGGCGCCGTGTGAGACGGCGAGCCGCCGCTCAGCACCCGAGCGGCGGCTCCGGCGCACCGACCCGGACGAGCGCTGACCTGCCCGGGGCCGGTGCCGCAGATCAGTCGGCGTCCGCCGCGTTGCCGACCGTGACCTCGACGGTCTTCTCCTGGCCGTCGCGCTCGTAGACCAGCTCGCCCTTCCCGCCTGCCGGGACCTCCCGCACAGCGGCGGTGAGCTCATCGGCATCGAGGGTGGTGTGGCCGTTGAAGCTGCGGATGATGTCGCCCTCCTGCAGGCCGGCGTCATCGGCCGGCGAGCCGTCCTCGACGGAGCGCACGAGCGCGCCCTCCGAGAAGGCCCGGCTCTCGCCGTCGTCGGCCGCGGCCGCCGAGACCCCGGCGCCCAGGTAGCCGTGGGTGGCCTCGCCGGTGTCGATGATCTCCTGGGCGATGCGCTCGGCCTGATCGATCGGGATGGCGAAGCCGACGCCGATGCTGCCTGCACCGGCGGATTCCTCGCCCGAGGCCGAGGCGATCGCCACGTTGATGCCGAGGACCTTCCCGTCCACGTCGACCAGCGCGCCGCCGGAGTTGCCCGGGTTGATGGAGGCGTCGGTCTGGATCACGTTGAGGAACACCGATTCCGTCTGGCCCTGCGAGGAGTCGCCCTGGCCGTAGTCGAAGAAGAAGTCCTGCCAGCCGCCCCCGCCCTGGTCCTCCTCCGAGCTCTCGCCCTCGTCTGGGGTCTCGGGCACGGCGGAGGAGGCCACGGCGATCGTGCGATCGGTGGTGGAGATGATGCCGTCGGTGACCGTGCCGGACAGCCCCAGCGGAGCGCCGATCGCGATCGCGGTATCCCCCACGTTCAGATCGGACGAGCTGCCGAGCTCGGCGGGCACGAGCCCGTCCTCGTCGATCTTGATGACGGCCAGATCGGACAGCGGATCCGTCCCGACGACCTCGGCGGTGGTCACCGTGCCGTCCGAGAGCTGGACCTCGATCGACGGGTCGCTGGACTGCCCGTCCATGGTCACCACGTGGGTGTTGGTGAGGATGTGGCCCTCCTCGTCCAGGATGATCCCCGAACCGGAGCCTGCGCTCTGGCCGTCCGACGAGGAGATCGTCACGACCGAGGGCGAGGCCTTGGCCGCGGCGCCGGTGATCTCCGTGACGGAGTCGGTGTCGTTGACGATCAGCTCGCGCGAGGCCGCCGCTGTGGAGGCGGCGTCCGAGCCGGCGACCGTGTCCACGGCCGCGTAGGTCCCCGCCCCTACCAGGGCGGAGAGGATCAGACCGCCGGCGATCAGACCGGCACCGCCGCGGCGGCGGGTCCGCGCATCGGTGCCGCCGGCCTGGTGCCCCGGGCCGAATCCGGAACCGGCCTGAGAGCCCGCTGCCTGCGGCTGCTGCGAGTACGGGCTGTGCGGCTCCGGCTGTCCGTACGGGCCTGCCGAGGACGCCTCCGCCTGGGGTCGCGTCGACGAGCCGGAATCCTGCGAGCCGGACGAGTACGGCCCTGCCGTCTGCCGCTGATCGCTCCCCTGCTGCTCAGGGTGCTGCTGCCCGGCGCGGGGATCCTGCCCGACGATCGGCTGCGGGGCCGTGCGCGGGGCGTCGCCGTCGGAGCCGGGGACCGGCTCGTGGGGCTGATGCCCCGGCTGCCATCCGGTGTCGCCGTCTCGGCGGTCGTCCGGACGGGGGGTGTCGGCGCCGTTGCTCAAGCCAGTGCTCCTCATGCGAAGTTCTCGTCGATGGATGCGCCCGGACTGTCCGGGAACTGCCCCGGATCGGGCCGCGCAGGCCGGGCCCGCGCACGCGCATCGCGGCCCACAGTATCCAGCGTATGCCTGGAACACCGCTGAGTGTCGGGACGAGACCCCTGGGAGCCGCCTGTCCGAGCTCTGTGCGTCGACTGCCCTGCCCTCGGGGCGTCGCACCGGGCACCTATACTCGCCGGTGAGTGACCGACACCACGTCGCGGATGCCCTCGTCCATCGGATGCTCCGGTGCGCGCCGCACGCGACCGACCCCACGGAGACCATGCCTCAGCACAGCAGCAGGGCCAGCCGCCGAACCGGTGCCGCACAGCGCAGCATCGTCTGCGCCCTCGGGGCCGTCGCTGTGCTCAGCGCGGCCTCCCCGGCCTGGGCGGAGCCGCCGGTCGACCTGCCCAGCGACGAGCGCATCGTCGACGACTCGGGCGTCCTCCAGGATCCAGCCGGGCTCGAGGAGCAGATCGACGAGCTCACCCAGGATGAGGGCATCACGCTCAGCGTCGTGATCGTCGACGAGTTCACAGATGCCGCCTCCGCCGACGAATGGGTCGAGCAGACCTGGCTCGCCAGCGGGATGGGCAGCTCGGATGCCCTGCTGGCGGTGGCCTCCGAAGATCGGGAGGCGCGCTTCCTGGCCGGCGACGGCGGCGGCATCAGCCTCGACGAGCAGGACAGCATCTATCAGGACGAGATCGTCCCCGAGCTGTCCGACGACGACTGGGACGGGGCGGTGGCCGGTGCCGTCGAGGGCCTCGAGCAGGCCGCAGGGGGCACCAGCGGCTCCTCCGACAGCGGCGACGGGGGCCTGTCCTTCAGCCCCGTGCTGCTGGTCCTGCTGATCGGCCTGGCCGCGATCTTCGTCCCGTTCGTCCTTCGCGTGGCCCGGCGAGTGAACAGGCAGCGCGCCGGCCAGCGTCAGCAGCAGGGCGAGGCCCGCCAATCGCGCTACGGCGAGTTCGCCGATGTCCCGATCAAGGAGCTGCGCGTGCGCGCCGGGGAGCAGATCGTCGCCGCCGACAACGCGATCCAGCACTCGGAGCAGGAGCTCGAGTTCGCCCGTCTGCAGTACAGCCAGGCGCAGGTCGCCCCCTTCGAGGAGGCGATCCGGCAGGCCAAGGAGCACATGCGGGCCTGCTTCGCGCTGCAGCAGCAGCTCGACGACCACATCCCGGACACCGAGGACGACCAGCGCTCCTGGCTCACGGAGATCATCGGCCGCACGCGGGATGCGCAGCGGCCTCTCGAGGAGCAGGAGGAGGCCTTCGCCGGGCTGCGGCAGCTGGAGACCCGTCTTCCCGAGGCCCTCGCCCAGCTGAAGGAGGAATCGCAGCGCGTCCGTCCGGAGCTCGACGCCGCCGCCGCCCACATCGACCAGCTCAGCACCCGCTACGCGGACTCGGCGCTGCAGCCGCTGCGCGAGGACCTCGGCCAGGCCCGCGAGCGCCTGCGCTTCGCGGACGACATGGCGGCGGCGGCCGAGGAGGCCGCCCGCGGCGACGACCGCTCGAGCGCCGTCGTGCGGCTGCGCGCCGGCGAGGAGGGCGCCGGCCAAGCCGCCGGGCTGCTGCGCTCGATCCGGGAGGCCGCGGACGGGCTGAGCGCGGCGGAGACCGGTCTGCGCGATGCCATGGCCCTTGCCCAGCGCGACATCGCCGAGGCCGAGTCCTATGCGGGCGATGGCTCCCGGCCGGATCTGGCGGCCGCCGCGGCCGGGGTGCGCTCCGTACTCGGGACCATCGACCAGCAGCTGAAGGACCAGCGCATCGACCCCGTCGAGCTGCAGCACCGCCTGGATCTCTCCCGGGATCAGCTCGATCGCACGCTGGGAGGGCTGCGCACCGCCGCCGAGCAGGACCGAGCGCTTCGCGGGCGGCTCGACCAGGCCATCGACTCGGCCCGAACCAGAGTGCAGGCCGCCGAGCGCTACATCTGGGGCAACCGCGGCGGCATCGGCCACGAGGCCCGCACTCGGCTCGCCAACGCCCAGAGCTATCTGGAGCGCGCGCAGGAGCTCGCCCAGTCCGATGCGCAGGCCGCTCTCGATGCGGCGCAGCAGGCCGAGCACCACGCCCAGCAGGCCCTGGACGGCGCCCACACCGACTCTCTCGACTTCTCCCACCGCCGCTCCCCCGGATCCGGCAGCTACGGAGGGGCCGCGCTCGGCGGCATCCTCCTGGGCTCGATCCTCGACGAGGTCATGGACGGCTCGCGCCGCGGCTCCGGCGGATTCAGCGGCGGAGGCTTCAACGGCGGGTTCAGCGGAGGCTTCGGCGGAGGAGGGTTCGGCGGCGGGTCCTTCGGAGGCGGAGGGGGACGACGCCGTTCGAGCGGGGGCTCCTTCGGAGGCGGCGGGCGCCGCTCCGGCGGAGGCGGCGGACGTCGCAGCTCTGGCGGGAGGTTCTGAGGGCTCCGCCCGAACTCTCAGACAGACTCCCTCTCAGCACTGTTGACCAGCAGGCCGCACCGACCATCAGATTCCCAGCACCATCAGCTCCCCATCCACAGGAGGAACCGACATGTCCAAGCAGTCCATCTTCGGGCGCATCGCCCAGCTCACCCGCGCCAACATCAATGCGCTGATCGACCAGGCCGAGGATCCGCAGAAGATGCTCGATCAGATGGTGCGCGACTACACGGAGAACATCCGCGAGGCGGAGGCCGCCGTCGCCCAGACCATCGGACAGCTGCGGATGCTGGAGCAGGATCACGACGAGGACGTGCGCGAGGCCCAGGAGTGGGGCTCCAAGGCCCTGGCGGCCTCGAGCCGGGCGGATCAGTTCCGCAGCAGCGGCCAGAGCGGCGAGGCCGAGAAGTTCGACAACCTGACCAAGGTCGCCATCCAGCGCCAGATGCAGCACGAGTCCGAGGCGCGCGCGGCCGAGCCGCAGATCCAGGCGCAGACCGAGGTCGTCAACCGCCTCAAGGACGGTCTGAACAAGATGCACGGCAAGCTCCAGGAGCTGTCGAACAAGCGCGATGAGCTCAATGCCCGGCAGAAGACCGTGCAGGCGCAGTCGCAGGTCCAGGATGCGCTCAAGGCCTTCGACGTCATGGATCCCACATCCGAGGTCTCGCGTTTCGAGGACAAGATCCGCCGTGAGGAGGCCCGCGTGATGGGCCAGCAGGAGCTCGCCGCCTCCAGCCTGGACGCCCAGTTCGAGTCACTGGAGGATCTCAGCCAGGAGTCCGAGGTCGAGGCCCGGTTCGCCGCCCTCAAGGCCGGGCGCACCACCGATCACCTCTCCAGCCTGCCCGCGCCCCAGCAGATCGGCGAGATCGAGCACTGAGCCCGCTGGACCCGACGGCCGGCCCGCTCCCCCGAGACACGGGGCCGCGGACCGGCCGTCGGTCTGTCCGCGGCCGATCGGCGCGCGAGGGCCACTGACGAGGGGCCCTTTCGCCGAGCCGGGCCCCCTGACGGGCAGGCCCCGCTCTCTCCTGCCGATGCGAGTCTCAAGGTGGGTCCATGCGGGGTTCAAGGTGGGCACAGGGTCCGGGCACAGCAGAAGACCCCCGGAACCGACGGTTCCGGGGGTCTTCTTCACTACGTGGTTGCGGGGGCAAGATTTGAACTTGCGACCTCTGGGTTATGAGCCCAGCGAGCTACCGAACTGCTCCACCCCGCGGCGACAGAGAAAGACTATACGCACTTCCCCGAGCCTTCGCAAACCGAGGGTCGCCCGGCGTTCACGGCCCGTCCACCAGCCCGTCGCCGACTGCCTCACCCGCAGACGCAGGAGGGCCCCGTCGGGGTCGTGCGGTGCACGCCTTCCCGACGGGGCCCTCCTGCGCCTCAGCAGCCGACCGGCTGCCCGATCACTGATCTGCGTTCGGATCCGTGGGACCCGGCGAGGCGCTGGGGTCGATGCCCTCGGCCGTCATGGCCCGCCCCAGGGCGTCGTCGAGACGGTCCTGAGCCTCGCCGTAGGCGGCCCAGTCGCCCTCCTCCATGGCCGTCTGCGAGTCCTCCATGGCATCGGCCGCATCCGACAGCGCCGAGTCCAGGTCGGTGCCGCCGCTCGGAGCGGTGGTCTCGCCATCGGCGGGCTGCTCCTCCTCGGCCTGCTGCTCGCCGTCCTGGCCCTCCGCCGCCTCGGCGGCCTCGGCCTCGGTGACGCCCGCGCCGTCGGTCGTCTGAGCGCCTGAGTCGCCGCCGAAGACCTGGTCCAGTGCCTCGTCGAGCGTGGGAGCGAATCCGACCTCCTCGCCGAAGCTGACCAGCACGCGCCGCAGAGTGGGATAGCCGGACTCGCCCGAGGAGCGGACGTAGACGGGCTGGATGTACATCATGCCGTCGTTGACCGGCAGGGCCAGCATGTTGCCGTTGATCACCTCGGAGCCGCCCTGGCGCAGCAGGTTCAGGGCGGAGGAGACCTCGGTGTTCGAGTTGAAGTTGTTCTGCGCCTGGCCCGGTCCCGGGACCACGGAGCTGCGGGGCAGCTCGAGCAGCTTCAGGTCTCCGTACTCGTCCGACTTCACGCCGTCCTCGCCGGTGCCGGCATCGCCGTTGGCGGCCAGGTAGCCGTAGAGCACGTTGCGGGAGTTCTCCCCCTCGTTCTGCTGCGGGATGAACGGGGTGGTCAGCTGGAAGCTGGCCTCCGACTCCTCCGGCATCTGCATGGAGAGGTAGTACGGCGGGATGGCCGTGGAGGCGTCGGTCGTGGGGTCGTTCGGGATCGACCAGACGTCGTCGCCGGCGTAGAACGAGCCCGCATCGGTGACGTGGTACCGGTTGAGCAGCTCGCGCTGGACCTTGAAGATGTCCTCCGGGTAGCGCACGTGCTCCATCAGCTCGGCCGACATCTCCGAGTACGGCTTGTACGAGGTCGGGAAGATGCCCTGCCAGGCCTTCAGCACGGGATCCTCCTCGTCCCAGGCGTACAGGTCCACGGAGCCGTCGTACGCATCGACGGTCGCCTTGACCGAGTTGCGCATGTAGTTCGCCTGCTCGCTGGGCAGCGCCGCGGAGGCGCCCTCGGCGGTCGCGGTGTCCTCGGTCGCGTCGTCGAGCTCCATGGGCGTGGAGTACGGGTAGGCGTCCGAGGTTGTGTAGGCGTCCACGATCCACTTGACGCGCCCGTCCACGATGGCCGGGTACGGGTTGCCGTCGACCGTGAGGTACGGGGCGACCTTCTCGACGCGCTCGCGCGGGGTGCGATCGAACAGGACCTGCGAATCGGGCCGCACGGCATCCGAGAACATCAGGTCCGTGGACTGGAACTTGATGGCGTAGGACAGCCGGTTCAGGGGGTTGCCCACGTTGGGGCCGCCCTCGCCGGAGAACGTGGTGCGGACGTCGTCCTCCTCGTCGTCCGAGGTCGACGGGCGATCCAGCTCGAGGTTCGGGTCCTCCTCCGCACCGCCGACGATCGAGTACTCGGGAGACTGCTCGCCGAAGTAGATCCGCGGCTCGTAGTCCTCCGAGATCTCGCCGCCGGCCATGATGCCGCCCTGGATGAACGACGGGGAGCCGTCGGCCTCCACGCGGTCGCCGAAGGCTGCGATCAGGCCGTAGCCGTGCGTGTAGACGACGTGCTGGTTGTACCAGCCGTCGGTCTCGCCCTGGTTGAGCTCGCGGGCGGCCAGAACGGTGTCCTGGACCTGGCCGTCGATCTCGTAGCGGTCCACGTTCAGGGTGGAGGGGAAGGAGTAGTACGGGCGGAACTGCTGCAGCTGCCCGAAGGCCGGGGAGACGACGTTCGGGTCGAGCAGACGGATGTTGGACGTGGTCTCCTCGTAGTCGGCCAGCGCGCCCTCCTGCGTCTGCGTGGTCGCGTCGTAGGCCTGCGTCTCGGTCTGATCCAGGCCGAAGGCGGCGCGAGTGCCGTCGATGTTGCGCTGGATGTACTCGTCCTCCATCTGCTGCTCGGAGGGCAGGACCTGGAAGCGCTGCACGAGCGACGGGTAGATCCCGCCTGCGACCACGGCGACGATCACGAGCATGGCCGTGCCGATCATGGGCAGGCGCCAGCGGCCCATGACGGCCGAGGCGACGAACAGCGCGGCGACGACAAGCGCAGCAGCGGCCAGGATCCCGCGCACCGGGATCACGGCGTTGACGTCCGTGTACATGGCGCCGGTCCAGCTGCCGCCGGTGTTCTGCAGTGTGGCGTAGCGGTCCAGCCAGAAGTTCACGCCCTGCAGCACCAGGAAGGCGGCGGCCGTGACGGCCAGCTGCACGCGGGCCGCGCGGCTGAAGCTCAGTCCGCGCTCGGAGAGGCGGATGGCGCCGTAGAGGTAGTGGACCAGCAGCGCCGCGATGCCGCACAGCAGCAGCGTGGAGGTCAGGAAGCCGATCAGCAGCTGCAGGAACGGCAGGGTGAAGACCCAGAAGGCCAGGTCCATGCCGAATTCGGGGTCATCCTGCCCGAAGGGGACCTGGTGGAAGAACAGCAGCACGGTCTCCCACTGGGAGGCGATCGTGGAGGCCGTGAACAGCCCGAACAGCACGGGCACCGCGATCATGGCGATCCGGCGCACGGGCTCGAAGGCCTGCTGGTAGCGCCGCAGGTTGTCATCCGTGGCGTCGGCCGCGGTGATCGGCCGGCTGCGGTAGGCCACGCGCATGGAGAGCCACAGCAGAGCAGCCACCAGCGCCGCGGCCACCACGAACAGCCCCGCGCGGGCGATGTTCTGCGTGGCGAACACGTTCAGGTACCCGAGCTGGTCGAACCACAGGATCTCCGTGTACACCTGCGTGAACGCGACGAACGCGGCGATCAGCGCCACCACGATGATGACGGTCGGCAGCAGGGCTCCGTTGCGCCGGGACTGACGAGCCGCGGGCCCGTCTCCAGCGGGAGTGCTGCCTGCGGGGCCCTTCGGCGGGCGGGGCGGTTCTGCCGGTCCAGCGGTCACGGGATCCTGGGCCTTCCCTGGGGGTAGGAGCGTTCGAGCCGGTCCCGGATGACGCGCTGGTCAGCGCAGCTCGAGCGGGATGGTCGAAGATGTCAGGCGCTCCGACGACAGACGGGGCACCGCCTCCATTGTCGGCCCTGACGAGCACATGGGCAAAGTCGGTGAATCCTCTGGGAATCGGAAGAGCTGCCCGTGCTCAGTCCTGCGCGTCCCCGCAGCTGGGCAGGGCGGACAGATCGCCGTCATCGGCCAGGACGGCCAGGGCCTCCTCGGCCTCGTCGAGGGTGTCCACGGCGACGACGGGCAGGCCGTCCGGGGTGTGGCCGCGCACCTCGTCGCAGTTCTCGACCGGCGCCAGGAAGAGATCCGCCCCGGCCTGCGAGGCCCCGATCATCTTCTGCCGGATGCCGCCGATCGGGCCGACGTCGCCCTCGGCGTCGATGGTGCCGGTGCCGACCACGTGGTGGTCTCCTGCCAGCGAGCCCTCGGTGAGCTGGTCGATCAGGCTCAGCGAGAGCATCATCCCGGCGCTCGGACCGCCCACGTCCTCCAGGCCGAAGTCGACCTCGAAGGGGAAGTCGAACTCGCGGTCCAGGTAGACGCCGAGCTGACGGCCGTGACCCTCGTCGATCGTCTCGACGGAGACGTCGGTCCGGGCGCCGTCGCGCAGCACCGTGAGCTGGGCCGTGTCATCCGGCATGGCCAGGAGGTCGTCGCGCAGGGATTCGAACGAGGCGATGGGCTCGCCGTCGAGCTCGAGCAGCTGGTCGCCGACCCGCAGGGACGACTCCGCGGGCACTCCGGGCTCGATCGCGGAAACGCTCAGGGAGGTCTCGTAGTCGTAATCGAGGTCGTTGAGCCCGGCGGCGATCGCCATGTCCTGCGAGGACTCCATGGCTGCGGTGCCGGAGTCGGTGACCTCCTCCTGCGTGGTCGCCGGCGGGTACATGACCTCCAGCGGCACGACCGCCATCCCCGGATCCGCCCACGAGATCATGGTCTCGAGCACCCGAGGGCTCGAGCCCGGCCCGCCGACCACGTAGACGGTCGAGAAGTCGAGCTGCGAGTCGGTGGGAAAGGTCTCGGCCCCGTCGATCGTCATGATCGGCTGCTCGCCGACCTCGCCGGCGATGTCGAATGTGGGCCCCGGCCGCTCGACCACGTACGGGGTGGGGGCCCAGGCGCACACGATCAGCAGCGCACCAGCCGCGATCAGCGATCCGCCTTCCAGGCCGGGGCGGAGTCGGGGGCGGGACACGGGGATCAGGACCTCGGGATCTTCTCGGGCACCGGCGGGACGGGGCTGCTCGCACTCGACGAGCGGCACCGACCGATCCTAGTCCGACGCGCCCCGACATGCTTCCAGCGAACGGCGGGCCGCGGCCGAGTCGGCGTCGCTACGCTGGGACGACGACGCCCGCGTGCCCAGCGCACGAGGGCCCGCGGCAGACCGCCGGACGCAGCCCGACCGGGGCGGCGCCGATGCCGCACACGCAGCCATCGATCTTCAGAACAGGACCAGGACCATGAGCTCCCAGTCACCGAACGGCGACGACGACCGCGAGGGTCAGGGCCAGGACCCCTTCCAGCAGATGTTCCAGCAGTTCCTGGGGCAGTCCGGGATGTCCCAGGAGGACCTGCAGAAGATGGGCATGCCGACCGATCCCGCCGCCATGCAGGCCATGTTCGCGCAGGTTCAGTCCATGTTCTCGGGCGCTGGCCAGGACGGCCCCGTCAACTGGCAGGCCGCCAAGGACCATGCCCGCCGGGTCGTCTCGGCCGGCGGGGATCCGTCCGTGACCGATGCCCAGCGCAAGGTCGTCGACGACGCCGTCCAGCTCGCGCAGCTGTGGGTCGAGGACCACACGAGCTTCGGGCAGGCTCCGCTGCAGCCGGCTGCGTGGTCGCGCTCCGAGTGGGTCGAGGGCACGTTCGAGACCTGGCGGGAGATCACCGGCCCCGTGGCCGAGTCGATCACCAAGGCGCTGACGGACACCCTCACCCAGCAGCTGCCGGAGGAGGTCTCCCAGATGATGGGCGGGGCCTCGAACATGCTGGCCGGTGCCGGCGGGATGATGTTCGCCATGCAGCTGGGCCAGGCCATCGGCGGCCTGGCCGCCGAGGTCGTCTCGTCCTCGGACATCGGCCTGCCGCTGGGCGGGGACCGTCCGGCCATGCTCCCGCGCAACGTCGAGGAGTTCGGCGAGGGCCTGGACATCCCCGCTCAGGAGGTCGTGATCTACCTCGCCGTCCGCGAGGTCGTGCACACGCGCCTCTTCCACGCCTCGCCCTGGCTGCGCCCCCACCTCATCGATCTGATCACCCGGTTCTCCCGCGAGATCCACATCGACATGGAGCGCATCGAGGGCCTGGCCGCGGACATCGATCCCTCGGATCCCTCCGCCGTGCAGGAGGCCCTGGGCTCCGGGGTCTTCGTGCCCGAGCAGTCCGCCGAGCAGAAGGCCGTGCTGGGCCGCCTCGAGACGCTGCTGGCGCTGATCGAGGGCTGGGTCGACGTCGTGACGGTGCGCGCGACCGCCAACCTGCCTTCGTCGGCTGCGCTGTCGGAGACCATCCGCCGTCGTCGCGCCTCGGGCGGGCCGGCCGAGCACGCCTTCGCGTCCCTGATCGGGCTCGAGCTGCGCCCGCGCCGCATGCGCGACGCCGCCGCCTTCTGGGAGCGCGTCGAGCAGCGCCGCGGCCTCGAGGACCGCGACGGCCTCTGGGAGTCCGCCGAGCTGCTGCCCACCGACGAGGATCTCGACGATCCGGAGGGCTACGAGTCCCGTCGCGGGCTGCTCACGGCCTCCGAGGACGAGCTCGACGCCGCCCTGCGCAGCCTCCTGGACAGCGAGTCGATGTCCGAGGACGACGCACAGGACTCCGGCTCCTCCGCGGATCAGGATCCCGAGTCGGGCCCCGGCCCGGACTCCGATCCGGACTCGGGAGACAGCGGACGCTGATCCGGCTCCCCCAGGGCCCAGGCCGCTCCCTCGAGGAAGGCCTGGGCCCTGTCCATGTCCGGGTGCAGCGCCTCCAGACGACGGAACTGCGGACCGTGGCCGGCCTCCAGCAGGTGGCACAGCTCGTGGTGCAGCACGGTGTCGAGCACCCATTCGGGGGCGCTGCGCAGGCGATCCGAGACGCGGATCCGACCGGTGGCCGGCGTGGCCGAGGCCCAGCGCGCAGTCTGCCGGGACGTCCACACCACGTCCGTCGGCTGCGCCCGGCCCCCGAGAAGGCGCACGGAGAGCTCCCGAGCACGGCCCATCAGGTACTCGTCGCGCCCGCGCGCGTTCGAGGCGGCTCGGGTGCGCTCGCGCTGGTCGACCAGGCGTGTGGTCATCTGCTCGGCCCATCGCGCGACCTCGCGGGACGACATCATCGCGGGGACCTGCAGGATGATCCGCTCCCCCGACCAGTGCGCGGAGACCGTGCGGCGGCGGCGCTGCGAGCGCCGGACCTCGACCTCGGGCTCCTCGCCGGTCTCGGCGGAGGCGCCTGCAGCGGCAGCGCTGTCCGGACGATCGGCGGAGTGCTGGCGGGGGCGACGGGCGGCAGGCATGGACCGAAGGCTACCCATCCTCGCCTGTGGACAGCGCTCGAGACTGCTCGAGGCCGCGCAGACTGCAGGCCCGGGGCGCTTCCCGGATCCGCTCGGTGCGCCATCGAGCGCGCGGCCGCCTGCTGAGAGGACTCCCATGCTGCCCACAGCCCCCGTTCCCGCCGCACCGGCACGGCTCGACCCGCTGCTCATGCCCCGCTCCAGCACCACGCACCTGCGTCTGGGCGCGGCCGTGTGCGACGTGCGCGTGCTGCTGCTGGGCCTGAGCCCCCTCACGGCGGCCGCGGCCGTGATGCTGGCCGGGTGCGGGGTGCGCGGCTTCACCGTGGCCGACGACGGCTGGGTCACGTGGGCGGATGCCCGCGCAGGCTCCTTCGACTCGACCGAGGTGGGACTGCCCCGGGACCTGTGCACGCGCCGGCGCATCCGGGCGGCCAACGCGCTGGCGGCCCCGGTGACCTGGACCGATGATGTCCTCACCGACGCCCGACCCGGCCGTGTGGTGCTGCGGGCCTCCCGGCTGCGCGCTGCCGCGCAGGAGGGGCTCCGGCTCGAGGTGCCCGGCGACCATCTGAGGCTGCCGGACGGGGTGCCCCTGGTGGAGGTGCTGCAGCTGCCCGAGCTCGCGGGGCTCAGCGCCGCGGTCCTTGAACAGACCGGTGCCTGGCACCGTCGCCCCTGCCAGCAGTGCCTGCAGCGGATCGCCGAGCACGCCCACCAGGACGGCGCGCAGCAGCTGGACCGGCCTGGGCCGCTGATGGCCATGCGCGCAGCGGCGCCCGCTCATACGGCGTGGGCAGCGGGAATGGTCGTCCAGGCGGTGCTGGCCGCCGCCCTGGAGCCCGAGGAGCCGCACCAGAAGTCGCCGCGGCGGTGGCTGCTCGGTCCCGGGCACCCCTTCAGCACCCGCACCGCCGTGTCCGAGCCGCCCGGATCCGCCTGCGACCTGTGCCGCGTGTGAACTGCGCCCGGCGGATCGGCTGCCGGATGCGGCTCAGCGGGTGAGCAGGAGGTCCTTCAGGAAGCGCGACGGGCGCCGGTTGGCGCGTCCGCCCGGGGTCCGCGAGGCTGAGCACGAGAGCATCAGCTGCTCGCGGGCACGGGTGATGCCGACGTAGAGCAGTCGGCGCTCCTCGTCGATCTCGTCCGAGGTCTCGGCGAACGTGATCGGCATGAGCCCCTCCGACAGCCCCGTCAGGAAGACCGCGTCCCACTCCAGGCCCTTGGCCGAGTGCAGGGAGGCCAGGGTGACCCCCTCGACCGGGGGCGCGTCCTGGGCCACGGCCCGACGACCCAGCTCCTCGGCCACGTGCCGCAGGGTGAACGGGCCGGGGCCCTCCGTCCCGGCGCGCTGAGCGGCCTGGAGCGATTCGGTGTGCGCGGCGGCCAGGCGGTCCGTCATGTCCACCAGCGCCGCCATGGACTCCCACTTCTCCCGCGTGCTGCCCACGGTGCGCGGGGCGTGCTGCGACCAGCCCAGCGAGCGCAGCATGTCCCGGACCTGCTGGGCCACGGCGCCGGTTCCGGACTCCGCCTCGGCCCTTGCCGCGGAGCGGATCTGCACCATGGCCTGGCGCACCTCCGGACGGCGGAAGAACTGCTCGGTGCCGCGCAGCCGGAAGCCGATGCCGGCATCGGCCAGTGCGGTCTCGAAGGCCTGGGCCTGCCCATTGGTGCGGTAGAGCACGGCGATCTCGGTGGCCGGGACGCCGTCCTGGAGCAGGTCCTGGATGCGCACGGCGGTGCCCTGGGCCTCGGCCTGATCGTCCTGGTACTCGTGCCAGTCCGGGACGGGACCGGCGGCGCGCTGCCCCACCAGGCGCAGGGGCTCGGCCCACAGCCCCTCGGTCGAATCCGGGCCGGCACGACGCGCACTGAGCAGGCGATTGGCCGTGTCCACGATCTGCGGGGTGGAGCGGTAGTCGCGCACCAGGCGGATCACCCGGGCGGATTCGTAGCGCGCCGGGAACTCGAGCAGGTGCCGAGACGTGGCGCCCGTGAACGAGTAGATGGTCTGGGAGGCATCGCCCACCACGCACAGGTCGTCGCGCGGGCCGAGCCAGGCGTCCAGGAGGCGCTGCTGCAGCGGCGAGACGTCCTGGTACTCGTCGACCACGAAGTGCTGGTACTGCGCCCGCACAGCCGCCGCGATCCGCTGGTCCTCCTCGAGGATGCCGGTCATGATGGCCAGCACGTCCTCGAAGTCGATCAGGTTCCGGTCGGTCTTGAGATCCTCGTAGGTCTGCCACAGCCGCTGGATCGTGGTGGCGCTGTGCCCGCCGGGCAGATCCCGGACGGAGCCGGCCGCGGCCTCTCGGGCGATGGCATCCGGGTACATGTCCGGCACGAGCAGCAGCGCCCGGGCGCGCTCGATCTCCCCCGACAGGTCGCGGATCGCCGCGCGGTCGCTGCTCAGGCGCATGGAGCCGGCCGCCTCCGCGATCAGCCGCGCCTTGTGCGTGACCAGGTCCGGGATGGAGCCGCCGACGGCCTGGGGCCAGAAGTACTGCAGCTGGCGCAGGGCCGCCGAGTGGAACGTCCGGGCCTGCACGCCCTCCGCGCCCAGCAGACGCAGGCGATCGCGCATCTCGTGGGCGGCCCGGGCCGTGAAGGTCAGGGCCAGGACCTTCTGGGGGGTGTAGACCCCCGTGGCGATCCCGTAGGCGATCCGGTGGGTGATGGCCCGGGTCTTGCCGGTGCCCGCGCCGGCCAGCAGGCACACCGGTCCGCGCAGGGCCGTGGCGGCCTCGCGCTGCTCGGGATCCAGGCCTTCGAGGATGCGCTCCTCGAGAGGAAGCTGCTCGGTCTCCGGCAGCGCGAACAGTGCCGCGGAGGCGGCGTCCGGGACGATCTCGCGCTCGAGGTGCTCCAGGCTCACCATTCGGCCCCCGTCAGAGGGCTGCCGTTCCAGTGCTCGATCAGGGAGCGGGCGATGGAGATCCGCCCGGGCAGAAGCAGCTCACCGACCTCCGAGGTGCGGCGCAGCTGCTCGCGGGTCACCCAGCGCAGCTCGGCGATCTCCTCGCCGTCCGGGGCGACCTGCCCGCCCTGCAGGCGCGCGGTGCAGCCGATCATCAGCGATCGCGGGAACGGCCACGGCTGGGAGCCCAGGATGCGGACATCGCCCACGTCCGCCCCGGACTCCTCCTGGATCTCGCGGCGCACCGCCTGATCGATCGACTCCCCCGGCTCCACGAACCCAGCCAGCGTGGAGAAGCGGCCCTCCGGCCAGGCCGCCGCGCGGCCCAGCAGCAGGCGCTCCTGGTCGCTTCCGGGCTCGCCGTCGGTGACGGCCACGATGATCGCGGGATCGGTGCGGGGGAAGTGCAGGGAGGAGTCCTGCGGGCAGACGCGTATCCAGCCCGAGCGCGCGACCTCCGTGACCTCGCCGCAGCGCGGGCAGCGGGGGTGGTCCAGATGCCAGGCCATGGCGGCCTGAGCGGCCACCGCCAGCGCCTCGTCCTCCGGGGACCGGCCGATCATGGACAGGGCCGCCTGACGCAGCCCCTGCCACTGATGTCCCGGGGCAGCGGTGTCGAGCTGGGCCTGGACGGCCGCGATCTGCTGGCCGAGCTCGTCGACCACGCCGTGGGTGGTGTCCTGCAGAGCGGACTGGGAATCGTCCAGGGCGCGCACGGTGACTCCCACGCGCTGCTGCGGATCATGCTCCTCGTCCGGCAGCACGGCGGCGGCGGCGACCTCCCCCAGAAAGACCTCCGGCCGGGCGGGATCCGCCGGAAGCTCCGGCAGCTGCGAGCGCTCCAGCAGCACCAGGCGGTCCCCGTGCAGGGGAAGCCGCCCGCCGAGCATCACGAGCACGAGCCGGGCGCCGCGGCGCAGATCCGTGCGCTCGCGCTCGACCGCGCGCCGGTCCAGCGCCTCCGTGGAGAGCATGGACGAGGGGTCCAGACGATCGAAGCCCGGCCCCGAGGAGGTGCCGGGCGCCTGGTGATCGTGGGCGGAAGGTGCATTGCGGGTCTGGTCTGTAGGCACGCGACCACTGTAGAGCCCGCAGCTGACGACGCATCGCGGCCCGTCGCGTGCCCCGATGCCCCCACCGGGAAGCGGTGGAGATCGCCCGGGCCCCGCTGAGCAGGAGGGCGCTGTGGAGCGAGGCCGGACGCGGTCGTCGTGCGCGGGAAGCGACCAGGATGCGCTTGTAGGGTTGCCTGCATGACATCGTCCCTGGAGCACCTTGCGGCCGCGGCGGCCGCGGCCGTCCCCGGGCTGCGACCTGCGGGTGTGGCCCCCTCCCCCGACGACGACGCCGACTTCCGCTCCGCCGTGGTCGTCGATGCCTCGCAGCGCCGGTGGCGCGTGCGCAGCTCGCTGACCGACGAGGCCTCCATGCGCCTGGCCTCCGAGCACGCCGTTCTCAGTTCGTTCAGCCCGGCGCTGCGCGCCAAGCTGCCGTTCCACATGCCCACCGTCGTGGGCTCGGTCGAGGACCGCGGACGGCGCCTGTTCGTGTACTCGCACCTTCCCGGTGGCCCGGTGCCGATCGACGACCTCATGGACCTGGCCGACGCTCCGCCGGCGCGACCGCAGCCCCCGAGCGCCGAGCCCGTGCCGCAGGCCGCCGCGCAGCTGGGCCAGCTGATCGCCGCGATCCACTCGCTGCCGCGCGCCATGGTCATGGACGCCGATCTGCCCGCCTACAGCTCGGAGCAGTGCCGCCGGCGCCGGCTCAGCGAGCTCGACCAGGCAGCGACCACCGGACGCATCCCCGCGGCTCTGCTGCGGCGCTGGGAGGATGCGCTGGAGGACCGCACGCTGTGGCGCTTCTCCACCCACGTGATCCACGGCGACCTCCACGAGGACAACCTGACCGTGGAGGGCAACCGGATCACGGCCGTCACCGGCTGGTCGGACGTGCACGTGGGCGATCCCGCCGACGACTTCGCCTGGCTGATCGGGGCCAGCGACCCGTCGTTCGCCGCCGCCGTGGTCGCGGAGTACTCGCGGCACACCTCCGCCGAGCCGGACCCGCACCTGCTGCGCCGCGCGCATCTGGAGGCCGAGTTCGCCCTGGCCCGCTGGCTCGTGCGGGGCGTCTCACGGGATCTGCCGGAGCTGGTCGCCGACGCCGAGTCCATGCTGCGCATCCTGGAGAAGGACGTGGAGGCCTACGACCGGGAGCTCTCGGCCGCACGCGGAGCCGAGGCCGAGCAGTCGGTCGAGGCCCGCACCGAGCATGCCCGCACCTCCCGGCAGCGCGCCGAGGAGGCCTCCTTCACGGCCACCGGCCTCCACGGCCTGAACCGGGACTCGCTGTTCTCGGATCCCGCTGACGACGCAGGAGTCGGCACGGCCGAGCCTCTGGCGGACGACGACTCCCCTGAGCCTTCCGGCGCGAAGGACGAGGGTCCCGCCGCCGACCCGCACACCGGGGCCACCGTCACCCCGCTGCGCCGACCCGGCCCCGGGACGTCGCAGGACTGAGATCCAGGGCCGAGACCGCGGCGGCGGCGGCGTCGCCCACCGCGGAGGACCACGACTGCGGGCTCCTCGCGGCCCGAGGGGCTGCGACCCGGGGCGAGGTCCTCAGCCGAAGGCCCGGCTCACCATCCGCTCGAGCTGCTGCTCATCCGCCAGGTCGTGCGGGCGGATGGTCCGGTCCTCGGAGACGAAGTAGAACGCCGCCGAGACGTCCTCGATCGGCACGTCCTGCAGTCGTGACCAGCCGAGGCGGTAGACGGCCAGCTGCACAGCTCGACGCGCCAGCTCACTCTGGGCCGGCACGGCTCCGGTCTTCCAGTCCACGAGCTCCCAGCGGCCGTCCTCGGTGCGGAAGACGGCGTCGATCCGACCGCGGATGGTGACTCCGGAGATCGGCGTCTCGATGGGGTGCTCGACCGACCACGGCTGCCGGTTTCCCCACTCACCTGCCCGGAAGGTCTCGGCCAGGCGCGGGAGGTCGTAGGACTCGTCCACGAAGTCGTCCTCCGCGGGGACCTCGTCCAGGTCGAAGATCGCCGAGGACTGGAAGTGGTCCTCGACCCACGAGTGGAAGGCCGTTCCGGCGCGCGCGGCCATGCCTGGGCGACGCGGCATGGGTCGGCGGAACTGCGCGGCGACCGCCTGCGGGTCACGGCCCAGCTCGACCACCGTGGAGGCCGACAGGTGCGAGGGCAGGGCCAGCTCCTGGACCTCGCTGCGGGTCTCGTGGGCGGCCAGCAGGATGCGCGCCTCCTCGAACCAGCGCTGGATCTGCGGATCCCGGCGGCTCTGCTCGGCCTCCAGGCGCTCGATCTCCGCGTGGTCGGTCTCGGACTGCTGGCTCACCCGGTGAGCGGCGGCCTCCACCCGGGCGCGTCGCCCGGCCTGCGGGGCCGGTTGCCTCTGCACGCCGGGCTGATCCGGGTCGAGGGGAGCCTGGGCCTGCTCGCCGCGCGTCTCCAGGACCTCAGGGCCCTCGAGGGGGTCGTACGGCCAGGCCGCCCACAGGCGTCGCGACTGCTCGGGGTTCTTCTCGTCCGCGGCGACATCCTCCCAGCCGACGAGCTCGATGCCGTCGATGCTCCGGTGCTGGTCGTCCTGGGGCAGCTCGACCGGCGCGGAGTCGAAGGCCTTCTCCTGGGCGGCCTCCCGCGCGATCTCCAGACCCTGCTGACCGCTCAGCGGCAGCAGCTCCAGGAGGAAGCGCGACGGCGTCCGCCGCGTGGCGGCCGAGCCGGAGAATGCGTTCGAGGACAGGTGCAGGCGGCTCCTGGCACGGGTGAAGGCCACGTAGGCCAGGCGGCGCTCCTCGGCCTCGGCATGCTGGGCGGCGTCCTCCTGGAACTGCGCCAGGGAGTCGCTGAGGGCGTCGAGATCCGAGGTGTCTTCACTCCACTGCGGAAGGAATGCCCGGTCCCCGCGCAGCGGCCAGGGGACGTCCGAGGGGTTCTTGGTCCAGCGGGTGTCCCGGGTCATGGGGAAGTGCGACTGGTTCATGCCCGGCACGTGCACGTGATCCCATTCCAGCCCCTTGGAGGCGTGGACGGTCAGCAGCTGCACCGCACCCCGAGCAGGCTCTGGCGGGGCGGTGTCGAGCTTCTCCTCGCGGGAGGCGATGTCCAGCCACCCCAGGAACGCCCCGACGTCCTGCGTGGCGCTGGCCGAGCTGAACGACGCCGCCAGGTCCAGGAAGGCGTCCAGGTCGCGGCGGCCCTGCGCGGCTCGAGCGTCCGGGCGGGCGGCGACCTCGATGTCCAGACCGAGGGTCCGCTCGATCACCGAGATGATGGTGGCCAGGTCCTCGGAGAGCCAGGTCCGCAGCTCGGCCAGCTCCTCGGCGAAGGCGATGAGTCGCTGACGGCCGGTCTCGCTGAGGCTGCGTCCGGCTCCGGAGATCCAGTCCGGGCGCGGCAGGGTCTCCACGGCCTCCACGAGGGAGGCGGCGTCTACCCGGTCCGGTTCGACCAGGACGTCCTCCTGGGGCGATCCCTGCACCGCGTCCCCAGGGTCGCCTGGCGAGTCGATGTCCTCGATCAGGCCCATGTCCGCCGCAGCGCTGCGGCGCCGCTCAAGGTGTCCGGCCCAGTCGCCGAGAGCGGCAAGGTCGTGGGCGCCCAGCCGCCAGCGGGCTCCGGTCAGCAGTCGGGCCAGGGAGTCCGAGCGACCGGGATCGGTGAGCACCCGCAGCGTGGCCACGATGTCGACGACCTCCGGGACCTGCAGCAGACCGCCGATCCCGACGACCTCCACCGGGATCCCCCGTGCGATCAGCTCGCGGCGCACGGGCTCGAACTGGGAGCGGCGGCGGCACAGCACCGCCGTGGTGGGAAGCTCCTGGTCCTCGCGGACCCGGGCGCGCGCGGCCAGGATGTCGTCCGCGATGGCGACGGCCTCGTCCTGATCCGAGCGGTGCCGGGACAGCAGGACCTGCCCGCGATCTGCCTCGGGGCGCGGGTCCAGGCCGGGGACCTTCTTCAGCCCCTGTCCGGCGCTGCCGGTGCTCCACGGGGGCGGAGTGCGCAGGGGCTCGGCAGCGCTGTTGGCGACGTCGAGGATCGCGGTGTCGTTCCGCCAGGCGGTGGTCAGGAAGGAGACGGCGTCCTGGGGATCGCCGGGGGCCGGGAAATGGTCGCTGAAGCCGAAGAGCTGTCCGGCAGAGGCTCCGCGGAAGCCGTAGATCGACTGCTGGGGGTCCCCGACCGCCATCACGGAATGGCCCTGGCCGAAGAGCTCGGCGAAGATCTTCATCTGCGCGTGCGAGGTGTCCTGGAACTCGTCGAGCAGCACCACGCGGTAGCGCTCCCGCTCCGAGGCGCCGCAGGTCCGATCCTCCTGGGCAAGACGCGCCGCGTGGCTGAGCAGATCGCCGAAGTCCATGACCTCGGCCTCCTGCTTGGCCTGCTGATAGCGCTGCGCCATGCGGCACAGCACGCCGGTGCGCAGCAGGCGGCCCGCGGCTTCCTGGGTGTCCTTGGTGACCTTCTTCTTCTTGCCCCCCGGTCGCGGCGGGGTCTCGAGCATGGCCTGCCCGAGCCGAGCCGTGTGCCGCCGGATCTCGTCGAGGTCCAGCAGGTGCTCCGCGGCGCCCGAGGACAGCGCGAGGACCTGCTCGACCGCCGTGGACATCTTCAGATCGGACGGGACCTCACCGTCCCAGGACTCCACGACGCGCGAGGCGATCTGCCAGGCCTGGGCCGGGCCGAGCAGAGCGGTCTCCGGCTCCAGGCCGATCCGCAGCCCGTAGGTGCGCACGAGCGCGCTGGCATACGAGTGGTAGGTCAGCACCGTGGGCTCGAGCACGGGCGCGGTGTCCCCCTGGCCGGCGGGGGCGCCGCGGTCCGCGTCGGCCGCTGAGAGCTCGGAGGGGTCCTCCGGTCCGGGCACGACGAGGCCCTTGGAGCGCAGCACACCCAGTCGGCCCCGCACGCGGTCGCGCAGCTCACCGGCGGCCTTGCGGGTGAAGGTCACGCCCAGCACCTGATCCGCGCGCACGATGCCATTGGCCACGAGCCACACGACCCGGTCGACCATGGTGGCGGTCTTGCCCGAGCCGGCACCGGCGACCACGAGCCGCGGGGTCAGCGGCGCGGCGATCACCTCCGCCTGCTGCTCGGTGGGCCTGTTGCCGCCCAGCGCCTCCGCCAGCTCCTGGGGGCTCCAGCGCGGCTCGACGCCCAGGTACGGGTGCGGGGATCCATCGCCCTTCATCGCCCCGGGTCCTGCAGCGCAGACCGCGGGCTCCGACGCCCCGGCGGGCGAGGACGACGCTGCGGACTCCGGTTCGCCTGACCACGACGCATCCTCGGATGACGACGTCTGGGGGCGGGAGTCGTGCTCGGAGGCCATGCCGGGCTCCTTCTGGGTCTGGTCGTGGTTCGGCTCGTGCGGCGAGCGGCCGCTGGAGGCAGCGGACACGCTCATTCGGTGACCTGCCGTCCCTCGGCGCACAGCGGGCAGATCTCCGGGAGGCTGCAGCCGATCCCGCCGTGGCCCGTGTTCGACCCTGCGGTGTGGCTGGCCAGGAAGCGGTCCCCTGCCACCAGATCCGCAGCGGCCGAGACCAGCTCGCGGACCTGCACGCCGCCTTCCTCGGTGAGCCCGTCCTGCAGCTGCGTGCTGACGTTGACCCTGTCCACGCCCAGCTGGACCAGCAGCGCACCGCCGGGCAGATGCTGAAGGGGCCCTTCCCGCAGCACCAGGGGCTCGCTCGGCTCCGGCTTCTGCCCTTCCGCATCCGTGCTCTGCCGGATGCCGCGCTGCTGCTCCTCGACCATGGCCTGACCGGCACCGGCCGCCAGCGCCGCCTGATAGGCCAGCAGCTGAGGATGCTCGGGCAGATCCTTGGTGGCAGGTGCGCTGCGCCCCGTCTTGAGGTCGACCACCACGAAACGGCCCTGGTCATCGATCTCCAGGCGGTCCACCCGACCGCGCAGCAGGGCATCGCGGGCGCGGCCGTGGATGAGGACCTGGAAGCCCCCCTCCACGAGGGCCAGGCGGCGGTGCTCGTCCTTGCGAGCCTGGATCACGTACTGGGCGAATCTGCGAAGCATGGTCTCGGCCCGCTCCTTGAGCAGGTCTGATTCCCAGGTCTCCGGCAGCCCGAGCTCCCTCCACCTGCGGTGGATCTGCGCCGCGAGCTGATCGCCGGTGCCTTCTGGGGACTGCTCTGCGATCGAGTGGACCAGGGTGCCGACCGAGCGCGCCGCATCCGAGGCCTCCTCAGCACGAGCCGTGGCCACATACCAGTCCAACGGCGAGCGCTGGATGGTCTCGAGGCGCGAAGGAGACAGCGGAACCGGCTGCTGCGGGTCCAGGACCTCCTGCGTGGACGACAGCGGCAGCAGGCCCCACCACTGGTGCGGGGCCGCCCCATCCACGGGCTCGGGCGAGGAGGCGAAGCGGTGCAGCAGCTGTGCCGCCGCCTCCCTCTGCTCCTGCGAGGCCGTCCCCTGCTGGAGCACCCGGCGCAGCTCGGCGGTCAGGGCCCGCAGCGTGGGAGGACGCGGCGCGGTGTGCACGGGACGTGCCCGGCGGGCGGCCTCCGGGTGCAGCGAGGGATCCCACGGATCCACGATGTCCAGGAACTCCGAGGGGTTCTCCTCCTCGGAAGACACGGCCGTGGCGATCAGCTCGCGCGAGGCACGGGAGACGGCTGTGGCGAACTGCCTCAGCTCGTCGTGGCGGACCTCCGTGAGCCGGGCGGCGGGGCTGGCCTGAGCGGCGACCTCCACGCCGAGCTCGACGGCGTCCGAGAGGCGCTGGGCTCCCAGCAGCTGCCCGCGAAGCGTCGTGTTGGGCCACCTGCCCTCCTGGAGGCCCGCGATGAACACGACCGGCCAGCCGCGACCGGCTGCGGTGGCCGGAGTCATGATCTCCACGGAGGCCCCCGTGGGGGCGCGGGCGGCGAGGGTGTCCATGGGCAGGTCCTGATGCTCCAAGAATTCCAGGAACTCCTGCGGCCCTGCTCCCGGGCGATGATCGGCGAAGCGCTCGGCCGTGCCGAACAGCGCGACCACGGCATCGAGATCGCGATCGGCCCGCTGGCCCTCCGGACCGCCGGCCAGGGCGGTGCGCTGCCAGCGTCCTGCCACTCCGGAGGCCTCCCACAGCGCCCAGAGGACCGTCTCGGCGGTGGCCCCGTCGGCACGCAGCGCGGTGCGCCCGGCTTGGAGCATCCGGGCGACACGACGCGCCGGGGCGGCCCTGACGCCTGCATCCTCCATGACGGTGGGGTCCAGCAGCGCCTCCACGAGCAGCTGGTCCGAGCTGCGTCCTCCGCCGCTGCGCAGCTCGTGGGCTCGCAGGCGCTGGCGCAGGCGGCGCAGGTCCATGGCCGAAGCGCCTCCGATCCGGGAGCTGAGCAGCTCGACGGCCTCGTGCGCCTCCAGCACGGCGCTGCTCTGCGCGGTCCCCTCTCCCGTCTCCGAGGCCCGCGGCGCTTCCGGGGCATCGGATCGCAGCGATTCGGGGTCCGGCTGCTCGCGCTCCAGCTCCTGATCGTGCTGGGCCGCCGAGCGCTCCGCCACGATCAGCCGCAGCGCGGACAGCAGGGGACGCACCGCGGACTCGTCCCGGACGGGAGTCTCGGCTGCCGAAGTGGTCACCGGCACTCCGAGAGCCGTGAGGTGGCGCTGCAGGGACTGCAGGCGATCGCTCGAGCGCACGATCACGGCGATGTCCTGCAGCGCCACGCCCTGCAGCAGATGGCGCTCGAGGATGGCGTGGCCGATCCAGCGCGCCTCCTGCGCGGCCGAGCCGAGCAGGACCGCCTGCGGCAGCTCTTCCGCCTCCGGATCGCCCCCCGGCGGCACGGGACGAGGACGGCGGGCCCCCAGGGCGGTCTCGAGAGCGGGGATCCGCTGAGCCGCGCGCTGCCAAGCCAGCTGGATGGCCGGGGGCATGCGGTGCCCGGTGCCCAGGACGCGGCGCGTGAGGGGCCGCTGCGGGGTGCCCAGGCGGTCGTCGAGTCCGCGCAGCAGGTCCGGGCGAGCACCGCGGAACCCCTGCACGACGGTGTCCGGCGACGCTGCGATCACGACGTCCCGGCCCCGGCACAGCACCTCCAGCAGACGGTGGATCGACGGCGTGGCCTCCTGGAGGTCGTCGATCACCACGAGCTCGAGCCGCTGCTGCTCCCGGTGGAGGAAGTCGGGGTGCTCCACGAGGGCCCGGCAGGCCTCGCTCACCAGGGCCGCGGGGTCGAAGGCCTCCGGCATGCGCAGGCGGCGCACGCGCAGGTACTCCCGGCGCAGCACGGAGGCGGCGATCCAGTCCGGTCGCTGCATCTGGTGCCCCAGCTGCTCGAGGTCCTCCGGGGACAGCCCGTTCTCGCACACGCGGTCGAAGAGATCGCGGACCTCCTGGCGGAAGCCGCGCGTGCCGACAGCCTCCGAGAGATCCGGCGGCCACACGACGGCGGCGCCGTGGCCGCTGCGGTGACCGGCCATCAGCTCCTTGAGCAGGACGTCCTGCTCCGGTCCCGACAGCAGCTGGGGCGGCTGCTCGACTCCCGGCAGCAGTCCTTCCGCCTGAGCCCGGCGCAGGAGGTCGAAGGCGTAGGCCTGCCACGCCCGCACCGGCGGAGAGGTCATGGTGGTGGCCGCGGTGGCAGTCAGCGTGTCCCTGGCGCGGGCGGCCGCGGCGCGCGACGGGGTGAGCACGAGCAGCCGGTCAGCGGGCAGGCCCTCGCGCAGCCTGCGGGCGGCCAGCGAGAGCAGGGCCGTGGTCCGGCCCGTGCCCGGCGCCCCCAGCACGAGCTGCGGGCCGCAGTCGCCGGCCAGCTCGGCGATCTCCCGCTGATCGCGATCCAGGGCCGAGAGCTCCGGGAGCACGAGCGAGCTGCGCTCGGCCGGGACCAGGCGCCAGGCCGAGCGCGACGCGGAGAGATCGACGACGGGCTCGGGGGGATGCGACGGCCGCTGCTGGGACATGGCCACATCGCACCACAGCGCTCTGACAGCACAAGGCCATCTCGGGCGGCAGGTGCGCCGCGGCCCCCGAGGCCCCGACCTCAGCGGCATCGGCATCGCCGTCGGCCGCATCGCGCCGGAACAAGCCGCCGGCCCAGTGCTGTCGGAGCGGCTCCGTACGGTGTCGGCATGGCCAGCAGACCCGATCCGTCCGAGCAGACCGATCCGCTCTTCGATCTCCCGACCCCGTCGGGCAGCAGCCCGGCGAGCCCCTCGCAGCCCGAGGCCCAGGAGGCCCAGCTGTCGCTGTTCGACACCCCCGCGGCATCGACCGGTGCCGGGGATCGGCCGAGCGCACCCGCCGCGAGCGCGGCGCCCGCCGATGCTGTGGCGCCGCGATCCGACCACAAGGCACCGGCCCCGCAGGACCCTGACACCCCCTGGACCGAGCTGCCGCGAGCGGCTTTCGACCTGGAGACCACGGGCAAGGACGCCCACGAGTGCCGCATCGTGACCGCCTCGCTGCTGCTGATCGATGCCCGGGGCGAGATCCTCCAGCGCTGGGACTGGCTCGCAGATCCCGGCGTGGAGATTCCGGAGGGCGCTGCGGCCGTGCACGGCATCTCGACCGAGCACGCTCGCGAGCACGGCCGTCCGGCGGCGGAGGTGGTCCCGGAGATCGTGGCCGCCGTCGCCGATCTGCTGGAGCGCGGGATCCCCGTGCTGGCCTTCAACGCGTCCTACGACTTCACGGTCCTGGCCGCCGAGGCCCGACGCCACGGGCTGCAGGCCCCGGAGGCCTTCCCGGTGCTGGACCCCTACGTGATGCACAAGCACGTGCGGGTGAGATGGCGCGGCAAGCGCACGCTGGTGGCTCTGTCCGAGGCCTATGAGGTGGACCTGGAGGAGGCGCACACCTCCGGGGCGGACGCCCTGGCCGCCGAGCAGGTCGGGCGTCGTCTGGCCGAGGAGTTCGCCGAGCTGCGCGTGGGCGCCCCGCAGATCCACCGGCAGCAGATCGAATGGTCCGCCGAGCAGGCCGCCGACTTCCAGGAGTTCCTGCGCAGCCGTCGTCAGGACCCCAGCATCGTCATCGACGGCACCTGGCCGGTGCGCGACCTGCAGGGATGATCCCAGCAGGACTGCCGCAGGTCGGGTTCCCGCAGTAGACTTCAGATTCCCCGTCGGCCTTCCGGTCGACAGCAGAGCACAGGAGGTTCCCATGGGACTCGGTGACAAGATCAGCAACAAGGCCGAGGAAGCCTCGGGCCAGGCCAAGCAGAAGCTCGGCGAGGCCACCGGCGATGAGCGCCTGCAGGGCGCCGGCGAGCAGCAGGAGAACTCCTCGAACCTGAAGCAGGCCGGCGAGAACCTGAAGGACGCCAAGGACAACGTCCTGGGCGACAAGAACTGACGCGTCGCCGACGCACAGCGCCCCGGTCCGCTCCGCGATGCGGAAGGGACCGGGGCGCTGTCCTGTCCGTGAAGCTGGGCCCGGAGCCGATCAGCCCTGGACGGGCTGCGCCTGGGCGGCAGCCTCGGCGGCCTTGGGCAGCGCGTCGATGATCCGCTGCATGGCGGTCTCGTCGTGCGCTGCGGAGAGGAACCAGGCCTCGAACACCGACGGTGGCAGGTACACGCCCTGCTCCAGCATGGCGCGGAAGAACGGCGCCCAGCGGAAGACCTCCTGGGACTTGGCATCCGCATAGGTGCGCACCGGGCGGTCCGAGGTCCCGAAGGTCACCGAGAACAGCGAACCGGCGTTCTGGATCGAGTGGTCGACTCCTGCGGCAGACAGCGCCGAGGAGACTTCGCCGCGCAGCTGCTCGGAGAGACGGTCGATCGTCCGGTAGCAGTCGTCGTCGGCCAGCTGCAGCGTGGCCAGCCCGGCGGCCATGGCCACCGGGTTCCCGGACAGCGTGCCGGCCTGGTAGACGGGGCCGGTGGGGGCCAGGTGCTCCATGATCTCGCGGCGCCCGCCCAGTGCCGCCACCGGCAGACCGCCCCCTATGACCTTGCCGAACGTGAAGATGTCCGGCTCCCAGCCGCCCTCCTGCGGCGAGGTCAGGCCCCAGTAGCCGGCGGGGTCCACGCGGAATCCGGTGAGGACCTCATCGAAGATCATCAGGGCCCCGTGGGCCCGGGTGATCTCCCGCAGGCCCGCGTTGAATCCCGGATCCGGCGGGACCACGCCCATGTTGGCCGGGGAGGCCTCGGTGATCACGGCGGCGATGCGCCCCTCGTGGGCGGCGAAAGCCTCGCGCACGGCGTCGAGGTCGTTGTACGGGAGTACGAGGGTCTCGGCCGCCGTGGCCTCGGTGACGCCGGCCGAACCGGGCAGCGACAGGGTGGCCACACCGGAGCCGGCCTCCGAGAGCAGCGAGTCCACATGGCCGTGGTAGCAGCCGGCGAACTTGATCACGAGGTCGCGTCCGGTCACGCCGCGGGCCAGGCGCAGTGCGGTCATGGTGGCCTCCGTGCCGGTCGAGACCATGCGGATCTCATCCAGCGCCGGGACGCGCTGCACCAGGTGCTCGGCCAGCTCGGTCTCACCGCGCGTGGAGGCGCCGAAGGACAGGCCCTTCTCGACGGCGGCGTGCACGGCCTCCAGCACGACCGGGTGCGCGTGGCCGACCAGCGCCGGTCCCCACGACCCCACGAGATCGACGAACTCGCGGCCATCGGCATCGGTCAGGTACGGCCCGCGAGCCGCCGAGATGTACGGCGGGGTCCCCCCGACGGAGGCGAACGCGCGCACGGGCGAGTTCACCCCTCCGGGGATCACGCGGCGGGAGCGCTCGAAGAGCTCTTCAGAGACGGTCATGGGGTCCTTTCGGAAGCGATGTCTCGAAAGCCGGCGGCGGCGCGGCAGGGCGCGGCCGATGGCTTCCGCTGTGGTCGTCGTGTCGTCTGGGGGCCTGTCAGCTCAGTCCGTTGTCCTCGCGCCACCAGCGGGCCAGGTCAGTTGCGAAGTAGGTCAGCACGGTATCGGCGCCGGCGCGGATGATCGAGAGCACCGACTCCTGGGCCGCACCGCGGCGGTCGATCCAGCCGTTGGCCGAGGCCGCCTGGATCATCGCGTACTCCCCGGAGACCTGGTAGGCGGACACCGGCACCGTCGACTGGTCGGCGACCTCCCTCAGGATATCGAGGTAGGACATGGCCGGCTTGACAATGACCATGTCCGCGCCCTCGGCCAGGTCCAGCTCGAGCTCCCGGAAGGCCTCGCGCCGGTTGGCGGAATCCATCTGGTAGGTCTTGCGATCGCCGGTCAGCGCCGAGTCGACGGCCTCGCGGAACGGGCCGTAGAACGCCGAGGAGTACTTCACGGCGTAGGCCAGCACCACGGTGTCCTGATGACCGGCGGCATCCAGGGCGTCGCGGATGACGCCCACCTGCCCATCCATCATCCCGGACGGGGCCAGCACGTGGGCCCCGGCCCGGGCCTGGGCCACGGCGGCCTGCGCGTAGATCTCGAGGGTCGCATCGTTGTCGACGCGGCCCTGGTCGTCCAGCACGCCGCAGTGCCCGTGGTCGGTGAACTCGTCAAGGCACAGGTCGGCCATCACCAGGAGGTCGTCGCCGACCTCGTCGCGGACCTCGCCCAGCGCACGGTTGAGGATCCCCTCGGGATCGATGAGGCCCGAGCCCCGGGCGTCCAGGACGGCCGGGACGCCGAAGATCATGATGCCGCCGAGCCCGAGCTCGACCGCCTCGGCTGCCGCACGGCGCAGCGAGTCCATGCTGTGCTGCACCACCCCGGGCATGGAGGCGATCTCGACCGGCTCCTGCAGCCCCTCCTTCACGAAGACCGGCAGGATCAGCTGCGACGGGTGCAGGCGGGTCTCGCGCACGTGGCGGCGCATGGTCTCGGACTGGCGCAGGCGCCGCGGCCGGTGCGGCAGATCGACGCTGAAGCGGCGGCTCCGCGGAGCCTCGGCTGCTGCGCTGGGATCGATGCGATCGTTCATGTCATTCCTCCTGTGCTGATGGGGCGATGTCCTGGGGTGGGGCGGGCCGCCGGCGCCCCGGCGGAGCGGCCACGGCCCGCTCGAGTGCTTCGATGAGCCCGGACGGCGCCGTGGACTCGGCCACGACCGCCTCGAGGCCCAGTGCGACGACGGCGGTGTGCGTGGGCTCCCCGATGGCCGCCAGCGCGGGCGACGGAGCCCGCACGAGTCCGTCTGCCAGCGCACGGACGGTCGACGGAGCGGTGAGGATCACGCCGTCGATCGCGCCGGCTGCCAGCTCCGAGCGGGCCTGCTCGACGGTGCGCACCGGATCGTGCTGCCCCACGGGTGCTGCGACCAGGGGATCCTCGGCCGGCCACGGGGCCATCCGGTAGGCGTCGCGGCGCCGCACCTGCCAGCCGAGCTCCTGCAGCCCGCGCGTCAGCTCGGGCGAGGCCGCCGCCGATTGGGGCAGCAGCACGGTGCCGGGGCGCACGGGGGCGAGGGCCGCGTCCGGGCCCTCCGGCCGCGCCCAGGTCTCGAGCAGCCCGGCGGCCGAGGCCGTGCGATGGGGCTGCAGATGAACGGGCACGGCATGGCTCTCGAGCTCGGCCGCGGTGGCCGGTCCGACGGCTGCCACGCGCAGCCCGCGCTCGATGCCGGGCTCCAGCAGCTCCCCGAGGCCGCGCCCGTGCGTCTCGAGCGCCAGACGATGCAGGGCGCGCACGGTGTTGGCCGAGGTCACCACGAGCCACAGCGGCTCGGCCCGGTCTGGGGATCCATGGGAACCTGTGACCGGTGCCGACGAGCGGCCCTCCGTCCAGCTGCCGGGGGGCACTGCTGGCCTCGGCCCCTGCGCCGCCGCCTCGAGCAGCTCGTACAGGTCCTGGCGCTGCTGGCCGGTGACCGGCTGCGCCTCCTGGACGGGCACGAGCACGGGCTCGGCTCCGCGCTCGCGCAGCAGCTCGAGCAGCTCCGCCGCCCGATCCGGGGTTCGGGTCACCAGCACGGACCGGCCCCGCAGCGGGCTGTCTCCGCAGCCGGCCGGGTGCTCCTGCCCCTGCCCCGCCGGCCCTGGCCGGCCCGGGCGCGGTCCCGAGCCTGCCGCCCCGGACGCAGGGGGCTGCGCGCAGGCTCCCGCGCTCGGCGCGCTGAACCGCGCCGAGTCCCGGGACGGGGAGGCCGTGGGCACCGTGCTCAGGCCAGCCCCGCCAGTCGGGCCGCGCCGTCGGCGAGCAGGCCGTCGCCCACGCGGCGCCCGAGCTCCCGGGCGGCGGCCGTGGACAGCTCGTGCGAGGCCTCGGTGCGGCGCATGACCTCGGCCCCGTCCGGGGAGGCCACGGCGACCCGCAGGGTGAGCATGCCGTTCTCGACCGTGGCCAGCGTGCCCACCGGTGCGGCGCACCCGGCCTCGAGCCGTGCCAGCAGCGAGCGCTCGGCGGTCACGGCCCAGCGGGTCTCCAGGTGGTTGATCCGCGCCAGGCCCTGCAGCAGGTCGCTGTCGAGCGCGTCCTGCCCGGGGCGGGCACGCTGCGCGGCGACGGCGTCCTGTGAGGAGCCGGAAGCCTGCTCGGCGAGCTCTGGATCCCTCTCGAGCACCTCGGTGCGGATCTCGAGGGCCAGCGCCCCCTGTCCGGGAGCGGGCAGCACGACCGACGGGTCCAGCGCCTCCGTGATGTGCGCCTGCAGCCCCAGTCGGCGCAGGCCGGAGGCGGCCAGGACCACGGCGTCGAGATCGCCGGGGCCCTCGGGATCCAGCCCGGCAACGCGCGCCAGGCGGGTGGGGACGTTGCCCCGGATGTCCACGATCTGCAGGTCCGGGCGGGCCAGCAGCAGCTGAGCGGCCCGTCGGGGCGAGCCGGTGCCGACCTTCGCGCCGTCGGGCAGCTGCTCGAGGCGCAGGCCGTCGCGGGCGCACAGGGCGTCGCGGGGGTCCTCGCGCTCGGGCACCGCGCCGATGGACAGGCCAGGGGTGGGTGCCGTGGGAAGGTCCTTGAGCGAGTGCACGGCCATGTCCACGCGATCCTCGAGCAGCGCCACGCGCAGAGCCGCCGCGAACACGCCGGTCCCGCCCAGGGTCGCCAGCGACCCTGTGAGGACATCGCCCTCGGTGCGGATGATCTCCAGCTCGTGGGAGACCCCGGCGGCCTCGGCCACCCGGTCCGCCGCCCAGGTGGTCTGGGTGCGGGCCAGCGCGGAGCCGCGCGTGCCCACCCTCAGCACGGCGGCCGGCTGCCGCTGGTCCTCGGTGCGCTCTGCCTCGCTCATGTCCTGGCCTACCTGATCGGTCTCGTGGGGCTGCCCGCTCATGCGCGCACCACCTGGCCCGTCTCGTCGAGACCGACCGGGATCGGCTCACCCTCGGGCCTCTGCGCGATCGTGGGTCGCGGCTCGGTGCTGCCGCGCAGGATCTTGACGCAGCAGTCGGCGGGGCAGTCGTCGAACCAGGTGCCGTCGCTGCACGCGGAGGACCTGGGCTCGCTTGAGCGCCCGGCCATCCGCTGCTCGATCAGGTCCGCGAGTCCGGACACGAACGCCGGGTGGGTCCCCGGAGTCGGTGTGCGCGCAAAGCCCAGGCCGCGCTCCTGCGCGGTCTCGCGGGCCTCGGTGTCGAGGTCCCAGAGCACCTCCATGTGATCGGACACGAAGCCGATCGGGACCACGATCACGGAGCCTGCGCCGTCATCCGCCGCCTGCTCGACGGCATCGTTGATATCCGGCTCGAGCCACGGCATGGACGGCGGACCCGAACGCGACTGGAACACCAGATCCCAGCTCAGCGACTCGGGCAGCGACAGCCCCTCGTCCTGCAGCCGCGCCCGAGTGCGCTCCATGACCTTCCGCGAGGCAGCGAGCAGCTGATCCGCGTAGGCCGAGCCGGTCGCGAAGCCATCCCGCATGGTCTCGGGGCCGGCGGCCAGGGCGTCGGTGTCCGGCACGGAGTGGGCGGCGAACAGGATCCTGAGGGGACCGCGCTCGGCACGCTGGAGCAGGGCCTCGCGCAGCCCGTCGACGAACGGCTCCAGGAACCCGGCCATGTCGAAGTACTGGCGGATCTTGCCCACGACCATCTGCTCGCCGAGCCCGGTCTGCTCGAGGGCCACTCCCCAGTCCTCGCGGTACTGCCGGCAGGACGAGTAGCCGGAGAACGCGGAGGTGGCCAGCACCAGGACCCGACGGCTGCCCTGGTCGTGCAGGGACTGCAGGACATCGGCGACGTAGGGCTCCCAGTTGCGATTGGCCCACGTGATGGGGGTGTCGATCCCGCGCTCGCGCAGCTCCTGCTCGAGCGCGCCCAGCAGCGCGCGGTTCTGCGCGTTGATCGGCGAGACCCCGCCGTTGGCGCGGTAGTGCCCTGCCACGGCCTCGAGCCGGTCATCGGGGATGCCGCGGCCCCGGGTGACGTTGCGCAGGAAGGGGATGACGTCGTCCTGGCCCTCCGGGCCGCCGAACGACGAGAGCACGATCGCATCCCAGTCCGCGGGCTCCTGCGCTCGGGCCCGGGAGAGCTGCGGCGCCTGGACCGGGTGCGGCCAGGAGTCCACGGCGCGACCGCTGGGGATCGTCACCGCCGACGGCGCGAGCTCCGGCTCCTGCGGCACCGGGGCGCCTCCGGGCGCGGTCATCGCAGCACCTCGGCCAGGTCCGCGGTGCTCACTCGTCGACCGGTGTAGAACGGGGTCTCCTCGCGCACGTGCAGTCGGGCCTCGGTGTTGCGGAAGTGGCGCATGACATCCACCAGGTCCACCAGCTCGGGGGCCTCCAGGGCAAGCATCCACTCGAAATCGTTGAGCCCGAAGCAGGCGATCGTGTTGGCCAGCACCTGCGGGTAGTCGCGGGCCTTCATGCCGTGGTTGCGCAGCATGCGCGAGCGGTCCTCGGAATCCATCCAGTACCAGTCGTACGAGCGCACGAACGGGTAGACGCAGACCCAGGCCTCCGGGGCGACGCCCCGGGCGTAGGACGGCGAGTGGTTGGCCGTGAACTCGGCCTCGCGGTGGACGCCCATGGCGGCCCAGACCTGGTGGGTGCCGGCCAGCAGCGCGGTGCGGCGAGCGCGGCGCAGGGCCAGCTGCAGGGCCGCGGGGTCCTGGCCGTGCAGCCACAGCATGATGTCGGCGTCCTCGCGCTGACCGGAGACGTCGTAGGTGCCGCGGACCACGATGCCCTCGGCCGCCAGCTGCTCGACGAGGGCGTCGAACTCCTGGACGGCGGCCGTCTCCTGCTCGTGGGTCGGCACGGTGCGGTCGTTGTCGCGGGCGTAGACGGACCAGACGGCCCAGTGCTGGGTCCCCTGCTGCTCGACGTCCTGGGACTGCTCGGTGCTCTGAGCGGACATGTGCGTTGCTCCTCTCGTCGGGCTCCGATCGGAATCGCCCGATCGGCGTGCTGTGCTGTGGTGCGCGGGGCTCAGACCCCGTGCGCTGCTGCCTCTGCGGGCGGCGGCTCGGTGACCCCGTGCTCCTGCAGCACGCGGGAGATCTCCCGGCGGGTGTCCGCCACGACGGCGACCAGCCCGGTGCCGGAGAGCCACGAGCCGACCGCTGCGACGTCCTGCATCTGCGCCACGGCCTGGCGGAAGGCTGCGACCTTCTCGGCGTGCCCGGCCGACGGGCGGGCCATGGCCTGCTCCCAGCGCACGACGTCGCCGTCGACCAGGCAGGAGTGCGGCAGCTCGACGCCCAGCAGGTGCGAGGCATCGCGCATGGCCAGGGTCAGCAGCTGGTCGTCCTTGAGCTGCAGCTCCGGCGAGGCCGTGCGCCCCGAGCTGTCGACCCGCCCGTAGGACAGGCGCAGGACATGGCGTCCCTCCGGGAGGGACTCGCGGACCCAGCCCCATTTGGCGCTCACGTGCGTGAGTGCCTTGGCGCGGACGTGCGGGACGCCCTCGGAGACCAGGATGCCTGTGCCGCGGGGCGCGGCATCCAGCTCGGGCTTGTCCACGACCAGCGTGGCCAGGGCGATCTGGGGGCCCAGCTTGGGCTGGAACTCGGAGATCTCCCGGGACTGTGCCCCGAGCAGGCGCACGGCCGTGGGGCCGTCGGAGGCCAGGACCAGCAGCTCGCCGCGGGCGATAGCGGACTTGTCCCCGAATTCCGGCTGGCGCTGCAGGACCATCCAGCCGGGACGGCGCGGATCCCGGTCCACTGCCAGGACGTCGTAGCCGAGCACGAGCTTGACCTCGCGCTGCTTGAGGTCCTCCACGAGGGCCTCAGCCAGAGTGTTCATGCCTCCGCGCAGACCCGCGACGTTGCCTCCCGGAGGTGCTGCCCGGCGCAGGGAGGCCGCCGCGCCGCTGAGGCTGCCGTGCTCGCGCAGGGCCTGGCGCATCCCCGGCGAGACGGTGTCCAGGTCCAGGGCGTCCGGGTGGGCGGAGTGCACCCCCATGGTGAAGGGGGCGACCATCCTCTCCAGCACGGCGGTGCCCATGCGCTGGCGCACGAGCTCCCCGAGGGTGCGCGCCTGCGCCCCGACCCTCGCCGGGCGCTTGAGGTCCGCGCGCGCCCGCCACAGCCCGAAGCGCCCCAGGGTCTCGGCCAGGCCGGGCTCCGAGAGGTCGCCGGGGATGCCCAGGATGCCCGTGCGCTGCGAGGGCCGGGGGCCGTCCGGCAGGGCCGTCCAGGAGCCCAGGGGCTCAGGGGAGATGATCCGATCCCCCAGCCCGAGCTCCCGGGCCAGCTCGGCGACGGCCTCCGAGCGGGTCGCGAAGGAATCCGCGCCGGAGTCCAGCACGAGGTTCTCGACCAGGTGGGAGCCGACGGAGCCGCCGAACTGGGGGCGGGCCTCCACCAGGGTGACGCGCAGCCCGGCCGCGGCGAGATCCCGCGCGGCGCACAGGCCCGCGATGCCTCCGCCGACCACGAGCGCGGAGCGCAGCGGTCCTCGCGCGCGCTGCTGGCCCGAGAGCCCCGACACGGTCTGCTCCACCGCTGCACGTCCTTCCTGCACTGGTGCGCCTGCGCCCAGGCGCCTGCTGATCCGAGTTCCGCTGCGGGGACCGGCCGGTCCGCGGATCGACGACCGCCGGCCCTCATCTTCTTCCAGGATGCCACTGCGCACCGACAACGCAGCCGCCGGGCGGCCACCGCCTGCAACCGGCCCCCTGCTCAGCCGTCGGCGGGCCTGGGCGCCGGCTGCTGGTCGTGGATGTAGGAGACCAGGTCCGTGAGCACCTGGGGATCGGTGCTCGGCGGGACGCCGTGGCCCAGGTTGACCACGTGGCCTGCGGCCTCCGCCCCGGCCGCCAGCACCTCGTCCACGTGGCGGTGCAGCACCTCCGCGGGGGCCGGAAGCAGGGCCGGGTCGATGTTGCCCTGCAGGACCGTGCCGTGCCCGACCCGGCGCACGGCCTCGCTCAGGCTCAGGCGGTGGTCCACGCCGACGGCCTCGGCCCCTGCATCGCGCATGGCGGCCAGCAGATCCCCGGTGCCCGTGCCGAAGTGGATCCGCGGGACCGGCAGGTCCGCCACGGACTCCAGGGCCGCCGCCGAATGCGGGGCCACGTGCTCCTGGTAGTCCCGCAGCGACAGCGATCCGGCCCACGAGTCGAAGAGCTGGACGGCCGAGGCGCCGGCCTCGACCTGGGCGCGCAGGAAGGCGCCCGAGGCGCGCGCCGCCCACGCCGCCAGCGCCTGCCAGGCCCCGGGATCGGCATGCATCATGGTGCGCGGGCGCAGATGATCCCGCGAGGGCCCGCCCTCGACCATGTAGGCCGCCACGGTGAAGGGCGCCCCCGCGAAGCCGATCAGCGGGGTCGCTCCGAGCTCGGCGGTCGTCAGCCGCACCGCCTCGCGGATGGGCTCGAGGGCCTCGTCGTCCATCTCGGGCAGGGCATCGATCTCCGCAGCGGTGCGCACCGGGTGCTCGAGCACCGGGCCCTTGCCGGGGACGATGTCCACGCCCACACCAGCCAGGCGCAGCGGGACCACGATGTCCGAGAAGAAGATGCCGGCGTCCACGCGGTGGCGGCGCACGGGCTGCAGCGTGATCTCCGCGGCGAGATCGGGCCGCAGGCAGGCGTCGAGCATGGCGGTGCCCTCGCGGACCTGCTTGTACTCGGGCAGCGAGCGTCCGGCCTGTCGCATGAACCAGACGGGGTGCGAGGTAGCGCGGCGCCCGGTCAGCTCCCGCAGCAGCGCCGAGTCATGGGTGCCGGCGCTGCGCAGCGGGTGCTCCGGGGCAAGGCGCTCGAACCCTCCGCGGAAGCCGTCGGGGGCCGTCTCGTCCGTGATGGGCCGGATCGCTGCAGTCTCAGCTCCGGAGGTCTGTGCTGCGTGGGTCATGGCTCCCATTGTGCCCTCCGTCAGCATGCTGGTTTGGCGACGAGACGTCTGCACGGCCCCCGCAGGCAGGAGGTGGTCCGCGCCACCGGTGCGAGCTTGCGACGTCGCGGTAGGATGAGGGGATTGTGGTCCTGTTCTCCTTGGTGGCATCCCACCGCACCGTTGATCTGAGCACCGTCGCGCGTCTGGCCGACGGTGCTGCCAGCGCTCCCCTGGAGCTCGGCCCCACGGCCGGGCTGAGCGGCTCCGTCTCGCTGTCCACCTGCAATCGCCTGGAGATCTACGGCGAGCTCGACGACAGCACCGGCGCCGCCGGCATCGGCCCCGCTCGCGAGGCCCTCGCCCGGCTGCTGGCCGAGCGCTCCGGAGTGGCCCTCGAGGACGTCCTGGAGTCCATGGACCTGCACGTCGACGAGGACGCCGCCCATCACCTCTTCACCGTCGTCTCGGGGCTCGAGTCGGCCGTCGTGGGCGAGCGCGAGATCACCGGGCAGGTGCGCCGCGCGCTGATCGATGCCCAGCGAGGCGGCACCGCCTCCGGCGGGCTCGTGCGCCTGTTCGAGGAGGCCGCCAAGACCGCCCGAGAGGTCGGTACCAGCACGAGCCTGGGCGAGCGCGGCCGCTCGATCGTCTCGGTGGCACTGGACCTGGCCGACGACGTCACCGACGGCCGCTGGCCCGAGCGCCGCGCGCTGGTCTTCGGCACCGGCGCCTACGCCGGGGCCACCATGGCCGCGCTGCGCGACCGCGGCTGCGCCGACATCGAGGTCCATTCCGCCTCGGGACGAGCAGAGGCCTTCACCGCCAACCGCGGCGGAACCCCGGTTCCCGTGGACGGCCTGCGCGAAGCCCTCGAGCGCGCGGACGTCGTGATCGGCTGCTCCGGAGGATCCGAGCCGCTGTCGGCCGATCAGCTTCCCGAGGGCCCGCTCACGGTGGTCGACCTGGCCCTGTCGCGGGACTTCGATCCCTCGGTCGTGGACCTGGACGGCGTCGAGCTGATCACGCTCGAGTCGGTCAAGCTCGCGGCCCCCGAGGCCACCGAGGAGTCCGTGGCCTCCGCCCGCCGCATCGTCGCCGAGGCCGCCAAGCGCTTCCGCGACCGCCGGTCCGAACGGGACATGGACGCTGCGATCGTGGCGCTGCGCAAGCACACCATGTCCGTGCTGGACACCGAGCTGGAGAAGGTCCGCCGCCAGCACGGCTGCACCGCCGCCGCCGAGGAGGTCGAGTTCGCCATGCGCCGCATGGTGAAGTCCCTGCTCCACGAGCCCACGGTCCGCGCCCGCCGCATGGCCAAGGAGGGCCGCGCAGAGGACTACCTGACCGGGCTCGAAGCCCTGTTCGGCCTGTCCGTCGATCTTCCCGAGCAGGCGGCGCCCGTGCGCGCCGAGCCCCTCGAGACCCCGGCCCCCACCGGTCCCGGCTCCTCCCGCAGCGACGCGGCAGGGACCACGGACCCCACCCACTGCGGCCGCGGCCGCACCGATCAGCGAGCCGAGCCGACCCCCGGGCCCCGCACGCACCACGACGCGGCCGACGGCCACAGGCAGCTGCCCCGCGCCGCTGGCTGAGCCCAGGAGCCCCATGCCCACACCCCGTCCTCGCACCACCCGTCTGCCCAAGGAGCAGCGGCGCCGCCAGCTGCTGCAGGTCGCCCTCACCGTCTTCTCGGAGCACGGCTACCACGGCGCCTCCATGGAGGAGATCGCCGATGCCGCCGGCGTCTCCAAGCCCGTGCTGTACCAGCACTTCCCCGGCAAGCACGAGCTCTACCTGGCGCTCGTGGAGCACAGCCTGGAGCGCCTCGGCGGCGACCTGCTCCAGGCCCTGCAAGGCGCACAGGCCCGCGAGGGGATCACGGTCAACCGCGCGCGCGTCGAGGAGATGCTGCGCGTGTACTTCGACTTCGTGGACTACGACCCGCAGTCCTACAAGCTGATCTTCGAATCGGACCTCATGGCGGATCCGCAGATCGGCGAGCGCTTCGAGGACTTCCACATGCGCGTCGCCGAGGGCGTGGGCAGCGTCCTGGGCCCGAACACCGGAATGAGCCAGGACGCGGCCGTCATGCTCTGGCGCTCGCTGACCGACATGGTCCAGACGGGTGCCGGCTACTGGTCGCGCCACCGCGACATCATCTCCCGCGAGGAGGCCCAGCTGCTGGTCTTGCGTTTAGCCTGGGGCGGAATCGGAGTGCTCGACGAGGACTGGAAGTGACCCGCTCCTAGACTCGTCAACCACCAGGAGTCCGGCCGCAGCCCTCGCGGCCCGCAGATCATTCAGGAGGAACCGTGGAGATCAAGATCGGGATGCAGCACGTCGGACGGGAGATCGTCGTCGACTCCCCGCTGGGCGCGCAGGAGGCCACTGACCTGGTCAGCGCCGCCCTGAACGAGGGCACCGTCCTGTCCCTGAAGGATTCCAAGGACAACCTGACGCTGGTGCCGGCCTCGGGGATCGCCTACGTCGAGATCGGCGCGGAGACCAAGCGCCGCGTGGGCTTCATGCCCGGCGTCAGCGCCAGCTGAGCCGCAGCTCGCAGCCAGCGCGCGAGCGCACCCGGGCCGCGTCGCGCTCGCCTCGACCGAGGCAGCGCGCCGCGGCCCCTTCCCTGCCCGGGCACACGGCCGAGTACAGTGGTCCCGCAACCGGATGCCCGATCGTCGATGACGAGATCACCCGAAGACCTGCACGATCGGCTCCCACCCCTGGCACGTCCTCCCCTTCCGCCCCGGCCCCCAAGCGGCCGCGAGCCCCGGAAGCGGTCGCAGCGGCGTGCCCCGTCGCACCTTCGCGCCGCGGACCGCGGCCGCGCGAGCGCGCACGGATGACCACGGGAAGGACCCGAACATGAGCCAGACCGAATCCCCCGAGACCGAGCAGTCTCCCGAGACCGCCCCGGACCAGGGCGAGGCCCAGCTGGGGGCCATCGCCGAGGACTCCGTGGAGGTGGAGCCCCAGGCCCCCGTCGAGACCCGCACCTTCGCCGACTTCGGCGTCCGGGAGGACATCGCCGAGGCCCTGGCGGAGGCCGGGATCGTCCACCCGTTCCCCATCCAGTCCATGACGCTGCCGATCGCGCTGAGCGGGCAGGACATCATCGGGCAGGCCAAGACCGGCACGGGCAAGACCCTGGGCTTCGGCATCCCGGCGGTTCAGAACGTCGTGGGCCGCGACGACGACGGCTGGGACCGCCTGGAGCGCCCGGGCGCACCGCAGGCGCTGATCGTGGTCCCCACCCGCGAGCTCGCGGTGCAGGTGGGCTCGGACCTGTCCATCGCGGCCAAGACCCGCAACGCGCGCGTGCTGACGATCTACGGCGGCCGCGCCTACGAGCCGCAGATCGAGGCCCTGGAGAAGGGCGTCGAGGTCGTGGTGGGCACCCCCGGGCGCCTGATCGACCTGAACCGCCAGCATCACCTGGACCTGTCCCAGGTCAAGACGGTCGTGCTGGACGAGGCCGACGAGATGCTCGATCTCGGCTTCCTCCCGGACGTCGAGAAGCTGCTCTCGGCGGTGCCGCGCGTGCGCCACACCATGCTGTTCTCCGCGACCATGCCCGGCCCCGTCGTGGCCATGGCACGCCGGTACATGTCCAAGCCCATGCACATCCGCGCCGCCGCCCCGGACGAGGGCTCGACCAAGGCGGACATCCGCCAGGTCGTCTACCGCGCGCACAACCTGGACAAGCCCGAGATGCTGGGCCGCATCCTGCAGGCCGACGGCCGCGGCCGGTGCATCATCTTCATCCGCACCAAGCGCACCGCCGCCAAGGTCGCCGACGAGCTGATCGAGCGCGGCTTCGCCGCCGCCCCGCTGCACGGCGATCTGGGGCAGGGCGCCCGCGAGCAGGCGCTGCGCGCGTTCCGCTCGTCCAAGGTGGACATCCTGGTGGCCACCGATGTCGCCGCCCGCGGCATCGACGTCGACGACGTCACCCACGTGATCAACTACCAGTGCCCAGAGGACGAGAAGACCTACCTGCACCGCACGGGCCGCACGGGCCGTGCCGGACGCAAGGGCACCGCGATCACGTTCGTGGACTGGGATGACATCCCCCGCTGGCGCCTGATCGACAAGGCGCTCGAGCTCGGGATCCCCGAGCCGGTCGAGACCTACTCCTCCTCGGCCCACCTGTTCGAGGACCTCGGCATCCCCAAGGGCACCAAGGGCAAGCTGCCGCGCTCCAAGCAGACCCACGCCGGTTTGGGCGCGGAGAAGCTCGAGGACCTGGGCGGCCCGGATTCCCGCGGCGACAAGGGCGATTCCCGCTCCTCGCGCGGCGGCTCGGGCGGCCGCGAGGGCTCCCGCGGCGCTCGCTCCGGCGGATCCGGCTCGGGTCGAGGCGGCTCCGGCCGCTCGCGCAGCCGCTCCCGCGGCGGGCGCTCGGAGGACACCGCACGCGCGAACCGCACGGAGCGCTCCGGCGAGGGCTCGCACGACGGGCAGCGCGGCGGCGGCTCCCGCGATGCGGCGAAGGGCGGCTCCTCGGACGAAGGCCGCTCCCAGCGCGGCGGGCGCCGTCGTGGCTCAGAGACGGGCGAGTCCTCGCGCAGCCCTCGAGAGGGCCGCAACGCAGAGCGCACCCGCGGCTCCGAGACGGCAGCTCCGAACACCGCTCAGGACCGCGCCACGGCGAACGCGCGCCGTCGGCGCCGCCGCCGCTCCAGCGGCGAGCAGCTGACGGGCTCCCCGGCTCGCCTGGTCGACGACCAGGACTGATCCTCCGGAGCTGATCCGCTCGCGCCGCCTCGGCGCGAGCACCCCTGAGGCGGGCTCTTCAGGGACGCACGACCTGCGTCCCGGAGCCCGCCTCCGCCATGATCCGGCGCAGGGACTGCTCCGAGGTGAGGTTCTCGCCCAGCTCATTCGGCTTGCCGGAGCCGTGGTAGTCGGAGGAGCCGGTGACGATCAGATCGTGCTCGGCCGCCATCTGCGACAGCACCGCCCGAGCTTCGGGCGGATTGTCCCGGTGAGCGATCTCCAGGCCCGCCAGGCCCGCCTCGATCATGGCGTCGAAGACCTCCTGCCCGACCGTCCGCCCCCGCACGCGGGCCAGCGGATGGGCCATGACCGGCACGCCTCCGGCCTGGCGCACCAGCCGCACCGCGGTGACCGGATCCGGGGCGTAGTGGCCCACGTAGTAGCCCGAGCGCGGGTGCAGGACCGTGCTGAAAGCCTCGGAGCGGGTCTGCGCGATCCCGGCGGCCACGAGGGCGTCGGCGATGTGCGGCCGACCCACGGTGGCATCCCCGACGACCTGGTCCAGGACCTGCTCCCAACTGATGGGATAGTCCTCGGCGATCAACTCCACCATCCGCTCGGCGCGTGTGCGCCGCGAGCGCCGGGCCCTCTGCATGACCTCGTCCAGCGCCCGGTCCTGCGGGTCCTGCAGGTAGGACAGCAGGTGCACCGAGATGCCGTCGTCGGTCTGGCACGAGACCTCGGTCCCGGGCACGAAGGCCACTGCGTGCTCGCGCGCAGCCTCCGCGGCCTCCTCCCACCCGGCGGTCGTGTCGTGATCCGTGAGGGCCACGACGTCCAGACCCGCCTCCGCCGCGCTGCGGATGACCTCTCCCGGCAGCTGGGTGCCGTCGGAGGCCGAGGAGTGGGTGTGCAGATCGATCTTCATGGCCCCATCGTGGCACGGCCCGCAGACGCCGCCATCCCGCTCGGCGGGCGGGCTCAGGTCGCCTCGACCCCACCCCCGTCGGAGCCCGGTGGCACCATGGCAGGACGAAGACCGCGCAGCTTCAGGTGACGGCTGCGCCTCGAGCAGCCGGTCCCGGACTGGCAGGACGGAGCGAGCATGACGGATCAGCCCTCGGAGACCACCCCCGCAGCCGCCCGCGAGGCGAGCGCCGGCGCACCGGCAGACACCGGCGCAGAGCCCGGCTCGCAGCCGCTGTCCGAGCGAGTGGACAACAGGACCCACTCCCCCGAGTCCTCGGCCTTCGCCGAGTTCATGGCCTCGCAGTGGGCCCCGGCAGCGGAGAAGGACCTGCCGCGGGAGGAGGTCGCCGATCATGCCGCCCAGCGGCGGCTGCGGATCTCGAAGGAGCACACCGGTCAGCGCCTGGTGATCCCTGCGGGGGCGCCCAAGGTCCGCTCCAACGACACCGACTACCGCTTCCGCCCCCACTCGGCCTTCGCCCACCTCACCGGGCTGGGCGTGGACCACGAGCCGAACGCGGTGCTCGTGCTGGAGCCGGTCGAGCCGGGCAGCGGGGACGACGCCGGTGATCACACCGCGGTGCTGTACTTCCATCCCATGGCCGGGCGGGACACCCGCGAGTTCTACGCCGATGCCCGCAACGGTCAGTTCTGGGTGGGCGACCGGCCCACGCTGCGTGAGATCTCTACCGCCTACGGCCTGCGGACGCGGGATCTGTCGGAGCTGGAGGCCGCGCTGAGCAAGGACGTCGGGGCGGACGGCGTCCAGCTCCGTCTGGTCCGCGCGCAGGACGCGGCCGTGGACGGCATCGTCGACTCGGCCCGGCAGGCGGGCGGCGTGGAGCTGGAGCAGGCTCACCTGAAGGACGACCAGCTCGTGGAGCGGCTCTCCGAGCTGCGGCTGATCAAGGACGAGCACGAGATCGCGCAGCTGCGCGAGTCGGTGGACATGACCGTCCGGGGCTTCGAGGACGTCGTGCGGGCCCTGCCCCACGCCATCGCCAAGCCGCGCGGCGAGCGGCTCGTGGAGGGGGCGTTCTTCGCCCGCGCCCGAGCTGAGGGCAACGACCTCGGCTACGACACCATCGCGGCCTCCGGGAACAACGCGACCGTGCTGCACTGGATCCGCAACACGGGAGAGATCCGCCCGCAGGACATGATCCTGCTGGATGCCGGTGTGGAGGCCGAGTCGCTCTACACGGCGGACATCACCCGCACCCTGCCGGTCACCGGCGAGTTCTCCGAGATCCAGCGCCAGATCTACCAGGCCGTGCTCGATGCCGCCGATCACGCGTTCACGGTCGCGGTGCCCGGCAACCGGTTCCGCGACGTCCACGACGCCGCCATGTCGGTGCTGGCCGCCCGGCTGGAGGAATGGGGCCTGCTCCCGGTCTCCGCCGAGGTCTCGCTCTCGGAGCGCGGCCAGCACCATCGCCGGTGGATGCCGCACGGGACCAGCCACCACCTGGGCCTGGACGTCCACGACTGCGCCCAGGCGCGCCGCGAGCTCTACCAGGACGCGGTGATCGAGCCGGGCATGGTCTTCACGATCGAGCCGGGCCTGTACTTCAAGGCCGAGGACCTGGCCGTCCCGGAGCAGTACCGGGGCATCGGCGTGCGGATCGAGGACGACGTCCTGATCACCGCCGACGGCAACGAGAACCTCTCGGCCGCTCTGCCGCGTCATCCGGACGATGTCGAGTCCTGGATGCAGGGCCTGTTCGAGTCCTCCGAGACGTCCTCGACCGCGCACTGATCAGCCGACGGTCGCGGGGCCGGTCGCAGCTCCGGCCCCGCGACGGGCGGCCGCCTCCGCAGGCGGACGGCCGTCCGACAGCAGGTCATCTGCCTGCAGAAGCTCAGCTGCGCGGCTCGCCGCCGCTCCACGGGCCGTCGGTCTGGGCGTCCCCACCGGGGGCAGCCTGGTCCGGGCCCTGGCCCTGCTCCTGGCCCTCGGGGTGCCCCCGGTGCGCCTCCTGCTCCTGCGGGGAGACGCGCACGCCGTAGAGCGGGCGGCCGTCCGGGGTCTCATCGGGGCGCGAGACCGGAGCCGACTGCTCCTGCGGCTGCCCGTCGGGGGCGGCGCCCAGATTGCCGACCGGCCCGGCGGCTCCGGGAGCCGGCGAAGCGGGCGCCGCCGCGCGCGGGGCCCTGCCCTGCAGACCGGCCCCCTGGAGCATGCGCTCGGCCTGATCGGCCACATCCGGTCGGGCCAGGACGTCGTAGCGCGTGGCCACGATCGTGGACATGGAGGTGAAGTCGCGGCGTCCGCGCTGGGCGGCGTAGGAGACCACGCCGAGCAGCATCCAGAACGCCGCGCCCAGGGCCACGGTCAACAGGATGGCCAGGGGCCCGCCGCCCCCGAACAGGCTGAGGATCAGCCCGAAGAACAGGCCGAAGAACGCGCCCTGACCCGCGGCCATGAGGGCCACGCGGGGATACGTCAGCCGGCCGGTGACCTTCTCCAGGGTCGCGAGGTCGTGCCCGACGATCGACAGCGCCGAGACCTCGAGCTCCTCGTCCGAGAGGTGGTCCACGGCCCGCTGCGCGTCCGCGTACTTGGTGAAAGAGGCGATCACCCTGCCCTCCGGCAGTCCTGCCCCGGAGATCTGACGTGCCTTCTGCGCTGAGCTGCTCATGGGCTCAAGACTCCCCCATGCAGCTGACCGGAGCCTTGAGACGCAGATCTCGATCGCGCCCGGCTGAATCCGTGCAGCGACTACCCTGGTGCGGTGAGCAGTTCCCTCGAGAAGATCTTCATCGCGCGCCTCATCGGCCTGGACGTGTTCGACCCCCTGGGCGACCGCGTGGGGCGAGTGCGCGACCTCGTCATGATCAGGCGCGACAGCGCCGGTTCGGCCAAGCAGCCGGTGGTCGTGGGTCTGGTGGTGGAGGTCCTGGGCAAGCGCCGCGTGTTCCTGCCCATGACCCGGGTGACGTCCATGGACTCCGAGCAGGTCCTGTGCACCGGCCTGGTGAACCTGCGCCGCTTCGAGCAGCGCGGCTCCGAGATCCTGGTGGTCGGCGAGATGTTCGACCGCACCGTCACCATGCGCGACGGCAGCGGCACCGCCACCATCATCGACGTCGGCATGGAGCTGGCCCGCTCTGGCGACTGGCAGGTCACGCAGCTGTTCGTGCGCCGCGGCCCCGTCGGCGGCGGCCTCATGCGCCGTCGCAGCGGCGAGACGCTCGTCATCGACTGGAACGAGGCCACCGACCAGGAGGCCGTCGGCCATCAGCCGGCGACGCAGTGGGTGAGCTCGCACGAGGACGACAAGCCCGCGGACCTGGCCGACGAGCTGCGCGAGCTGCCCCGCAAGCGCATCCTGGAGATCGCCGCCGAGCTGCGCGACGACCGCCTGGCCGATGTCCTGCAGGAGATGACCGAGGAGGATCAGGTCTTCGTCCTGACCCACCTGGAGGTCGAGCGCGCCGCCGACGTCCTGGAGGAGATGGAGCCGGACGACGCCGCGGACCTGCTCAACGAGCTGCCGGACCCGGATGCCGAGTCGCTGCTGGAGCTGATGCAGCCCGAGGACGCCGACGACGTCCGCCGCCTGCTCGAGTACGAGGAGGGCACCGCCGGCTCGATGATGACCCCGGTGCCGATCATCCTGGCCCCGGAGACCACGGTGGCCGAGGCGCTGGCCGCGATCCGCCAGGAGGAGGTCTCCCCGGCCATGGCCGCGGCCGTGTTCGTGTGCCGTCCGCCGCTGGAGACGCCCACCGGGCGGTACCTGGGCATGGTGCACATGCAGGAGCTGCTGCGCGTGCCGCCGCCCGAGCCGATCGGCAGCCTGATCGACTCGGCGATCGATCCCGTGAAGGACCTCTCCCCCATCTCGGACGTGGCCCGCGAGCTGGCCACCTACGACCTGACGATCATTCCCGTGATCAACGAGCACCGCCGCCTGGTGGGAGCGGTCACGATCGACGACGTGCTCGATGACCTGCTGCCGGACGACTGGCGGACCTGGGACGACGGAACCCCCGTGAGGAAGGTGGGACGACGCTATGTCTGAAAGCCGCACCGAGCGCCGCACTGCCGGCCTGGACACCCCCACCGGCCTGCGCCACGGGATGTGGAACCGGCTGCGTCCCAACCCGGACGCCTTCGGCCAGCTCACGGAGGGCTTCGCCCGGTTCATGGGCACCCCGCAGTTCCTGCTGTGGATGTCCGTCTTCGTGTTCATCTGGCTGGGCTGGAACACGTTCATGCCCGAGGACATGCAGTTCGACCCGCGCGCGTTGAACTACACCCTGCTCACGCTCATGCTGTCCCTGCAGGCCTCCTATGCGGCCCCCCTGCTGCTGCTGGCCCAGAACCGCCAGGACGACCGCGACAAGGTCGTGGCCGAGCGCGACCGCCAGCGCACGCAGGAGAACCTGGCCGACACCGAGTACCTGACCCGCGAGATCGCCGCCCTGCGCATGTCCATGCGAGAGGTCGCCACCCGCGACTACGTCCGCTCCGAGCTGCGCGACCTGTTCGAGGAGCTGCTCGAGGAGCTGAACGAGCCTGAGGGCGCCGACGACGCAGACCCCGAGCCCTCCAGCCGCAAGCGCAAGGGCCGCAAGAAGCAGCGCTCCGGCGAGACCGTGGCCGCCCGCTCGGCCGGTCTCGAGCGGCCGAGCGCCGAGCAGCACAGCGCCCAGCAGACGGCGGCCGTGGCGTCGGCGGCGGAGGATCCCGAGAGCCCTCGGAGCACAGGTGACCATGACTGAGCAGGACCCCATCGATCCCCGCCTGGCCGCGGCCCTGTCCTCCGTGGAGGACCCCGAGCTGCGCCGCCCGCTGATCGATCTGGGCATGCTGCGCGCAGCCCGGCTCGACCCGGACGGCACCGCGGTCGTCGAGGTCCTGCTCACGATCTCCGGCTGCCCGCTGCGCTCCACGATCGAAACGGACGTCGCAGAGGCCGTGCGCGGGGTCGACGGCGTGCATCGCACCGTAGTGGAGCTGGACGTCATGACCCCGCAGCAGCGCGAGGAGCTCAAGGACAGGCTCGGGCACACGCCCACCATCCCGTTCGCGGATCCGACGTCGCTGACCCGAGTGCACTCGGTGACCTCCGGCAAGGGCGGTGTCGGCAAGTCCACGGTGACCGCCAATCTGGCCGCGGCCCTGGCCGCGCGCGGACGCTCGGTGGGCGTCGTCGACGCCGATATCCACGGCTTCTCGATCCCGGGCCTGTTCGGCATCACCGCCGGGCCCACGAAGGTCGACGAGATGATCCTGCCGCCCGTCGTCGAGGTCCCTGACTCCGCCGCGTCGGAGGACGGAGCCTCGCGCGCCGCCGACGGGCACCGGCGCGGCAGCGTCCGGGCCATCTCGATCGGCATGTTCACGGATCCGGCGAACCCGGTGGTGTGGCGCGGACCGCTGCTGGACCGAGCGGTCGAGCAGTTCCTGGCCGACGTCCACTTCGGCGATCTGGACCACCTGCTGCTGGATCTGCCGCCCGGCACCGGCGACGTCGCGATCGCGGTGGCCCAGAAGCTGCCCGGCTCGGGGGTCCTGGTGGTCTCCACGCCGCAGCAGGCCGCAGCGGGTATCGCCGAGCGCTCCGGGGCCCTGGCGGCCATGACCGATCAGACGGTCTCCGGGGTCATCGAGAACATGTCCGCCATGGTCATGCCCGACGGCTCGTCCTTCGATCTCTTCGGCAGCGGCGGCGGCGAGCAGATCGCCGACTCCCTCACCCGCCGCATGGGCTACGACGTCCCCCTGCTGGGCTCGATCCCCCTGGACATCGCCCTGCGGCAGGCCGGCGACGCCGGAATGCCGCTCGTGTGGTCCGACCCGGAGGCACCGGCCTCCCAGGTCCTGCGCGGTGTGGCCGCGCGCCTGGACGGTCCTCGCGGCCTGGAGGGACGCTCCCTGGGGATCACCCCGCGCTGAGCGCTCAGGTGCCCTCCCCACGATGGAGGTCTGCGTCTCAGGTGGCCTCGGGATCGAACGGGGCCTGCTGGGAATCGCCCAGGCGCATGAACGGCTGGGCCTGCGCCGAGAGGTCCTCGCCGGCGGCCGCCGCCTCCTCCTCCCGCCGGCGCTTGCGCTCGGCCCGCGCGGCCTCGCGCTCCTCTCGCTCGCGCTTGCGCTTCTCGGCGGAGTCCTCCTGATCGGCCTCCAGCAGGGCATCGCGCACGATCGTGCGAGGGTCGTACTGGCGAGGGTCGAGCTTGCGCCAGTCGAGGTCGCCGATCTCCGGGCCGAGGGTCTCGCGCAGGTCCTCCTTGGCGCCGCTTGCGTAGCGGCGCGCCCGCTTGACCAGGTCTCGGAGGTTCTCGGCGTACTCCGGAAGCCTCTCCGGACCCAGGACGAGCAGGATCAGGACGATGAGGACGATGGCTTCCCAGCCGCTGATGCCTAACACGTCGTCGAGATTATCAGGGCCTGCACCGGCTCAGGCCCCGATCCCGAGCATGCGCCGCCAGCCGCTGAGCACGGTCTCCCCCGGTGAGGAGGTCTCCTCCGGACGCTGCACCAGCGTGGCCCGGTCCGCGGCCTCGGTGTGGTGCATCAGGCGCACCATCTCCGCGGCCGAGGACTCGCTCTGCAGCGTGTAGACCACGTCGTCGTGGACGATCTGCGCGCGCCACGGGCTGCCCTCGCGCACCCGCACCGGGGTGCCGCTCAGGACCGCCGGGTCCAGACCCGTGGTCGTGGACGGCAGACCCGCGATGCCGTCGGTGGGGTGGTACTGATCGATCCTGCCGCGCTGCTCGGTGATCTGGACATCGCGGCCCTGCGCGTCCTGCAGCTGCATGCGCACAGCGGGCTGACCGGCGATCGTGTCCTCGCTCAGCGAGAGCACCTCGTAACCGGGCATCCCGGCCAGCGGCAGCGTCCAGCCCTGTGAGCGCAGGACGTCGAGGTCGGAGACCTCCGAGATCAGCAGCCCCGAGGACTGAGCCCACGGCGAGCCCTGCGCCGCGGTGGCGCCCGGAGTCGAGGGCACGCTCGAGCGCGATCCGGCGAACCACCCCAGCAGCAGGATGCCGAGCAGCAGCAGGAGGATCACCGAGACCACGGCCGTGATGAGCCGAGCCCTGGAGAGGAACGTGGGCAGAGCCGTGGAGCTCATGGTCCTCCTCTGGGGTGCTCGCGGCGGATCGAGCGCTGGCCGCGCTCGTGCAGGCCAAGGATCCGAGACGGACCTTGACGGATCCTGTGTGCGCTCTCGCCCTCGACGCCGCTGCCGGCCCGTTCGAGGCGCCGACCCCCACGTCGCAGGCGGACGGGGGCCGACGGGTAGGATGACCCGAAGTGCACTGCGCAGCCGGTGCCGCCGCGCCCTGATCACCGGCCGCGCGGAATCGGCGGCGCGAAGGCAGCAGGGCAGGACCGAGCAGAGGAACGGGCGGGTGGCGATGAGCAGCGGCAAGGCGACCAGCTGGGCCTACGCCGAGGCCTATCCGCAGGAGGACGACGTCCTGCTGCGGGCCCGCGAGCGCTCCATGGCCCTGCGACTGCGTCCGGTCACCCCCGCGGTGGCCGCCACGCTCACGGTCCTGGCCGCCGCAGGTCAGCCCCGGGCGGCCGTCGAGGTCGGCACGGGAGCCGGCGTCTCGGGTGCCGCGCTGCTGCGCGGCATGCCGGAGGATTCGGTGCTCACCACCATCGACACGGACATCCGGGCCCTGCGCGCGGCCCGCGAGACCTTCCGCGAGATCGGCACGCAGCCGCGCGTGCGCACCATCTCCGGGCGCGCCTCGCTCGTGCTGCCGCGGCTGAGCTCCGCGTCCTACGATCTGGTCTTCCTCGACGCGGAGCCGTCGAACACCCTGCTCTACGTGGACGAGGCCGTGCGCCTGCTGCGCCGCGGCGGCACCCTGATCGTCCAGGACGCCCTCGATCAAGACCGCGTGCCGGATCCCGTGCAGCGCCAGGACTCCACCCGCGTGCACCGCGAGATCCACCGCATGCTGCGCGAGGACGAGCGCTTCGTGTCCACCATCCTCACTCCGGGATCCGGGCTGTTCGTGGCCGTGCGCCGCTGAGGCGGGCCCCCATGGGAAGGACCCCCGCACCCTGGTCGGGTGCGGGGGTCCTTGTCGATGCTCGTGGGGTTGTCAGCCGGTGACGCCTTCGAGGCAGCCCTTCAGCTCTGCGGCCTCATCGGCCTTGAGCTCGACGACGAGACGACCGCCGCCTTCCAGGGGCACGCGCATGATGAGGCTGCGACCCTCCTTGGTGACCTCCATAGGGCCATCACCGGTCCTGGGCTTCATAGCCGCCATGGAACTCGATCTCCTGTCCGTCGGCACGTTCTTCCAGCCCCCATCATATCGGATGCGTCACACGAGGCGTGGCGGGGGTCTCCAGGGGTCCCCGATCACGGCGGATAGTCGCCGCCCTGCGGCAGCGGCGACCACTGCCACAGCACCCCGACCCACACGATCTGCGACAGCGCGCAGACCACCACCAGGCCCCACCGGTAGGCCCTCGACTCGCTCACCGCGACCAGCGGCGCGGCCAGCACGAACAGCGGCAGCAGCAGGCGCGGCGTGGAGGACTGGGGGTGCAGGAAGAGCAGGAGGTAGACGGCATAGGCGTGGACCCACACCTGCAGGCCCAGCGGCAGGGTGCGGCGCACCGCGGTCGTGGCCATCGCCAGCACCCACAGCACCACCAGGACCAGCACGAACAGCCACCCCCAGCCCTCCCCGAGCAGCTGAGCGCCCAAGACCGCCCAGGGCTCGAGCGGCACCAGCGAGGTGCCGCGCCATGCGGTCTCGGTGTCCGTGTACGCGCGCGGCTCCCCCGTGGCCAGCCACGCGATCGCCGGCCAGGCCAGCGCGCAGGCACAGGCCCACAGGGCCAGCCAGAACCAGCGGTCCAGGACCTGGCCGAGCCCGCCCGGCCCCCGTTCCCTCAGCACGCGCACGGCGCGGAGGGCCCAGACGATGCCGAGCGCCGCGGCGAAAGGCACCCCGGCCGGACGCGAGAGGCACATGACCAGGATGGCGACGGCGGCCAGGGCGCTGCGCCTCTGCAGCACGAGCAGCAGCGACAGCGCCAGCAGCGCCAGATGCAGCGACTCCGCGTAGGCCGTCTGCAGGATCGGCGAGACGGCGCACAGGCCCACCACCGCCAGCGCCCATAGGGCATCGCGCTGCCCGAGCAGACGACGGAACAGCGCCGCGATCGCCAGGGCCGCGGCGAAGCTCGCGGCCAAGGAGACCAGGGGCGCGACGATCGACCACGGCGCCCCCGTCAGGCTCGTGAGCCCGCGGACCAGCAGGGGGAACACCGGGTAGAAGGCCCAGGCGTTCTCCTCGGCGCTGCCGGTCCGGTCGCGAGGGATCTGCGTGGGATAGCCGTCGTCGTGGATGCGCTGGTACCACTCGCCGTCCCAGATCCCGGCCGTGGCGAAGTAGCCCAGCGGAGTCTCGCCCCACGGACCGTCCGGGGCCTGCCGGTCGATCACGATCAGCACGAGAGCCGACCAGGCTCGGGCCACCGCCCAGAGCAGAAGGACCTGCAGCCACAGCGGCTGACGAGCCAGCCGAGCACCGGCCTCGCCGGCCCAGCCGGCCAGGGCCGAGTGGACCCGCGTGGGATGGACGTCGGCGGCGGCAGTCCCCGCAGCGGAACCGCCCTGTGCAGTGGTGCTGCGCGCAGTGCCGCGCATCGACTCGCGACCTGGTCCGTGCTCCGAGCTGTTCTGCGGGCCGGAGGCCTCCGGCCCCGCCGAGTTCACCGGTATACCCCGGGGACGCGCGCCGCGCCTGCTGACCGCCCGGATCGCGGCCCGCCGGAGGTGCGAGCCGCTCGCGCCCGTGCCGGTGCCCCGACCTCGCTGCGGCCTCGGCGCGTCCAGTGCACGGGCGCTGCGGCCGAGGGACCGGAAGAGGGCTCAGCGACCCCCGAACGCCCCAGCTGCCGCACCGCCGCGGCGGTTCCCGCCGCGACGAGCAGGAGGCTGAGCACCATCGCCATGACCGGAGCGCTCACCAGCGACCCGCTCGGCCGTCGTCGTCGAAGTCCCCGAAGGGCGCCTGGTCGTAGCCGCCCAGATCGGCGCGGTGCTCTGCCTCGCGGGTGAAGCGGTCGTGCGCCTCGCGCATGATCCGCACCGCCTCCTCGGCAGAATCGGTCAGGCGCACCAGATCCGGATCATCCGGGGAGACCATCCCCTGCTCCACGAGCGAGCCGCGGATCCACTCGAGCAGCGGTGTCCAGAACGCGACGCCCATGAGCACCACCGGGAAGCGGGTCACCTTGCCGGTCTGGACCAGGGTCAGGCACTCGAAGAGCTCGTCCAGGGTCCCGAAGCCGCCGGGCAGGGCGATGAAGCCGTGGCTGTACTTGGCGAACATGGTCTTGCGCACGAAGAAGTACCGGAAGTTGATGCCCAGGTCGATGTAGGGGTTCAGGCTCTGCTCGTGCGGCAGCTCGATCCCCAGGCCCACGGACGGGGCCTCGACGTCGTGCGCGCCGCGGTTGGCTGCCTCCATGATGCCGGGACCGCCGCCGGTGATCACGGTGTAACCGGCGCGGCCCAGCGCTCGGCCGACCTCGCGGGCCAGGTCGTAGTCGGCGGCGCCCTCGGGCACGCGCGCCGAGCCGAAGACGGTCACCGCCGGCCCCAGCCGGGCCAGGGTGTCGAAGCCGTCGACGAACTCCGACTGGATCCGCATGATCCGCCAGGGGTCCGTGCGGGTGAAGTCGTCGTCGTGACCGAAGTCCTGGGGTCCGCCCTGCTCCAGCAGCCGCTGATCCGAGGTCCGACGGTGGGCCTCGCGGCCGCGCAGGACGATGGGCCCCTTGAAGCGCGAGGGTCTGGTGGCGGGGCGCTCGGCCGAGGAGGAGACGGGCTGGTCCTCGCCCGGGAGGTCCTGTGCGGACTCGCGGCGGTCGCTGGCGCGGGGGTCGCTGTGACTCATGACCCCAGGCTATGCCCTAGGACAGCCAGCTCAGCAGGACCCGGCGGCACTGACGGATCGCCTCGGCCGAGACGTGCTCGTCGTCCGTGTGGGCCAGCAGGGCGTCTCCGGGGCCGAAGTTCACGGCCGGCACGCCCATGGCCGAGAAGCGGGCCACGTCGGTCCAGCCGTATTTGGGCTTGGGCTCCTGCCCGACGGCTGCCACGAAAGCCGCCGCAGACGCCCGGTCCAGCCCGGGGCGTGCCGCCGGGGAGAGGTCCACGAACTCCAGCTCATGGCCCGGGAACAGCTCCCGGCAGTGCTGCTGGGCCTGCTCGAGGGTCTTGTCCGGGGCGAAGCGGTAGTTGATCTCGACCGAGGCCGCGTCCGGGATCACATTGCCCGCGGTGCCCCCGCTGATGCGGATCGCGTTGAGCCCCTCCCGGTACGCCAGCCCCTCAACCTCGATCGTGGCCGGCTCGTAGTCGGCCAGCACGGACAGCACGTCGGCGAGCTTGTGGATCGCGTTGTCCCCGCGCCAGGCCCGGCCCGAGTGCGCGGCCAGTCCCTGCGGGGCGATCACGAAGCGCAGCGTGCCGTTGCAGCCGCCCTCGACCGTGCCGTCGGTGGGCTCGAGCAGCACCGCGAAGTCCGCCTGCAGCAGGTCCGGGACGCTGCGCTCCAGACGGGCCAGCCCGGACTTGGCCGAGTCGACCTCCTCGTGGTCGTAGAAGACGTAGGTGATGTCCCGGCTCGGCTCCGTGAGCTCGGCCGCCAGGCCGAGCTGCACGGCCACCCCGCCCTTCATGTCGGTGGCGCCGCGGCCGTAGAGCGTGAGATCGCCGTCGTGGTCCTCCCAGCTCGAGGGCACCGTCCCGCGCGAACCCGCGGCGGTGGGCAGCGGGACCGTGTCGAGATGACCGGCCAGCACGACGCGTTCGGCCCGGCCCAGCTCGGTGCGGGCGATGATCGCATCGCCGTCGCGATGCACGCTCAGGTGCTCCAGGCCGCGCAGGGCATTCTCGACCAGGTCCGCCAGCTGCGTCTCGTGATCGGAGACGGACTCGACATCGATCAGCGCGGCCGTCAGCTCGGCGGGATCGGCGCGCAGGTCCAGGCCGGAGGGGGTGCGGTCGGTGGAGGGCGATTCGGAGCTCGACATGACCTCCACCCTATCCAGGGGCCCGGGCGGCGCCCGGATCGTAGGATGGAGCCATGACTTCCGAGACCACTGCCTCCAGCACCACCACCGAACGACACGCCGCCGGTATCGGTCTGGCCAGCGTCGTCGCCGAGGGCCCCCGCGCCGGGACGATTCTGGACGTCTGGTACCCGGCCCCCGTCCTGGGCCAGGAGCCCGACCGCTCGCTCGACGGCGACCTCCGCCGTTCCGCGCTGCCGGATGCCGATCGCAATGTCACGGTCGAGGTCGTGGACCGCGTGATCGACCTGGATGCCGCTCCGGTCGATGCCGCCGACGTCTACCTGCGCCTGCATCTGCTCTCCCACCGCCTGGTGCAGCCCAACACGATCAACCTGGACGGCGTGTTCAGCCTGCTGGCCAACGTGGCCTGGACCGACCGCGGCCCCGTGCTGGCCGAGGAGCTGAACCTGGCCCGCCTGCGCATGCGCTCCACCGGTCACGTCAGCGTGCTGTCCGTGGACAAGTTCCCGCGCATGGTCGACTACGTCGTGCCCTCCGGCGTGCGCATCGGCGACGCCGACCGCGTGCGCCTGGGCGCCCACCTGGCCGAGGGCACCACCGTCATGCACGAGGGCTTCGTGAACTTCAACGCCGGCACGCTCGGCTCCGCCATGGTCGAGGGCCGCATCTCCGCCGGCGTGGTCGTGGAGGATCACACCGACATCGGCGGCGGCGCCTCGATCATGGGCACGCTCTCCGGCGGCGGCAAGCAGCGCATCCGCCTGGGCGAGCGCGTGCTGCTCGGCGCCAATGCCGGCGTGGGCATCTCCCTGGGCGATGACTGCATCGTCGAGGCCGGCCTCTACCTCACCGCCGGAACGCGCGTGCAGGTGCTCGAGGACAGCGCGCAGGAGGCCCGCACTGTCAAGGCGCTCGACTTGTCCGGGGTGTCGAACCTGCTCTTCCGACGCAACTCCACCAGCGGCGCCGTCGAGGCCCTGCCGCGCGGGGGCCGCACGGTGGAGCTGAACGACGCCCTGCACAAGAACTGATCTGTGCGCGCCGGAGCCGGGCTGGCTCCGGCGCGCTCCACCGCGCCCTGTTCATCGGGGGCTGGGCGCAACGCATCCAGCTGAAGGAGAGACATCCGCATGCGCATCCTTGTCACCGGGGGGACCGGGTACATCGGCTCGCACACCGTCCTGGCACTGCTCCAGGCCGAGCACGACGTCATCGTGCTCGACAACCTGGCCAACTCGTCGAAGACGAGCCTCGAGCGCGTCCACCAGCTCGCCGGCCGGGAAGTGCTGGGCTTCGAGGAGGTCGACCTGCTCGATCAGCCGGGGCTGCACCGCGTGTTCGAGCAGTGGAAGCCGGAGGCCGTCATCCACTTCGCCGGTCTGAAGGCCGTGGGCGAGTCCAATGAGAAGCCGCTGTGGTACTACTCCAACAACGTGGGCGGCACGCTGAACCTGCTGCACGCCATGGAGGACAGCGGCTGCCGCACCATCGTCTTCTCCTCCTCCGCGACCGTCTACGGCGACGTTGAGACCATGCCCCTGACCGAGAAGCTCGACAAGGACGCGACCAACCCGTACGGGCGCACCAAGGAGCAGATCGAGGACATCCTCGCGGACATCGCCGCCTCCGACGATCGCTGGAACGTGGCTCTGCTGCGCTACTTCAACCCGGTGGGCGCCCACGAGTCCGGGATCATCGGCGAGGACCCCACGGGCATTCCCAACAACCTCATGCCCTTCGTGGCGCAGGTGGCCGTGGGGCGGCGCGAGAAGCTCAAGGTCTTCGGCGGCGACTACCCCACCCCGGACGGCACCGGCGTGCGCGACTACATCCACGTGGTCGACCTGGCCGACGGCCACGTCCGCGCCCTGGAGTGGCTCGCCGACCACGGCGGCGCCAAGATCTGGAACCTCGGCACGGGCCGCGGCTACTCCGTGCTCGAGGTCCGCGAGGCCTTCGAGAAGGCCTCCGGGGTCGAGATCCCCTACGAGATCGTCGACCGCCGCCCCGGCGATGTGGCGATCAACTATGCCGACCCCGCCTCCGCCCTGGCGGATCTGGGCTGGTCCGCCGATCGCGACATGGACACCATGTGCCGCGACCACTGGAACTGGCAGAAGGCCAACCCCATGGGCTACGGCTCCTGAAGCCACCCCGCCCAGTGTGCGCGAGCGGGCACGACGACGGCGGGCCGCCTCCCAGCTCGGGAGGCGGCCCGCCGTCGTCTCAAGGACCTGCTCGGTGAGCGGCGCGGGCCCGGGAGCCTCAGCAGCCCGCGCCCGCGCGTCCGATCACTTGGTGGGGTAGTCGCGCGCGCCCTCGCCCACGTAGAGCTGGCGCGGACGCCCGATCTTGGTCTCGGGGTCCTGGACCATCTCGCGCCACTGGGCGATCCAGCCCGGCAGGCGCCCGATCGCGAACAGCACCGTGAACATGCGCTCCGGGAAGCCCATGGCCTTGTAGATCAGGCCGGTGTAGAAGTCGACGTTCGGGTAGAGCTTGCGCTCCACGAAGTAGTCGTCCGCTAGGGCCTTCTCCTCCAGGCGCATGGCGATGTCGAGCATCTCGTTGTCGCCGCCCAGGCGCTCCAAGATGTCGTGGGCGTAGCCCTTGATGATCTTGGCGCGGGGATCGTAGTTCTTGTAGACGCGGTGCCCGAAGCCCATGAGCTTCACGCCGTCTTCCTTGTTCTTGACCTTCTCCATGAAGTCCTCGGGCGACAGGCCCTGGTTCTGGATCTGGTCGAGCATGGCCAGCACGGCCTCGTTGGCGCCGCCGTGCAGCGGGCCGTAGAGGGCGTTGATGCCGGCCGAGACCGAAGCGAACATGTTGGCCTCGGAGGAGCCCACCAGGCGCACGGTGGAGGTCGAGCAGTTCTGCTCGTGATCCGCGTGCAGCATCAGCAGGATATCCAGGGACTTGGCCAGCGCCGGGTCGATCTCGAGGTCCTCGGCCGGGACGCCGAAGCACATGCGCAGGAAGTTCTCCGCGTAGGACAGCTCGTTGCGCGGGTAGAGCATGGGCTCGCCGATGGACTTCTTGTAGGCGTAGGCGGCCAGCGTGGGCACCTTGGCCAGAAGCCGGATCGTGGAGATCTCGACCTGCTCGGGATCATGCGGGTCCAGCGAGTCATGGTAGAAGGTGGACAGCGCCGAGACCGCCGAGGACAGCACCGGCATGGGATGGGCCGAGCGCGGGAACCCGTTGAAGAACATCTTCAGGTCCTCGTGGACCATGGTGTGGGTGGTGACCCGGTGCACGAAGTCCTCGTACTGCTCCTGCGTGGGCAGCTCGCCGTAGATCAGCAGGTAGGCGGTCTCCAGGAAGTTGGAGTGCTCCGCGAGCTGCTCGATCGGGTAGCCCCGGTAGCGCAGCACGCCGTTCTCGCCGTCGATGTAGGTGACCGCCGAACGCGCGTTCGCGGTGTTCATGAAGCCGGGGTCATAGGTGACCGCACCGGTCTCCTTGCGCAGGGCACCGATCCCGATGCCCTCGTTGCCCTCGGTGGCACCCAGGACGGGCAGCTCGAGGGGCGCGCCCTCGGAGATGCTCAGCTGGGCCGTGCGGCCGTCCTTGCCGGACTCGGTCATGGGTCTCCTCCATAGTCTGTGAGCCCATGGGGCTCACCTGGTCCCGTCGCGCACCGGTCAGCTGCCGGGGCGTCGGGTCATGGGAGCCGGCGACGTCGCTGTCGCGCGGCGGAAGGTCACGGGGCGTGTGCAGACACGCCATCGAATGCCAATCTACTCGCACGGCGCCTGCCCCCGCCAATCTGTGGCGCGCCCTGCCAGCCCTCGGCGGGATCGAGCCGCAGCTCAGTCGGCGGCGGCCTGCAGCCTGGCGACGGCTGCGTCGATCCGCTCGTCCGAGGCCGTCAGCGCGATCCGGATGAAGCCTGCCGCGGCATCGCCGTAGAAGACCCCGGGGCCCACCACGATGCCCAGCTCGGCGAACTCGCGGACCAGGTCCCAGGTGTCCTGCGCCGAGCGGCCGTCGCGCCGGCACCACAGGTAGAGTCCGGCCTCCGAGTGCTCGATGCTCAGCCCGAAGGCCTCGACGGCGCTGCGCAGACGCTCCCGACGAGTCCGGTAGAGCGCCTTCTGCGCGACCACATGGGCGTCGTCGTCGAGCGCGGCGCGCATGGCCGCCTGCACGGGGGCCGGCACGATCATGCCCGCGTGCTTGCGGGAATTCACGAGCCCGGCGACGATCTGGGCGTCGCCGGCCACGAAGGCCGCGCGGTAGCCCGCGAGGTTCGACTGCTTGGACAGCGAGTAGACGGACAGCAGCCCCGTGAGGTCTCCCCCGGACATGCGCGGATCCAGCACGGAGGGCACAGCCTGGCCGCCCTCCTCGCGATCCCACTCGCCCCAGCCCAGCTCGGCATAGCACTCGTCCGAGGCCACGACCGCGCCCAGCTCGCGAGCCCTCTCCACCGTGGCGCGCATGGCCTCGACGTCGGCGACCGCGCCCGTGGGGTTGCCCGGCGAGTTCAGCCAGATCAGGCGGACCCGTTCCAGCACGTCCTGCGGCAGCTCGTCCAGGTCATCTGCGGCCACGTGCTCCGCACCGGCCAGCTGCGCCCCGATGTCGTAGGTGGGGTAGGCAGCCGAGGGACGCACGACGACGTCCCCGGCGCGCAGCCCCAGCAGCAGGGGCAGCCAGGCCACGAGCTCCTTGGAGCCGACCGTGGGCATGATCTGCTCGGGGTCCAGTCCGGGCACGCCGCGACGGCGGTCGTACCAGCGGGCGATGGCCTCGCGCAGCGCGGGGGTGCCGTGGGTGGTCGGGTAGCCGGGGGCGTCGGAGGCCGCGGCCAGCGCGTCCTGGACCACCAGCGGCGTGGGGTCCACGGGCGTGCCGATCGACAGATCGACGGTCCCCTCCGAGTGCTCGGCGGCGATCCGCCGGTACGGCGCCACCGACTCCCAGGGGTACTCAGGCAGATCCAGGCCGAAGGCGCGGGGCGGCTGAGTCACGGGACTCAGTCCTGGTTCTGCGGGGGCAGGGCGGCGATGCCCGGATGGTCCTTGCCGGTGTTGCCCAGGCGGGCGGCGCCGCCGGGCGAGCCGAGGTCGTCGAAGAACTCGACGTTGTACTTGTAGTACTCGGCCCACTCGTCCGGGGTGTCGTCCTCGTAGTAGATGGCCTCGACGGGGCACACGGGCTCGCAGGCTCCGCAGTCCACGCACTCGTCGGGGTGGATGTAGAGGCTGCGCTCGCCCTCGTAGATGCAGTCGACGGGGCACTCTTCCACGCAGGCCTTGTCCTTGACATCGACACAGGGCTGAGCGATCACATACGTCATGGTGGCGACGGTCCTTTCTCGCGGAGTTCTCCGCCCATTCTACGGGCGAGCGCCCGGTGGTCCGCCCCGCGCGTCATACGCCGATACTGTGAGGCCCATGACGTCCCAGTCTCAGCAGGACCCCGCACGGAGCATCGCCCTGAGCCGCTTGGCCGGCGCAGCGCTCGGCACGCGGTTCAGCGTGCGCTATGCGCTGCCGACCGGGGACCCGTCCGGCAAGGGACGCACGGACGCGATCGGCACGCTCGTCTCCCGGCACGACGATCCCCCCGCCGTGACCCTGCAGACGCGCAGCGGGCAGTTGCTGATCCCGCTCGAGCTCGTCAGGCTCGCCCGCGAGGTCCCGCCTCCGGTGCCGCGCCGACGGCCCCGCTGACGTCCTCAGGGCTGACGAGCGGCTCGGCGTCGAAGGCCTCCGCGGCCTGCTCCGCCAGGACCCGGCGCACCGCCGCACGACGCCGACGCCACCAGCGACCCACCAGGACCACCGACAGCAGCGTCACCACCAGGATGCCGCCGAACCACAGCAGCCCGGCCAGCCCGATCGCCGAGGTGGTCGACAGGACCACGAGCGGCGAGTCCTGACGGCCGAAGGCCAGCACGAAGGCGGCTGCGTAGGCCACGATCCCGGGCACCGCGGCGGCCCAGATGCGCCGCGTGGTGGTCCCCGACCACACCGACAAGCTCAGCAGGAGGGCCAGCGCCAGCGGGGCGCCCCACGGGATCCACACGCCGTCGCCGAAGCGGGCGATGTTGCCGTGCACCGCCGTGCCGACCACGCCCGCCAGCATGCCGCTGACGATCGCGATAGTCGCCGAGACCGGCACGGACGCCTGATCCACCGACGAACGGCCGCGTCTGCGGCCCTGCTCATCCCATTCGCCGTTCATCGAGCAGGCTCCCGCGGCGCGAGCCTGGCGGCGTCGCCCCCGATGAGACGGAAGGTCTCGGCCTGCGGCAGGGTCTGCGGCACCCGGTTCGAGAGCTCGTAGCGCGGATCCGCGGGATCATCGCCCGTCTCGATCTGGGTGGCATGGGCGCGCATGGCCGCGTGGCGGGCCGCGCGCGAGGCCTCGTCGGCGTGCACCACAGCCTGCGGGCGCTCGTCCTGCGGATCCGGCTGGCCCTCGATCGCCCAGGCCAGAGGCCTCAGGGCCGGCTCAGCGCCGGACTCGTCCTCGAGCAGCTCGAGCGCCCGGGCCAGCACGCGCGCGGTGCGCACGTGATCGGGGTGGCCGTAGCCGCCGTCGTCGTCATAGCTCAGGACCGCATGCGGGCGGATCTCGCGCAGGGCCGCTGCCACGTGGGCGGCGGCCTGATCCACGCCGGCCGTCGTGAGCGCCTTCGGCGAGACGTCCTCGGCGGGCTGGGCCCGGCCCTCGGGGCCCCAGGACATGCCGGAGTCCATGAAGCGGTCCCCGCCGCCCGGGAAGCCCGTCTGGGCGTCCAGGGCGGGCGACTGGCCCGCGTAGACGTGGTGCTCCACGCCCAGGGCACGGCAGGCCGCGGCCAGCTCGCCCTCGCGATAGGCGCCCAGGGCGGTGCCGTCGTCGTGGTTGTCCGGGTGCCCCACCTCCAGGTGGGCCAGCTCCGGGATCATCACCTCGCCGCGCTCCCCGCGGGTCATGGTGATCAGGTGGACCTGCGCCCCGGCCTGGGCCAGCGAGGCCAGGGCCAGCCCGGAGGCCAGCGTCTCGTCGTCGGGATGCGCGTGCACGGCCACCACGCGGGCCTGCTCGGGGGCCGTGCCGCGCGGCAGCAGCGAGTCCACGGCATCCGGGCGGATCAGCGTGCCGGGCTCCGGGTACGACGGCGGCGCCGAGGTCTCCCCCGGCGCCGGCGTGTCGTGGTGCTGATCAGGCACGGTTGCGCTGGCGCGCCTGGCGCACGCGCTCGTTGGACTCCAGGATCACCTTGCGGATGCGGATGGCCTCCGGGGTGACCTCCACGCACTCGTCCTCGCGGGCGAACTCGAGGCACTCCTCCAGCGTCATCTGGCGCGGCGGGGTGAGGTTCTCGAAGTTGTCGGCCGCGGCCGAGCGCATGTTGGTGAGCTTCTTCTCCTTGGTGATGTTCACCTCCATGTCATCGGCGCGCGCGTTCTCGCCGACGACCATGCCCTCGTAGACCTCCTCGGTCGGCTTCACGAAGATCGTGCCGCGCTCCTGGAGGTTGATCATGGCGAACGGAGTGGCCACACCGGCGCGGTCCGAGATCATGGAGCCGTTGGTGCGGTATTCGATCGGGCCGAACCAGGGCTCGAAGCCATCGGAGTAGGACGAGGCGATGCCCGCGCCGCGGGTCTCCGTCATGAAGGTGGTGCGGAAGCCGATCAGACCGCGGGCGGGCACCACGAACTCCATGCGCACCCAGCCGGTGCCGTGGTTCGTCATGGTCTCCATGCGGCCCTTGCGGGTGGCCATGATCTGGGTGATCGCACCCAGGAACTCGTCCGGGGTGTCGATGGTCATGCGCTCGACCGGCTCGTGGACCTTGCCGTCGATCTCGCGGGTGACGACCTGCGGCTTGCCGACCGTGAGCTCGAAGCCCTCGCGGCGCATCTGCTCCACCAGGATCGACAGGGCGAGCTCGCCGCGGCCCTGGACCTCCCAGGCGTCCGGGCGCTCGGTCGGCAGCACGCGCAGCGACACGTTGCCCACGAGCTCCTTGTCCAGGCGGTCCTTGACCTGGCGGGCGGTGACCTTGGCGTTCTTGACGCGACCGGCCATGGGCGAGGTGTTGATGCCGATGGTCATGGAGATCGCGGGATCGTCGACCGTGATGACCGGAAGCGGCTTGGGGTTCTCGGGATCGGTCAGCGTCTCGCCGATCGTGATGTCCTCGATGCCCGCCACAGCCACGATCTCGCCGGGGCCGGCCGACTCGGCCGGGACACGGTCCAGGCCCTTGGTGGCCAGCAGCTCGGAGATGCGCACGTTCTTCAGGGAGCCGTCCTTGCGCGCCCAGGCCACAGTCTGGCCCTTCTTCAGCGTGCCCGAGAAGATGCGCAGCAGGGCCAGGCGGCCCAGGAACGGCGAGGCGTCCAGGTTGGTCACGTGGGCCTGCAGCACGCCGTCGTCCTCGTAGGACGGAGCCGGGATGTGCTCCATGATCGTCTTGAACAGGGGCTCGAGGTCCTCGCTGGCCGGCAGGTTGCCGTCGCCGGGGAACTCGGTGTCGGCGCGGCCGGCCTTGCCGGAGGCGTAGACGACCGGGACGTCGAGCACGGCGTCCAGGTCCATGTCCGGGTAGTCCTCGGCGATGTCGGAGGCCAGGCCGAGCAGCAGGTCCATGGTCTCGGAGACGACCTCCTCGGCGCGGGCGTCGGGTCGGTCGATCTTGTTGACGACCACGATCACCGGCAGCTTGGCCTCGAGGGCCTTGCGCAGCACGAAGCGAGTCTGCGGCAGCGGCCCCTCGGAAGCGTCCACGAGCAGCACGACGCCGTCGACCATGGACAGGCCGCGCTCGACCTCGCCGCCGAAGTCGGCGTGGCCCGGGGTGTCGATCACGTTGATGGTGATGACCTCGCCGTTCGCCGACGGGCCCTCGTAGAACACCGTGGTGTTCTTGGCGAGGATGGTGATGCCCTTCTCGCGCTCGAGATCGCCCGAGTCCATGACGCGCTCGGCGACCTCGCCGTGCTCGGAGAACGTGTTCGTCTGCCGGAGCATGGCGTCGACGATCGTGGTCTTGCCGTGGTCCACGTGGGCCACGATCGCGACGTTGCGGAGGTCGGTGCGCTGGGCAGTGCTCATACGAGTGGGGTCTCTCTTCAGACGATGGCGTGCTCCCGCCCCTTCTGCCAGGACGGTGCTCGGTTCCGGCCCGTGGCCGGCGGGGTCGCGACGAGGGTCGCGGAAGTCCGCCGACGAGTCTAGCGCGCAAGTCCAACCCCTCCCCCGGGACGTCGCGCACCTCACACGCCGATGTCGCCGTCGCAGCGCTCGCACGCCGCTCTGCCCGTCGCCGGCACCCGCTCCGGCACCGGCCCGCACATCGAGTGGCCGCTTCTGGCCCCCTCTCCCGTCGAGTGGCCGTTCCATCACCGGTTCCGCCGGGAAACGGTGAGCTTCTGGCCACTCGATGCATGAACGGTGAGAGATCGGCCGCTCGACGCGACAGGATCAACGCGTGGCCTGAGAGCCGCTTCCCTGTCCGGGCGATCCGTCTCCTCGGCACAGCGGCCGAACAGATGGGGGTGCGACACACACCGTCGGGCAGGCACGGCGACTCCACACACCGAGGGACGACGCCTGCGCCCCGGCTCGGCCTCCACACGGACAGCTCGCGGAGGACGCCGTCGACGTTTCGGTAATCCCTGGGCGCATGCCGCAGCGTCATCAGGTTCCCCAGCCCCTTGCAGGGCGCATCTTCGCTCGCCCGGAGGCAATGGCCGTCGGCCTCACTTCGCGGCAGCTGCGAGCGCCCTACGACGAGCGCGTGGCCTCGGGGATCTGGCGATCCCTGAGGCCATCGGCGGCCTCCGCTCGGCCAGACGCCCGAGCCGAACTGATCCAGCTCGCCCGGGCACAGCGCGAAGCCATGCCCGGCCATGCCATCAGCCACCAGTCGGCGGCCGTGCTCTGGGGCTTCCGCCGGCGCTGCGCAGTCTGGCGCTGCTCGAGCGCGACCTGAGCGAGCTCGCGGGGACCAGGGGACGGCGTGCTGTGCTGCGAGCCCTGGAGCGAGCGCGGCGGGGCGGGGCGTCGACTCCGAGCCCGAGACGCGGCTGCGCCTGATGCTGGAGGACCACGGGTACGGAGGCTTCCGACCCGACCTCGAGCTGCGCGGCCCGGTGGGGCGCGGTGGGACGTCGCGGTGGGACGCGTGTGGCGGTACGGCTCGGGACAGAACGCAGCCGAGGATGCACGTGATCCGGTGCGGGTCACAGGCCCCGGAAGGACTCCACGATCTCGGCGGCGGGGCGGGCTCGGCACGCGGGGAAGCCCGTGCCGGCCCACAGGTGCACCAGCTCCCGCTTCCCCGCAGCAGCCGCGGTCTTGCGGATCGGCGACGTCAGCGAGTTGACCTGCGGATAGCCCGCGATCTCGTGCTCGGCCATCGCCTCGGTGAACGGCGTGGACAGCGCCCGAGCAGGGCGACCGGAGAACGCGCGCGTCACCACGGTCTGCGCCGACGACGGATCGCCCGCCGCAGCCAGCACTGCCTCCCGATGGACCGCCCCGGTGCCGGCCTCCTCGGCGGCGAGGAAGAGGGTGCCCACCTGCACGGCGTGAGCTCCCGTTTCCAGCAGCCGAGCCGCATCCGCGCGGAAGGAGATGCCGCCCGCCGCGATGACCGGCAGCTGCGGATGGGACGACGCCAGCGCCGCCAGCGTCTGCTCCAGCAGCTCCGGAAGCGGGGTGGTCCCCGGCGCAGTGTCCTGCGCGAGCGTGAAGCGATGCCCGCCGGCGTCGGGGCCCTGCAGGACCAGGGCGTCGGGGCCGAAGGCCGCGGCCTCCACCGCCTCCTCGGACGAGGACACCGACAGCAGCACAGTCGTGCCCGCATCCTGCAGCGCCCGGATCGTGGCCGCCGGCGGCAGGCCGAAGGTGAAGCTCACGACAGGCACCGGATCCTCGACCAGCAGGGCGATCTTCTGATCCCAGCCGTCGTCCGAGTAGTCGGGAAGCGGGCGCGCCGCGGCCTGCTCCCCCATCTCGGCATCGAGCGCAGCGACCGCCTGCACCCACCGCGAGCGGAAGTCCGCAAGCTGCTGCGTATCGGTGGGCGAGGACTCCGCCACGAACACGTTGACACCGAACAGACGGTCGACGTCACGCAGCCCCGAGCGCACCGCCGCGATCTGCTCGGCGAGCGCCTCGGCCGACTGATACCCGGCAGCCAGCATCCCCAGTCCGCCTGCGCGCGCGACGGCGACCGCCAGCTCCGGACTCGACGGCCCGCCGGCCATGGGCGCTGCGATCAGCGGCACCTCGAGGGCATCGAGTGCGAACGGACGGGCGGCCGGAGCATCCATCGACATGGAGGGACCTTTCAGGCGAGTAGCGTGGTGGCTGATCGAACGTGCCGTGAATCACTCTAGGGGCCACGCCATGGAGCCAGGATGTTGAGCGACCTCTCGTGGGGCGCTCTGGTGCTGGCTGCCGCGGCGATCCTGATCGGCTCCGCGCTGCAGCGGCTCTCGGGCACCGGCGTGGGGCTGGTGGTGACCCCGGTGCTCTCCCTGCTGCTCGGACCCGTGGCCGGGGTGCTGCTGACGAATGCGGTCACCACCGTCTCCGGATTCACGATCATGCTCTCGGTCCGCAAGCGCGTGGACTGGTGCCGCGCGGGGATCGTGGTCGCCGCTGCCCTGCCGGGGGCGGTTCTGGGCGCTCTGCTGGTGCTGTGGCTGGAGGCCTCCTGGCTGCAGATCGGCATCGGCGTGCTGGTGCTCATCGCCCTGTCGCTCACCGTCGCCACGCCGGAGCTGCCGCGTGTCACGAATCGCGCCGCGCTGCCCGTGGCCGGAGCTGTCGGCGGCCTGCTGAACACCACCGCAGGAGTGGCCGCCCCGGCCATGGTCATCGTCTCGCGGCTCACCCGCTGGGAGCAGAAGGCGTTCGCGGCGTCGCTGCAGCCGATCTTCATGTCCATGGGACTGATGTCGGTCGTGCTCAAGTCCCTGATGGGCGCCACCGGAGACCAGGGACTGCCCCCGTGGTGGGTCCTGCCCGCGGTGATCGCCCTGGTGCTCGGCGGGGTGGGAGTCGCCGCCGCCCTCGAGTCCCGCGTGACGCCCGAGCGCGCCCGCACGCTGGCGCTGATCCTCGCCGGTCTCGGCGGGGCGGCCGCCGTGGTCAAGGGAGTGCTCGGGCTGCTCTGAACGACGACGGCCACCCAGCACTCCGCCGGAGGCCGCACCGGAGCCCGCGACCACGACCGACGCCCCAGGACGTCATACCCCGGGATGACCTGACAACTGCCCGGAATAGGCCGTCGGTCCGATGTGCCGCAGGCCTGGAGGGCGCAGTCTTGGACCATGAGCACATCGCCTGAGTCTTCTGCCCCGTCCGGTCACACCCACGAAGCCATCCCGCACACTCCCTGGCAGCCCCCGCGGGAGCTCGCGGTGGCCGCCCGGAACGTCTCCAAGACCTACGGCGACGGCGAGCTGACCGTCACCGCCCTGGACTCCGTCTCCCTGGACATCGAGCGCGGGACCTTCACCGCGGTCGTGGGGCCGTCGGGCTCCGGCAAGTCGACCCTCGTGCACTGCCTGGCGGGCCTGGACTCCCCCGATCGTCGCCCGGAGACCTCCATCGTGGTGGGCGGCCGGGACATCGTCTCCCTCAACGACAAGGAGCTCACCGAGTTCCGTCGCGAGCACGTGGGCTTCGTGTTCCAGGCCTTCAACCTGGTCCCCGTGCTCACCGCGCGGCAGAACATCGAGCTGCCCCTGACCCTGGCCGGGCACCGGCCCGATCCCGAGCTGCTGGCCCGGATCACCGACAGCCTGGGCCTCGCCGAGCGCCTGGACCACCGCCCCGACGAGCTCTCGGGCGGTCAGCAGCAGCGCGTGGCGATCGCCCGCGCGCTGATCACGAGCCCGGACGTCATCATCGCCGACGAGCCCACGGGCGCCCTGGACACCGACACCACCACCCAGGTCCTGCAGCTGCTGGCCGACACCGTCCACCAGCAGGGCCACACGGTCGTCGTCGTGACCCACGACCCCCGTGTGGCGGACTTCGCGGACCGCACCGTGCGCGTGCAGGACGGGGCGATCGTCTCGGACGAGTCCCGCGCCGGCCGCCCGGTCGCCGACGGCAGCAGGGCAGGGGGTGTGCGCTGATGCGCCGCATCGTCCTGAGCCGACTGCGCCTGCAGTGGACCCGCTACGTCCTGATCCTGCTGGCGATCGCCGTCTCGGCCGCCTTCGCGACAGGGTCGCTGATGCTCGGCACCACCATGCAGCACTCGATGGTCTCGACCATCGCCGACTCGACCCGCAACGCGGATCTGGTGGTGAGCGAGGACTGGGAGAACAGCACCTATGCAGAGACCGAGGAGACCGAGGCCTCCGATCCCGAGGACCCCGAGTCCCTGTACGGGGCTGACTACGTCTCCAGCGGAGACATCAATCAGCTGCAGGACATCGACGGCGTGGAGACGGTGTGGGCCCCGACCGGCACCGCCGTCGACGTCGAATCGAACGACAGCTCCTCCCCGGTCCTCTACATCGGCACCGCGCCGGAGGATCCCCAGATCTTCCCCTGGGAGCTCGACGAGGGCTCCATGCCCCAGGGCGAGAACGAGATCGCGCTGAACACCAAGCGCGCCGAAGACCTCGGCGTGGGCGTCGGCGACACGATGACCCTGTCCGTGCAGTCGGCGGAGGAGCAAGGCATGTCTGAGGATCAGATGATCCCGTCCGGCGGGGACGCCGAGGTCACCGTCACGGGCATCGTGGGCGCCGAGAGCGGCGCGGACATGTACATGGCCTGGGTCTCGCCCGACGTCATGAGCACCATCTCCCCGTTCGACACCGACATGCTGCCGGTCTCCTCCAGCACCCAGATTGCCCTGGCCGACGGCGCGGACCTGGAGACCGTGCGCGCGGACATCCAGGATCAGCTCGAGTCCCTGCCCGGCGACACCGCCTTCCTGGTGCAGACCCCGCAGGAGCAGACCGAGGACGCCCTCGAGGACATGGCAGGCGCCGCCGCCGGTCTGTCCGCCTTCCTGCTGGCCTTCGCCATGCTGGCCGTGCTGGTGGCCTTCCTGGTGATCACCACGACCTTCGGAGTGCTCACGGCCCAGCGGGCCCGCGAGCTGGCGCTGCTGCGCTGCCTGGGTGCCACCGGCGGCCAGATCCAGCGCTCGGTGCTGCTCGAGGCGCTCGTGCTCGGGCTCGTCTCCTCGGCGATCGGTGTAGCGGCGGTGGTCGGTGCGGGCTTCGCGCTCGAGCCGCTGCTTCCCGCCACCGCCCCGATCGACGTCGCCGTGGCCCCCAAGGACATCGTCCTGGGCCTGGTGATCGGCATCCTGGTGACCGTGCTGGCCTCGCTCGGGCCCGCGCGCCGGGCCATGGGCGCCTCCCCGCTGGACGGCATGCGCGGCTCCCGTCGCGCCGAGCGGATCCCGTGGGTGCGCTCCGGGTTCGGGCTGCTCGTGCTGATCCCCTCGGTGATCGCCCTGGCATGGGCCGCCTTCACGCACGACCACCCCGCCGTGGGCGTCGTGAGCGGGATCGGCGCGGGCGTGGGCCTGATCCTCACCTCGCGGCTGTGGATGCCGGCGATTGTCGGCGTGCTGGGACGGATCCTGCCCGGCGGCGTCCCGTCACGGTTGGCAGCCGCGAACGCGATCCGGCACAAGTCCCGCACCACGACGACGGCCACCGCGCTGCTGATCGGCATCACGCTGGTGACCACCGTGCTCACCGGCCACGCCGTGGCGCAGAAGTCGGTGCTCGATGACCTGGACCGCTCCATGCCGGTGGACATCACCGTCTCCCAGCAGGTGGACCAGGACACCCTGCAGCAGATCGAGGACGTCGACTCGGTGGTCTCCGTCGAGCAGACAGACGACGTCGTGGAGGTGGATCTCGAGCGCGGCATCGGCTCCACGGAGACCACGACCGCAGCACAGGAGATCGCCGAGCTCACGGACACCGAGGCCTACGAGATCGCGGCGAACGGCATGCAGAAGGCCATGATGGTCGACATCCTCAACGTGATGCTCTGGGTTGCGCTGGGCCTGCTGGCCGCCGCCGTGGCGGTCTCCGTCCTGGGCATCACGTCCACGATGTCGCTGTCGGTGCTGGAGCGCACGCGGGAGAACTCGCTGCTGCGGGCCCTGGGGCTCTCGCGCGCTCAGCTGGGCGCCATGATCCGCCGCGAGGCGCTGGTCATCTCCGCCGCGGCCGGCGTCGCGGGAGCGGTGGCCGGCTGGCTGCTGGGCACCGGCGTGGTCTCCGCGATGGTCCCCGACACCATCCCCGTGGCGATCACGGTCCCGTGGGGCGGTCTGCTCGCGGTGGCGATCGGCGTGCTCGTCGTGGCCCTGGTGTCCTCGGCCCTGCCGGCCCGCCGCGCCACACGGGTGGCCCCCGTGGAGGGTCTGGCATCGTTGGACTGATCCGGTCCGCGTCCGCGGCCGGGGCCCGATCCGTCGGGTCCCGGCCGTGGCCGTTGCCCTGAGCGCTCTCCGCTGTCCTGTCGACGCGGCCGCCTCGAGGCCCGTCGCCCCAGTGCCGACGCGATGCCCATCCGCTCGATACCCCCGAGGTCCCATGCAGCTGCATCACCGCGTGGCCGACTGGCTGCGCACCCACTCCGTCTGGGCCAATGCCCTGTTCCTCCTGGTGCTGGCTGCCTTCACCACGCTCGTGACCGTGAGCTCGCCGGCGCAGATGGCCTGCTCGCTGGCGCTCATCGCCGTGCTGGTCCTGCGGCCCCTGCGCCCCGCCCTATCCGCCGCGCTGTTCGCCCTCCTGTCCGTGATCGCCACGGTGGTGCTGGGGGTCTTCCCCCTGGGCATCGGCCTGCTCGGCGTGCCCTGGCTGCTCTACACCGTGGCCTCGCGCTGCCGCCGTCGCACCCGTGTGTCGGTGCTGGCTCTGGCCCTGCTGGTGGCTGCGATTGTCAGCGCCAGCTGGCCCGGATGGCGCCTGGGTGGTCCCCTGTCCTTCGGCATCGCCGAGGTCACGACCACCGAGTGGGCCATCGGCGCCGCCACCCAGGGGATCATGATGATGCTGATCATCGTCGCCGCGTACCTGGCCGGCGATCTGCATCGTGTGACCCTGCAGCGTCGGGAGGCCGAGGCGCACCGCGCCGACGTCCTCGCCGAGAGGGCGCACCGCCTGGAGGTCGAGCGCGATCAGGAGGTGCGCCTGGCCGCACAGGACGAGCGCACCCGCATCGCCCGGGAGATGCACGATGTGGTGGCCCACTCGCTGTCCGTCGTGATCGCCCAGGCCGACGGCGCCCGGTACGCCGTGCGCAGCGATCCCTCGGTGGCCGCCGACGTCCTGGCCACGATCGCCACGACCGCTCGCGGGTCGCTCAGCGAGATGCGCAGCCTGCTGGGCGTGCTGCGCACCGAAGGCGAGGAGGCCGAGCGCGCTCCGGTCCCCACCGTGCAGGACCTCCCGGCGCTCGTGGACTCGGTGCGCAGCGCCGGTCTGCAGATCGATGTGGAGACCTCCCCGGAGCCGCTGCCGGAGCTGGCCTCAGGACCCTCCTTGGCGTCCTACCGCCTCGTGCAGGAGGGCCTGACCAACACGCTCAAGCACGCCCCGGATGCCTCCCGGGTCAGGGTCGAGCTCCGCCACGACGGCGCGGAGCTGACCGTCCGCGTCACCAGCGACGGCCTGGGCGCGGAGTCCCCCGAGCCTCCCCGCCCGGGGCACGACGGCGGCGGACAGGGCCTGCGCGGCCTGCGCGAGCGCTTCGGTCTCTACGGCGGGACCATCCAGGCCGGCCCCGACCCCGCATCGCCCGGACGATGGCTGCTCGCCGGTCGCCTGCCCGCCGAGGCCCGGAACGTGCCAGCCGCCTCGTCCGAGGCATCCGACCAGCAGGACGAACGAGACCAGCCGACCGCACGGGATCAGCCGGCCGAGAAGGATCCGCATCTTCCACGTGATCCGCAGGCCACCGACCCGCAGCACGGCACCCCCACGACCACCGAGGAGGGCACCCGATGACCGATCCCCTGCGCATCCTGCTGATCGACGACCAGCCCCTGATCCGCAGCGGCATGGCCATGCTGATCGGCTCGCAGCCCGACCTCGTCGTGGGCGGCGAGGCCGGGGACGGCCAGGCGGCCGTGGACCTCGTCGCGCGCCTGGCCGCGACCGGTGAGGCGCCCGACGTCCTGCTCATGGACATCCGCATGCCAGGCATGGACGGCCTGGAGGCCACCCGTCGCATCCTGGCCGAGCATCCGCAGGTCACGGTGGTCCTGCTGACCACGTTCGATCTGGACGAGTACGCGCTCGAGGGCATCCGCGCCGGGGCTTCGGGCTTCCTGCTCAAGGACGCCGAGCCGGAGGAGCTGCTCGGCGCCCTGCGCACCTGTGCCCGCGGCGACGCCGTGATCGCGCCGTCGACCACGCAGCGCCTGATGCGCCGGTTCATCGACCCGCCGCAGCGCACCGTGGCCGATGACCCCCGCCTCCGGTCCCTGACGCCCCGGGAGCAGGAGGTCTTCGGGCTCGTGGGCCGCGGGCTGTCGAACCACGAGATCATGGAGGCGCTGGTACTCTCCGAGCCGACCGTGAAGACACATGTCTCCCGCGTGCTCGCCAAGACAGGAGCTCGCGACCGCGTGCAGGCCGTGGTGCTGGCCCACGAGCTCGGGCTGGTGGGCTGAGCAGGAACGCGGAAGGGCCCCGTCGCCGTCCCGGAAGGAGACGACGACGGGGCCCGGTGCGGGACCGCGCTCAGACCTCCAGGAGGTCCTTGCCGGGGATCGCGTCGAGCAGTCGGCGCGTGTACTCCTGCTGCGGGTTCTCGAACACCGAGTCCACGGTGCCGGTCTCCACGAGCCTGCCCTTCTCCATGACGCAGACGTCGTGGGCGATCTCCCGCACCACGGCCAGGTCGTGGGTGATGAACAGGTAGGTCAGACCGAGATCCTGCTGCAGCTGGCCGAGCAGCTGCAGGACCTGCTCCTGGACCAGGACGTCGAGGGCCGAGACGGCCTCGTCGCACACCACGATCTCCGGATCCAGTGCGAGCGCCCGGGCGATGGCCACGCGCTGGCGCTGACCGCCCGAGAGCTCGTTCGGGTAGCGATCGCCGAGCTGGCGCGGCAGCGCCACGCGGTCCAGCAGGTCATGGACCTTCGCCCGGCGCGAGGCGGCATCGCCCACCTTGTGCACCTTCAGCGGCTCCTCGATGCAGCGGAAGACGCTGCGCATGGGATCCAGCGAGCCGTAGGGGTCCTGGAAGATCGGCTGCACCTTGCGGCGGTAGTCGAACCACTGTCGGCCCTTGAACCCGCTGATGTCGTGGCCGTCCACGGTCACGGTCCCGGAGGTGATGTCCTCCAGTCCCAGCAGCATCTTGGCGATCGTGGACTTGCCCGAGCCGGACTCCCCCACGATCGCGGTCGTGCGTCCGCGGCGCACCGTGAAGGAGACGTCGTCCACGGCGCGGAACTCGGAGGACCGGCCCCACGAGCCGCGGATCTTGTACTCCTTGACCAGATCCTTCACCTGGATGAGCTCCGGGGCGGCGCTGTCCACGCTCGCTGCGAGATCATCCGGGGACAGCGACGGAACCGCCGCCACCAGCTCCTTGGTGTAGGGATGCTGCGGGTTGCGCAGCAGGCTCAGCGCGGGGCCGGACTCGACCACGCGGCCCTTCTGCATCACGATCACCCGGTCCGCGCGCTCGGCGGCCAGGCCGAGGTCGTGGGTGATCAGCAGCACCGCGGTGCCGAGCTCGCTGGTCAGCCGCCCCAGGTGATCCAGGATCTGGCGCTGGACGGTGACGTCGAGTGCGGAGGTCGGCTCATCGGCGATCAGCAGCTGCGGGCGGCACGAGAGCCCGATGGCGATCAGCGCGCGCTGGCGCATGCCGCCGGAGAACTCGTGCGGGTACTGCTTCATGCGCCGCTCGGCATCCGGCAGCCCGGCCTCCTCCAGAGCCCGGACCACGTCGGCGTCGCCGTGCGGCTTGTCATTGGCCTTGAGCGTCTCGCGGACCTGCGCGCCGATGGTCCACACCGGGTTGAGGTTCGACATGGGGTCCTGCGGGACCATGCCGATCTGCGAGCCGCGCAGCGCCTCCAGCCGCTTGGCCGACGGATGCGTGATGTCCTCCCCGTCGAAGAGGATCTGCCCGGAGGACACGCGCCCGTTCGAGGCCAGCAGCCCGATGGCCGCCAGCGCCGAGGTGGACTTGCCCGAGCCGGACTCGCCCACGATCGCCACGGTCTCCCCGCGCATCACCCGGATGTCCGAGTCGGCCACGGCCTGGACGTCACCCGTGCCGGTCTTGAAGGTGATGCCCACCCCCTTCATCTCCAGCAGCGGCGTCTGCCCCTGCTGGCGCTGCCCCGAGGCGTCTGAACCCGCGTTGAGGATCTCGTGGGCCTTGAGGCTGACCATCCGGCCCGTGCGGGTCAGCGGCTCCTGCCCGGGGGCCCAGGGCCCCTGGGTCTCGGCCCGGTGCTTCCCGCCGCCGTCGGGCTGGGGGCTGTTCGCCGAGGTGCTCACTTGGTCCTCCCCTTGGGGTCGAGGGCGTCGCGCAGCGAGTCGCCCATCATGATGAAGCTCAGCACGGTGATGGAGAGCATGAGCGAGGGCCAGAACAGCGTCTCGGGGTTGGTGCGCAGCTGAGGCCGCGCCGCCGAGATGTCATTGCCCCAGGAGATCGCCTCCGCGGGCAGCCCGATGCCCAGGAACGACAGCGTGGACTCGGCCACGATGAACGTGCCCAGCGAGATCGTGGCGATCACGATGACGGGCCCGGCGGCGTTGGGGATCACGTGCTTGAACAGGATGCCGAGCCGGCTCATGCCCAGCGAGCGCGCGGCGGTCACGAAGTCCGCATTGCGCACCGAGATCACGGAGCTTCGCGTGATGCGCGCGATCGACGGCCACCCGAAGATCACCAGGGTGATCGCCAGCGTGCTCACGCCGCGGTTCTCCCGCATGAGCGGGACCTGCATGAACACGATCGCGCCCAGGATCAGCGGCAGCGCGAAGATGATGTCCATGAAGCGGGAGATGATCGCGTCGATCCAGCCGCCGAAGTAGCCGGCCAGCGCGCCCAGCAGCCCGCCGATGAGCACGACGCCGAGGGTGGCGCCGAAGCCCACCATGATCGAGGGGCCCGTTCCGTGGACCACGCGGGCCAGGATGTCGCAGCCCTGGTTGGTGTAGCCCAGCGGATGTCCGGGGGCGGGGCCGCCGTTGGAGTTCGACAGCTCGCACCCGGCGTTGGGTGCAGCCGAGGTGAACACCCCGGGGAACGCGGCCACGAACAGCACGAAGAGCATCAGCACCGCGGAGACGAGGAAGACCGGGTTGCGGCGCAGGGTCGACCAGGCGTCGCGCCACAGGCTCGAGGGCTTGCCCTCGAGCTGGTTCTCGATGCCGGCGCGGCCCTGCTCCTCCACCACCGGGGCCACGAAGTGATCCGGCAGGTAGACCTCGTGCGAGCCCATCACGCGAGGCGACGGGTCCAGGGTCTCGTGCACCGAGCCCTGCGGGGAATCCGGGTTCGGGTTCTGGTTCTGCTCAGGCATATCGGATCCTCGGGTCGAGCACGGCGTAGAGCAGATCGACGACCAGGTTGGTGATCAGGAAGATGACCACCACGAGCGTCACGATGGAGACCACCATGGCGCCGTCGCCCAGGTTGATCGCCTTGTAGAGCTGATTGCCGATGCCGTTGACGTTGAAGATGGACTCGGTGACGATCGCCCCTCCCATCAGCGCGCCCAGATCGGCGCCCAGGAAGGTCACGACCGGGATCAGGGAGTTGCGCAGCACGTGCACAGTGATGACCCGGCGGCGCGGCAGGCCCTTGGCCGTGGCGGTGCGGACATGGTCGGACTCGCGGTTCTCGGCGATCGAGTTGCGGGTCAGCCGCAGCACGTAGGCGAAGGACAGCGCTCCCAGCACCAGCGCTGGAAGTATCAGCTCGTTGAGCGGTGCGCCTCCCGAGACCGTGGGTCTGGCCAGCCCGAAGTGGATGCCGATCACGTACTGGGCCACGAAGGCGAGCACGAACACGGGCACCGCGATCACCAGCAGGGAGACGACGAGCAGGGTCGAATCGATCCAGGTGCCCTTGCGCAGGCCGGCGATCACGCCGAAGAGGATGCCGAAGACCGCCTCGAAGATCACGGCGAGCGCAGCCAGCTTGATCGTGGTGGGGAACGTGTCGGCGATGACCGACATGATCGGGCGTCCGGAGAAGTTGTCGCCCAGGTCCAGGGTCACGACGCCCTTGAGGTAGAGCAGGAACTGGATCAGGAAGGGCTTGTCGAGGTTGTACTGGGCCTCGAGCGCGGCCTTGGTGCCCGGGGTGCACCCCTTCTCGCCGCACAGGGCGGCGGTGGGATCGCCGGAGGTGGCGAACATCAGGAAGTAGACGAGGAAGATGGCTCCCAGGAAGACCGGGATCATCTGGAGGAGGCGGCGGACGAGGTACCAGGCCATGTCAGCGGGCACCTCCCGTCGTACGGAGATGCCGGAGGGCCGGCGCGTGGTGAGTCATGATGCGAGAGGCTCCTGGAACGATGCGGCTGCGGGAAAAGCGCGACCGGGCCGGAGCTGCTCAGCGGCTCCGGCCCGGTCGCGAGGCATCAGGCCCGGGTGACCTTGGTGTAGTCGATCTCGCCGTTCCAGGTCAGCGACACGTTGTCCACGGCCTCGCTGTAGCCGCTGGTGCGGTTCGGGTAGTACAGCGGGATCGCGGGCAGATCCTCGAGCAGCATGTCGTCGGCCTCCAGGAAGGCCTTGTTCGCCTCGTCGTCCGAGCTGGCGGCCAGGCCCTCCTTGAGCTTGTCGTCGAACGCCTTGTTCTCGTAGTGGGCGTCGTTCGACGAGCCGTCCGTGGCGTACTGCGCGGAGAGGAAGTTGTACAGCGACGGGTAGTCCGCCATCCAGCCCGAGCGGAAGGCCGAGGTGAGCTTGCCGTCGTTGGCCTCGGTGCGCAGCTCCTTGAAGGTCGGGTACGACTTGCCCGCAGCCTCGATGTCGAGGTTGTTCTTGATCATGTTGCAGACAGCGTCGACCCACTCCTTGTGACCGCCATCTGCGTTGTAGGCGATCTCGAACGTGTTGCCGTTGTAGGGCTCGATGTCCTCGGCCTGGTCCCACAGCTTCTTGGCCTCGTCGGCGTCGAACTCGGCGTTGGCCGTGTTCTTCAGGGCGTCGGCGTCGTAGCCGGCCACGACCGGGGAGGTGAAGTCCACCGCGGGAGTGTTCTCGCCCTTGAAGATCACCTCGATGAGCTCGTCCCGGTCGATCGCCTTGGAGATGGCCTGGCGGCGCAGCTTGCCGGCCTCTCCGGACCAGCCCTCGAGGTAGTACGGGATGCCGAACGTGTAGTTGCCCGCGTACTCGCGATTGGTCAGGCGGCCGGAGAGGTCGTCCTCGGAGACCTCGATGTTCGACGGCGGGATGGTGTCGAGCAGATCGAGGTTGCCGCCCACGAGGTCGGTGTAGCCGGCCTCGGCGGTCTGGTAGATCTTGAAGGTCACGGCGTCGTTGGCCGCCGGCGTGGAGCCGTCGTAGTCCTCGTTCTTGACCAGCCGCATCTCCTGGTCGTGGACCCAGGCGCCCTCGCCGTCCATCTTGTAGGGGCCCCAGCCCACGGGGTTCTCGCCGAAGGCCTCCATGTCGTCGAAGGCCGAAGGCGGCATGGGGGCGTAGGAGGAGTAGCCCAGACGGTTGCCGAACGTGGAGTCGGGGCCCGAGAGGGTGACCTCCAGGGTGGTGTCGTCGACCGCCACCAGGCCCTCCATCTCGTCCTCCTCCGAGCCCTCGGCGGAGACCTTGTCGTAGCCCTTGATGGTCTCGAAGAAGTAGGAGCCCTGCTGGGCGTTCTTGGCGGCAGCGCCGTAGTTCCAGGAGTCCACGAAGCTCTGGGCGGTGATGTCCTCGCCGTTGGTGAACTTCTTGCCGGACTTGATCTTGATGGTCCACACGGTGTTGTCGTCGTTGGCCTCGATGGACTCGGCCAGCTCGTTGACAGCCTCGGAATTGTCGTCGTAGCTGATCAGGCCCACGAAGATCAGGGTGACCACGCGGCCACCGCCCTGCTCGGTGGTGTTGGTGGGGACCAGCGGGTTCTCGGGCTCGGTGCCGAAGGCCGTGATGGGGCCGTCGCTGTCCTCGCCGCCGCCTCCGCCGCAGGCGGTGAGGACGAGGGCAGAGGCCGAGGTGAGGGCGAAGGCGCCCAGCAGTCCGCGGCGGGAGAAGGAAGGGTTCATGGTGACCTCCTGTGGAGAGTGCTGGTGGGGCTCTGCCGTCGCTGATGTGATCCGAGACACCCCTGAATGTAAGACAGGCTACAGCTCGCATCCAGCATTTCTGAAGATTTCAGGGACGCTCCCACGCATACCCCCGCGCCACCACCCGCTCCGTCTGCCAGATCGCCCCGTCGGAGCCCGACTGTCCAGCGCTGGAGCGGTTTCGGCCCCTGGATCGGACGCTTTGATTCCGACCGGCATTCTCGGCAGACATCGGCGTGTCGCCGGACATGGCCGGCTCTTGTGGCGCGTGACATGTCACGTTATTCTCGGGTGCATGAGCGAAGACCCGCGGTTCTCCCTCGACAAGGCCGATCCCGCCTCCTGGAAGGCCCTCAACGGCCTCTCCCGGCAGGTGGCCGATTCCCTGGCGGAGGCCGGCCTGTCCAGGGTCGTCGCCGAGCTGATCAACGTGCGAGTCTCCCAGCTCAACGGCTGCGGGTTCTGCCTGGACATGCACGTGAAGCTGGCGCGTCGGGCCGGTGTCACGGATCGTCAGCTGGCCGTGCTGACCGCTTGGGAGGAGACCGAGCTGTTCGACGACGTCGAATGCGCCGCGCTCACCGTGGCCGAGATCGCCGCCGAGCTGCCCGATCAGGTCACCCGCCGCTCGCGCCTGGAGGCCGCCCGCGAGGTGCTGACCGACGCCCAGTTCTCGGCGGTGCAGTGGGCGGCCATCACCATCGGGACCTTCAACCGCCTCTCCATCCTGTCCGAGTACCCCGTCCAGGAGCGCGCACTGGACCGCAAGAAGAAGGCCGAGGCACGCCATGACTGAGCTGAGCTTCCGCAACGACGACGGCCCCCAGCGCTACGAGGCGCTGTCCGGGGACGCCATCGCCGGCAAGATGTACTGGGTGGACGCCTCGGAGGCCGAGCAGCCCGAGCGCATCTTCTTCCACACCGAGGTCGACGACGCCTTCGAGGGTCAGGGCGTGGCCTCCCAGCTGGTGCGCTTCGCCCTGGACGACGCGATCGAGCGCGGCTTCCGGATCGTGCCGGTGTGCCCGTACGTCAAGGCCTGGCTGAAGAGGCACGACGACTATGCGCAGCACGCGGTCGCGGTCCGCCCGCGCCATCTGGAGGCGGTCCAGGCGCGCCAGCGACGCAGCTCCTGAGCCGACGCACTCGGAAGCTGTCAGGGAACGCAGTGCGCGAGGGCGCCCGCACCGGTCATGGTCCGGGCGCCTTCGTCGTGCAGTCGGGTCTTCCGGCAGCGTCTGCGCCGGGTCGGCTCACCAGGCCGGCAGCTCCGGGGCCTCGTCGACGCCCTCGGGCAGGTAGATGCCCTCGGTGCGCCCGCGCGAGAGCCAGTCGAGGATGCCCTCGCGGTCGCCCTCCACGCGCAGGGAGCCGTCGCCGACGACCCACTCGTCGCCCTCGTCGGTGACGATGGTCAAGCCCGGAGAGTCCTTCACGGACAGGTTCAGCACTCCGGCGGTCACGGCGTTGAGCAGGGAGTCGGGATCGGCCTCCTCGACCTCCCACTGGGTGTCCAGATCGGCGTGGTGGACCACGACCTCCGCGATCAGCACGGCGGGGATGGAGGTGGCCGGGAAGCGCTTGGGGCCGATGCCGACCTCCTCGGCCTTCAGCTCACCGGTCAGGACCTCGGCGTCGGCGATGAAGGCCTCCAGCGCGGCGCGGGACTCGGCCTTGAGCTCCTCGCGCGGCTTGGCGGCCAGCTGCTCGATGGCCTCGGTGCGCTCCTGCCTGGACTCGAAGAGCTTCTGCTCCTCACCGGTCTCCGCCCACTCCAGCAGGCGCTTGAAGCGACGGGCCGCGACCGCCACGTGGGCGATGACCATGGCGCGGTTCCAGCCCTCGCAGTGGGACGGCTTGTCGAACTCGTCGTCATGGAAGGACTCGACGGTGGACAGGTACTGCTCGGACTCCCGCCCCAGGCGGGAGAGGTCCGAGCGGACGCGGGCGGGGTTCAGGACGGGATGGATGGCGCTCATGCGCTCAGGCTATCGGCCTCGTGTAAGGCGCAACACATGGAGGCCGCGGCGGCACCCGAGCTCCCCTGCGCGCCAGGAACCTCCCGTACCCTCAGGAGCATGGTTCCGCATGACACTGCCCAGTTCGGCTCGCGCCGCTCCGACTCCTCCGCGCCCACGCCGGCGATCCTCGACACCCCGGAGGCCGGCTCCCTGCCCGCGCAGGGGACCACCACCCCGGCAGAGCCCGCCGTGGCCGACGAGCCGACCGTGCAGCCGTCGGCCTCCGCCCCCAGCACCACCTACCTGCTGGTCGACGGCGAGAACATCGACGCCACCCTGGGCATGTCCCTGCTCGAGCGCAAGCCCAAGCCGGAGGAGCGGCCGCGCTGGGAGAAGGTCATGAAGGGCGCCCGCAAGCTGTGGCGCCAGGACACCAACGGGCTGTTCTTCCTCAACGGCTCCAACGGTCACCTGCCCTTCAGCTTCGTGGCCGCGCTGCGCGGCTTCGACTACCAGGTCATCCCCCTGGCCGCCCCGCCCAAGGTCAAGGTCGTCGACGTCGGCATCCAGCGCATGCTCAAGGCGATCCTGGATCAGGGCCACGGCGACGTCATCCTGGCCTCCCACGACATCGACTTCCACGACGAGATCGAGGCCCTGCTCGACGACGGCCGCCGCGTGGCCGTGCTGTGCTTCCGCGAGCTGCTCTCGGCCGGGCTGCACGAGATGGAGGACAAGGGCCTGCAGATCGTGGACCTGGAGGACGACTTCGAGGCCTTCAAGGCCCCGCTGCCGCGCCTGCGCATCATCGAGCTCGACGCCTTCGATCCGTCGCGCTACCTCTGATCCGCTGCTGCTGATCCGCACCGCCTGAGGAGAGTAGTTGGCCGCTGCCCTGCTGCTGACGGTGATCGCCGGGCTCGCCACGGGCCTGGGCGGTCTTGCCGTCTTCCTCACGAACCGCTCGAACGGATCGTTCCTGGCGCTGAGCCTGGGCTTCTCCGCGGGCGTGATGCTCTACGTCTCGTTCGTGGAGATCCTGGCCGAGGCGAGCGACCTCCTGAGCGCTGCCTGGGGGCCCGGTCGCGGGACGTGGGGCATGGTCGGGGGCTTCTTCGCAGGCATCGCGGTGATCGCCGTGATCGATCGGCTCGTGCCGCATCAGGCCAATCCGCACGAGTTCGCCTATCAGCCCGGCGATGCCGAAGCCGACGCCGCGTTCGCAGCGCCCGCAGCCGACTCCCGGCTGCTGCGCACCGGCATGCTGACCGCCCTGGCCATCGCGATCCACAACTTCCCGGAGGGCTTCGCGACCTTCGCCGCGGCCCTGGGCGACCCGTCGGTGGCCGTGGCCATCACGGTGGCGATCGCCCTGCACAACATCCCCGAGGGCATCGCCGTGGCCGTGCCCGTCTTCCAGGCCACCGGCTCCCGCGCCCGCGCGATCGGCCTGTCCTTCCTCTCCGGGCTCTCGGAGCCGCTGGGCGCGGTGATCGGCTTCCTGCTGCTGCGCCCGTTCCTGACCGATGCCCTGTTCGGGGCCTCTCTGGCCGCCGTGGCGGGGATCATGGTCTTCATCTCGCTGGACAAGCTGCTGCCCACGGCCGAGAAGTACGGCGGGCACCATCTGTGCGTCTACGGCATCGTGGCCGGGATGGCGGTCATGGCCGTGAGCCTGGCGATGCTGGGCTGATCAGGCGGAGTGCTCAGCGGCCGCGGCCGGTGGGGTCCTCCGGGTCGTAGATCTCGCCCTCGTGCAGGCGGCCGTCGTCGCCGCGGTACTGGTAGGTGTCCGGCCCGCTGCGCCGCGGGGCCTGCGAGCCGCCGCGCACGGGGCGGCCGTAGGGATCGCGGCCCGGAACGGCACCGGGACGCTGCTCGACCACGACGACGTCGCGCCGCCTGGGCTCGAACGCGCCCATGAGCATGCTGACCAGCGAGATCACGAGCGAGCCGAGCACGGCCGCCGGCCAGAAGGACTCGACCGCCCAGTAGCCGCCGAAGACCTCCATGACGGTGGAGACCGCCAGCAGCATGGCGGCGTTGATCACGATCAGGAACAGCCCGAACGTCAGGATGATCAGGCAGCCGCTGAGCAGCTGCAGCACGGGCTTGACCACGGCATTGAACGCACCGAGCACGGCGGCCACGATCACGATCACCAGGATCTGGGTGCCGAGGGTCGCGGTGTTCAGGTGGATGCCGGGCACCAGGGCGGTGGCCAGGGCCACCGCGAGCGAATTGACGAGCCATCTCCAGAGCATGGACCCGTTCTACCCGCTCCAGCTGTCCGGAAGCTGAGGCAGGGACGCGCTGACGTCGGCGTTCGCGCCGCGCGCAACAGCGGACCCGTCGTCCCAGCCTGCCGCCCGGGCAGCGTGACCCAGGCCTCTGATGGAGAGGTCGGATCGGGTAGGTTTGAAGGCGATCACGCACCGCATGACGTCGAACGAAGGAGTCACGACTCATATGCCCAAGATCATCTGGACCAAGACCGATGAGGCCCCGCTGCTGGCCACCTACTCCTTCAAGCCGATCGTGGAGGCGTTCGCCACCACCGCCGGCGTGGAGGTCGAGACCCGTGACATCTCGCTGGCCGGTCGCATCATCGCCCTGTTCCCGGAGCGCCTGACCGAGGACCAGCGCCTGGACGACGCCCTCGCCGAGCTCGGTGAGCTGGCCAAGACGCCCGAGGCGAACATCGTCAAGCTGCCGAACATCTCGGCCTCCGTCCCGCAGCTCAAGGCCGCGGTCAAGGAGCTGCAGGCCGCCGGCTTCGACATCCCGGACTACCCCGAGGACCCGCAGACGGACGAGGAGAAGGACGTCCGCGCCCGCTACGACAAGGTCAAGGGCTCGGCCGTGAACCCGGTCCTGCGCGAGGGCAACTCGGATCGCCGCGCCCCCAAGGCCGTGAAGAACTACGCCAAGAAGAACCCCCACAAGATGGGCGCGTGGTCGAAGGACTCCAAGACGAACGTCGCGACCATGGACGCGAACGACTTCCGCGACAACGAGCAGTCCGTCGTGATCCCCGCCGATGACACCCTGACCATCCGCCTGCGCACGCAGGACGGCGAGCAGGTGCTCAAGGAGTCCGTGCCGGTGCTCGCGGGTGAGGTCGTGGACTCGACCAACATGTCCGCCCGCGCCCTGGACGGCTTCCTGGCCGAGCAGGTCCAGCGCGCCAAGTCCGAGGGCGTGCTGTTCTCCGTGCACCTGAAGGCCACCATGATGAAGGTCTCCGACCCCATCATCTTCGGCCACGTGGTCCGCGCCTTCTTCCCCACCCTGTTCGAGGTCTACGGCGATCAGCTCGCCGCGGCCGGCCTGTCCGCCAACGACGGCCTGGCCTCGATCCTCTCGGGTGCGGAGCAGCTGGATCCCGAGGTCCGCGACGGCATCAAGGCAGAGATCGAGAAGGGCCTGGCAGAGGGCCCGGCACTGGCCTATGTGAACTCGCACAAGGGCATCACGAACCTGCACGTGCCCTCGGACGTCATCGTGGACGCCTCCATGCCGGCCATGATCCGCACCTCGGGTCACATGTGGTCCAAGGACGACACTGAGGAGGACACCCTGGCCGTGCTGCCGGACTCGTCCTACGCCGGCGTCTACCAGGCCGTGATCGACGACTGCCGCACCAACGGCGCCTACGACCCCACCACCATGGGCACCGTCCCGAACGTGGGCCTCATGGCGCAGAAGGCCGAGGAGTACGGCTCGCACGACAAGACCTTCGAGATCCCCGCCCCGGGAACCGTCGAGGTCGTGAACTCGGCGGGCGAGGTCCTGATGTCCCACGAGGTCGAGCAGGGCGACATCTGGCGCGCCTGCCAGGCCAAGGACGCCCCGATCAAGGACTGGGTCCAGCTCGCCGTGCGCCGCTCGCGCGAGTCCGGCATGCCGGCCGTGTTCTGGCTCGACGAGTCCCGCGCCCACGACCGCAACCTCATCGAGAAGGTCGAGAAGTACCTGGCCGAGGAGGACACCGAGGGACTGGATCTGCGCATCCTGAGCCCGGTCGAGGCCACCAAGTTCACGATCGATCGCCTGCGTAAGGGCGAGGACACCATCTCGGTGACCGGCAACGTGCTGCGCGATTACCTCACGGACTTGTTCCCGATCCTGGAGCTGGGCACCTCCGCCAAGATGCTCTCGATCGTCCCGCTGATGAACGGCGGCGGCCTGTTCGAGACCGGTGCCGGCGGCTCCGCACCCAAGCACGTGCAGCAGCTGGTCGAGGAGAACCACCTGCGCTGGGACTCGCTGGGCGAGTTCCTGGCGCTGGCGGCCTCCTTCGAGCACCTGGCCTCGCGCTACGACAACCCCAAGGCGCAGGTCCTGGCCGACGCCCTGGACGAGGCCACCGGCCGCTTCCTGGAGGAGAACAAGTCGCCCTCGCGCAAGGTCGGAGAGATCGACAACCGCGGCTCGCACTACTACCTGGCCCTGTACTGGGCCCAGGCTCTGGCGCAGCAGACGGCCGACTCCGAGCTGGCCGCGGCGTTCTCGGACGTCGCCCAGCGCCTGTCCGACGGCGAGGAGAAGATCGTCGCCGAGCTGCTCGGCGTCCAGGGCTCCCCGGCGGACATCGGCGGCTACTACCGCCCCGAGGACGAGAAGGCCTTCGCGGTCATGCGTCCCTCGGCCACGCTGAACGAGGCGATCGACAGCCTCAAGAAGTGATCTCCCGCCTCTGCTGAGGCACCGGATCAGACTGCGGCCCCGCTCACCGATCGGTGAGCGGGGCCGCAGTGCGTCGCAGGGCCTTTCCGGCGGATCACGCGCCTCCGATGACTCGATGCAGCTCAGCCCGCCGCGCTGATCTGCCAGTTCACGCCCCAGCGGTCCTGCAGCCACACGAAGGCGGGGCTGAAGGGGTACTCCCCCAGCGGCATGAGCTCGGTGCCGCCGTCGAGCAGGGCCTCGTGGGCGGCGCGGACCTGCTCCTGCGTGTCGAGCTCGACGAACATCGACACCGCCGGAGTCAGCGGGAAGCCGTGGTCGAAGGCGCTGTCGAAGGCCCGCACGGTGGTCCCCGCCACGCGGATCAGGCCCTGGGAGATCGTGCCCGCGACCTCGTTCTCGTCGTCCTCGGACCACCGCGACAGCTCGAGCACCTCTGAGTCGGGGAATGCGCTGACCCACGTGCTCAGGGCGGTCTCCGCCTGTCCGTGGTTCTCGCCGAAGAACATGATGAAGGGGCTCAGTCGTGCTGCCATGGGGTCCTCCTGGGAGGTGATGCTCGGGTGCTGGTTCTCGGGATCAGTGTGGCATCGGCGCGGCTGCGCTCCGTCACGGGCTTCGGCGCGGCAGTCCCGTCCACGGCTCGACGGACGTCGATCCGTTCAGCTCGCCACGAGCAGCGCCCCGGGGCGGACCTCGGTCCGGACCTGGACAGCGCGGCCCAGCAGATCGCCGTCGGCCTGCAGCAGAAGCGGGCTCCGCGCTCGCAGCTCGACGGACAGGGCGCAGTCGTAATGCAGGGCGCGCGCCCGCTGGGGTCGTCGGATCAGCCCGAGCCAGCCGATGCTCGCCCAGTCGCGCAGGGACTGAGGCGCCGCTCGCACCAGCTCGAGGTCCCCGGAGTCCGTGCGCACGTGCGGGAAGACGCGGATGGCCAGCGGGATCCGCGGCGCGCTGCCGATCAGCACGGACCAGGCGAGCAGCTCGAGCTCGGGACCGTCGTCCACGCGCATGCCGAGGGTGTGCAGGGGCGAGCGCAGCCTGGCGGCACCGCGCAGCAGGTAGGCCGGCCAGCCGGTGCGGGATTTGAGCGCCTCGTCCGTGGCGGCCACGACCGCTGCGTCCTCGCCCATGCCGGTGACCGCCAGGAAGACGTCGTCATGCCGCTGCTGATCGGCGTCGCGCCAGCTCAGGAGGCCGACGTCGTGTGGAGTCGGGTCAGCTGCGAGCGCATGGCGCAGCGCAGCGTCGAGCGCTTTCACCGTGCGCGGAGCACGGATGCCCAGATTGCGGGCGAAGAGATTGGCGGTGCCCGTCGGGATGATGCCCAGGACGGCCTCTGAGCCGATCAGGCCCGAGGCGGCGCTGCGGACGGTGCCGTCACCGCCGGCGACGATCACCCGAGCCGCTCCGTCGGCCACGGCCCGGGCGGCCTGCTGCGCGCCGGGGCGCTGCGAGGTGGTCGCCTCGAAGCGCACCCGCAGCCCGGCCGCGGCCGCTCGATGCCGCATCAGGGGCTCGATCGCGGCGGCATAGCGCCGCAGCGGATGCACGATGACGACGACGTCCGCACGATCGCTCACGGAGAGCCGCTTCCGACGACGGCCGCGTCCCGCACAGGCGAGGACGCGGCCGTCATGGAGATGCTCCGCGGACCGATCAGCGCGCTCAGCGCAGCGTGGACTTGATGCGCTCGCGCTCCTTCTCGAGCTTGCGCACGCGACGGTTCACGGCGAACAGTCGCACCGAGCCGACCAGGGCCATGACCAGGGCGCCGGCGATCGCGGCGAGCAGCATGGCCACGCCGGTGGGCATGGAGGAGGTCCAGGACATGAAGTGGATCGTGGCGTCCTCCATGTTCTGGAGGATGAAGATCAGCAGGACGATCAGCACCAGGATGCCCACGATCAGCGCGGCCCACACGCCGGCGCCCGGGCCGGAGCTGTGGCCGTCGAGCTCGGGATCGGTCGGCGGGGCCTGGCGCGGAGCCTGCTGGGGCGCAGGCGCCGGCTCCTGCGCGGGACGAGGCTGCTCCGGCTGCTGTCCGGGCACCTCGGAGGCGGACACGCCGGCCGGGCTGGTCTCCGGGTTCCAGGTCGGCTCGGAAGGGGTGTTCTGCGACATGGGGTCTCCTCGCTCTCAGGGGCGGCGGGACCGGAAGGGGACGCACGGCCGCCGCGCATTCCGTGGGCCCAATCTACGGGATCATCACCTCGCTGACGGCCTGACATCCGGTCTCACCAGGACCTTGTGATGTCGGACTCGCTTCCTAGGGTCATGGGAGTTCGCTTCCCCGGCCCGTTCTCGTCCCCGCATCCGCCGGAGCGCCCTGATGGAGGCCCGCCGTGACCGTTCGTTTCCTGCACACCAGCGACTGGCAGCTGGGCATGACCCGGCACTACCTGGCCGGTGAGGCTCAGCCGCGCTTCACCGCCGACCGGGTGGACACCGTGCGCACCCTCCTGGCGCTGGCCCTGGAGCGCGAATGCTCGTTCGTGGTCGTGGCAGGAGACGTGTTCGACCATGCCAATCTCAGCCCTCAGGACATGGGCCGGGCGCTGGAGGCCATGCGCTGCGAGCTGCCGGTGCTGCTGCTTCCGGGCAACCACGACCCTCTGGGCACGGGCTCGCTGTGGGACTCGCCCGCCGTGCGCGACGGCCTCCCGGACAACGTCATGCTGCTGCGGGACTCCGGTCCCGTCCAGGTGCTCGACGGCGTCCAGGTGGTCGGGGCGCCGTGGCGGACCCGCAAGCCGGACGCGGATCCCGTGGCTCCGGCGCTGGAGGGTCTGGAGGCAGATGGGACCGTCCGCGTGCTCGTCGGTCACGGCATGCTGGAGGAGCTGGATCCGGATGCCTCCTCCCCCGTCACCGTCAGGCGGGCACCGCTGGAGGCAGCCTTGGCGGACGGGCGGATCCACTACGTCGCACTGGGCGATCGCCACATCCGCTGGCCGCAGGACGGACGCGGGGCCATCCGGTACTCGGGGGCCCACGAGACCACCAGCTTCCGGGAGACCGATCTGGGCCTGGTGCTGGAGGTCCAGATCGATCCGCAGGCCCCGGCCGGGTCCCAGGTCACGGTGCAGGACCACCAGGTCGGGCGGTGGCGCCACGTGGTGATCGAGCGCGAGCTCGACGGCCCGGAGGACCTCGAGGCGCTGGCCGCCGAGCTGGATGCTCAGACGCCCAAGGAGCGGACCATGGTCAAGACGGCTCTGCGGGGAGCCCTCACGGTCGGGCAGGCGGCGCAGCTGGACGAGCTGCTCGAATCCCTGGGGGCGCGCTTCGCGTCGCTGGAGGCCTGGGACCGGCACACGGACATCGTGATCCTGCCCAGCCAGGAGGAGATGCAGGAGATCTCGCTGGGCGGCTTCGCCCAGCAGACCCTCGAGGAGCTTCGGGAGAGGGCCTGGCAGCCCGAGCGGGAGCGCGCTGAGGACGGGTCGCCCGAGCCGATCGCCGCAGAAGAGCTCTCGGAGCAGGCCGAGCAGGAGGAGATGCTCCGCGAGCCGGCGCCGCCTGCTGAGCACGAGACCGCCCAGGATGCCCTGCGCCTGCTGGTGCGGCTGAGCGGAGGGCAGCGCGCATGAGGATCCACCGCATCGCCGTCGACAGCTTCAAGGGAGTCCGAAACCGCACGATCGAGTTCCCGGACACAGGGATCACCGTGCTGCAGGGGCGCAACGAGTCCGGGAAGTCGTCCCTCATCGAGGCCTTCGACCTCCTGCTGGAGATCCCGGACAGCTCCGGGGCCAAGGCCGTCAAGGCGGCGGATCCCGTGGGCGATGACCTGGGGATCGCCGTGGAGGCGGAGTTCACCCTGGAGGGCCACCGCCTGCTGTACCGCAAGCAGTGGCTCAAGGCCAAGAAGACCACCCTGCGCTTCCTCGAGGGACCGCGCGCCGGGGACACGCTCTCGGGGCGGGAGGCCCACGACACCGTCATGGCCCTGCGCGAGCGCTCCGATCAGACACTGTGGTCGACGCTGCGCATGCTGCAGGGCTCGGCCTCGGGCCGGGAGAGGCTCACCGACTCCTCGGCGCTGAAGTCCGCCCTGGAGCAGGCCAGCGGAGGCAGCGCCCAGAGCGAGTCCGGTTCGAGCCTGCTCGCTCTGGCCCAGGCCGAGCGCGAGCGGTACTGGACGGCCGGCGGCAAGGAGAACGCCGCCACCAAGGCCGTGCGCGACCGGCACCGTGAGGCCGTGGCCGACCATGAGCGAGCCGACGCCGAGCTCGCGAGCCTCGTGGAAGCCGAAGAGCGCCTGGAGCGGGACGAGCGCGCGCTGACCGCCGCCCAGCGCACCCTCGCGTCAGCGGAGGAGGACGCCGAGCAGGCCAGAGTCTCAGCCGCCGCGCTCACTCAGCTGCAGACCCGCAGGGAGCAGGCCGCAGCGGCGGCGGAGGCGGCTTCATCGCGCACCGAGCAGCGCCGATCCGATCTCGAGCAGCGCGAGCGGCTGCGCACCCGGGCACAGGAGGCTCACCAGCGTGCCGCGCAGCTGCGTACGGAGGCGGAAGCGCTGCAGGTCAAGCTCGACTCCGCGCAGGAAGCGGCGCAGCAGCACCGCACCGAGCTCGAGAGCGCTCGCACTGCGGAGGAGCAGGCCCGGGGCCGAGTCCGCGCGCTGCGCACCGCCCAGCGCCTGGTCCAGCACCGGCAGCGCCACAGCGAGCTGGCACAGCAGCTGCACGAGCTCGAGGAGATCGCCCAGCAGCTCGAGGCGCTGGGTCAGGCCCCTGACTCCCCCATCGGCGCCGCCGACGTCGAGCGGATCGATGCCGCCGAGCGGGCCCTGGCGACCGCTCGAGCGCAGGTCGCAGCCGGTTCCGCCGAGCTGACGGTGACCGCCCTGGGAGGCCCCCGCACGGTGCACCTGGGCGACGAGTCGATCGAGCTGCTCGATGAGCAAGCGCAGATCCGCGCCGTGACCGAGCAGATCGACCTCGAGCTGCCGGGGCAGCTGCGGGTGAGCGTGGTCCCCGAGAAGGGGCGCGAGGACCGCAGCCGGGCCGCGAACGACGCTCAGGAGGCCCTGCGGCAAGCGCTGGACCGGTGGGAGGTCGCCTCCCCGCAGGAGGCCCGCGATCTGCTGCGCGAGCAGACGGAGGCGCAGCGCGAGCGCACCGCGCTGGTACAGCGCCGCCGCAGCGTGCTCGCCCAGCACGACGAGGCCGAGCTGCGCCGCGAGCACGAGCGGCTTGCCTCCTTGCTGGCCGATTCGGAGCGGCCCGCGGACTCAGATCCTCCGGCCATGACCGGATCGGCGCAGGAAACCGCAGATGCCCTGCAGGAGGCGGAGGAGGCCGCCGAGGACGCCCGCAGCACGCTGGAGACCGTGCGCGACGACGTCTCCGGCGCAGAAGCGGCCCTGTCAGCCCGGCGGGAGGAGCTGGGTGCCGCGCGGGCCGCGCTGGACGCGCAGGCGGAGTCCGCGCAGCGCGACGAGCAGCAGCTCGCCCACGAGCGCGAGCAGATCGCCGACGATGCCGTGGAGGCCTCGCATCAGGAGGCCATCGACGAGCTCGCGCGGGCCCAGGAGCAGGCAGCCCAGCTCGAGCGGCAGTGGCAGGACCAGGACGGCGAGCACAAGCGCAGCCAGTACGAGGCGCGCATGCGCCGCCCAGAGGCACTGCGCCGGGTGCTGGATCAGGCCCGCGATCAGCGCGCCCAGTCCCGGGGTGCTCTGATGGCATTGGACCGAGACCAGAAGCAGTCCGATTTCGACACCGCGCTCACCCGGCGCCGCGCGGTCGCTCAGGAGCTGAGCAGCCATCTGCGGCGGGCAGCGGCCGCCAAGCTGCTGGCCGACACCCTGGAGCGCTTCCAGGCGGAGGCGCATCGCCGCTACACGGAGCCGTTCCGCCAGCAGCTGGAGCGGCTGGGGGCCCACGTCTTCGGCTTAAGCTTCCGGGTCGAGGTCGACGAGGATCTGGAGGTCACCCGCCGCTTCATGCACGGGACCTGGATCGACGAGTCGTCGCTGTCCACGGGCGCCCGCGAGCAGCTCGCCGTGCTGGTGCGCCTGGCCGTGGCCACCCTGGTGGATCCGGTGGAGGGAGTGCCGGTGATCTTCGACGACGCCCTTGGCCACTCCGACCCCGAGCGTCTGGCCAGCCTGGCCGCGGCTCTCGAATCGGCCGGACGCCGGGCTCAGGTCATCCTGCTCACCGCCACGCCGGAGCGGTTCGCAGCGGTCGCAGGCACGGCCGAGGTCCGGATCGGCGACTGAGCGCAGCGCGCTCTCCGATGATCCCGGACGGCAGGACCTCCGGGGCTCGGCCGCAGACGCGGGCCGGACTGCGCTGAGTGCGCCAGCAGGCTCAGGCGGCGAGCTCGCCGATCCTGAACTGCGCGAGCTGCTCGGCCACCCGATCGCTGCCCTCGTGCTGGCCGGTGAAGGCCTCGGTGCCGTCGCTCCCGCACAGCGACTCGATCGCGCCCTCACCCCCGGGATGCTGGGCGATCCAGTCGCTGAGGTCGTAGACGCCGCCGTCGATCGCGGCCCAGCAGGACTCGGCGCCGTCGTGCTCGGCAACCTCATCCATCGTGTAGGTCTCAGCCTCGGACTCGGTGGCGGCCGAGGACGACTCCTCGGCGCTGGTGCCCGCAGGGTCGTTCGTGGCCATGGCCCCTGACCACGCGGCCTGGGCGCCCGTGTGACCGGTCTGCACGGCGAAGATCAGCACGGCCGCGCCCGTCAGAGCGCTCAGCGCGCCCAGGACCGTCGGCAGCGCACCTGCGCCCGAGCCCTCGACCTCGCCACGCTGCTTCCGGTCGGCGAGGACCCGGCCGATCCACCAGGCCGTCGTCAGCACGAACAGCGCGATCGAGGCCGCGAGCAGGCGGTTCGCGGCGTCGGCGTGCTGCTGCGGCATGCCGACCTGCTGGGCGAAGGCATCGCCGGAGATCAGGGCCAGGATGACCCCGGCCAGCCCGAGCGCGGCGCCGATCACGGACAGGCCCAGGACGCGTCGGCGCACGGCTGGCACCACCGCCGCGACGATCAGCAGGATGGCCGTCAGCGGCAGCACCACGACCGGAAGATGCACCACGAGCGGATGCAGAGGAAGGTCGCCTACGGCGGTGAACGGACTGGTCTGCAGGGGAATCTGCGAGTTCATGCTTCCACGGTACGGGAAAAAGATGACACGTCCCTCAAATTGTCGGACTCAGTGGAGTAAGACCCCGCACGTCGCTGACGCGGGAAGCTTCCGTGACGGGTCAGGAGCGCTCGTCTGCCAAGGCTGCGGGCGCCTCCGAGGCCTGCGTCGAGTCGCTCGCCTCCGCTGTGCTGCGACCCGCCACCGGTGCGGGGCGGCGCCGGCGTCGGGTGGTCCCGCTGATCCAACGGGCCAGGGCGCCGCGGGAGGCACGGGCCTGCTCGGCAGCCGCCGACGACAGCCCGTCCTCTGGCGAGGAGGCGATCAGCGCGTTGACGAAGCGCACGTCTGGGTTGGGATCCACGAGCAGGGCCTTGACCAGCAGCGTGGCCGGCAGGGCGAGCAGCGCCCCCAGCGGGCCGAGCACGAGCGACCACAGCAGCACGGAGACGAACGAGACCATCGGGGTGACTCCCACGGCGTCGCCGGTGAACTTGGGCTGGATGAACGACTGCATGACCAGGTTGATCACGCTGAAGCCCAGGATCACGGCCAGCGCATCGAGCCAGCCGCCCTCGAGCAGGCCCATCATGGTCGGCGGGATCATGCCGATGACGAACCCGATGTTGGGGATGTAGTTCGTCACGAAGGCCAGCACCGCCCAGACACCGGCCAGCGGGATCCCCAGGGCCCACAGGTAGCCCAGGTCCATGAGCGCCACGATCAGCCCGAAGACCGTCGTGACGATCCAGTACCTGCGCACCCCGGCGGCGAAGCTGAGCAGCGCGCGGCCCACCAGGGGCTTCTGCAGCAGGATCACGCCCATCCGCCGCCGGATGGTCATGGAGTCCAGGGTGAGGAAGAAGATCGCGGTGATGACGATCGCCAGCATGGTGGCCACTCCGGACACGTTCGAGGCCACATCGAGCAGCCATTCCGTCGAGAAGCCCACGATGTCGGGCACATTGGCTTCGATGTTGGCCGCCATGGTCTCGGTCGTCACGCCGAACTGCGCGAGCCACTGCATGAGGTCATCGCCCAGCGCGGCGAACTCTCCGGAGTAGCCGGGCAATGCCGTCAGCAGCGCGAAGATCGCCCATCCCATGGAGTAGAAGAAGGCCAGCAGCGCGATCAGCACCACTGCCAGAGCGGTGATCGCGGCCAGCCAGACCGGCCACCGCAGCCTTCGCACGAGCCAGGCGTGCAGGGGGTGGACGATGATCACCATGTTCAGCGCGAAGAAGACCGGGGCGATGAAGCTGGCGTAGCGGCTGATCCCCTCCAGAGCCAGCAGTGCCGCCGCCACCCCGACCAGCATCAGCACCAGACGACGCGACCCGGCCTCGCCCCCGCGCATCGAAGCGGCTGTGTCGAGGGTCGGCCCGGCCACCTCTTCCTGTCCCTGTGGCTGTCCGTCATCAGGGGATCCGTCGCGTGCGGCCTCGAAGGCCTCGACCGGGGTAAGGGCGGTGCGGTCCTCGGCAGGCAGCCCCGTCTCCGGGGATTCCTGGACGGGCTGCTCGTCCAGCAGATCCGCGAGACCGGCGGACTCATCGGCCGGATGATCCGTGGGCGTGGGTCCTGTGGATTCAGGTGATCCGGCACTCGAGTTCGACCGCGCAGACGACGCTGTTCCGGGCTCACCGAGCGTCGAGCGGTCGGTCTTGCGGGTTCCGTGCGGCTCAGCCGGGGACATCGAGGCTCCTGTGGGGCAGCGGCGCCGCGGCTGCGACGCACGGGCGGCCCTGCGGCCGTCGAGCAGATCCTAGACCCGCCTGATGTCCCGCAGATGTCCGGGCGCCCGAGCGGCCGCATCGCCGCTCCCCTTCCAGCGACTGGCCGATTGCCCACCGCTCCTGGATCCGGTGGCCGCTTCCTCACCGCAAGCCGCCGGAACCGGTGACGACTCGGCCTGTCGGTGGCGGTGCGGTTCGGATTCGGGCAGTCGGGTGGGGGCTCAGGGCCCGGGCGCACGCAGATAGGGTCGGGCCATGACCGAAGCTCATGCCGACTTCCCCGCCCAGCACCTGCCGGATCTGCCCCTGTCCACGCCTGCGGTGGTGGTGGATCGTCGGATCCTGGATGCCAATATCGCTCGGGTGGCCGACTCGGCGGCTCGGCGCGGCCTGATGCTGCGCCCGCATGCCAAGACGCACAAGATCCCGGAGATCGCCCGCCGGCAGATCGACGCCGGTGCGGTGGGCCTGACCGTGGCCACGATCGGCGAGGCGGAGGTCTTCGCCGGTGCCGGCATCGAGGACCTGTTCATCGCCTATCCCCTGTGGGTCGACATGCGCAAGGCTGTGCGGCTGAAGCTGCTGGCGGAGAAGACGCGGCTGCGCATCGGCACGGATTCGGTCGAGGCCGTTGAGCAGATCGCCCGCGAGCTGGGCGATGCGCCGCTCTCGGTGTCCCTGGAGCTGGACAGCGGCCACCACCGCAGCGGCGTGCTGCCCGACGACGCCCTGCCGATCGCGCAGCGCGCCCGGGAGCTGGGCGTGCAACTGGACGGCCTCTTCACCTTCCCGGGGCACAGCTACGCCCCGGGCGAGCAGTCCTCGGCGGCCACCCAGGAGAGCGCGATCCTTGCAGGCACTGCCCGAGAGCTGCGCGAGGCCGGCCACGAGATCGTGCACGTCAGCGGCGGCTCGAGCCCCACCGCCGAGGTGGAGGAGCCCACGGCGGCGCAGGAGATCCGCCCGGGCGTCTACGTCTTCGGCGACGCCCAGCAGCTCGAGCTCGGGCGCATCGGCATCCAGGACGTGTCCCTGTCGGTCGCGGCCACCGTCATCTCCCGCCACGACCACGAGGAAGCGGAGGACGACGGACCGTCGTTGCGCCGGATCGTGCTGGACGCGGGCTCGAAGGTCCTCGGCAGCGACCGCCCGGCGTGGGCCACCGGTTACGGGCGCCTGCCGAACCACCCGCGGGCGCGGATCACGGCGCTGTCCGAGCACCACGCGACCGTCGTCTTCCCGCCCGAGGACGCGCTGCCGGCCATGGGCGAGCAGCTGCGCGTGATCCCCAACCACGTGTGCCTGACCCTGAACCTCATCGGCTCCGTCACGGTGATCGACGGCGGGGCCGTGCTGGGCTCGTGGAAGGTCGCCGCCCGCGGGCTCAACAGCTGAAGCGCTCGAACCCGACGACGACGCCTGCGCTCAGGCGAACGCGCTGAAGCCCGTCAGGTCTCGGCCGATCAGCAGCGCCTGCACCGACTCGGTGCCCTCGTAGGTGTGGATCGCCTCGATGTCCGCCAGGTGGCGCATGACCCCGTTGTCGATCAGGATGCCGTTGCCGCCCATGAGGTCGCGGGCCTCGGCGGCGATCGCGCGGGCCGTGCGGGTGTTGTGGTATTTCGCCAGCGAGGCCTGGGTGGGCCGCAGATGCCCTCCGGCCTCGGAGGCGGCGAGCTGGGAGCAGTACAGCTGCATGGACGTGAGCATGGACAGCATGCGGGTCAGCCGCTCCTGCACGAGCTGGTGCTCAGCCAGGGGCTTGCCGAACTGGCGTCGCTGCTTGGCGTAGGACAGCGCGGACTCGAAGCAGCCGGTCGCGTGGCCCAGCGCGGACCAGGCCACCCCGGAGCGGGTCGCGTAGAGCACGCGCGAGGCGTCGCGGAAGCTCGTGGAGCCGGGCAGCACGGCATCTGCGGGGACCTTCACATCCTCCAGGCGGATCAGCGCCTGGTCGATCGCGCGCAGAGCGCCCTTGCCCTTGATGACCTCCGCGCGGTAGCCGAGCGTCTCCTGCGGGATCAGGAAGCAGCGCACCGAGCCGGTGGCCCCGGGCACGCCCTCGGGCACGGAATCGTCGACTACGCGCGCCCACACGAAGCTGATCCCACCGGCGGCCCCGTTGCCGATCCACTTCTTGGCCCCGCGCAGCGTCCATCCCTCGGCCGTGCGCTCGGCGACGGTCTCCAGCTGCGCGGAGTCCGAGCCGTGATCCGGTTCGGTGAGTGCGAAGGCGCCGAAGACCTCGCCTGAAGCCAGCGGCTTCGCCCAGCGCTGCTGCTGCTGAGGGCTGCCGTGCAGGATCAGGCTGCGCAGGGCCAGACCGCCCTGCACCGCCACGATGGTGCCGAGCGAGCCGTCGATGCGGGAGAGCTCCATGTTCACGAGCCCGGCCCCCAGCGGGGACATCTCGCTCAGCAGGGGGTGCTCGAGCCCGTCGACGAACAGGTCGGCGGCCCCCAGCGCGGCAACAGCCTCGAGCGGGTACTCGTGGGCGTCCCACGCCGCGGCCATGCGCTCCTGCAGCCCGGTGCCCACCTCCCGAGCCCGTTCCCAGAGCTCGCGGTCGGCCTCCGGGATCTGCGTGAAGAGGCTGTAGTAGTCGATGTCCAGGGCGTGGGTCACCGAGTACTCGGGCTCGGTGGCGCCCGGAAGCGGGGTCTCAGTCATGGCCCCACTCTAGCGATACTGCGTCTCAAATGGAATGAAACGCAGTATCACCTCAGCTCAGAGCTCTGCGCACCTTCTCGACGACAGCGTCGACATCGACCCCGGAGCCCGACGACGACGGCGCCGTGGCCACCACGACCGTCACCGCATCCGCCGCAGAGCTGTCCGCCCGACTGCCTCCATCGAGCACGCCTGGACCGTCGTGCGCGCCCGGGTCGCCGTGGCCATCGCCGTCTTCGCCGGTTTCGCCGCCGAGCCCCGCCGAGCCGGTCGCCAGCCGGGAGCGCAGATCTTTGAGGGCTGCGCGCAGAGACTCGACGGCCGCGTCGACGACTTGCGGCTGCTGGGCATGCTCATCGCGCAGCAGAGAGCGCAGCGCGTGATTGTGCGCCGCGGTCACGGCGGCGGCGAAGACCACGGTGCCCAGGGAATCCGCCTGCGGCAGGTGGGCGCGCAGGGTCTGGACGAACAGCCGCTCGTAGCGCCGCTCGGTGACGATCTCGCGCTCGCGCAGAGCCGCCACGGAGCGGACCACGCCGTAGCGTCGCCGGGCCGCCGGAAGGTCTCGAGCCAGGTGGGACAGGACCTGCAGGGAAGCCTCGCACACGATCACGTGCGCATCCGCCCCGTCCTCCGCGAGCCGCTGGAGCATCCAAGCCTCGATGCGCTCGAGCAGCGGGGGGTGATCGGCGAAGACGGCGTCCTCCTTGCCGCCCACCTGACGGAAGAAGGTGGCTCGGGAGATGCCCGCCGCGGCGGCGATGTCCGCCACGCTCGTGGCTTCGAACCCTTCGCGCTCGAACAGCTCGACGGCCCAGCGCACCGACTGGGTGCGCAGGTCGTCCTCGGCGGGATCCGCAGCGCGTACGGGATCGACTGAGGGCTTCGACGACGGGGCGACTGGGCGCGAGCGCCCTCCTGCCGCAGAGGTCTCGCTCACGGGCTGCTGCGCGGGGTCCATGGCTTCGGGACGCTACCAGCCCTGCCGAGGATCAGTCCTCCGAGCGCACCGCCTTCAGGATCTCGTCGTGCGTGTGGCCGCCGCCGGCGCCGCCCTCCACATGGCGGGGACGACGCTCGCGGACGGCGATCTCCCAGCGCGAGGAGCGCTGCAGCGCAGCCTCCAGATCGTCGATCGAGAGGTAGTCCTCCGGATCGAAGCCGCGAGCCCGGGCTTCCTCGGGGTCGATGTCCGCGTGGCCGACGAACAGCAGCGTGCCTCCCGGGGCGACTGCGCCGAGCAGCGCGATGAGGTTCACGCCCTCGGGCTGCGACGGCAGGGCCGGGTAGAACACCGAGACGAGGTCGAAGCCATCCTCGGGCAGCTCGACGTCGTCGAGCCCGGAGTGGATCCACTCGGCCTGCACACCGGCGGCCTCCGCCGCGGCGCGGGCGTGCTCGAGAGCCACCCCGGAGATGTCCAGGCCGGTGACCTGCCACCCCTGTTGGGCGAGCCAGACGGTGTCGGCGCCCTCTCCGCAGCCGACGTCGAGCGCGGTGCCGGGCTCGAGGCCTGCGACCTCGGCCACGAGCGCCTGGTTCGGCTGGCCGCTCCAGCGACGCTCGGCGGGCGAGTAGATCGCATCCCATGCCTCGGCGGTGTTCCCGCGGCGCAGCAGCTCGAGGTCCTCTCCCCCGCCGTGGTCATGGTCGTGGGAGTGGCTGTGCGGCTGCGGGGTGCTCATCGAATCGCTCATGACCACGATTATGAACCGCGACGGGTGCGGGCCGGACCGCGGGGCCGCCCGCACCCGTCGCCGCGCTCAGCGCGGGTGGTGCCCGCCGTCGTGCCCGGACGATCCGTGACCGGCGTGGAAGGTCATGATGTCCCGCGGCAGGACCGTGAAGGGGCGCATCATCGTGTGATCCTCGTGATCCAGGATGTGGCAGTGGTACATGAAGCTGCCCGAGGCCCCCTCGAAGTGCCCGGCCACGCTGTACCATTCGCCGGCGTTCATGGTCCACGTGTCCTTGGGCGCGCGCACCAGATCGTCGAACTCCTCCGGCGGCACGGGCCTGCCCACCAGCGGGGCCGTGGTGCGGGCCCGCACCGGATCCCACGAGGCCGGGTCGATCCGGCGGCGTCCGATGGCCTGGAAGTCGGCCATGTGGATGTGCATCGGATGCGCCGGGCCGCCCAGGTGCAGGAAGTGCCACACGGCCCAGTCCCCGCGGTTCAGCCGGATCGTCGTGGCATCGTCGAAGAGCTTGGCCACCGGGCGCAGCGAGCGGACCGCTCCGCCGTGCTCCACGACCTGGATGAGCTCGCGCTCCGGCAGAGTCTCGCCCGCCGGGATCTCCGCCAGCTCCCACATCTCCGGGTGCACCCCGCCGGCCGGTCCTGGCGGGATGACCCCGACCCAGAGGTGCTCGTGGTGCTCCACGATCTCGTGGCCGGCTCGCAGACGCCCTCCCTCCAGGTGCTCATACCTTCGGAACGAGCGGTCGAGCACCGCCGGCGGCTCCCACGTCTCGCGGCCGCGCCCGCGGGCGCGGCCCACGCGCAGCTGCAGGATCGACGCCTCAGCGTCGCCAGGCACGGCGTGCAGCACGCCGTCCTCGTTGCGCAGCTCGACGGGCGTCTCGTCGAGCCCGCGCAGGTCCACGAGCACGTCCAGCCGCTCGCCGGGCCCGAGCACGACCGTGTCGCCGAAAGGCCGGTGAGGGGCCGGCAGCAGTCCGGCATCCGCACCGATCACGACCAGGCGCCCGCTCAGCCGCGAGGCGGCCTTGCGCGCCGCCCGCACCTGCGCATCGCCCGAGGCCCACTGGGCATCCCGGGAGCCTTCCGTCCTTGCCGGATCGCGGCGCGGGTCGTGCAGCGCGAGCCGCAGGACCCGGGAGTTCGAGGCATTGAGCAGCCGCAGCCGATGCCAGCGCGGCTCGACGTCGACGAAGGGCCAGATCCTCCCGTTGACCAGGCTGTACGGCCCGACGATCGGGACCTCCCCGGGCTGCCCGCCGGGCGTGAAGGTGAATCCCGCCTGCTTGTAGAGCATCCGTCCGGTGAGGCCCCCTGGCCCACGGCCCGCAGGAGACGTCTCGAGATTGCGGTCCCCGATCATCAGCGGGATCTCGCGCTCCCCGTCGGGAAGCCCCAGGGAGCGCTCGTTCCTGTCGCGGATCAGCCAGAACCCGGCCAGTCCCGCGTACACGTTGAAGCGAGTCACGGCCATGGCATGGTCGTGGTACCACATGGTCCGGGCGCTCTGCCGGTTCGGATAGCGGGTGCGGGCGGTATCGCCCAGGGCCAGGACGTTGTGCGCCCAGCCGTCGTCGTGGCCGTTGGTCAGCGCGCCGTGGACATGGACGGAGATCCAGCCGCGCAGCTGCTCGGTGCCGGGCAGGGCAGGAAAGGCCCTCGGTCCGCTGCCGCGCGATGCCGACCAGCCGCCGGGGCTCACGGCTTCGGTGAGGTCGCCGTTGAACGGGAGCCCAGGTTCCGGCCGCTGCGGGACGCGCACGACGTCGTAGGGCAACGCAGCCGGGGCGCCCTTGCAGTCGCCCAGGCTGTTGACCCAGTCGATCTCGAGGGCCTGGTCGCGCTCGACCTCGATCGTGGGCCCCGGGCAGAAGCCCTCCCATCCCCAGATCTCGGTCTCCGGCAGCTCGGCATGCAGCCTGGTCCGCACCACGTCCGCGCGGATCTCCAGACCGCGCCCCGACGGACGCCGCGAGGCCCGCAGCACCGGCGGGATCGGGAGCCGGTCGACGAACTTCTTCAGGATCAGGTTCGACGGCACGGGGCCGCCGGCCCGGGACGGCGCCGGCCGGGCGGTCTCGGGGCGGACGGCCTCCGGGAGAGCAGCCTCCGGAGCAGGCGCCTGCGGGCCCGGCTCCACGTCCCTCAGGGGCGGAGCCGAGCCGGTGGCGGCCAGGAACGCGTACTCGAGGGTGCCCGGCTCGGGCAGAGTCGCGGAAGGATCAGGAGCTGGTGCGGAGGAGTCGGCGGCGGAGCGGTCGGCAGAGGCGGATCGATCGGACATGGCAGTGTCCCTTCGGCGAGGTGAGCGGCGTGCGCTTCTCACCCTTCTCCGTGATTCATGATCGCACAATATTATCGACTGCAATGTTGTGCGATCGCAACCTTCGGAGGGTGCTCCCGGCCTCGGTGGCTCCCGGAGTCAGCGCCCCGGCCGGGCTCGGCGTGCCCGCGCATGTGATCCTGGCGGCCTGCCAGGCGGCAGCGGCATCCGGCAAGCTGCGCCACGCGGACGTGGTCGAGCTGAATCCTGCCTTCGACGTGGACTCCCGCACGGCGCGCACCGCCGCGCGGCTGATCCACACGATCCTCAGCGAGGCAGCGCGGACCCGGTGAGACCGCTGGCGGCGAGCTCGCGGTCGAACTCACCGGCCAGGTGCCGCTGGTGGATCTCCGCGGCCACGTGGAACGGACGGGCTGGGGCATGCCAGTCGTGGAAGTCGATCACGATCGGCTCCCCGCGGTGCATGGTCATTCGCGTGGAAGTGCCGTTCGAGCGCAGCCGTCGACCGTCGCGCAGGATCACTACCACGGCGCCTGACCAGTAGAAGCTCCTGTCGACCTCGAGATGATCCACCGCCGGCCAGGGAATCTGGCGAGTGCGCCCCATCCTGCGCACGACCAGGCCACGCGAGGTGACGGTGAAGCGCCACAGCTGCGACATCCACAGCAGCGTGCACAGCCCCGCTGTCGGCAGCACCATCACAGCGACCAGGACGATGCCCGTTCGCCAGCTCCCGTTGGCCAGCACGATGGTCGGCACGATGCCCGCCAGTACGAGGAGCATGCCGATGCACAGCGCCGCGAGCACCCGGAACAGGACATGGCAGCGCGCGGAGTAGAACACGAAGCCCCCGTCGACGCTGCCTTGGTCCCTCTGTGCGGATGCCATAGTCCGAGTTTACCTCAGCAAATTCCACCCTGCCATGCGTGCGATGCCTACGCTGGCCCCATGCACAGCACGGAGCAGCTCGCGATCCTCGAGGAGGACGGGCTGCTGATCATCCCCTCGAACCCGCGCCGCACCGCCCTGAGGCTTCTGGGCGGTCTGATGGTCTCGGCCGTCGGGGCGCTGCTGTGCGCGCTGGCCGGGCGCGGGCTGGAGTCCGTCGCACAGATCTTCCTGCGGCCCGGACTGTGGCTCGGTGCCGTGCTCGTGGTCCTCGGGTGCCACGCGGTGCGACGCGCTCTGGGCATCCGCCGCTGCGGCCTCCAGCTGATCCTCACGGACGAGTCCCTGGTGTTCGAGCACAGGCCGGAAGGCACCTGGTCCACTCTGCACCGGCTGCGCTGGGACGAGATCATCGCCTTCGCCCCGGCCCACGGGTCGCTGCCCGGGGCGGCCGGGCACGTTCTCTACACGCTGCGCCCGGCAGCGGCCCGACGGATCGACGAGCAGCGCGCCGCCCTGGACGATCCGGCGCACCGCCCGAGCTGGGCCGAGCGCGCCACGCAGATCGAGTCGGGCCGCGGAGCCATCCCCGCGCAGATCGGCGACGGACCGACGCAGCTGCTGGAGACCCTGCGCGCCGCCCACCGCCGGTTCGGCTGAGTCCTCAGCTCGAGTGCTCGGTCTCCCGCCGACGCCGCAGCCCGACCAGCACGTCATGAAGCGCCTCCCGCTCGGAGGAGTCCAGCTCGATCCCGAGCTCGATGGCGGCGTCGACGGCCTCGCGCGCAGTGATCTCCTGGTGCTGCGTCGGCTTCCCGTCGGCGCGCACCACCCGGGTGGTGTCCGTGATGGAGACGTGGCCCTCATCCGTCCAGCGGTTGGCCATCAGCATCACGGTGAACGGGCCAGGGGCGAGGCCGCCGGAGGTGATCTGGTCCCCGGTGTGCATGTCGACCGGGCGCACGGGCAGCCTGTCGGAGACGTGCTGGAACTCGCCGTCGCGGTGCAGCGCCCAGCCCGTGGACGGCCCCTCCCCCACCAGGCTCAGCTCGAAGAGCCGGCCGCCCTCGTCGCGCACCGCGCCGTCGCGAAGGGGCATGGGGCCGCGGATGCTGAAGCCGAAGCCGGGATCGGCGAACCAGGCGCCGTCGTCGAGCCGGACCTCGAGCGAGGTGTGCGTGCGCGCCCGATCCGGGGAGCCCACCCGGCCCAGGTGGCGCGTGACCTCGAATCCCAGGTGCTCGAGGGCCGCGGCCATCAACTGCCCGTGGGCGAAGCAGTAGCCACCGCGGCGTCGTTCGATCAGCTGCCGCTGCACGGCCGCCGGCGCCGCACCGGGGTAGGTGCCCAGCAGGATGTCGACGTTCGTGAACGGCAGCGTGCGCACGTGCGCCTGGTGCACGGCCTCGAGCAGCTCGAGGCTCGCGGGGCCGGGTTCGATGCCGATCCGCTGCAGATAGGCGGGGATGTCGAAGTCCTCGGTGCGCCACGAGGATCCGGTGAGGTCGGCGGGCATGGTGCTCCTTTACGAGCCGCGCGCCGACGCTCGTCGGCGCGCGTCGGCCCTGAGCCGAGCCTAGGCCAGACGGGGCTCCCCGGTCCGCGCTGGCTCCTCCGACGCCCTCCGGCTGGAATGATGGACGGATGTCCCCTTCGAGCACCCCTTCCTCCCACGCCACCGCACCGCCGCCGGAGAGCACAGAGACCGCATCGAGCGGCCGTCGCTCCGGCGCCGTGCTGGTCGCCTCCCTGATGCTCTTCTCGATGTTCTTCGGCGCCGGGAATCTGATCTTCCCGCCGATGCTCGGCGCTCAGGCGGGCTCCAGCACGACACCGGCCCTGCTCGGCTTCCTGAGCACCGGCGTCCTGCTGCCGGTCCTGGCCATCCTGGCCATCGCCGTCACCGGACGCGATCTGCAGGATCTGGCCAACCGCGGCGGACGGGTCTTCGGCGTCGTGTTCACCGTGCTCGTGTACCTGTCGATCGGCGCGTTCTACGCTCTGCCGCGCACAGGGTCGGTGAGCTACGAGACGGCCGTCGCCCCCTACCTGGGCGAGGAGTCCCTGTGGATCGCCGTGGCGTTCAGCGCCGTGTTCTTCGGGATCTCGCTGCTGCTGGCCTTCGACCCCAGCGGGATCGTGGACCGGCTCGGACGCTTCCTGACCCCGGCGCTGCTGATCCTGCTCGTGGTGCTGATCACGATGGCTGTGCTGCGTCTGAGCGCCCCCGGCCACGGCCCCACCGAGGAGTACGCCTCCGCCCCGTACGTCACGGGCTTCCTGGAGGGCTACAACACCATGGACTCGCTGGCCGGTCTGGCCTTCGGGATCATCGTGGTGGCCAGCCTCCGGGCCAAGGGCGTCTCCGACGGCCCCGCGATCGTGCGCGGAGTCAGCCTGGCCGGCGTGATCGCCGGCGTCCTGCTGGCCGCCGTCTACATCGGCCTGGCGATCGTGGGGCTGCGGATGCCCGAGGGCCAGTCCCACCCCGACGGCGCCTCGCTCCTGGCCGAGGCCGCCGTCCAGGTGCTGGGCGGACCCGGGGCCGTGGTGTTCGGGCTGATCGTCGTGCTGGCCTGCCTGACCACCTCCGTGGGGCTGATCGGGGCCACCTCGGAGTTCTTCCACAAGCTGGTCCCGGCCCTGTCCTACCGGGTGTGGGCGATCCTGTTCACGGTCATCGCGTTCCTGGTCTCCACCGCCGGGCTGGAGACGGTGCTGGCCATCGCCGGACCGATCGTCGGCTTCCTCTACCCGGCAGGCATCACGCTGATCCTGCTCACCCTGATCGAGCCGCTCACGCGCCGGCGCCTGAACCTGACGTTCCGCCTGGCCCTGGCGGTGGCCATTGTGTGGGCCGCGCTCATGACGCTGAGCGATCTGGGTGTGGGCGCCGACCCGATCGAGACGCTGATCGGCTGGACGCCTCTGCACGCGCAGGGCATGGGCTGGGTCGTGCCCACGGTCGTCGCGGCCGTCGTCGGGTTCGTCGTGGACCTGGCCCGCGGGGCCTCCGACCCCGTTCCGGTGGGCGGCGAGTCGCAGGAGGCCGCTCAGGAGCGGGTCGACGCCGCCTCCTGAGTCAGTCCGCCAGGTTCGAGAGCGCGGTGCGGAAGGCCTGCTGCGCGGACTCTCCGAAGGGCACGAAGACGACCTCGTCGATCTGCTGCCCCACCTCCGCCCGCATCGCCTCCGACGTCTCGACGGCGATGCGGGCGGCGTCGTCCATGGGCCAGCCGTAGACGCCGGCGGAGATCGCGGGGAACGCCACGGTGCGCGCGCCGATCTCGGCGGCGACGCGCAGGGACTCCCGATAGCAGGAGGCCAGCGTCTCGGACTTGTCGATGGTCTTGGCATAGGTGGGCCCCACGGTGTGGATGACCCAGCGTGCGGGCATCTCCCCGGCCGTCGTGGCCACGGCCTGGCCCGCCGGGAGGCCGTCCGGCAGCTGCTCGGCGCGCAGCTGCTTGCACTGCTGGAGGATCGACGGGCCGCCGGCGCGGTGGATCGCGCCGTCCACTCCCCCGCCGCCCATCAGGGACGAGTTGGCCGCGTTGACCACCGCGTCCACGTCCATGGTCGTGATGTCACCGGGCTGAATGCGAAGCTCCATGACGTCGAGCCTACGCGGGGGCGCTCCCGTTCCGCTCAGTCGATCAGCTCGTGCAGCAGCTGCTCGAACTCCTCCGGCTTCTCCGAGTGCACCCAGTGGCCCGCGCCCTGGACCGTGCGCAGCTCGACGCGCGGGAAGAGCTGGGACATCAGTGGCAGGTGCGCCTCGCTGACGTAGTCGGACTCCGAGCCGGCCACCCACAGCACGGGGCCGTCGAAGCTCTGGTTCGTGACGGGGAAGCCGCCGATCTCCTCCAGGGACTGATACAGCAGCTCGAGGTTCGGCTGCCACCCCCAGGCGCCGTCCGAGTAGCGCAGATTCTGCAGCAGGAAGAGGCGCACGGAGTCCTTGGGGATGGCCTCAGCCAGCTTGGCATCGGCGTCGCCGCGGTTCTCCACGTTCGCCAGGTCCAGCTCCCGCAGGCTGCCCAGCAGGTGCGGGAACTCGCCGCCGTCCTCCCAGGAACGGCCCGGGGAGATGTCCACGACCATGAGCCGCTCGATCAGCTCCGGGTGGCGCAGGGCGATCAGCATGGCGACCTTGCCGCCCATGGAGTGGCCCACGAGCATGATCTTCCGGTCGCCGGCCTTGGCGCGCAGGGCCTCTGCGACCGTGTCCGCCATGTCCTCGTAGGAGAACTCGTCCGTCCACCCCGAGGTCCCGTGGTTCGGCAGGTCCACCAGCAGGCTCGTGCACTGGGCCGAGAGGTCCTTGGCGAAGCGCGTGAAGTTCTTGCCGCGCCCCATCAGCCCGTGCAGGAACGCGACGACGACGGGGCCATCGCCCACGGTGGAGATCGTGACGGACTCGGCGGCTTCAGACAGTGCGGACATGGGATCGACGATAGCCGCGGGTGACGACACCCGAACGGTGCACGAGGCGACGGACCCCTAGGGTGAGAAGGCCCTCGACGCCGATGCCCAGGACAGCGCCATGACCATCCCGCCCTCAGCCGCCGCACCGCATGAGCCCCTGCAGGCTCCCCGCACCACCCGAGGGAGGCTGCGCCTGATCGGGCCGGGGATCGTCCTGGCGCTGTCGAGTGTTGGCGCCTCGGACATGATCACCACACTGAACTCGGGCGCCGAGCACGGGCTGGCCCTGATCTGGGTGTTCACGGTCGGCATCCTGCTCAAGTTCGTGCTCTCGGAGGCCGTGGCCCGCGTGCAGATGAGCGGCGACCGCTCGCTGATGTCGCACATGGGCACCGCCGGCGGGCGCCTCTTCCCAGTGGTGTTCCTCGTGGCCGAGCTGCTCGTGGGGCTGTTCTTCGGCGCCAGCGTGGTCTCGGTGTGCGCCATGATCCTGCAGAGCCTCATCCCCGGGCTGCCGTTCTGGCCCACCGCGATCGTCGTGCTGGCCTCGGCCATTTTCATGCTGTGGGTCGGGCGCTACGGGTTCGTCGAGAAGGTCATGATGGGCTTCGGCATCCTGATGTTCTCCGGCATCGTCGCTCTGGCGATCACCACGGCCCAGGGTCAGGAGGCTCAGGAGATCGCCACGCAGACCCTCGTGCCCGTCATGCCCGGCGGGTCCCTGATCACCGTCCTGTCGCTGATCGGCGGCGTGGGCGGAGCCACCGGGATCCTTGCCTACTCGTTCTGGATCCGGGAGAAGGCCTGGCGCGGCGTGCAGTGGAAGGCCACGATCCGCACGGATCTGCTCATCAGCTACGGCGTGGTCTTCGTGTTCGCGGTGGCCATGACGATGGTCGGGGCGTTCCTGCTCTACGGCCAGGGCTTCACCATCTCGGACAACGGCGCCATGTTCGCCATGGCGGACTCACTCGGGGCCTCCCTGGGCGGCTTCGTGCGTCTCGTCTTCCTGCTCAGCTTCCTGGCGGTGGTCTACACGAGCGTGCTCGGCGGCTTCTCGGGCATCGCCTACGTGACCGCCGACTGCCTGCGCGTGCTGCGCCGCTACCCCCATCAGGACGCCCCGGGTCTGGACATGTCCTCCAAGGCGCCCGAGTTCCGCATCGCCCTGATCTACCTGACGATCTGCGCCCTGGCCATCATGGGCACCGGCCGGCCGGTGACGCTCGTGCTCATCTACGCGGCGATCAGCGCCTTCATCCTGCCGGTGCTGGCCATCGCCCTTCTGGTGCTGCTCAACCGCCGTGGGATCCACGAGACGCTGCGCAATCGCGCACCGGCCAACGTCCTGCTCTCGGTGTGCTTCCTGCTCTTCGGCTTCCTGGCCGCCATGCAGGTCGTGGAGTCCGTCGGGGGCCTGCTGGGCTGACGACCCGCTGGTCCCGACGACAGCCGCGGGTCCCTCTGCGCTGGGCCCCGCTCAGCCGGCCGCAGACTCCGCAGCGATTCCCGCGGCCTCGGCGATCTCCCCGTAAGCCCGCGCAAGGTCGTCCACGGAGGAATGGGCGTTCAGTCCGCTCGGATTGGGGGCCGCGAACAGCCGCGTCCCCTCCCACGGAGACTCCTGCTCCCCTGTCGTCGCCCGAGGCAGCCCGAAGGCCGTGCGGTAGGCGGTGATCCCGACGACGGCCACCACCGTCGGGCGATGCTCCGCGACGGTCGCGGTGAGCCTGTCCCGGCCCGTGCGCAGCTGCTCGCGGGTGAGCTCGTCCGCCCGGGCCGTGGCCTCCGGCCACAGATTGGTGATGCCGATGCCGCGCGAGGTCAGCTCCGCCAGGTCGTCGTCGCTGAATCCGTTGGCCGCCCGGATCAGGTGCCCCGTGATCCCGGCTCGGTGCAGCGCGGGATAGAAGCGGTTGCCGGAGCCGCTGAAGTGCGCGCCGGTGGCCGCGGAGCGCAGGCTCGGATTGATGCCCACGAACAGCAGCCGCAGAGGGTCGGGCAGCAGGTCCGGGACCTCCCGTCCGTAGTGCTCCTCCAGCTGCACCCGTGTGAATCCCATGGCCCCAGGCTATGACCTCGATAGAGCGCGGATTATGCGGCTGCAAGCACCTGATTGTTATCGGAAGGTGATCGGATTCCCAGGTTGAGGGCCCAGACATTCAGGTTCGTCTCCCTATGGTGGGGACTCCCCCGGCGGTCCCGAGGAAGCACTGGAAGAAGTGGGGCCGCCTGATCGCACGGAGGTGTGAGATATGCGCAAGAGCATCCGCCGAACCCTGGCCGTCCCCATGCTGGCCGCTGCGGCAGTGGCCGGCTCGGCCGCGGCAGCCAACGCCGCCCCGGCCCAGGAGTCCGCCCCCGCCGCCGAGCAGACCGGCACCGGCGTCATCACCGCTGACGGCCAGCCGACCACCAACGGCGACTACCGCCAGGATCTGGCTGCGGTCGTGACCTTCCCGCAGGCCGATCCGACCGTGCAGGACTACGTGCAGATCACCTTCCACGGGGTGCCCACGGGTCCGCTGGTGCCGCTGGATGAGAACGGCCAGGCCGAGGTGCCGCTGTACATGTCTCCGGGCTCGTACTTCGTGGGTGCGAATTACGTGGAGGACGGCCAGGAGGTCACCGACTCCGTCCAGCTGCCCGGCTTCACCGCCACGGCTCCGCTGCCCGGTGAGGAGGACGCACCCGTCGTGCCAGTGCAGTGATCGGCTGACGTCCTCAGCGCACGAGACCTGCGCCGTCCCCCTCAGGGCGGTGCGGGTCTCGTCGTCTCCGGCCCTGGGCCGCGCATCCGGCCGAGCCCTCCCCTACCCTGCTGTCCATGACTGCTCCTCCGAATCCGCCGCAGCCGCTGCTGAGGCTCAGTGCCAACCACCTGCGCCCTGCCGATGAGACCGATGGCCTCGGCAAGGTGCTGGCCTGGAACCCGGTCCAGCTGATCACCGGCGGATTCGGGTACCTGGCCGACGGAGGCCACCTGCTGATCTGGCCGAACGGCGTGAGCTTCGAACCGCACTCCATGAACCTTCCCGGCGGGCAGTGGTGGGCTCCCGCTGAGACGATCCGCGTCGTGCGCACCTTCTCCCAGCAGGCGCTCAAGGGCCTGGAGATCGAGCTGCAGGACGGCGCCACCCGCAGGTTCGTCGTCGGCGACCGCGAGAACGTCCTGGAGACGCTGCGAGCGCTGGGCCTACCGACCGGCTGAAGCAGGCGGCGCCGGGGACCAGCCGCCCCTGCTCATCCCATGCCTAGGGGCCCGTGCTGGTGAAGCGCTCGCGGAAGCCGCTCGGCGTCACCCCGAGCTGTCGTAGGAAGGCGCGGCGCATCGTCTCGTCCGACCCGAATCCAGCTCGCCTGGCCACTGACGTCAGCGGCATGTCGCTGTGGATGATCTCGCGGGCGGCGTCGACCCGCGCGGCCTCGAGCCACTGCATGGGCGACAAGCCTGTCTGCGCCCTCACCAGCCGGTGCAGCTGCCGAGAGCTCACCCCCAGGCGCTCGGCCATGGACGCCACGGAGTGACTGCGCTCCGGATGCTCGATCACCTCGCCCATCACCGTCTGGAGCCCCGCATCGCCCACGGTCGCCTGTCGCAGAGCGGAGGAGAACTGCGCCTGTCCGCCCGAGCGCTGCATGAACACCACGAGCTCGCGGGCGGCCTCACGCGCCGCAGCCGCCCCCAGATCCTCCTCGACCAGAGCCAGGGTGAGGTCCAGTCCCGCGGAGATGCCCGCCGAGGTCGCGATGCGTCCATCACGCACGTGGATGACGTCGGGCTGGACGTCGAGCAGGGGGAACCGGTCCGCCAGCGCCTGCGCATGGCGCCAATGAGTGGTCACGCGGCGTCCGTCGAGCAGTCCGAGCCGGGCCAGCACGAACGCTCCCGTGCAGACCGACGCTACCCGGCGCGCGTTCTGGGCCAGGTCCCCCGCCAGCTGCAGCAGCTCGTCCTCGATCGGCTCGGCGACCAGCCGGTCCCCGCCGACGACGATCACCGTGTCCGCAGCGCCTTCTGCGCTGGGCGACTCCGTGAGGACCTCGAGCCCCGCCGACGAGCGCACCCGGCCGCCGGCGGCGGAGACCAGACGCGTGCAGTACAGCTCCCCGGACGGATCGGCGACGCGCAGGACCTCCAGCGGACCTGTGGCATCCAGCAGGGTCATACCGTCGAACACCACGATGTCCACGCGGCGCATCGGAGCCGCACCGTCTGCGGTCATGTCCGATTCCGAGGGGATGCAGGCTGATGGAACATGGCCCGATCCTATGCGGCGGACCAGGGTGGCTATCAGCATCTTCACCGCACCGAAAGGATGGATCCCATGCCCGAGATCATCGCCGGCATCACCATTCCCGACAGCGCCGTCGCCCGGGAGGCCACTGAGCTGGTCCGCGACGTCGAGTCCGATCTGCTGTATCACCACAGCCGTCGCGTGTTCGTCTTCGGCTCCCTGCGCGGGCACGCCCTGGGCCGCGGATTCGACGACGAGCTGCTCTACATCTCCGCGATGTTCCACGATCTCGGGCTGACCGAGACATACCGCTCCGACGACCTGCGCTTCGAGATCGACGCCGCGAACGTCGTGCGGGACTTCCTCACCGGTCACGGCTACAGCCAGCACGACGCCGAGGAGGCCTGGGCCTCGATCGCGCTGCACACGACCCCCATGGTCCCGCTGCACATGTCCCCGCTCATCGAGCTGGTGACCCGCGGCGTGGAGCTCGACGTGATGGGCGTGGACTACCACGAGCTCACCGACGCCCAGCGCAAGGAGATCACCTCCGTGCACCCCCGCCCACGCTTCAAGGAGGGCATCATCGAGTCCTTCGCGCAGGGCTTGTTCCACCGCCCGCAGACCACGTTCGGCAACGTGAAGGCCGATGTCCTGGCCGATCAGATGCCGGGCTTCGAGCGCGGCAACTTCGTCGACGAGATCCGCGGCTCCGACTGGCCCGAGTGATCTCGCACCCCGTGCGATCACCGCACGACGGCGGGTCCCCTGCGCAGAGCTGCGCAGGGGACCCGTCGTCGTGGGCGGCCGTGGGCCGGCTGAGCCGAAATCGCAGTATGTGAACCGCCCCACATGCAGATGGCTCGGCTCGTAGACTCGAGCCATGACGCAGACCTACGACACCATCCTCGTGGAGACGAAGGGGCGGGTCGGGATCATCACCCTGAACCGCCCCAAGGCCCTGAACGCGCTGAACTCGCAGGTGCTGGCCGACGTCCTGCACGCCGCCCGAGCCTTCGATGCCGACCACGGGATCGGCGCGATCCTGCTGACCGGCTCGGACAAGGCCTTCGCCGCAGGAGCCGACATCAAGGAGATGGCCGATCGCGGCTTCGCCGAGATGTTCGCCACCGACTGGTTCGCCGGCTGGCAGGGCCTAGCCGAGATCCGCACCCCCACCATCGCCGCCGTGAGCGGCTACGCCTTGGGCGGCGGCTGCGAGCTGGCCATGCTCTGCGATCTGCTGATCGCCTCCGAGACCGCCAAGTTCGGACAGCCGGAGATCAATCTGGGCGTGCTGCCCGGCATGGGCGGGTCGCAGCGCCTGACGCGGGCGATCGGGCGCCCCAAGGCCATGGACATGGTCCTCACCGGGCGCCAGATGGATGCGCAGGAAGCGGAGCGCGCCGGGCTCGTCTCGCGCGTGATCCCCGCCGACGAGTTCCAGGACAAGTCCCTGGAGATCGCGCAGACCATCGCCTCGAAGTCGCTGATCGCGACCATGGCCGCCAAGGAGGCGGTGCACACAGCCCTGGAGACCCCGCTGTCACAGGGGCTGGTCGCCGAGCGGAGGCTGTTCCACGGCCTGTTCGCCACGGAGGACCAGAAGGAGGGCATGGCCGCGTTCATCGAGAAGCGCGACCCGGAGTTCAAGCACCGCTGAGCTGCGGCGCTCGCCCAGCGGTCGGAGAACGACGAAGCCCGCCGTCCCCGACAGGGGCGGCGGGCTTCATCATGCCGCGACCGGCGAAGCGATGCTTCGGATCAGGCCTCGGTGGTCGTGGCCGGGCGGGCGCCCAGCTCGGAGTCCATGCGCAGCAGGCCCGAGCCGTCGTCGCCGACGAGGCGGATGCGGCCGATGATCTCGTCGACCGTGGACTCCTCCTCGATCTGCTCCGAGGTGAACCAGTTGAGGATGGGGCGGGAATCGAAGTCGCCGGCCTCTTCAGCAGCGCGGTAGAGGTTCTGGATGGCCTCCGAGACCTTCTGCTCGTGCTTGAAGGCGGCCTCGAAGAGGTCCAGAGCGGACGGGGCGGCGAACTGGGCCGGGGCGTTCAGGCTGCCGATCTGGACGTGGCCGTCACGGGCATCGACGTGGTCGATGAACTTGTTGGCGTGGACGATCTCCTCATCGGCCTGGTGGCGGAACCACGCGGCCATGCCCACGAGGTCCATGCGCTCGGCCTCGACAGCCAGCTGGCGGTAGACCAGCGAGGCCTCGAACTCGAGGGTGATCTGATCGTTGAACTTGGCTTCCATCTGCTGTGAAATCTTCATAATAAGGACTATAGGAGAGGACGCTTCAGAAAGCTAGATCATGCGCTGTGAAACGCATTGCTGAGCTGAGGCTCAGCTTCCCGTGGTGAGCCTCAGCTCAGTGAGGCATCCCTACTACCATGTTCTCGAGGATGCCCACCGGCGTCGCACCAAGCGTCAGGCTCCCGGCTCGTCGAAGTGAGTTCCGCATCGAGGCTCCCTATGGTGAATGGGGCGGCTGATTCCCCCGGCGCACCGTGTCCGGAGGTGAGCAGCCGTCTGCACGCCTGAAAGCACTCGTCCTCCAGGAAGGAACTCTCATGGCAGGCTCCACCGCACCGCCGCCGCACGACACCGCCGACGACGCATTCAGACGCAAGGCCGTCGAACAGGACAGTCCCCGTCACTCCGCCGTCAACTGGCCCGTCTTCATCGGGGCCTCCGCCATCATCGTCGCCTTCGTGGCCTGGGCCGCCATCTGGCCCTCGGCAGCCGAGACCGCAATCTTCGGGTCGATGGCCTGGATCGCCGAGAACTTCGGCTGGTACTACGTGCTGACCGTCACGGTCGTCGTGGTCTTCGTCATCGTGGTCGCGCTCTCGCGCGTGGGGCAGACGAGGATGGGCCCGGATCACTCCAGGCCCAAGTACAACCTCTTCACGTGGACGGCGATGCTCTTCGCTGCCGGCATCGGCGTGGATCTCATGTTCTTCGGGATCTCCGGACCGGCCACGAATCTCCTCACTCCCCCGGATGTCGCGCCGATGTCCGATGAAGCCGCCAGGATGGCTCCGCTGTGGACGATCTTCCAGTACGGCATTCCCGGCTGGGCGCTCTACGCGCTGATGGGCATGGTCGTCGGCCTCGTGTCCTATCGCTATCACCTCCCGCTGAGCATCCGCTCGGCTCTGGCACCCATCTTCGGCAAGCGCATCCACGGCGGTGTCGGCCACGCCGCAGAGATCGGCGCCGTGATCGGCACGATCTTCGGCATCTCGGTGTCGCTGGGCATCGGCGTGGTCTTCCTGAACTATGGGCTCGCGGCGATCTTCGGCGTCCCGACGACCGTGGGCGTGCAGGTCGCTCTCATGGCCGTCGCCGTGGTCATCACCGTCGCCTCCACGGTCTCCGGCGTGGACAAGGGGATTCGTCGCCTCTCCGAGCTGAACGTTCTGCTGGCAGTCACCCTGATGCTGTGGATCCTCTTCACGGGCCGCACGCATGAGCTGCTCAACGCCCTGGTGCAGAACATCGGCGACTTCTTCTCCCGCTTCCCGGGAATGCTGATGAACACGTTCGCCTACACCGACGGGACAGCCGCCTACCCCGCCGATCAGTGGATGGCGGACTGGACCCTGTTCTTCTGGGCCTGGTGGATCGCCTGGATGCCGTTCGTCAGCCTCTTCCTGGCCCGCATCTCCCGCGGCCGGACCCTGCGGCAGTTCGTCTTCGGCGTGCTGCTCATCCCCTTCGCATTCATCCTGCTGTGGGTCTCGATCTTCGGCAACGCCACCTTGATGAATGCCGAGGATCAGGACTTCCTCGACTTGACGATGACCCTGCCCGAATCCGGATTCTTCAACCTGCTCGAGCAGCACCCCGGGGCCTTCTTCACGATTCCGCTGGCGCTGCTGACCGGGCTGTTCTTCTATGTGACCTCCGCCGACTCAGGATCTCTCGTCCTGGCGAACATGTCCTCCAAGACGACGGACACGGACTCCGACGGCCCTCCGTGGCTGCGCATCGTCTGGGCGGTCATCACCGGCGTGCTGACGCTGGTCATGCTGTTCATCGACGGCGTCTACACGCTGCAGGCAGCCACAGTGGTCGTGGGACTGCCGCTGTCGCTGATCGTCTGGATCGTGATGGCGGGGCTCTGGAAGATGCTGCGCACGGAGCAGATCAACCTCGACTCGAGGCAGGCGGCTCTGCCCGCCCTGCTCACCAGCCGAGTTCGCGAGACCGGCCAGCAGGTCACCTGGCGGCAGCGCCTTCACGACCGGATGTCCTATGCCTCCGCCGCCGATGCGCAGGCATTCGTCGAGCACACCGCGGCACCGGCGGTGGAAGAGGTCGCTGAGGAGCTCTCCGAGCTCGGGCTGTCGGTGGCCTGCCACCGCGGCGAGCACCCCGACAGCGGCATCTGCTTCGTGGATCTCGTGGTCTCCTTCCCGGAAGCCGAGGACTTCAAGTACCAGGCCTACCCCGTGGCCCACTCGCTGCCGAGCTTCGCTGCGAACCTGTCGACCGTGCGCGATGTCTACTACCGGATCGAGATCTTCTCGACCCACGGATCGCGCGGCCGCGACATCATGGGATACACGAAGGACCAGGTCATCGCCGATGTCCTGGATGTCTACGACGCCCACATCGCCTACCTGCACCTCAGCGGCGACGGCGGCGGGATCGCCACAGGCGCGGTGGTCGGAACCACCCCTGAGACCTGGGTCGACACCGATCAGATCCCCACCGTCGCCCCTCGGCTAGATTCCTCCGTCGAGACCGTGAACACCGCAACCCAGAAGGAGCGCCATGACTGAGTCCAGCTCGACCCTGTACATCGACGGAGAGTGGGTGCCCTCCTCCGACGGCGGGACCCGCACCATCATCTGCCCCGCCGACGGCACCGAGGTCGGCGTCGTCGCCGAGGCCACCGGTGAGGATGTCGAGCGCGCCATCCTCGCCGCCCGCAAGGCGTTCGAGGCCCGCACCTGGGTGGACACTCCCGCCGCTGAGCGCGGCGACTTCCTGATCCGCGTCTCGGACGCCCTGCTCGAGCGCAAGGACGAGTTCGCCCGTGCCGAGGCCCTCGACACCGGCAAGCGCCTGGTCGAGGCCGAGGGCGACATGGACGACATCGCGGCCTGCTTCCGCTACTTCGGCAAGATCGCGGACCAGAGCCCGGGCCGCCTGGTGGATGCGGGCGACGACACCGTCATCTCGCGGGTGGTCCACGAGCCCGTGGGGGTCTGCGGCATGATCACCCCGTGGAACTTCCCCCTTCTTCAGGCGGCGTGGAAGATCGCCCCCGCGCTGGCGGCCGGCAACACCTTCGTGCTCAAGCCGGCCGAGCTGACCCCGCACACGGCGATCCTGATCGTGGATGTGCTCGACGAGCTGGGGCTGCCCGCCGGAGTCGCGAACCTGGTCCTCGGCGACGGCGCAGTCGTCGGTGCCCCGCTGTCGAGCCACCCGGAGATCGACCTCGTCTCCTTCACCGGAGGCCTCGTCACCGGCCGGAGGGTCGCCGAGTCGGCGGCCCGCGGCGTGAAGAAGGTCGCCCTGGAGCTGGGCGGCAAGAACCCCAATGTCGTGTTCGCCGATGCCGACTTCGACGCCGCCGTGGACAACGCCCTCAATGCCGCGTTCACGGACTCCGGGCTCGTCTGCTCGGCGGGCACGCGCCTGATCGTGCAGGACTCGATCGCGGAGCGCTTCGTCGACGAGGTCGTCCGCCGCGCCGGCGACATCGTCATGGGCGGTCCGTTCGACGAGAAGGCCGAGACCGGCCCGCTGATCTCCAAGGAGCACCGCGACAAGGTCACCGACTACGTCCAGCGCGGCATCGAGGCCGGCGCCCGCCTGCGGGTCGGCGGCCACTGGGGCGGCGAGGAGCATCAGGACGGGTTCTTCTACGCCCCGACCGTGCTGGACCAGTGCGATCGCGAGAACCCCGCGGTGATCGAGGAGGGCTTCGGCCCCGTCATCACGGTCGAGACGTTCTCCACCGAGGCCGAGGCCATCGAGACCGCCAATCACACGGAGTACGGCCTGGCCGGAGCGGTGTGGACCTCGGATGCCGGAACGGCCAACCGCGTGTCCCGTCGTCTGCGCCACGGCACGGTGTGGATCAACGACTACCACCCCTACCTGCCGCAGGCGGAGTGGGGCGGCTTCAAGTCCTCCGGCGTGGGCCGCGAGCTCGGCCCCACGGGCCTGGAGGAGTACACCGAGGCCAAGCACATCTACCAGAACACCGAGCCCGCCGTGACCGGCTGGTTCCCGCAGAAGTGACCGCTTCCATGTCCCGCACTCAGCAGAAGGAGGACCGCGTGCTCGAGGAGCCCGTGTCGGAGAACCTGATCACCGAGTATGACTACATCATCGTGGGAGGCGGGTCGGCCGGCGCCGTCGTCGCCGCCCGCCTCAGCGAGGACCCGGACGTCTCCGTGGCCCTGGTCGAGGCCGGGGACCACGACCTGGACCACGAGATGGTCCTGCAGCTCAACCGCTGGCCGGAGATGCTGGAATCCGGGCTCGACTGGGACTACCCGATCGAGCCGCAGGCCAAGGGCAACTCGTTCATGCGCCACGCCCGCGCCAAGGTGCTGGGAGGCTGCTCGTCGCACAACTCCTGCATCGCCTTCCACCCTCCTGCGGAGGACATGGACCTGTGGGAGCAGATGGGCGCCGAGGGCTGGAGCGCCGAGACCATGCTCCCGCTGATCAAGCGCCTCGAGACCAACACCTCCAGGACCTCGCAGCGCCACGGCACCGACGGGCCGGTCCACTTGATGGACGCGCCCCCGAACGATCCCGTGGGCGTGGCCCTGCTCGAGGCCTGCGAGCAGGCGGGGATCCCCCGAGCCACGTTCAACGACTTCGAGACCGTGGTCAACGGCGCCAGCTTCTTCCAGGTCAACCGCCAGGCGGACGGACGCCGCGCCTCGTCGTCGGTGTCCTACCTGCACCCCATCCAGCAGCGGGACAATCTCGAGATCCTCACGAACCGGCAGGTCATGCAGGTCCTGTTCGACGACGACCAGCGGGCCGTGGGCATCGAGTACATCGACAACTGCTTCGATCGCTCCTCGATCATGAGGGCCCGCAAGGAGATCATCCTCTCGGCCGGGGCGATCGACACCCCCAAGCTGCTGATGCTCTCCGGGATCGGCCCGGCGGATCACCTGCGGGAGGTCGGCATCGACGTGCGGGTGGACTCCCCGGGCGTGGGCTCGAACCTCCAGGACCACCCCGAGGCCGTGATCTCCTGGGAGTGCACCCAGCGCATGACCCGCGACAGCACCCAGTGGTGGGAGATCGGGATCTTCTCCCCGACCCAGGAGGGCCTGGAGCTGCCGGACCTGATGATGCACTACGGCTCCGTGCCCTTCGACATGCACACCCGCCGTCAGGGCTACCCCACCTCTCCGGAGTCGTTCGCCCTGACTCCGAACGTCACGCACGCGAAGTCGCGAGGCACCGTGCGGCTGCGCACGATCGACTACCGGGACAAGCCCAGGGTGGATCCACGCTACTTCACGGACGAGGAGGGCTACGACATGGCCGTGGCCGTGGCCGGGATCCGGAGGGCGCGCGAGATCGTCTCCCAGTCGGCCATGGACGCCTACCGCGGCCGCGAGCTCTTCCCCGGCGAGGAGGCCCAGACCGACGAGGAGATCGCCGACTACGTCTCCAAGACCCATAACACCGTCTACCACCCGGCCGGCACCTGCCGCATGGGTGCGCTGGACGACGACCTGTCCCCGCTGGATCCCCAGCTGCGGGTCAAGGGCGTGAAGGGACTGCGCGTGGTCGACGGCTCGATCATGCCGCAGCTGGTCGCGGTGAATCCGAACATCACCACCATGCTGATCGGCGAACGCGCGTCGGACATCATCCGAGGCTCCTGAGCTCCGATGGGCTGAGTCAGCCGCCGGCCTGAGGCGAGAGCCCCGCAGATCCGGTGATCTGCGGGGCTCTCGAATGACGCAGCGCCTCGAGCCGTCCGAGGACGGCTCGAGGCGCTGCGCGCTGTGCAGCGTCGGCTCAGCCCTTGAGGCGGTCGATGTGCTCGGACGCCTGCGCCTTGGTCAGATCGGTCGGAACGGACTCCCCCGCCTGCTTGGCCAGGGTGTCCAGATAGGACTTCTGGGACTCGGTCATGGGCTCGTCGCCGCTGACCCACTCCTCCGGGTCCTTCTCCAGGGACGAGGCGCCGCCGGCGTCGCCGGTGGCGCCCATCATCTCCGCGCCGCCCTCGGTGTCGTCCGTGACGGGCGTGTAGAGCTCGTCGTCGCCCTGCGTGTTCTCTGACATGGGAACCTCCTGGATCTGCGGCCGCCCGCGAGGGCGACCGGTTCGGGACATCGGCGCGCATCGCGGGCTCGGGCCTGCGCCTGTGCGCCTGATCTCATCATGGCACCGCCCACCGACGGGACGTCAGCCCCGCGAGGTCGGGCCGCGGAGGATCGGGCCCGCAGCTCGCAGACGCACCGCGGCCCCGGCCTCAGGGAGAGGCCGGGGCCGCGGTGCGCGCGGGATGCTGCGGATCAGAAGGTGCCGAAGTTCTGCGTGGCGTAGACGTTGCCGTCGGCGCCCTCCGCCAGACCGAAGCCGGCGGCGTTGAACTCGGGATTCATGATGTTCGCCTCATGCGAGGGGCTGTTCATCCAGAAGTCCACGAAGTACGAGGCCGTGGCCTCGACGGAGCCCTGGGAGCCCACGCTGTAGGCGATGTTCTCGGCCATGCCGGTCGAGCCCGCGGCGCTGGTCTGCGCGATGAACGACGGGTTGTGCGACGGCGCGCCGGCGGCGGCCTGCTGGCCCGACCAGTCGGTGCTCATGGCGTCGAGCTGCCCATTGCTCGACAGCGGCGACAGCCCGGCCTGGGAGCGGTGCTCGTTCATCTGGGCGAGGACCTCCTGGGAGACCTGTGCGGAGAACGATGCATCGGAGGCCGGCGCGGCCTCGGGGGCCGGAGCCTCACCGGCCGATGTCTGAGCCTGGGTCTCGGCACCCGAGACGGAGACCGCGGCCTGCGCGGGAGCAACGGCGGCGCTGGTGCCGGCGAAGGCGAGCGCGGCGGCTGCGGCGTAGCGAGTGGTCTTCTTCTTCATGGCGTGCTCCTCAGCGGATGTCGATGCGGGCGTGCTGCCCGGAGTCCGCCAGAGAACCTAGGAGGTCACGCAAGACCCGCTCAAATCGCATTCGTTATCAAACCGTGATTGTACCGTGATGGAATTGTAACCTGAACAGTGGCTGAGTACGGCACATCCCTGCCATGACAGGGATGATGTCCTCGCCCACCTCGATCGTCATCGTAAAGCTGGGAGTTCCCCCAGAATCGGTGAGCTCGGCTGCTCGCACCCCGCCTCGCGAGCAGTCCGCGCTGCCGCACGGGTTCTGCTCAACCTTGCGTCGCGATGCTCGCGTGAGCCGCGCCGCAGGTCGTCCAGCCCCTAGGCTCCGAAGAACCCTCCACCCGGTCGTCGCCGTCTTGGCCCTGATCGGATCGGACGCGACCACGACCCGGTGCCACCGCACCGGCGGAGGCGGATCCGCGGCCCCACCCGGCCGACCGTTCGAGGAAAGACGAGCCCCGTGCGCGCACTCACCAAGCTGTCCGCCGACCCCGGACTGGAGCTGCTCGACCACCCGGAGCCGGGCTGCGGCGCCTGGGACGTGAAGATCCGCGTGCTGCGCGCCGGCATCTGCGGCACCGATCTGCACCTGGCCGACTGGGATGACTGGGCCCGCTCCACGGTGGACCCGCCCCTGGTCATCGGCCACGAATTCTACGGCGAGATCGTCGAGGTGGGCTCGGAGGTCACGAGCGTCGCCGTCGGCGATCGAGCCTCGGGTGAAGGCCACATCGTGTGCGGGACCTGCCGCAACTGCCGGGCCGGGCACCGTCACGTGTGCATCGCGCTCGAGGGCCTGGGCGTGAACCGCGACGGCGCCTTCGCCGACTACGTCGTCCTTCCGGCCATGAACGTGTGGGTCCACCCGCCGCAGCTGGACCCGGACCTGGGCGCGATCTTCGATCCCCTGGGCAACGCCACGCACACGGCGCTGCAGTGGCCCATGGTGGGCGAGGACGTCGTGATCACCGGCGCCGGTCCGATCGGCGTGATGGCGGCTGCGATCGCCCGCCATGCCGGAGCGCGCTATGTGGTCGTCTCGGATGCCAGCGACTACCGCCTGGAGCTTGCGGCGAATGCCGGAGCCGATGTCACCATCAACGTGACGCGGCAGTCCCTGGCCGATGCGCAGGACATGCTCGGCATGAAGGAGGGCTTCGACATCGGCATGGAGATGTCCGGGGCCGGGCCCGCGGTCTCGGACATGATCAGCAACATGAACCACGGCGGCCGCATCGCCCTGCTCGGGCTGCCGCATCAGTCCTACGACCTGGACTGGGGCAAGGTCATCACCCACATGATCACGCTCAAGGGCATCTACGGACGTGAGATGTTCGACACCTGGTACGCCATGTCGCAGATGATCGCCACGTCCGAGCGCTTCCGCTCGGCCGTCTCGCAGGTCATCACGCACCGCTTCCCCGCCGAGCAGTGGGAGGACGCCTTCGAGGCCGCCCGCTCCGGCCGGTGCGGCAAGGTCATCCTGGACTGGTCCTGACCGCACCCGCCCCCGAACCGACGACGACACCCCGAACCACCGACCCCCGAAGGAACCACCATGTACGGCACCCTCAAGGATGAGCTGAGCGCCACGCTGCAGGAGATCCGGGACTCCGGGCTCCACAAGGACGAGCGCGAGCTGACTTCCCCGCAGTCCGCCCACATCACCACCCTGAAGTCCGAGGCGCTGAACTTCTGCGCCAACAACTACCTGGGCCTGGCCGATGATCCGCAGATCATCGGCGCCGCCAAGACCGCCCTGGACGACTGGGGCTTCGGCATGGCCTCGGTCCGCTTCATCTGCGGCACGCAGAACCTGCATATCCAGCTCGAGGACAAGCTGTCCGAGTTCCTGGGCACCGAGGACACGATCCTCTACTCGTCGTGCTTCGACGCCAACGGCGGCGTCTTCGAGGTGCTCTTCGGCGCCGAGGACGCGATCATCTCGGACGAGCTGAACCACGCCTCGATCATCGACGGGGTGCGGCTGTCGAAGGCCCAGCGCTTCCGCTACAGGAACGCGGACATGGCGGATCTGCGCGCCCAGCTCGAGGCGGCGGCCGATGCGCGCCGGAAGGTCATCGTGACCGACGGCGTCTTCTCCATGGACGGCTCCTACGCCCCGCTGGATGAGATCTGCGACCTGGCCGAGGAGTTCGGCGCCCTGGTCTTCGTGGACGACTCGCACGCGGTCGGCTTCATCGGCGACGGCGGGCGCGGCACCCCCGAGCTGTTCGGCGTGATGGATCGCGTGGACATCCTCACCGGCACGCTCGGCAAGGCCCTGGGCGGAGCATCCGGCGGCTATGTGGCCGCCCATCAGGAGATCGTGGACCTGCTGCGGCAGCGCTCGCGCCCCTACCTGTTCTCGAACTCGGTGGCCCCGGCGGTCGTCGCCGGCTCCTTGGCGGCCCTCGAGCTGATCGAGTCGTCGGCCGACAAGCGCAGGCAGCTGCAGGCCAACACCGAGCTGTTCGACTCGCTGATGCGCGAGGCCGGCTTCGACGTCCTGCCCGGAACCCACCCGATCCGCCCGGTCATGTTCCCCGGCGACGACGGCGCCCGCCAGGCGACCCAGATCGCCGATCGCATGCTCGAGGCCGGCGTCTACGTGATCGCCTTCAGCTTCCCGGTCGTGCCGCGGGGCAAGGCGCGGATCCGCGTGCAGCTGTCCGCATCGCACTCGGAGCGCGACGTCCGGGATTGCGTGCAGGCCTTCATCGACGCGCGCGACGCCGTGGCCTGAGGCCTCCGCGCGCAGCGGCCCGCACCAGAGCGCATCGACAGGCGGACCCGGCGAGCTCGAGCTCGTCGGGTCCGCCTGTCGCTGTCACGGACAGGGATCTCGTCGTCGCGCTCAGGCCACCTGCCGGCGTCGGGCCGCCTGATGTCGGCCGTGCACGCCGTGGTAGAAGATGCCGGCCACGACCACCACGACCGCCAGCCCCGCGTACATGGGGCCGTAGCCGGTCGCCGAGAGGATGGCGCCCAGCAGCACCGGGCCCAGCCCGATCCCCACATCGGCCAGCAGCAGCAGCGTGGAGATCCCGGTGCCGAGCTTGTCGGCAGGAACGGCGCTCACGGCGATGGCCTGGGCGGCCGGCATCAGCGTGCCGTAGCCCAGGCCGGTGAGCGCACCGGCCACGACCACCTGCCAGTCCTGCTGGGCCGCGGACAGCACGACCAGCGCCAGGACGAAGCACACGATGCCGAACCACACGACGATGTTGTCCCCGCGCTGATCCTGGACCCGGCCCAGCACGAAGCGCATCACGAGCATGGCCGCCGCATAGGCCACGAAGAACAGTCCGGCGCCGGTGGCGACATCGCGCTCCACGGCATAGGCGTTCAGGTAGGTGATCACCCCGGCATAGCTCAGTCCGATCAGCACCATGAACAGCCCGATCGGCACGACGGCCGGATGCAGGATCTCCGAGAGCGAGAACTCGGCCTTCCGCGCGGCGACGGCCTCGTCGTGCTCCTCGGCCTCCTCGTCCGTGCGCGCTGCAGTGCCCTCGGCAGGACGGCGCAGGAACAGCGCCAGCACCAGTCCGATGGCGGTGGCCGCCAGCGCGACGGCGAACAGCATCCTGTAGCTGTACGCGCCGACCAGGAAGAGCCCCAGCGCCGGCCCCACGGCCGTGGCCAGCGTGGTGCCCAAGGCGAAGAAGCCGGTGCCCTCGGCGCGACGGGCTGCCGGGATCACCGACTGCACGATGGCCATCACCGCCGTGGAGGCGAAGGCGTAGGCGAATCCGTGCAGGATGCGCACCGCGATCAGCAGGGGCAGCGAGGCGGTCGGGAGGTAGAGAGCGCAGGCCAGGATCGTCACTGCAAGGGCCGCGAGCATCACGCGACGGCGCCCCAGCCGATCGACGATGAAGCCGGTGACCAGTCGCGCGACGGTCGCCCCCACCACGAAGGAGCTCGAGGCGAAGCCGCTGGCGGCGTCGTCGGCGGCGAACTCGCGCACGGCGTACAGCGCCATGGTGGTGACCAGCAGGTAGAAGACGAGGTACTGCGAGAAGTTGACCAGCCAGGCCAGCACGAAGGCCGGGGTGATCAGGGGCTGAGCGCTCGGGTGGTCGATGCGCGGGATCTCACCGGTGGCGGCGGACAAGGGTCATCTCCTGGGATCGAGGTTTGTATGATGCAAATCTAGCACTGAGTTTGCTCGATACAATTCGAGGTGACGGGATCGCACCACTGAAGGGGGCCGCCGCATGGACGAGCAGAGCGACAGCCGGACGCTGCGGGCGCTGATGTACGAGCACATGCTGATGTCCCGGCACGCGCTGCAGGGCTCGGCCCCCCGTCTGCGCTCGGCGACCCTGGAGCGCAGCGCCGCCGTTCTGCTGGCGCGGCTGGAGGCCTCGGGGCCGCTGTCCGTGGGAGAGCTCGCCGAGGCCTTCGACCTGGACGTCTCCACGGTCCACCGCCAGGTCGCCGCCGCCATGAAGGCCGGGCTGATCGAGCGGGTCGAGGACCCCGACGGAGGCTCGGCCCGCAAGCACCGCCCCTCCCCCGAGGGCGCGAACCGGCTCCGCGAGGACTTCCGCGGCCGCACCGACTCCGTGGCCGCCGTGACGGCCGAGTGGGCGGACGAGGACGTCGAGCAGCTGACCCGCCTGATGCGCCGCTTCAACGAATCGGTCGAGGCCATCCGGGCACAGCCTTGGCCGCGCCCCGATCCCGAGTGAGCCGCGACCGCCCGGTCCCTGCGGGCTGGAGCTACGCGGAGACCACGACGTCCGAGAGCTCGAGCCAGTCGGCCATCGAGCGCAGCTGCGCTGCCAGCGCCTCCCGCGCCGCCCCCGGCGCCTCCGGCTCCCAGGTCAGGCGCTGCACGCGCAGGGCATCCGCCGCGCGGTCGGCCTTCAGGTCCGCGCGGGCGACCAGCGTGGCGCCGTAGACGAACGGCAGGACGTAGTAGCCGTGGCGGCGCTGGGCCGCCGGCGTGTAGATCTCCAGGCGGAAGCGCATGCCGAACAGCGCCTCGGTGCGCTCGCGCTGCCACACCAGCGAGTCGAACGGGCTGACCAGAGCCTCCACATGGGCTCTGCGCGGCCGTCGGGCCTCGGCATGCAGGTACGCCGGGCCCAGGCCGCGGACCGTCACCTCCTCCAGCTCACCGGCCGTCACCAGATCGACGACGGCGGCGCGGGACTCGTCGGCGCGCAGCCGGAAGTGATCGCGCAGGGTGCGCAGGCTCGCCACCCCGTGGGCGCGGGCGGCGATGCGGATCAGCTCCACATGGGCCCCATGAGCGTCCATCTGCCGCGAGCGCTCGAGCAGCTCGGGAGGAAGGATCCGCTCGGGCAGGACGTAGGCGCGCTCGAACTGCTGGTTGCGCCCGCTGCTGATGATCTGCCCGGACCAGAACAGGAACTCCAGCGCGGTCTTGACCGCCGACCAGTTCCAGCCCCAGCCGTCGCCGCGGCCGGGGACCTGGTGCTCCACGAGCGCGTCGCACTGCCGGGCGGTCAGGGGCCCATGGGATGCCACCACGGCGAGCACCCGCTCCACGAGCTCGGGCTGCTCTTGGGCGATCCGGCGGATGCCGCCCCAGGCCTCGTCACGAGCGCGGTCGCGGCGGAAGGCCAGCAGCGGCCAGGTCTGCAGCGGGATCAGGCTGGCCTCGTGCGCCCAGTACTCCACGAGGCGCCGGGGCGAGCGGTCGCGCAGGCGGTCCAGTCGGGCGCGGTCATAGGGCCCGAGCCGGGAGAAGAACGGCAGGTAGTGGGAGCGGGTGAGCACGTTGACCGAATCCACCTGGACCACGCCCACGCGATCGATCACCCGGTTCAGGTGCCGCGCCGTGACAGCGCCCGGAGCCGGGCGCGGGTCCAGGAAGCCCTGGGCGGCCAGGGCGATGCGGCGGGCTGCCGCAGGAGTCAGCTCGGTCATCGGGTCCCCTGGTTCAGCGCGGACTCCAGCTTCTCCAGGGTCTTGGCGCACGTGCGCTGCCCGATCAGCCCCTCCCGGGCATGGGCCGTGGCTTCGAGGCCGTGCTGCGACCACACGACCTGCAGGACGCAGGGATTCATCCCTGCCGCACCCGAACCGGCCATGCCGGTCATGAGCACGACCGGTCGGTCCGGGGCCCATCCCCACTCGGCTCGACCACCGAAGACCTCCCGCAGCACGTGCTGGACCAGCTGCTGATCCAGCGCCACCGGCAGCTGGGCCCGCGCCCCGTCCAGGTGCGTGAGGTGGCGGGTGCCGACCTGCGCACCGAACGCACCTCCCGAGCGGCCTCCGACGGCACCGGGGATCCCGGCCCCGACCCCGCCGCCGAAGCCTCCGCCCGCACCGCCGAGCTGGGCGAGCCGCCCCTCCAGGCGCGCCTCGACCTCTGCCAGGGGCAGCACCGGAGAGGACACCTGCGGTCGAACCGAACGTCGGCGGCGAAGCAGCGGCAGCAGGATCAGCAGCACTCCCCCGACCCCGAAGAACAGGGCACCGACCAGCATGATCGCGACCATCACCCAGTCCCCCGCGTCGCTCGGCCCACCGCTCAGCCCGCCGGCCAGCATCGCCAGGCACCCCAGGCCCATGCCGATGGATCCCACCCCTATGAGGATCGGGGTGGCGGGGTGATCAGTGCCCAGCAGCTGCGTCAGCCCGATCAGCGCGCAGCCGCCGAAGAAGGCGATCACGACCAGGCCGAGCATCACGGGACCGAAGAGCAGGACGAAGACACCGGCCGCCACAAACAGCAGGGAGATGACGAGCAGCAGGATGGCCTTGAGCCGGCCGGGCTGAGATCCGCCCATCGCTCAGGACCCCGACGGCCAGGTGTCGCGGACGGGTGCTCCGCCTTCGACCACGTCCTCGGACCTGCCGGTGAAGCGGGTCCAGGAGTCCTGCGGCCGGTAGCCGAGCTCGACCATGGTGTTCGTGATGTCCCAGCGCCGGTTGGGGTTCTCGGAGATCGCGTAGTACGCCCCGAAGCTGCGATCCGCCTCGATCGCGCAGCGCACCACCTGGACGCAGTCGTTGGGCGAGAGCCACATGGCGTGCAGCAGCTCGTCGTCGGCCTCCAGCGGATCCTGGGCGTACCAGCCGATGCGCAGGGCGATGAACTCGAGGCCGAACTCGTCGTGGTAGTAGCTGCCCAGCGCCTCGCCGAAGACCTTGGAGACCCCGTAGAGCGAGTCCGGTCGAGGCAGCGTGGTGGGCAGCACGGGCCACTGCTCGTTCCGGTCCCACATGCCGAAGGCGTGATTGGACGACGCATAGACCACGCGGCGCACCCCGGCCTGCCGGGCCGCTTCCAGCACGCTGCGGGTGCCCACGATGTTGGCGTCCAGGACGTCGTCCCACTCGGCCTGCGGGGCCGATGCCCCCGCCAGGTGCACCACGGTGTCCACGCCGTCCATCAGGGCCAGCATCTCGTCCAGGTCGGTGATCTGCGCTGGGCGCAGCACGCGCTCCTGCTCCTCGTTCCTGGGCGTGCGCCCGTGCTGGATGATCTCGTAGCCGGGGCCCTGCTCGTTGAGCCGCTCGGCCAGCAGCAGCCCGATCCCGCCGGTGGCACCCGTGATCAGGAGGCGGCGGCTCGGGGCGGAGGACTCTGATGGCGTGGTCATGGCCCCATCCTCCCCCTGCGCATGGATCGGCGCACGCGCCGCAGCAGGGTCGTGCTCGGATCCTGGTCGCGCTCCACCGACGGCTCGTCGGAGGCGCCGTCGACCACGGCCTGCGCCGCCGAGGGCTCCACCCCCGCGTAGAGCATCGCGTCCAGGGCCAGGAGGCGGATCATCCGCACGGTGGGATCGCACTGCCGAGCGGGGTCCAGCTCGGACAGCGCGGCCGGGAAGTCGTCGACGACGCCCTGGCGGGCGCTGCGGCTCGCGGGGTCCTCGGCCAGGCGCTCGATCAATCCCGCGAAGCGCGTCAAGGAGGCGCCATGGGCCACCCGGGACGACGGGTCCGCGGCGATCGCCAGGCGCACGGCCATGATGGCGTCATCGCCCAGCAGGTCCAGATGACCGGCGTTCTCGGTCATGACCACCAGGGGGCGCCTCCCGGAGCGGCGGGTCAGCGAGTGCCGGGCCACGCGCTGGCTGCGCTCGCGCGCCGAGGCCACATCGGCCAGGTCGTCGCGCGTCTCGCGCAGGCCCGCGAGCGCGTCGACGGCCGCGGCCTCGTCGTCGCCCGCCAGGGCCTCGGCGGCCCGGCGCAGACCGGAGCCAACGGCCAACAGGGCCTCAGACTCCGCGGCTCGCAGCAGCTTGAGCGGATCCGGGGTGAACAGGAGCTGCGTGAACACGAGCGCGACTCCCGCCCCGATCAGGGCGTCGATCAGCCGCTCAGGGCCGGCGCTGCCGTCGGAGATCGACACGGTCAGCACGGCGGAGGCCGTTGCCTGGGCCACGAGCAGCCGGGAGCCGCCGGCCAGTGTGGAGATGCTCAGCGACACGAGGACAGCGATGCCCAGCACGAGCGCCAGATCGGAGACGACCAGCAGGGTCAGCTCCCCCACCACGATCCCGAGCACGACGCCCAGCAGCAGCTTCAGGGCGTTGAGACCGCGCTCGCCCAGATCCGTGTTCAGGGACACGACCGCGGCGATCGGGGCGAAGAACGGCTCCGAGTGGCCCCCGAGCCAGCGGGCGAGCAGGAAGGCGATCAGCGCGGCGGCGGCCAGCTGCAGGATGGTCCACCCGTCCTCGCGCAGCCGATCGCGCACCTCAGCTCTCCATCCCACCGCACCTCACCCGTCCTCCTCGGCGCCCTGCGCCAGCGGCCTCAGGCCATCGCCCTGCCCTTGGTCTCGGGCAGGGCCTTCCACACGAAGCACACGCCCAGCAGCGCGAAGGCCGTGTACAGACCGTAGGCCAGATCCAGGCCGATACCCGCCAGGACGGGGAAGGTCAGCGTGATCAGCCAGTTCATCAGCCAGTTCACGGCGGTGCACACGGCCACGGCGACGGTGCGGAGGTCCGAGTCGAACAGCTCGCCGAGCATGAGCCACATGACCGGTCCCCAGGTGATGCCGAAGGAGATCGCGAAGCCGTTCATGCCGATCAGGGCTGTGAGCGCAGCCCCGCGAGGCAGAGCGCCCTCGGCGCCGCCGCCCTGGGCGAAGGCGATGGCCATCGCGGCCATGGAGGCGACCATGAACGCGCCGCCGACGATCAGCATGCTCCGGCGCGGGACGCGGTCCATGATCAGGATCGCCACGACCGTGGCCGCGATGCTCAGCCCGGCGGTGAGCATGCTGACCTGGAAGGAGGCGTCGACGGGCACGCCCACCGACTGCCAGATGGTGTTGGAGTACATCTTCACGACGTTGATGCCCACGAGCTGCTGGAAGGCGGCCAGCAGGATCCCGGGCCACACGATGCCTTGGAGCCCCAGCCGGCTGCCGCGCAGATCCTTCAGAGACGCGCTCTCGGATCGGTCCGTGAGCTTCTCGCGGATGCGCTCGAAGCGGCCCTCGATGTCGTCGCCGCCGGCTCGCTCGATGAAGGCGCGGGCCGAGTCGTGATCGCCCAGGCGCACGGCATCGGGCGGGGACTGCGGCAGGCGCAGCGAGATCAGCACGTAGGACAGCGCCAGGACGGCGACGACGGCGAACATCCAGCGCCAGGCCTCCATGCCCCACAGCTGGGCCGATTCGGAGCCTGCGGCCCGGGCGAACAGGTACCCGGAGACCAGGCCCAGGAACTGCCCGAGCACGATCGCCATCTGCCAGAAAGTGCCCATGGTGCCGCGGATGCGCGGCGGGGAGACCTCGCTGACATAGGCCGGGACCACTGCGCTGGCGGCGCCGATGCCCAGGCCTGTGCAGATGCGGAAGACGAGGATCAGCCAGAAGCCGTCGGCGAGCTGAGTGAGAACCGAGCCCGCGAGCATCAGGGTGCCGGCCAGGGTCATGACCCGGGTGCGCCCGATCCGCTCGGAGACATCGCCCGAGAACCAGGCACCCGCAGCCGCCCCGATCATCGCGATCGAGGTGATCAGCCCCGTCTGGAACGAGCTGAGCTCCAGCGACGGCGCGATGCCGTTGATCGCCGAGTTCATGGTCGACATGTCGAAGCCGAACAGGAAGCCGCCGATCACCGCGCCGACCGCGAGCACGGCGATGAAGGCGGTCTGATGACGGGCGGCGGGCCTCGCCTGGGCGGGCGCAGAAGAAGGCACGGGGAACCTCGCTGACAGGGGGGGAAGGAAGGGTGCTGTCCTTCACCGTATCCACGCTCCGGATCCCCCGCGCGCCCGAGGTGAGCCGGATCTCAGCCGCGCAGTCCTGCGGCTGCCCGGTGGAGGGCGTCTGCGGAGACCGTGAGCACGGCGTCACGGTCGTCTCCACGAGCTTCCAGATCGCGGGCTGCGTCGGGACCTAGCTGGCCGCCGGCGTCTACGGCGCGCTCAGCGCCTCCGGCACGGCGAGGAACCGCGCCCCGTGGGGATCGTGAGCCGCTCGTCGATCAATCGCATGGTGGTGGGAAGCCGTCTGCGCCGGCACAAGGACAGCAGGACGCTGGTGGAGACCAGCCTGTGATCAGGCGGCCCGCATGGCGCGGGGCTCAGCGCAGCAGCCGGCTCAGCAGCCGGTGGGCGCCGCGGCGGCCCATCCGCTTGCCGAGGGCCTCGGGGCCGCGCTGGGCCGCGCGGGCGTCGCCGCGCATCCGTCGTGCCTTGAACAGCCAGTTCAGCATGGTGTTTTCCTCCTGCGCGTCGTCGGTCCGGCGCGGAATCAACGGCAGGTGCCGTGGTAGCGGACCGCGTGGTCCGGCTCAGCCTACGGACCCCGTCCGACGGGCGGGAGACCCTCAGTCGCCGCGCATGTCCTGGGCGAGCATCACCACGATGCCGCTGGGCCCGCGCAGGTACGTCAGGCGGTAGACGCCCTGGTAGTCCGCCACCCCGCGCAGCGGGTGGCAGCCGTGGGCGGCCGCCTTCTCCAGGGCGGCGTCGAAATCGTCGACCTGGAAGGCGACCCGGTGCATGCCCAGGTCGTTCGGCTGGGTCGGCGGCATGGGGCTGGCAGGCGGGTGGATGTACTCGAACAGCTCCAGGACGCCGCGTCCGTCGGGAGTGGACAGCGCGGCGATCCGCTCACACATCCACAGCGGCTGGGCATGCCGCCACGGTCGCCGAGGCAGCCGCGATGGCCTCCTGGACGTCCTGCTTCGTGGCGAGCGCCCGAGAGATATCGGGGTACTCGGTGCTGTTGCGGACCTGTCGCATCCAGTCGAACTCCGCCAGGGCATCGTCGGACACATACGCAGCGGCGGCCGCGCCGGTGTTCACGTGCGCCCCGCCCACCGGCCGAACACGCAGACCGTGGTGAGCCAGCACGGCTGCCAGCGCCTTGCGCGCGGCGTCGGGGTTGGCGCTCACCCGCTCGAGCCTGCGCGCCTGCAGCCTCTGCTCGATCTCGGCCGGTCGTTCAGTCATGGATCTCGCCTGTCATCACGTCGATGACCGGACGCTGGCGGATGGTCTCGACGAAGGGAATGGTCACGGGTGCGCTCGAGATCTCGCTGCGACGTCTGAGCAGGCCTGTAGCGTGCGCAACGACAGACTGCACTGACGAAATCTCGTGAAGGGAATCCGATGACCGAGACCACGCAGGACCGCACGCCCACGCAGGACCCAGCGGAGGACGGGGCCTTCTTCCCGTCTCCGTACTCACTTTCCCAGTACACCGCTCCCACCACGGACTTCGACGGACTTGCCACCGAGGAGCAGTACCGCGGCGGCCGCTGGAAGGTCCTGGTGATCGCCGCCCACGAGCGCTACATGCGCATGCGCAACGGGACGTTCTTCTCCACCGGCAATCACCCCGTCGAGACCCTGCTGCCGCTGCACCACATGGCCCAGGCCGGCTACGGCATCGACGTCGCCACGCTCACGGGCGGGCCCGGCAAGTTGGAGTGGTGGGCCTACCCGTCGCAGGACCAGGCTGTGGCCAGCACCTGGGAGGCCACCAAGGAGTCCTTCAAGACCCCGCGCGCGCTCGCGGACGTCATCGCTGACGGGCTCGACGACTACGCCGCGATCTTCATCCCCGGCGGCCACGGCGCCATGACGGGCCTGCCCGACAGCCCCGAGCTGCGGTCGGCACTGGACTTCTTCATGGAGCAGGACCGGCTCATCATCACCCTGTGCCACGGCCCCGCCGCCCTGCTGGCCGCGGGCGTCGACCGCGAGAAGAACCCCTTCGCGGGTCGCCGCATCACCGCCTTCCCGGATTCCTTGGACCTGGGGGCGAACATCGAGATCGGCTACCTCCCCGGGCAGATGCCGTGGAACCTGGGCGAGCAGCTCACCGCCGCCGGTCTCGAGATCGTCAACGACGACATGTCCGGAGCGACCACCCGCGACGGCAATCTGCTGACCGGCGACAGCCCTCTGGCCGCGAACCAGCTCGGCAAGGAGTCCGCGCTCGCGCTGCTGGAGTCGTTCGGCGACTGAGCCGTCCCCTGGAGTCGGCACACCATCGCAGCTCCTGCACCGAGCCCGCCCCGGAGCCTCTTCCGGAGCGGGCTCGGCCATGAGGCCCCCGGCCCTTCAGCTCCGCGCGGTGACTCGGGCGATGAAGCCGAGGATCTCCTCTTCGGCCTCGGCGCGAGTCAGCGGCTCGTTGTGCACCTCGTGGCGGACTTCGGGGAAGACGCGGGTGCGGACGTCGTTATGGCCGCTGTCCCGCAGTCGATTGGCCACGTGGAACGCGCCTTCGCCGAAGTTGGCGACAGGATCCTGCTCCCCCGCCAGGATCAGCACCGGCAGATCCACGGGCAGAGCGGCGTAGAAGGAGTCGTCGTTCGCCTGGTCGTAGAGGTCCACGAACCCCTTGAGGAACCGTGCGCTCAAGGGCGCCCCGAAGTTGTTGAAGGGGTCGCGGCCGTGGTCGGCCACCACGTCGGCGTCCAGGGCCACCCAGGCCGTGGGTCCCGCGTCCTGGCCGAAGCGGGCCAGGAAGCCGTCGAAGAGCTGTCCCACCAGAAGATCCGGCGCCGGCTCGGCACGGCCCTCTCCGGCGGACAGGCGGGCGAGCATGTCCCGGTCGAGCGTCGACTCGATGCCGCGCATCTGCGCCGCGATGCCGCCCAACGCCAATCCGGCCAGCTCGACATCCGGCTGCGCGGCCAGGACGCGGGCGATCATCGAGCCCCAGCTGTGCCCGAACACGGCCACCGGGACCCCGGGCAGCTCCTGCCGCACCCTGGCCAGCAGCGCCAGCTCGTCGTCGACGACCACACGGGCGGCGTCGTCGCCGGCATCCGCCCAGATCCCGGACCGCATGGCCGTGCGACCATGCCCGCTGTGATCGCCCGCCGCCACCGCGAACCCCTCGTCCAGCAGCGCGCTGATGAGGTGGAGGTAGCGCCGCGAGTGCTCGCCGAGGCCGTGGACGATCTGCACGATCGCCTTGGGCTCGGCGATCGGCGTGTGCAGCCATGCCTGGATGGTGTCGCGACCATTGGCCGACGCGAACTCGATCTCCTGCAGTGCCATGGGTGTCCCCTGCGCTGGATGCGCCGCCGGTCGGCGCTGGGAGCCTCAGCATAATTCGGCGCGTCCTGACAGTTCCGGTGGAATGCAGCCGCCCCGCAGTTCACTGCCGGGCGCTGCCGCCGTCCACCGCACGGGCCAGATCGGTCATGGCCAGCTCGCCGTGGACCCCCGCGCCTGCCATGAGCCCGGCTGCGGCGGCCGAGACCACCATGGTCATGGGCTGGCTGGCGTTGCCTGCGCTCCAGATCCCCGGGATCGGTGTCATCCCCTGCGGGTTCGTGGGGATCTGCCGCCCGAAGGGCGTCTCCCCGGGGCAGGCCGCGGAGTTCTCCACCATGACCCCGCACGCGCTCGAAGCCCACCGCGGGCCGGCCGAGGTCCTCACGATCTTCGATCACGACGGCGAGCAGGCGCACCTCCCTGGACGGCCCCAGGGCTGAGGCTCGCCAGACCGGATCAGCCTCTGGCGAGCTCGGGCCGCTGACGCATGCCGTGCGTCGCCACGCGCCGAGTAGCGTTGGCTCCATGAACACGATCTTCGATTCAGTGCGCGGCCTCGGCTTCCGACGCGGACCGCAGCGGCTCGCCGGAGGCATCGGCGGCGCGATCGCCGCGCGGCTCGGGATCAACGTGTGGGTGGTCCGCGCGCTGCTGCTCGCCTCGTTCCTGCTGCCTGTGCTGGGCGTGGGCGCCTACGCGCTCGTGTGGGTGCTGACCCCTTGGCAGGACGGCAGCATCCCGCTTGAGCGGGCTCTTCGAGGCTGACGACCGTGGTCCTGGCCTCGCGAGTGCTATCGCTGCTCAGCGCCGCACTGTGGGTCCTGAGCCTCACCACGCCCGTCCTCGATTCACGGGACAAGGACGGCATCTCCATGATCCAGACCGCCTTAGGCGGCACCGAGAGCGGGCTGAAGGCGGACTGGCCGCTGTTCGCCGCGCTCGGTGCGGCCGTGATCCTGTGCGCGCTCAGTGCCTGGATCGGCCGCTCGCGCCGGTGGGCCCTTGCGGCGCTGATCGTCGCGGCGGTGTGGGGCGTCGTCCTCTGGCACATGATCGACACCGCGCCGTTTGCGCTCTGGGACGGCATGGACGCCCAGGGCCGACCCACCGGCGGCATGGTCGTGGCGGAGCCGGCTGCCGGGGCTTCGCTGTGGGGTGCTGGCATCGCCGCCCTGGCGCTGGCCGGCCTGCTCCGAGTGGCGGCTCGTCGCCCTGAGGCGGTCAGCGCCAACTGAGGCGCCCCTCGAGACACAGGACATCACGGGCGGCCGCCGCGCGGCCTCCGGCATCGATCGCGAGCCCGCATCAGGCCGGGTGCCGCTCCTTGATGACCTTCATGGCGAAGCGCGACTGCATCCGCCCCAGCCCCGGCAGGGCGCTGAGATGCTCGGTGCTGAAGCGCTCGAAGCTGGGCAGGTCCGCCACCGCGACGAGCGCCTCGATATCCGGGGCGCCGAACATCCGCCGGGCCTCGATGACCTCGTCATAGGCCACGAGTGCGACCTCGAACTGCTCGATCGTGGACTGGCGCTGGTCGGCGAGCTCGAATTCGACGTAGACCTGGAACTGCCGTCCGAGCGCCTCGGGCGAGATCCGCGCGTGATATCCCAGGATCACGCCCCCCTCCTCCAGACGGCGCACCCGGCGCAGGCAGGGCGACGGCGTGAGCCCCACCCGATCCGCCAGCTCGGTGTTGGTCAGGCTCGCATTCGCCTGCAGCTGGTCGATGATGGCGCGATCCACGGAATCCATAGCAGGATCTTGCCATTTCAGCGGTTCGTCCGGGCTGAATTTGGCATCGGCTGTCGCGGACTTCTTCCTACGCTGTCCCTCGTCAACGACGACCGACGCCGCCCGAGGAGGCCGCAATGGATATGGGACTGTGGCTCGCTTTCATCGCCGCGACGGGAGCGCTGCTGCTGCTTCCCGGACCGGACTGGGCCTTCATGCTCGCCACCGGTGCACGCCAGCCCCGGATCGTCCCTCCGGTCGCCGGGCTGACGATCGGCTACGTGATCCTCTCCCTCGTGGTAGCCACCGGACTGGGCCCGCTCATCGCCGCCGTTCCCGCAGCGCTGATCACGGTGACCCTGGCCGGAGCGGGGTACCTGGCCTTCCTGGGGATCCGCATCCTGCGCGCGCCGCGCCCGGCCGCACCCGATGCCTCGACGGGTGCGCTCGAGATCGTCCCCAGCGCGCCGGTGACGGCCGCCGCCCCGGGCCGGAAGGTCCTGCGCCAGGGCGTCGCCGTGAGCACGCTCAATGCCAAGTCGCTGGTCCTGTTCGTCGCCTTCCTCCCCCAGTTCGTCTCGACGACCGCGGCATGGCCCCTGTGGGTTCAGCTCGGAGCGCTCGGACTGACATGGACCGGCCTGGGCGCGATCTTCTATGTCGGTCTCGCCGCGGCATCTCAGAGGCTGCTGGTCGGACGCGACGGCCCCGCCGATATCGTCACCCGCATCACGGGCGCGGCCATGATCCTCATGGGTCTCTGGCTGGCCGGCGAGCAGTTCGCCCATCTGCTGAGCGGAGTGCGCTGAGCGGCCGACTGCGGGGCCCCGTCGGCAGGACGCATCAACGAGCGACGTCATCTCCATGCCGCCGTCGCACTCGACACCTCTCTAGGTACGGATCATACTTAGATACATGACAGACGCCGATCCACTGTGGCCGACCCCCTGGGTGCGCGCCGCCATGGGCACCGCCCTGCTGGCGGTGCTGGCCGAGGAGCCGCTGCATGGATATGCGATCGCCGAACGGCTCGCCGAACGCGGGCTCGGCCGCCCCAAGGGCGGCTCGCTCTATCCGCTGCTGAACAGCCTCGAGCAGCAGGGCGCCATAGCGGCGTCGTGGTCCCAGGGCGACAGCGGCCCCGGGCGGCGCACCTACCGCCTCACCGACGTCGGACGAGAGCGCCTGTCCCGGGAGCGCGACGACTGGCATCGCCTGGTCGCAGCGCTCGAGCCCTCTTCTCTCGCAGCTCACTCTCAGCAGGACGCACGATGACCGCGCAGAGCGATTTCCAGGCCGCCGTCGACAGAGTGGGCACCGCCCGCGGTGCTGAGGAGGATCAGGACTGGGCGCTGACCGCAGGTGGTCGGCTGCTGATGGAGGAGGTGCTGGAGCGTCGCATCGTCGAGGCCCTCGACGAGGTCGCCGAGCAGGTGGCCGCGGCACAGGAGCCTGCGCAGGAGCTCTTCGGCGACCCGCTGACCTGGGCGCGGGGGCAGGAGGCGGCCTGGCGCGAGCAGGGCATGGCCCTGAAGGCGCCGCCGACGACCAGCCCGCGCAACTTCGCGGTCGAGACGCTGATCATCGCGAGCTTCTACGCCGGCCTGTTCCTGCTCTACGAGCTGATCACCTGGTCCTGGGCCGACCCCCTGAAGCTGTCCTTCCTGCTGGCACCGCTTGCTCTGGCGCTGACGTCGCGGACGATCGCAGCCGTCCACACCGCGGTGACGGCGGCTCGATCGCACACCGCCGGAGTCCTGGCCGCGGTGGCCGCAGCGCTTCCCGGCATAGCGCTGAGCGTGGGCGTCTTCGCGCTCGGCAATCCCGTGACGCTTCCCGGCACGGCCATGCTGGGCTTCCTGGGCGCGGTCGTCGCCTTTGCGCTGCTCGCCTGGGCCACCGCACTGGCCTGGCCCGCGCGGCCCGCCAGGACCGCAGCGCCTCACGACGACGCCTCCTGGTACGACGCCCTGGGCGCTGCACTGCGCAGCCGCGGGGACCTCACGGATTCGCGGGTGAAGGAGATCCTGGCCGAGGCGCGATCCCATGCCCAGGAGGCCGGCACCTCGCCTGCCGAGGAGTTCGGGGCGGCGGAGGCCTACGCGCAGCGGTTCGCGCCGAATCGGGCAGTGGCGGCTCGACGCCGGGCCTGGCTGATGACCGGCGTGGCCGGGCTCGCGCTGCTCACCGGCGTGCTCAGCCTGATCGACGGGCAGCTGCGGCCGTGGACTGTGCTGTGGCTGCTGCTGGTCGTGGTCATCGCCGCGCTGGAGTGGCGCAGGGCGCGCAAGCTGAGCTGATTCCTTCCCGCCGGCGCCGATGATCAGGCCCGTTATGACGAGATTCTCCGTTGGATCGCGATGCTGTGGCGAGCAAAGTCGGCACAGGCCCGGTGGGCACTGGATCACCGCCATACTGAGCCCATGAAGGATCGTCTGGCTCCTCTGGACCTGCCCGATCAGTCCGAGCGCATGACGAAGACCCGCGGCAGGCGCCCCTTCCGGGCCTACGGGCGCTCCAAGTTCCCGGACATGCTGTGGGGCCTGGAGCTCAACCGCCGGCTCGCCCCGCGCGGGATCCCCGTGATGCTGGCCCACCCCGGCTGGGCGCTCAAGGCGCTGCGCGGCGCCCCGACCCTGCTGGGTCGCTCCCCCGAGGCCGCCGATCCGCAGCTGGCGCGGCGGCTGTGGGACAAGGCGGTCCAGCTCACAGGGACCGACCTGGACTGAGGTGACGCTCCTCGTCTCCAGAGCTGCTGGCCCGGCCGCTTCGCGAGGCCGCGCAGAGTCCCGATGGGGACCGCCGCAGATCTGCTTGACTGCCTTCATGACGATCGTCGCTGTGCGCTTCTCCCACCTCGACAGGCCAGACCCGCTGGATGCCGAGCGCGTGATCGAGCAGTGGCGCCCCACCGGGGGCACATGGCTCTGACCGCGCACGGGCGTTCGCAGAATCTTCTCGCTCCGGACCTCACATCTCACCCATCCCGCGCGTCTTCAGGGCGATGACGATGAATCAGCCCTTCGATCAAGCAGTCCAGCGGCACGGCGAGACCGTGCTGCGGGTCTGCCGCGCCGTGCTCGGGCCAGGCCCCGACTCCGACGACGCCTGGTCCGAGACATTCCTGGCCGCGCTGCAGGCATGGCCCGAGCTGCCCCAGGACACGAACGTGGAAGCCTGGCTGGTGCGGGTGGCCCACCGCAAGGCGATCGACATCACCCGGGTCCGCGGGCGGCAGGCGATCCCCACCGACGCGCTCCCCGAGCGAGGCGCCTCACAGGAGCTGCCCGGCGACGACGGGCGCGAGGTGTGGACGGCCGTGGCCGCACTGCCGCAGCGGCAGCGCCTGGCGATCGCCTATCACTACCTCGGCGGCCTTCCTCATGCTGAGACCGCACGGATCATCGGCGGCAGCGCAGAAGCGGTGCGCCGAGCGGCCTCCGACGGCCTCAAGAACCTGCGTCACGGCATGGGCGCGGACCACCCCACGAGAGGAGCCTCCCGATGACCGAGAAGACCCCGACGCCCTGCCCCGGCGACGACCTCGCGACCGAGCGGGACACGCTGTTCCCGATCGAGTCCTCTGCGGTGGCGGATCTGCGATCGCGCCTGTCGGCGCAGGCCGGCGAGCGGGGGCTGGTCGACGTCGCCTATCGCACCCTGGAGACCCCCGTGGGTCCGCTGCTGCTGGCAGCGACCGAGACGGGGCTGGTGCGTGTGGCCTTCGAGCGCGAGGGCTTCGACGCCGTGCTGGAGTCGCTCGCGAAGCGGATCAGTCCGCGGGTGCTGGAGGCGCCGCACCGCCTGGATGCTGCGGCGGTGGAGCTCGACGAGTACTTCGCGGGCCGCCGTCACAGCTTCGATGTGCCGCTGGACTTCGCTCTGTCCTCGGGGTTCCGCCGCAGCGTCCAGACCAGTCTGCCGGGCATCGACTACGGGCGCACCCGGTCCTACAAGGAGATCGCCGAGCTCGTCGGCAGCCCCCGGGCGGTCCGCGCGGTCGGCACGGCGTGCGCGACCAACCCGCTGCCGGTCGTGCTGCCCTGCCACCGCGTGCTGCGCTCCGACGGCGGCCTGGGCGGATACATCGGCGGACTGGAGGCCAAGACGGCGCTGCTCTCGTTGGAGAAGGCTGCCTGAGCGCTTCAACGGGCACCCCTCCGCGACGCAGACCTCACTCCGGACGAGTCCGCCCCTCCTCGACCTCTCGGACCAGCGCGGCGTCCTGGTCCTGGAGCACTCGGACATCCACCGACTCGATGCCCCAGAACGGCCCCTGAGCGCCGACGACCGGGAACTTCTCAGCCCCCTCCGACACAGCCAGGCGATAGAGCTCGAGGAGGCTCTCATCCGGCACGTCATTCGCCCTCGCCAGGGCCTCGAGCATCGGCGGCGTCAACGACGGGTGCGGCCGGGGACCGATCAGCCGATCGGGTACCCGGTGACCGGGCCCTGGGCGTTCGGCTCCCAGCCGAGCTCCGGAGCCACGTGCTCGGCGAAGCTGCCCAGCAGGTTGAGGTTCAGCTCCGGACCCATGTGGGCGGGGATCGTGAGCATCAGGGTGTCCGACTCCATGACGGCGGCGTCGGCCTTGAGCTGCTCGACCAGCCGGTCCGGCTCGCCGACGTAGGACTTGCCGAAGGTGCTGCGGAAGCCGTCGATGATGCCGATCTGGTCCTGGCCCTCGCGCTGCAGCTGCCCGTACAGCGCCTGGTCCTCGGCGGTGACGATCGGGAAGATGCTGCGGCTCACGCTCGTGCGCGGAGTCCGGCTGTGGCCTGCGGCCTTCCACGCCTCCCGGTACTGCTGCAGCTGCTCGGCCTGGAGGTCCGAGAAGGCGGCGCCGGTGGCCTCGGTGAGCAGGGTCGAACTCATGAGGTTCACACCCTCGTGCCCGGCCCACTCGGCCGTCTCGCGGCTGCCGGCACCCCACCAGATCCGCTCGTCCAGACCCGGCGAATGCGGCTCGACGCGCAGCCGCATGCCCCGTCCGTGCTGGGCGGGATCGGCGTCGACCATCGTCTCCCCTCGCACGGCCGACATCAGCTGATCGAACTTGGGGCGGGCGATATCTGCACCGCGCGGGTCGGTGGAACCGGTGTAGCCGAAGGCCTCCCAGCCGCGCAGCGCCGGCTCGGGCGATCCGCGGCTGATGCCGATGGCCAGGCGCTGATCGCTGAGCAGATCCAGCGCCCCCAGCTCCTCGGCCAGATAGAGGGGGTTCTCGTAGCGCATGTTCGTGTTATGGCTCTCGTTTTCTCGGTCCGCGTCCCTCTACAGGTACCGGCAGACCTGGTCTGGGCTGCATGTGTCGGGGTCCGGGTGCGCGGCGTCGTGCCGGAGGTCGGCGATGGTGCCGTGCAGGGCGGTGAGCTGGGCGATCTGCTGCTCGATCTCGGCCAGGCGCGCGTCGAGGAGGTCTCGCACGTGCTCGCAGGGCGCGTGGCCGCTGTCGCGGATGTCGAGGATTTGGCGGATCTGGGCGAGGGTGAGGCCTGCGGCCTGGCCACGGTGAACGAAGTCGATCCGGGCGACGGCGTCGGGCGCGTAGTCGCGGTACCCGGATGGCGTCCGGTCGGCCGGGGGCAGCAGTCCCTGCTCTTCGTAGAACCGGAGCGTCTTCGAGGTGGTGCCCGCGCGTTCGGCGAGTTCTCCGATGCGCATTGCGGCCTCCGATCATTCGGCAGGGGCCACGCTTGACCTTCCCCTGCACTGGAAGGTCCAGTATGGCTGAAACGGAACAGAAGTCCAAGCCTTGACGGGAGCAGCGATGCCTACGAAGTACGATCTCGCCATCATCGGATCGGGCGGCGGAGCGTTCGCCGCCGCGATTCGCGCGACCATGCTCGGGAAGTCGGTGGTGATGATCGAGCGTGGCACGCTCGGCGGCACCTGCGTGAACACGGGCTGCGTGCCGTCGAAGGCCCTCATCGCCGCCGCCGATGCACGGCACGTCGCCGCCGACGCCGCCGACCGGTTCCCGGGGATCGCGACGACGGCAGGCCCAGTGGACATGCCCGCGCTGATCGCCGGGAAGCAGGCGTTGGTCGAGACGATGCGGGGCGAGAAGTACGCCGACGTCGCCGATTCATACGGGTGGCACGTCCGGCGGGGAGACGCCGGGTTCGCGGGCACCCCGGACGCGCCGGTGTTGGAGGTCACCGCCGCAGACGGAGCGGTCGAGACGATCGAGGCCGAGCACTACCTGGTCGCCACCGGTGCGCGGCCGTGGGCTCCGCCGATCGACGGCCTGGACGAGGCCGGGTACCTGACCTCGACCACGGCGATGGACCTGACCGAGGTCCCCGAGTCGATGCTGGTGCTCGGCGGCGGCTACGTTGCCCTGGAGCAGGCGCAGCTGTTCGCCCGCCTCGGCTCCCAGGTCACCGTGCTGGTGCGGTCCCGGCTCGCGTCGAAGGAGGAGCCGGAGGTGTCCCGGACACTGCAGGAGGTGTTCGCCGACGAGGGCATCCGGGTGGTCCGCCGCGCGGTGCCGACCCGGGTGTCCCGGGACGCGGCGACCGGGCAGGTCGTGGTTACCGCGGACGTGTCCGGCGGCTCGCAGGAGTTCCGCGCCGACCAGGTGCTCGTCGCCCTCGGACGCCGTCCCGTCACCGACGGCTTGAACCTCGATGCGGTCGGGGTGAAGACCGGGGACTCCGGCGAGGTGGTCGTCTCCGACCATCTGCAGTCGTCGAACCCGCGGATCTGGGCCGCGGGCGACGTGACCGGGCACCCGGAGTTCGTCTACGTCGCGGCCCACCACGGCACCCTCGTCGCCGAGAACGCGTTCGCCGACGCCGACCGGTCCGTCGACTACTCCCATCTGCCGCGGGTGACGTTCACCGGACCGGCGATCGGCGCGGTCGGGATGACCGAGAAGGAGGTCGTCGCCGCTGGGATCCGCTGCGACTGCCGCGTGCTGCCCCTGGAGTATGTGCCCCGGGCGGTGATCAACCGCGACACCCGCGGGTTCATCAAGATCGTCGTGAACGCCGATACGAGCGAGATCCTCGGCCTCACCGCCGTCGCCAAGGACGCCGGGGAACTCGCCGCCGCAGGCGTCCACGTGCTCGGCAAGACCATCGCCGAAGTCGCCGACGCCTGGGCCCCCTACCTGACCATGACCGAAGGCATCCGGATCGCCGCGAAGTCCTTCACCACCGACCCGTCACTGCTCTCGTGCTGCGCATGAACGGCAACGCATGCAATCGGGGAGATCTCATCCGGAAGAGGTGCAGACGATGAGCGCCGATCACGACCGCGACGAACGGCGCGCCGGTCCCATCGTCGCCGCAGGGACCGGGCTGCTCCTACTGGCATGCTGCGCGCTTCCGTTGCTGCTCTGCTGCGGCCTGCCGCTCATCGCGGCGGGCGGAGCACTCGCAGGCGTCGGAGGGCTCCTCGGCAATCCCTGGATCATCGGTGCCGGGATCGCCGTCGCGATGGCCGTCACGGCCGGGATGCTCGTCAGGCTACGGCGGCGGCACCGAGGCCGCAGGACTGGCTGCTGCGAAAATCCTTCGACTGCTGATCGGAACCGGTAGCTCGATCGGATCCAGCCATCACCGCCAACGGGGCCACCTCGGCATCCCGCGGCCCTTCCAGGTCTCCACGAGACCGGCGACCCAGCGGACGGACGCGAAGAGTCCGTAGCCGGCCCCGGCGAGGCCCATGGAGACCACGAGCCAGCGACCGATCCCGAGCCACACGCTCCCGTCCACGTCGAGGGCCCACTGAGCGCCCGTGATAAGCCCGGCGACGGCCATCCAAACACCCGCGACGATCACTGCGACCGGCAGCAGCGCGAGGCACATCGACGCGGCGACAGACCAAAGCTGACGGGCCTCCAGCTTCGCCGTTGTGGCGATGATCTTTTCGGCCCGCTCGTTCGCGGCGTCAATCTTGGCTGTTGCCACGGCCCCGGCGTCGGCAGCGGCCCTCTCGATCGACTGCACAGCCTGATCCCGGGCCGTGCTGATCGCGCTCGTCGCCTCGGCGCTGGCTTGGGTGATCGACTCCCGCCAGGCCTTCTGCGCACCGTTCGCGGCCCGCTCGAACTTAGCCCGGCTCTCATCGAGATGCTTGGCGGCAGCCTCGGACTTAGAGGCTGAGCCCTTCAGACTCTCCCCGTTGAGGTTCACGCTCATACCCGCGAGAGTGGACGCGATTCCGGCGAGCAGTTCGCTGTTCTCGTTCGACTCCGGCGGCGGCGACGTTGAGGTCAGCTGATGCGAGATCGCGGAGAGCTGCTTCTCCTGCTCCTCGCTGTCCACCTTCACGAACCCCGCGAGCTTCTTCTGCTGCTCGGTCAGCGTGGCGATCCTCGTATTCTGCGCCTCGACGGCGGCGAGGATTGAGGTCAACAGCTCCATCGTCTCCGGACTGCCGAGCGGTTGCGGCGACTGCACGGGCCCGTTCTGCTGCTTCAGCCTGTCGAGTGCTGCGCTCATGTTCCTGCTCCTTCTGCTGCTGGTGGTAGTCGAAGAACGCCTGCGCGCCCTCCGGGGTGAAGTCCGCCGAGAGTGCGCTCGTGCGCTTGCGGCGCTCGGCACGCCCGGACTCGCCGCGGCGGTCCTCGATGTAGAGCGTCCAGGTCTCCTGCCCGGCGCGTTTGCCCTTCTTGCTGACGGGGCTGTGCAGCCGCATCCGTGGCACCCGATCCCCGTCATCACCGAGCTGCTGGTTCTGCTCCTCGATCACCGAGACCAGACCGGCCTTGTCCACCGCGCGGGGATCGGCCAGCGCCGCACTCATCCGGTCGCCCATCTCGCGGTCGAGCGACCCCTCGGCGAAGTCTTCGCGGCGCAGCTCCCAGTCCTTCGGCGCGTGCTCCAGCCGCTTCACGACCGAGAGCCCGTGCTCGCGCATCAGCTCGTCGTTCGCCGACTGCACGCCCTTCTGATTCCCGGCCTTGCGGTCGTGGAACGTGCGATAGTCCGAGAGCGCCTTTCCCGTGCGGTTGTTGTGATTGAGAACCAAAATATGGTTGTGCGGCTTCTTTCCCCGCCCATCCACATGACTGACGACGAGGCAGTCGGAATCCGGGTGCATCTTCTTGGCGAGCTGGTAGCCCAGGTCGTTCACCCGCCGCACGTGTTCGGGGTTCTTCGGGTCGAACTCCTCGTCGCTGAACGACTGGCGGTAGTGCAGCGCCTCGACCTCGCGCGTCGTGTTCTGCGTGAGCGCCCGAGCGCGCGCCGAGAACGCGCCGGGGCCTCCCGGCACATCGCACGTGATCGCGACGCCCCGCTCGTCCTCCTTGCCCCGGATATAGCGCTCCGTGTCGGCGGCGCTGGCGCTCGGGCTGTAGTGCGTCGTGCTCATGACGCCGTCCGATCACCGAGCAGGGCGCGGACCTCGCGCAGCAGCTCGATCAGCTCGGGCACCTCCGACGACAGCGCCACCGCCTCACCGGCACGTGCTCGGTGGTCCAGGTCGTTGACGTTGATCGCCAGCGGGCGGATCTGCGCGGCCAGCTCGCGCGCGTCCGCCGACACCTGCGCGCGCGCCTCGACGCCGAGCAGGTGCGCGGCCACGGCGGCGTCCAGCTCCTCGCTCCGAGAGGCGTGGAGGGCATCGCGCACGACGGCCCGCACCCACGTGCTCGGAGCCAGCCCGAGCCGCTTCGCACGAGTGCGAAGCGCCGCGAGCGTGGCCTCTCCGAAGTCGGTATCGAGCTTCGCGCGGCCCCCACGACGACGCTTCGCGCCGCCGTGACTCTGCCGCACAGCCTCCGCATCAGCCCGACCCGTGTTCACCTGGGAGTCGGTCTGCTGCTCCACCTGTACGCCAGAGTGGCAAGCAGTAGGCATGTCAGACACATCGCTGACGCTCGTGTCCTCCATGCCTGCTTGCGAGGGGCCTCCGGCCCCCTCGACCCCCTGGAAGAGCGCGTCCAGTTCGGTGCTCATGCGGCACCTCCGATCAGTGCCAGCGGCACGTCCGGACTCCGCACGGCGAGCCCGCTCAGCAGCTCCGCGACCGCGCCGTCCGCGTCGTGGTCGGCCGAGGTCTCCGGACCGTAGGTCAGTTCCCGTGACCCGGCGTTCCGGTGGTACGCGTTCCCGTACATGCCGGGCGTGTGCGCGGCGGCCGGAACGCTGCACTGATGCCACTCGTAGGGCTCGATCCTTCCGATGTGCTGCACGAGGTAGCGGTTGATCTCGTCGGCACGGTAGACCTTCACGACCGAGGCCAGGCGGCGGATGAACTGGTCCAGCGCCTCGTCCACGTTGCCCTTCTGGCGGGCGTAGTAGAAGAACTCGACCGGCTCGATCGTCGCCGTAATCACGATGAGGCGCGGAGCCACCTCGCCCTTGTTCTTGTACCGAGCCTTCGCAGGCGAGGCGTTATACGGATCGAGCAGCAGCAGCCAGTCGTTCGCGTCCATCGCCGAGGCGCGCAGATCGTCGAGCAGCAGCACTTCCTCCCCGCGCCAGTCATCGAGGGGGTTCCCCGTGGCGGCCCGGTAGACCTGCCACCGCTCGCCGTGGGCGTTCGCCGCGTTGATCGCCTCGGTGATGAAGTCCGTGGCGAACCGGGTCTTGCCGATACCGGCATCCCCGTGCACGAATACCACGTGCGTCGAGAACTCACCGGCGCGGAGCTTCGCCGCCGCCCGGTACGCGCGGCGTTGACCGTAGGCGGACAGGGCATCGTCGATCTCCCGCTGATGCCGCGAGTAGATGTCGAACAGTTCATCGGTAAGCATGATCTGATCGCGCGTGATCTCGCCCTGGAGCACGCGCTCGCGCATGTCCTCGAAGTTCTCGGCGACGACCTTCTTCTTCACGTGGGCGCGACCCTTGAGCCACGTCTCCCGGCGCTGGGCGTCGATGCCGAGGTAGTCCGGCCCGCGCACCGTGGCGACCTCCGAAGGCGCGTACTGGTGCTTGTCCGCGTACTTCACGTGCGTCAGGTACGAGAGCATGTTGTCGAAGGCGTACCGCCCGCGACCGGGCTTCTCGACGTACTGCGGTTCGACGCCGATGCCAAACGCGAGCCGATCCAGAGGCGCGCTCTTCGCGCGGCTGGCGAACTTGATCACCGCGTGCAGGTGATCCGGCTTCGGCTCGACCACGAGGGTCTTCTCGGTGTCGCTCCAGACCTCGCGCTCGTCCTTATCGTGCACGATGCCGTAGGCCTCGACGACCTCACAGCCGATCGCCTCGAGCCGCTGCACCACGTAGGCGAGGATCGCCCCGGCTCCCTGCTGGAGCAGCGCGGCCCCGTTCGCGTCCTCGGCGGCCCAGGTCCAGTACGACGGATCGAGGTACTGCGTGAGCCCGATGCTCGTCGGGTTGTTCTCCTGCTTAGCCACGGCGACCACCGCCCAGGACGTCGGAAGGAGCGTGCGGCGCCTTAAATGACCCCCTATTGACCCCCAAATGATCCTGCGGGGTCACGCGGTGGAGCGAAGGCGAAACCGGCAGCTGACCAGGCATGTTGTTGCATGGCGCGGCAATCGACAAGCCCTTGCCGCGCCCGTAGGAACGGATGAGGCTTCCAGAACTCTTGGAGTGCGGAGCACGGATGAGGACGGGCATCACGACGACGGGCAGCCCGCCTCCGGCGGATGCCAGGCCAGGCCCATCGGTCGGGCTGGTCAGGTCAGCGGGAGCGGTGGCGCTGGTGCGTTCGGCGGCGTTCATCGGGCACCACCCTTGCGGTAACGCTTGATGACGGCCTGATGCGTGACGCCGAGGGCGTCGCCGATCTTGGCCCAGGTCACCCCGTCGGCGCGGGCATCGGCGACGGCCATCTCGACGGCCTCCTCCAGCACGGAGCGGAGCACGCCGAGGTCGTAGAGGTGCGCTTCGCTGTCGGCGAGGGTGGGGTCGCCCACACGCCAGCGGAAGCCGTTCACGTGGGCGAAGGCGGCGGAGTTGGCGCTCATCAGCGATCACCACCCATCACGGCGGCGACCGCGGCCCGCTGGCGCGGAGTCAGCGGCGTGCGGGCCAGGCGCTCACCAGCTCGGCGACCGGCGGCGAGGGCGGCAGCGATGACGGGATCGAGCCCATCAGCCTGCGGATCGGGGGTCGAATCCTGGTCGAGCCCAGGGCAGTCCAGCGCAGATGCGCGGGGAGCGTCGATAACGACAGACATCGGAAGTCCTCAAACATGAGTGTGCTTCCGGTTCCCCGCCATGGTAATTGGGCTGTTTGACCGGCTACTCATCCGGGAGTAGTACCGCCAGCTTCAAAGTCTGGCCCCCGGTGGGATCTTCTTGTCTGCAACCATTCTCCCACGAGTCGACTCACCAGTCCACTGACGAGTCGACTCGCGTGTCAGTCGCGACGCGGCTCTATACGAATGAGGTCGGGGTCGAACTTCACGTGACCGGGCGCGATGGGCTCGATGGTCACCGTCACCAGCTCGTCCACGAGCATCCGGCGGCGGTCCACGTCCAACGTCTTCCACTTCGCCTCGACCACCTCGCGGCGCTCCGCGGTGCCGACCGGCTCGTCCACGTCCGCGAGCAACTTCGCCGCCACCGACACCGAACGGTCGAGCAGCTCCGCGTCGATCTCATCGATGCGGGCCTTCACGTCGTTGATCGCCGCCGTGATCTCCAGGACCGGCTGATGGATGTCACGCAGCAGCGGGCTCAGCTCCTTCACCCGCTCGACCAGGGCGTTCCGCTCCGTCAGCAACTCCTCGTGATCTGGCCCATCGTCCTCCTGCGGCATCACGAGGTTGTGCACATCCACCGAGGACAAGCGGGTGAGCACCGCCTCGGTCACCATCGCATCGACGGGCTCGCGCTGGCGGGTGAGATGGAACTGCTCGCCGCAGCGGTACGTCGGCTGCTTGCGACTGTTCGTCCCGGAGACGAGCGTCGCGCCGCACTTCCCGCACAGCCCGATCGTGGACAGAAGGTACTTCGGCTGGTTACCCTGCCTCGCCGACCTTCGCACGTTGTCCTCCAGCTTCGCCACCGCGGCCCGCCACGTTTGCTCGCCGACGATGGGCGGGAACGCGTCGCCCTGCACCGGGTACAGCTCGCCCGACGCGTAGTGCTTGATGTAGCCAGCGTAGAGCGGGTTCGCCAGGAGGTAGCGCACGGCATCGACGGAGAACTCCGACCCGCGGGCGGTGAGATGACCGGCACCGTTCAGATCCTCGCGGATTCGCCGGATCGACAGCGACGGCTCGCCGAGGAACGCGGCGAAGGCCCGCCGGACGGCGTCGGCCTCCACCGGGATCAGCTCGCCCTCTCGCGTCCACCCGAACGCCTTCCAGGCGCTCGTCGGGATGCCCTCGAAGCGTCGGCGCTCGTTCGACCTGATCTGACGCTCCGCCTTACGCCTGGCCTCGAACCGGGCCAGTGCCGCGAGCATCGTCGCTCGGAACTCACCGTCGGCCGTCGAGAGGTCGATCTCGCCGTCCACGGTGACGACCCGCAGCCCCAGGTCAATCAAGGTGTTGAGGTCCTTCGTGCTGCGCAGCAGCCGGTCCATGTCCACGGCGACCACCATCGAGAAGCGGCCCGCGCGGGCGTCGTCCAGCATCTCGGCCCAGCGGGTGCCAGCGCGGCGCTTCTTCGTCGCCGACACGGCGTTGTCCTCGTAGACCTCGACGACGTTCCAGTCCTTGGCCTCGGCCAGCGCCCTGATCTTCCTCAGCTGCGTATCGACCGTCCAGCGGTCGCCCTTGCGGTCCATGGAGGCGCGGACGTACGCGGCCACCTCGTTCGTCTTCCTCAGCGCTACCAGTTCGACCATGCAACCAAGCTTACGGAACGAGTGTCACAACCGCGACATGCTCTAGCGCATGTCGATGACGCTGGTGCCCACCTCGATGCGCTGCGTGCGTGCGGCGATGGCACTGAGCAGCGGCACCGGAGCCGCACCCTGCCGCGCGAAGTGGTGGACGCGGAAGTACGCGCCGTTGACGCCCATCTCGTCGGCACCCTCGGCGATCTCGACGGCGTCGTGGAGGACCTGACGCGCGTCGGGATCGCCGGGGCCGCGCCCGGAGCCGTAGTGACCGAAGCTGAGGAATCCGAATGCCTTCATGCCCCCGTCAACCTGGTGGACGTGTCACGTATTCCCGGGGTGCTCGAGCCGACTCTTGACCGCGCCCTCGGGCACTCGCACGATGAGTTGGGCAGCCTCAGCGCTCCCCTGCCGTTTCGCCATCTCCGGCCCTGCGGGCGGGCAAGGATGCTCTCCGATGGATCACGCCACTCCCATCAGCGCCCCTGCACGCCACGGAGGAGCAGCTGAGGCCGCGCCGGCGGCGCGGTCGTGTCCGGATCGTTCCAGGCCTTCGACCAGGGGTATCTGATCGACGCGCTGGCCGCGCTGGGCCCCACATTCGCGGGGGTCACGCAGATCCCCAGCGACACACCCGACGACGACATCCGGGCTCTGCACGACGCCGGCGTCCGAGCCGTGCGGTTCGACATCGCGCGCGGCGGCTCCGCGGACCTCGACGACCTGGAGACCCTGGCCCGCGGCGTCCACGACCTCGAGCGCATCGCGCAGTCGCTGAGCCCGGAGCAGGTCTCCGCCGTGTTCTGGGACAACGCCGCCGATCTCTACCTCGGGTCCGCGCACTGATCTGTGGGAACTGGCAGACGGCCGCGACGTGGGTCTGCGACGATGGCGGGAAACACGAGCGCGCATCTTCAGAACAGGAGCCCGTCATGACCGCACCTCGCCGTGCCCTCATCGTCATCGACGCCCAGCAGGAGTACTTCGATGGCCTTCTGCCGATCCAGCACCCGCCCCGCGAACAGTCGCTCGCTCGCATCCGGTCGACCATTGAGGCCGCTGAGAGCGCCGACATCCCCGTGGTCCTGGTGCAGCACGAGCTGCCCGAGGGCGCTCCGATCTTCGCCTCCAGATCGGCCACCGTCGGGAACCACCCTGAGATCGCGGCCTTCGAGGACCGGGCCGCCAAGCGCGTCAGCAAGCAGTTCTCCAGCGTCTTCGCCCAGACCGGACTGGCGGAGTGGCTGCGCGAGCAGGACGTCGACACCGTCACCCTGGTCGGCTACATGACCAACAACTGCGTCATCGGCTCGGCCGTCGGCGCCGAGCCGCTCGGATTCGCCGTCGAGGTCCTCTCCGACGCCACCGGCGCGATCGACATCGCCAACGGCGCCGGCCGCGCCTCCGCCCAGCAGGTGCACGAGACGCTCATGGCCCTGCTGCACTCGAACTGGGCCGCCGTCGCTGACACTGACGCGTGGATCGCTGCCATTCAGGCCGGCCAGGCTCTGAGCAAGAGCGATCTCGTCACCTCTGCTGCAAACGGCCGCGCCGACGGCTGAGGAACCGAGGTCATCATGTTCCCGCAGCACCCCGTTCGGCGGAACCCCGGAGGCACCCGAACAGCGTCAGCGCACTGCGTCCCTCGATGAAGCCCTGACGGCCAAGCGCATGCCGATGGAGAACAGGCCGCTGCTGCGCCGCATCACCTCGACGATCGGGATCCGCGGATACGAGCTCACGACCGGATACATCAAGGCCATCCGCGGCGACGGCGGCCCCGCCCTGCACATCCACCCCGGATACACCGGCGGCTTCTCCTCGGAAGGCGAAGCTATGGAAGCCGCCGGAGACGTCGAACGATGGTTCTACGAGCGTCGCAAGCTGTGGTCTGTCCTGCACCCGGTGCACAGCATCGGCGACACCACCGGAGTCTGCGATGACTGCGGGTGGGAAGCATCTTCCGAGAGACGACACCAGCTAGAACCGACAGCCTCGGAATCGGTACCAGGGTGATCTGCGGGCCCTGAACCAGGCCGTTCAATCCTGATGGATCGCTCTGTTCGCAGCTGTCACGCCCTGGCCACTGCATCGAGTGCCGCGTACGCAGCCCGCATCTCCTCGGTCACGTCGTCGCCCAGGGATTCGATCTGGCGGAGCGTCGGCTGGCGACCGTTGATATGAGGGATACATCTCGTCGCAGCCTCGATATCGGCAGCTGGGACCTCGCGCGCGAGCACGATCTGCTCAGCGATGTCACCCAGCGGCTTGTTGTTGGTGCGCACCAGACCCCTCCCTCGGAGTTCGGAGACGATGGCTGCCTCCAGCTGCAGCAGATCCTTCACGCGCAGCGCTGAGAGGTCTGACGGCTCCGTCGTCGCCGCATCTCCCGAACGTGGACTCAAGGTCGGGGCCGTATCGGATTCCGGCACTGACGGATGTGTCGCGACTATGAGTTGATCCTCGTCCTCGGTCAGATCGATGTGCATCTCGCAGTCGGGCACGAAAACACCGCGCACCTGATTCTCCGAGTTCTCACGATCGACGACGAAACCGAGCCTCTCGAAGACTGCCCGAGCGGCCCGGCTCGCATACGTGGTCACCTGGGGCACTCCGTTCCGCCGGGCATGATCGAGAACCGCCGAGACCAGAGCACGCGCCACCCCACGCCCACCAGCGTCCGGGTGGACGAACAGCATGTCGAGAAGGCCGCCGTCGCAAAGGTCCGCGAACCCGACGATGCGGCCCTCCGACTCGGCCACGATCGTCCATGCCCGCTCGCGGCGCTCATTCCATGACGCCAGGTCGACGTCGCCGCCCTGGCCCCAGGCCTCGATCTGCGCCGGATCGTAGAAGCGCGCCGCAGTGCCGCGGATCGCCCTGTCGAAGACGTCGCGGGTGGAGTGGGCATCGTCTGGCCGGTACTGCCGGACGATGATCCCGGCAATAGGGCGATCGGGGTCCGTCGGGAGCTTCCGAGTCACGCTGCTTCGAGTGGAGTGATCGCTGCGATCTGCTCGGCCGCCCGGTCCTGCGCGAGCTCAAGGTCGAAGTGAGCCTGCAGATTGAGCCAGAACTGGAGGTCGATACCGAAGTACCGCCCAAGCCGCAGCGCTGTGTCAGCAGTGATCGCCCGCTTGCCGTGCACAATCTGGTTGATGCGCCGCGGTGGGACGCCGATGGAGACAGCCAGCTTGTGCTGCGTGATCCCGAAGCCTTCGATGAAGTCCTCCATGAGGACCACACCGGGGTGGATGGGATCCCGCTTGTCAGTGATAGTCGACGAGTTCGACAACCTCAGCACCTCCATCGCTCCGGGGGAAGCAGATCCGCCACTGATCATCGACTCGAATGCTGTGCTGCCCCGACCGGTCGCCTTTCAGCGACTCCAGCCGATTGCCGGGAGGCACACGCAGCGAGTCGAGAAAGCGGGCGGCGTGGATCTGCGTCAGCTTTCGAAGGACCGCCTTCTGGACACGGGGATCAACCGATGGCACCTTGTCGCCATTCCAGAGCCGCTCAGTCGCCTTGTCGGCGAAGGACCTGATCACGCGACCAGCGTGGCAGGCTTAACGCATCGCATCAATGACGTCAGACGTTAAACCGAAACTCCACGGCGTTTCGCAGCTGGAGTGAGCCTTCGGAGGACAAGAGTGGGCTTTGTTACTCCCCCTTGGGCCAATTGTGTCGCACTTGGCCGTCCCGACGGTCAGCTGAGAACCCGTTTGACGAGCGGGAGCGCATATCGCCAGTCGTCGCCGTCTTGATCAAAGAGATCGGCGTCCTCGAACCAGGTTGCGTCCGCCTCCGGATGAGGGCCGATCAAGCCCACACTTCCATCGCCAAACCGATAACACGCGGCGGCGAGGTCGCCTGTCTCGTAGTGGGCGTAGGCCTCAGCGCCGTCCCCAGGCAACCGCGCGCCCTCTTGAAAGTAGGTCCATCGCAACGTGTCGCCCCACGTGACTGCCACCACATCATCCGTACTATCTTTCACAGGGAAGTCGGGAACGCCCACCTCCCCCTCGACGGATTCACTGAAAAAGCCGAAGCCCTCGCTCCCTGCGAGATATGCACCCATGCAGATGCCGAGGTAGCTACCGCCGGTAGCCACAAAGTCACTCACCCCGCGGATGAAATCCGCAGGAAAACTCTGGGCAGCGGCACGAATATCGTCCCCACCGCCGGGCTGAGCGTAGAGAGCGACTCCAGAAAGGGCACTTGATTTGAGAGGGGATTCTTCATGCGGGCCGATAAACGCAACGTCCATACCAAGCGGTGATTGCGACAGTCGCTCAGCAAGAGTTTCCGAGCATCCTGCGCACCCCGCCGGGCCGCGGTACACGAGGGCGATCCGCGCATCCGGAGTCTCGTCGTCGTTCCTGCTGATTGGTGCACATCCGTTCGCTAGCCCAGCGAAAGGGACCGTCAGCAGCCCCGCGAGGACCGACCGGCGCGACCGTCCAGCAGGTAATTCGAACGTACCCATACGTCAATGCTAGGTGGGCTTGGTCTACTGCCCAAAGCGACCGGTGCAGCCTGCTCCTGGCCTCTGATCGTTGAACGCGGCCCGAAGTCAGGGGCTGCTGCTCGGATGGGTGACATTGGATCGTCACGCAGCCTGGTCGGCTGGCTCAAAGTTCGTCTGCAGGTCTGGTTTCGACGCCGGGGAGCGGTGACCGGCTCTTCGCACACGAGGATGTGGGGCTCGCAGTAGCGCGGGTCCTTGGGTTCGACCCACGAGTACGTGAATCGGCCCGGGTTGATGCCGCTGCTGTTTGAGTCCGGAAGGATGGACAGCAGCGGCATCAAACCCGGGCCGATTCACAACCTGACGGCTAGGTCCGAACCCCGCACTGCGACGCGGTTTCATCATCCCGCGCCGGGTCGCACCGCGAGCGGATCCCGCAGTGACGGATCCCGCTGCGGCACCTCCGCGTACCGATCCTCACGATGAAGACACCCCATGACAAGGTGGTTGAGCCTGTGACTGCTGTCCAGCCGCGACTTTTGGGTTGACCCAGGGCGGGCTGCCGTTGTCCTCGACGAGGAGACGTTTACCCATTGAGTGCGTCCGTTCTGGGGTCAGGCGAACTATCGCAGGGCTTCGCCGAGGCGAGCGGCGGGCGTGAGGTCGGCGGCGAGACCGCCGCCGGTCGCAGCCCGGGCAAGAGCGCGACCCAGCGCAGGTGCCTGCTTGAACAGATTGTGACCGGCCACAAAAAGGACAGGGCCTGCCTCCCACACGGCCACGCCGTCCTCGCTCCATGGGAGGTCGGTCACCCAGCAGTGAAGAAAGTCGCGCGGCTCTGGGTGGAGACCTGGCAGCGCCCGTGTCACGTATTCGCGCGCGCGTTCGTCCAGCGATCGAATCGCCGCAGGGTCGATGAACGTTCCGTCGTCGCGGACGCCGACGGTGTCGCTGAGTCCGACCGAATAACTGCTGTTGCCCGGTAGCGGCGTCGCGTACACGCCGACTTCGCCGAAGACGCCGCTGCTGTCCTGCAGGCACGCGACTCGTGCCGGGGCGGCGGCTTTCACGTCGAAGGTCAGCCGGACGTGTGCGGCAAGGCGAACCGGCAGCGACAGGCCGACGCTGCGGGCCAGGCGGGCGGTTTCGCGGCCGGCGCACACGACCACCTTGGAGTAGACAGCCCGGTCGGTGACGCTGCGCACCTCGACCGTCCCATCGCCGCGGGGATCGATGGAGATGACCTCTGCGGTGGTGATGGCATCTCCGAGGGCACCCGCGAGTGCCGTGATCGCGGCGCGGGTGCGGATCGCGCCGCCCGACTCGTCGAGCACCGCTGGCCCCGAGTACCCAGCGAGCAGCGGCATTCGCTGGGCGAGCTCGGCTGCCTCGATCTCGTGCGCTTCCACGCCGCCGACCTGGTCGAGCACCCGCAGCCGCGTCAGGGCGCTGTCGCCGATCGCCACGACGCCGTCTGATGAGACCAGCTCGACGTCGAAGTGTTCGGCCCACTCATCCCATATACCGCGGCTTTCGCGCGCGAAAGCGACGAGTCGCGGGTCGTCGTGGGCATGCCGGAAGATCCGCGACTCGCCCGCGGACTGGCCCGCTCCGGGCAGACCGGCCTCGTACAAGCGCACCGGTACGCCCTGCTCCCGCAGCGCGTACGCCGTAGACAGACCGACGATCCCGCCCCCGATCACTGCTACCTCGGGTAAACGCGTCGGGGCAACGTCGTCGTCAGTTCCTGTCATCGCGGTTCCTCGATCTGTTAGGGATGTGAGATAGACCTCAAAAGTAAGGGGCCGCTGCCACGACGTCAACGGGCTGTGTCAGCCCGAAGTCACCGCGCGCAACGACCCCTCACGTCGGGGTCAGTACTCTCGGTCTGTGGTGTCAGGCGGGAAGTTTGGAGCCCAACACGTCGAGCTTCTCGATCGTCGGTTCGGAGAACAACGCACCGGTCTGCTCGCCGAGAGCTACCGCAACAGGGCCGGACAGGTGAGCGTCACGTCCGGCGTCATCGGGGAACACGTCGAAGATCCCGAAGGAGGAGGGCCCGAGGCGGATCGCGAACCACGCGGTGGTCGCCGGCTCTTCCTCAACAAGCGCACGTCCGCTGTCAAGGAACTCCTTCACGTCGTCCTCCTTGCCGGGCAACGCGTCAAACCTGACCAGCAATCCCTTGGTCACACTCATGATGTCTCCTCTTCCTTTGTCGTGGTGCCCGCGAGTTGGGACACGATCGCCTCGGAGAACGCCGGCAGGTCCTCCGGCGAGCGGCTGGTGATGAGATTCTTGTCGACCACGACCTCCTGGTCGACGACGTTCGCGCCGGCGTTGCGCAGATCCGTGCGGATGCTCGGGAAGGACGTCAGGGTGCGACCGGTGGCCACGTCGGCATCGATCAACGTCCACGGTCCGTGACAGATCGCCGCCACCGGCTTGCCGCTCTCGACGAAGTCCCGGACGAAGGCGACAGCGTCCTCGTCGATCCGGAGCTTGTCGGGGTTCACCGTGCCGCCCGGAAGCACCAAGGCGTCGTAGTCGGCCACCGAGGCCTCAGCCACCAGCCCGTCGAAGCCGAACGTCCCCGCCGGATCCAGGTCGTTCTCGCGGGCCTGGATCTCGCCCTCATCGACCGAGAGGACCCCGGTCCGAGCGCCGGCCCTGTCCAGAGCCTCGCGTGGTTGCTCGAGTTCGACGCGCTCGACCCCGTCCGCGGCGAGGATCGTGACTCTCTTGCCCTGCAGATCTACTGCCATGTCAGTTGGGTCTGCTGCACGATCCGGTGACATCTTGACCCGCCCTACGGTTTGGTTTCCACTCTTGGTCGCTAGCTTCCGGTGGTGGTGAGTGCCCGCGAGGTGCGGGCGAGGTCGTAGTCGTGGGGTGTCGCGTACTCGATGGAGCAGTGCCGTCGACGACGGTTGTAGAACACCTCGATGTACTCGAAGATCGCGTTCGCGAGCTCGATCTCGCCACCCTGGGCCCAGGCCCCGATCTGCACGGGATCATGGAATCGCGCCGCCTTGCTTCGGACCGCCCGACGGAGCTGTCCGCGACGATCGCCTGCAAGCCTCTCCAGACGGTTGGTTCCCCGGCGGGATCCTCAGGTCCTCGACATCCCGATCACGGCGCCGGGCAGAGCGGCCCCTGCAAGTGACCATCACGCCATCTTGTACAAGATGTACCATCAGGACATGACTTCCGTGACGCTCTCCGACTTCCGCAGCCGCCAGGCCGATCTCATCGCCGCAGCACAGCGCGAGCCCGTCGAGATCACCTCGCGCGGCGCTGGTCGTCGCGCGGTCGTCGTGTCCCCGGAGTTCTACGATCGCGCACTCCAGGCGTTGGAAGATCAAGCCGACATCCGTGCTGCGGCGGCCGCGCGTGAAGAGACCGAGCGCGTCTCCCATGAGGATCTGGTCGCCGAGCTCGGACTCTGATCCGTGGCGTATCGCGTCACCTACGTCGCCTCGGCGGCGAAAGCCCTTCGGAAGCTAGATCGTCAGACCGCCCGACGTATTCTCGAGGCACTCAACGCCCTTGCTGATGATCCTCGCCCACCCGGTTGCATCAAACTTCAGGGCGGCGAGGGCGAGTTGCGCATCCGAATCGGCGACTACCGAGTCGTCTATGACGTCGTGGATGATGAGCTGGTCGTGCTAATCCTCCGGGTCGGGCACCGCAGAGAGGTCTACCGATGAGCGGCCACGGATCTCGGAGCATCGCTGACGCGCGCCGGAGCGCCCAGACCATAGGCCTCACCAGCGACTCCACCCGGGCCCTCATCGCCCATCTCGCGGCGCAACATCACCTCGAGGGCAATGTCCCCTGGGCACCGTCGCCCCCGCAGCACGGCGGCTGGCGACCAGTTCCTGACGGAGTTCGCAGAGGAACTCACCCGGTCGCGAGGGTGAACGGCGACTCGCTCACACGTTGAACCGGAACTCCACCGAGTTCCGATGATTTCGGAACATTTGGCGCTAAGGCTGTCCCGTAGGCCGCCGTATGACCTGGAACCAAGCTATCACCCGGGGTTCTGGCAGAGTCGCGAGGGTGCCAGCCGGCGCGCCACTGGACGGCTTGGCATGGCTACCCGACTCCCTCTACCGAGATGGGAGGTTTGGCCTACCGCCAACGCTGACCCAGTACGGACACTCGCCGTCGTGGTTCCCCCAGTCGCACGCGTGAGGGCCCTCGTGGTGGTGCCAGCCGCCGAAGCGACCAAGCTCCTCAGACCAGTGCTCACAGCGGATGACCTTCGGCGCGCGCTCGGGGTTGTCCTCGGTCATGAGCCCATGATCCCACTCATTGCGGGCCTCAGTCCCTAGACTCTTGATCCCCCGAGGCAAGCCCGCGGAACCGCTCAAAGAATCTGGAGAGCGCTTCGATGACCCGCTTCTTCTTGTCGCCGTGGTTGGACTCGCGGTTGAACCGTGACACTGGCTGCAAGATGCGGGTGATCTCAGTTCCCGCCGTGCGCAGCTGTCCGTCCCGGAACGCCTCATCCACGAACGACTGCGTCTCCTCCAGCTTGAGCTTGTGCGCTTCGATGAGCTCCTGAAGCTCAGCCTCGCGCTTCGCGGAGATATACGACTGCCACTGCTCCTCGACCGCGCCCTGCAGCGACACCGACTCGACGAAGTCCTCGACGAGATCGCGCTTGCTTCGCAGGGTCGGGCTCGCATCGACAGCGCGCGTGATCTCGGCGCGGACTTCTTTGTCCTCTCCGTCGCCCTTCTCGGCGCGAAGCTTCTCGACGAGCATGAGGATGTAGTCGACGTTGATCTCGACCTGCTTGACGAGTTCAATCTCGAACACGACGTCCTCGTTGATGACTTCTCTGTCGCCGTCACGATCGCGCGTGAACTCATCGCGGAGCCGCAGGTAGATGCTGGTGTAGTCCTGCCGTTGCCGCTCGGTGAGTGGGTCGTTGCCGTCGAAGTCGTCGAAGGACGTGAGGATGTTCTGCAGCCGCAGGATCGTGCCGAACAGCTGGATGAAGTCCTTTTGCGCCTGATCCCCCACGATCTGCTGCCCGATCGGGAAGTGCGTGAGCAGTTCGGTGACCTTGTCGACGTACGCGCCGTAGTAGTCGCCGTACGGTTTCAACAGGACGACGCCGCGGGCATCCTTGTTGCCGAACAGTTCCAGCGCAGCGTTCGTCTCTTCCTCGAGATCGCGGAAGGCGACGATGTTGCCGTAGGTCTTCACCGAGTTGAGGATGCGGTTCGTGCGCGAGTACGCCTGGATCAGTCCGTGGGCACGCAGGTTCTTGTCGACGAACAGCGTGTTCAGCGTCGTCGCGTCGAAGCCGGTGAGGAACATGTTCACCACGATGACCAGGTCGATCTCGCGGTTCTTCATCCGCTGCGACAGGTCCTTGTAGTAGTTCTGGAACCGGTCGGCGCTCGTGTCGTAGCTGGTCCCGAACATGTCGTTGTAGTCCTGGATCGCGTCTTCCAGGAACGAGCGCGTGTCCAGGTCGAGCGCATCGGTGTCGAACGCTTCATCATCGAGGATGCCGTCGGCTTCGGCCTCATTCGCGCCGTAGCTGAAGATCAGCCCGACCTTCAGTCGCTTGTCCGGTGGCAGCTCCTCCATCTGCAGCTGGAACTGGTTGTAGTAACGGCGTGCGGCATCGATCGACGCGGTCGCGAACAGCGCGTTGAATCCGCGAACTCGTTTCCGCTCCTTGAGCGCCTCCGCCTGACGCCGGCCGCGTACCGAGTCGGCGACGTTCGTCACGACTCCGTGCTCGTAACTCGACGAGCGCTTCGTCTTCTGATCGAAGTGCTCCAGGGTGTATGCCACGACGTCCCGGATCCGACGCACGTCCAGGAGAGCTCGCTCACGGTCGATCGCTGACACCTGCGAGTCGTCGGGGTTTCCGACCTTGATGGTGTTGATGTAGTCGATCCGGAACGGAAGCACGTTTTTGTCTGTGATGGCGTCGACGATCGTGTACGTGTGCAGCTTGTCGCCGAACGCCTGCTCGGTCGTGCGCAGCTGGGGGTTGCCACCGCTGCTGGCGTTCGCGGCGAAGATCGGCGTGCCGGTGAACCCGAACAGGTTGTACCGCTTGAACGCGCGCGTGATGTCGGTGTGCATATCGCCGAACTGCGACCGGTGGCACTCATCGAAGATGATCACAGCGTGGCCCGAGAACACCGCGTGGCCCTTGTTCGCCTTGATGAACGTCGACAGCTTCTGGATCGTCGTGATGATGATCCGCGCACCGGAGTCCTCGAGCTGCTTCTTCAGCACCGCCGTGGATGTGTTCGAGTTTGCCGCGCCCTTCTCGAACCGGTCGTACTCACGCATCGTCTGGTAGTCGAGGTCCTTACGGTCCACGACGAACAGCACCTTGTCCACGCTCGGCATCTTTGATGCGAGCTGCGCTGCCTTGAACGAGGTGAGGGTCTTGCCCGAGCCGGTGGTGTGCCAGACGTATCCGCCGGCATCGAGTGTGCCGAGCGTCTTGTAGTTCGTCGAGATCTGGATCTTCTGCAGGATCCGCTCAGTCGCGACGATCTGGTACGGCCGCATTACCAGCAGGTCCCGATCCGCGGTGAGCACGCAGTACTTCGTCAGGATGTTCAACAGCGAGTGCTTCGCGAAGAACGTCTTCACGAACGCCGTCAGCTCGGCGATCGGCTTGTTGTTCGCGTCCGCCCACCAGCTGGTGAACTCGAACGAGTTGCTCGACTTCTTGCCCTTGCCGGCACCACCAGACTTCTTCTGCTCAGCCAGGTGCCTGTTTCGAGTGCTGTTGGAGTAGTACTTCGTGAGCGTGCCGTTGCTGATCACGAACAGCTGCACGTACTCGAACAGGCCCGAGCCGGCCCAGAAGCTGTCGCGCTGGTACCGGTTGATCTGGTTGAAGGCCTCCCGGATGTCCACGCCGCGACGCTTCAGTTCGATGTGCACCATCGGCAGCCCGTTGACCAGCACGGTCACGTCGTAACGGTTGGCATACTTCGCACCACCGTCGCTAGCGTCACCATCGCCGCGCGCGATCTCGTACTGGTTGATGACCTGCAGCCGATTGTTGTGGATGTTCGTCTTGTCAATCAGCGCGATGTTCTTCGTCGTCCCGTCATCGCGCCTGAGGATCTGGACGTGATCCTCCTGCACACGCACAGTCTTCTCGACGATGCCGTCGTTGGCACCGGCGACCTTGGTTGTGAAGAACTGCTCCCACTCGGAATCCGAGAAGGTCATCCTGTGGACCTTCTCGAGCTGAATGCGCACGTTCGCGACAAGCTCCGCCTCCGACGTGATCGGCAGGTAGTCGTACGCCTGCCCCTCAAGGAGTCGGATCATCTCCTTCTCGAGCCCAGACTCCGACTGATACGCATCAGCCTGCGACGGATCGTGAACATACTCAGCGACAACCGTACTCTCCGACGAGACAGCGATCGGATCGTACGTATGCGCCGGCGCATCACTCACGACGCCAGCTCCTTGAACGCCAACAGCCGATCACGATAGTGCTCGTACTGCTTACGACGAGCAGCGAGTTCAGCCGGGAGACCGATATTGATGTCGTTGACGAGTGCGTCGAACTTGTCGAGCATCTTAGCGATCCGATCCTGCTCTGCAAACGGAGGCACTAAGATCCGCGCTCGCAATAGATTAGAGTTGTACAGTCTCCTAATGGTTCCACCATCAGTAGCCCACTCGATCACTTTATACCAATGCTTCAAATATGCGTTCGTCACGATCGACTCGTCATGGTCAAGCCACACGATATTTGAATCTTGAAAGTACGCCGCCTCACCGTCGTAGACAACGGTGCGACCGATCGTGCCAGCCGCAGAGATCAGAACATCACCAGAGCTCGGGAAAGAGAACTTCTCACGATAAGAGTCGAACAAATCTCGTGAGATATATGCGTCAGGGTGACCACCGAATGTGCCGATTTTATAGAATGGTACGCCCCCACTGTCACGTGTCTCACTCTTGAAGACTCGTTTACACATCGCCACTCGACCAATGTCGCCAAGCGTGAACTCCTGCGCTTCATCTGCGCCAAATGAAAGCAAGTCATTAAAGTAGTAATCGTATTGGGCGCGTCGAGCTTCCAGCTCCGCTTCCAGCTCCGCTTCCAGCTCCGCTTCCAGCTCCGCTTCCAGCTGAGTGAACTTATCCAATAATCGCACGATCTCGCGCTGCACCTCGAGAGGCGGCACGGGGATTCGATAATTGAGAATCGCGGCTTTGTTTCCGCGCGGCATCTTGGCACCCTTTGCGTGCTGCATGTTGTATGCAAAGAAGGCGTCGGAGGAAAGCAAATAGTAGAGGAACTCAGATTCGACCTCGGCACGGGTCTCACGCTTGATCCGGATCGCTAGGACGTCGCCGCTACAGCCGCCTTCGTTCGTCGCTCGCCATACCTTCTTTAGGTACGGGCGAATATTTCCGAGCAGGATATCCCCTGCCTCGTAGGCGGTCAGACGGGCGGTGTTCGGCGGGTAACTTGCATCGACGCGACCGCCCTTCTCGGCGACGAGGTTATCGACGCCAACGAAGGTGGTTTCGTCGAGATCAGCGGCATCCACGCGCGTCGAGGAGTAATCGGCAACCTCGGAAAGCGCAACATGTCGAACGCCATCCGGGCACAGCTCCCGAATCAGTTCATCGATGCGGCTCACCTGGAGCCCTCCAGATCCGCCACGATCTCGTCAATCGCCGTGCGCAGCTCGGCCTGACGGGCAACGATGCGCGCGATCTCGGCGTTCAGATCTGTGATGTCGACTTCCTCGCGAGTATTCTCAGCCTCCACGTACGACGACACCGCGATGTTGTAGTCATTCGCCGCGATGTCCTCATTGCTGACGATCGTGGCGAAGTAGTCTTCAGGTTCGCGCGTCGTGAATGCGTCGAGGATCCTCGTCTGGTGCTCCTCGAGCAGTTTGTTCTTGTTGCCGACGCGCTTGAACTCCGCGGATGCGTCAATGAACAGCACGTCGCCGGACTTCTTCGACTTCTTCAGCACGAGGATGCAGGTCGCGATCGTCGTGCCGAAGAACAGGTCCGGCGGCAGCTGGATCACCGCGTCGACGTAGTTGTTGTCGATGAGGTACTGGCGGATCTTCTTCTCCGCTCCCCCGCGGTACAGCACACCGGGGAACTCAACGATCGCGGCCGTGCCGTTGACGGCGAGCCAGCTGAGCATATGCATCGTGAAAGCCAAGTCGGCCTTCGATTTCGGCGCGAGAACACCGGCCGGCGCGAACCGCTCGTCGTTAATCAGGAGCGGGTTGGCATCGCCCTCCCACTTGATCGAGTAGGGAGGGTTGGAGACGATCGCTTCAAACGGCTCGTCGTCCCAGTGCGCGGGGTCGAGGAGCGTGTCACCGTGGGCCAGATTGAAGTCCGCGTAGTTGACGTCGTGCAGGAACATGTTGATCCGCGCGAGGTTGTACGTGGTCAGGTTGATCTCCTGACCGTAAAACCCCTGGCGGACGTTGTTCTTCCCGAGCACCTTGTCGAACTTCAGCAGCAACGAACCCGAGCCGACTGCTGGGTCGTAGACCTTATTGACCTGCTTCTTTCCGACCACCGTGATGCGCGCCAGCAGCTCGGAGACCTCTTGCGGCGTGTAGTACTCACCACCGGACTTGCCGGCATTGGCCGCGTACATCTGCATCAGGTACTCGTAGGCGTCCCCGAACAGATCGATCGAATTGTCCTCCCACCGCCCCAGCGGCAGATCACCGATTGCGTCGAGCAGCTTCACCAACTGCTGATTGCGCTTCGCAACAGTCGATCCAAGCTTGTTGCTGTTGACGTCCAAGTCGTCGAACAAACCCTTGATGTCATCCTCACTGTCTGTACCCAGCGCGGACGCTTCGATGTTCTTGAAGACCCGCTCGAGCGTCTCATTGAGGTTCTCATCGCCCGCCGCACGCGCCCGGACGTTGACAAACAGGTCGGACGGCAGGATGAAGAAGCCCTTCTCGGCGACGACCTCGTCGCGCGCGAAGTCCGCCTGCGAGTCCGGCATCTGCGCGTAGTCGAACGACGCGTCACCAGCCTCTTGCTCGCCGCGATTGATGTACGCCGTGAGATTCTCGGAGATGAACCGGTAGAACAGCATGCCCAGCACGTAGGATTTGAAGTCCCACCCGTCGACGCTGCCACGCAGGTCGTTCGCGATCCGCCAGATCGTCTTGTGCAACTCAGCTCGCTGCGCCTCTTTGGTGGTCGGTGCCATCGGTCGTGCTCCTCCGCGCCACGGCGCAATCACAGTGTTGGGTTACTTGCTCTCACGATATCGGGTGCCGCTGACACTGGGGCTTCCCACATGATCACCGCGTCGCGTGGAACGCCACAGCCGCTGCGGCCGTCACGTTCAACGAGTCGACGCAACCCATCATCGGGAACGTGACCCAGCGATCGACCAGTGCGTCGTTCTCCGGTGTGACGCACTGGCCTCCAGCTCACACAGCGGGCATCAATGTCGAATGATCAGCGAACGCGCCTCGACGCCGAGTTGCTCGGCGAGGGCGTCGACGGAATCCAGGGTGAGGTTGCGCTCGCCGCGCTCGATCCCCGCGAGATACCGAGTCGAGACACCGAGTTCTTCGGCGAGACCCTCCTGCGACAGATGGCGCGCAAGGCGCAGATCGCGCACCTGCGCTCCGAGCACCTTTTTCAGCGGTTCTGTCACCCAACCAGCCTCAGGTCTGGTAGTCATAACTTCCAGGAAGTTATCGCTTCCAGTTGCCGTCCAGTCGGGTCACGCACGACTCGCGCTGCAACTACATCAGACCTCAAAAGAGAGCGTGACGATGTCCGATTCGCAGCAGATCCCCGACGGGAGCTCGACAGCTCTCCCCCGCGTCTTGCACACACCGCGTAGCCGCGCGTTGCTCTCGGAATCGTGGGCCCAAGCAGAGGAGGCAAAGCGGAGGGAATGGGCAGGCAACGACCTCCAGCTTCCGTATGAAGCCTTTGCAGCCGGCGAACCCTGCCGCGCATGTGGGCGCGCCCTTCTCGGCGAGCCGGCCCTGGGCACGGACGAAGAGGGCCTTGCGCGGATCGACGCCGACAATGCCGAGTTCCGAGCCGAGCACACGGCATGCAAGATGGGTGTTTGGCGTCTCGAGAACAACAGGGTGGAGCACTGTCATCTGTGCTGCCCGTTCCCGCCACTTTCGCCGGCTCAGCGCGATGAGCTCCGACAGCTCCTGTACCCGCACTCATTGCACGTCGACCGCAGCGCCACCTGGCGCGTAGAACTGACCTGCCAGCACGTCGAGACCTTGGCCGGGCACTCTCCCCGCTATGTTGAGTCAACTGTCCAATGCACCGAATGCGTTGTCATCCGCGGCGTGGTCAAAGCCGTGCGAATCGATGACCATGCGAAGGATGGTGACGACGACAGCTTTGCCGAGGGCCTCCAGCCCGACTATCAACGACTCACAGATGAGCAATGGAGCTGGATCAAGCACATCGTTCACACAGAAGAGGAACCTCGCCGCGGACGGCCACGCACTGACGTACGCACAATCGTCGACGCGGCTCTCTACAAGACTCGCACTGGCATCACGTGGCGCGAGCTGCCAAAAGAGTTCGGGTCATGGCAGACGGCCCTGCGCCGGCACCGCCAACTGGTAGAGAGCTCGCAGTGGGATGAGATCACTCGCACTCTGGCGGAACGAGATCTGCCAGAGTGAACCCCACGTTGCTGAGGCAACCGACTCTCGTGCGGTGTTGCGGGGACGTTAGCGGCCTCGCTTACCCCTCTTCTTCGGCTTCCGACTCGGATTCAGCCTGGCGGTCGCCCTTCGCGCCGACGGTGGGATCGGACGTCCCATGACGGCCGGAGGGATGAGGCCCATCTCCGCAACGAAGCCGTCAAGCTCTCTGTCTTCCGCCGGAGGCGAGTTGTCATAACGGATCGATCTGATGCGCTGCTCCTCATCGAAGACCACCATGAGCGCACGATCCGACTGAATCTGGTGCTTCTTCGCGAATCCGTAGGCCGCGAGCCGGGTGCTGGCCTCTTGGATAGACATCTTTCGAGGTTTGGAGCCCATGAACAACGTCGGGTAGCCCCAAGCTCCGGCGAACGCCATCAATGAATTGTGGTGGAGGCCGTCCTGCCGAGTCTTCGACGCCAAGTGTTCGACCATGTCGCCCAGCGACTCCTGCGACTCCTCAGCAAGGTTCAACAGGTCAGCGCTGAAGCGGAACCACCCTGGTTTGTGCCCATCCTGAAGGAAGTCTACGATCCGGGCGATGCCCGGCAGGACGCCGAAGGAAGGCTTCTCGGCTTTCACATCGCTCGAGCCTTCCTGGAAGTAGACCCAAGCGTCCAGTTCATCGGTTTGAGTCATCACTCGAGTGGGAACAGCCGACTCCTGATACCGGCGACGCTCCTTGACCGTAGAAGGCGCGACGCCAAGGAACTCTTCGCTTACCCGATCAGGGTCCGGTTCAACCCACAAGCCGCCCGAGAGAAACAGTATGAAGAGATCGAGTTCGTCGACGGCTGAGAACTTCAGCGACACTTCCGACTCTGTGCGACGTCGCAGATAGAGCAGGAACTCCGCAGGCCTATCGATGACCTCGGCAATGACGCTGAGGTCATGCAAAGTCACGAGCCAAGGGAAACGATCACTTCCCACCACCTTGGCACGCACGAGTTCGTCCAAGGCAGTGGACAGCGGGCCGAAGTCGTCGAGGTAGACGGTCACCGATCGAATCTCGCGGATCTCCGAGAGATCCAGCCATTCGCGATTCTCAAGCCACAGCCCGTGATTGGTTCGGATATGGTTCTCAAGCCTGAGCGCCTGCTCGGTCGCGCTCCCGACCGTTTCCCGCAGGTCGGCAGATAATCTCTGGACATGCCCGCGCCGCGCGTGACTGGAGATGCTCTTTGCCTTCACTTCTACGCAAATCGCGACGTCCTCGATGATGAACAGCCCGTCTGCTTCAGTCTGCTCGGCGATCGAGTTGATGTCCTGCGCATCGGGTCCGAGCTCAGAAACCTCGACGCCCGGATTGGCGCGGAAGTATTTGAGGTTCGCGTGAGCTGCGTCTGAGCCCAGGAGGGCGGCCAGACGCTTCAGAGCGAGCCCCTCGCTCACGAACATGCGGCGCTTCTCATAACGGCGAAATTTTGCGGGGACCGCCTTGAGCGCCTCTTCGACGACTTGACGGAAGCAGTCGGTGCCGATCGGCTTGCCTGTCAGGATGTAGTTGCCGTCGGCGTCCTTGACCAGCGATGCGGAGCGGAACGGATTATCGCCGCTCAGGAACTTCGTCACTAAGGCGAGCGCGTCGTCAGCGTCGTTGAACGACAGGCTGAACCGATCCAGAACGGCCTGGGTCCGATCTGCCGGCACGCCCGACGCTTCGGCAATCTCTTGAACAGTGAGGGTTGCGCGCTCTCCAGGAAGCTCCAGCATACTCATCAGAGCGGAGCGCGCGTCCTTTTCAAACGCAGGATCGTCCTTTTTCTCGTCACGCTGCTCGAACATCTCGCCAACGGTGTCACGGATGGCGAAGAACTTCTCCCCGTGGACGCGAACGATCGCCTCACGCACAGCGCAGAAGTCCTCGTAGCTGAAACCAAGCGTCTCGAGGAGCAATTCTCCGAGGTGGCGCGATGAGAACAGCGCTTCGTTGATCTCGTCATGGATATGCGCGTACTGCATGAACTGCACTGTCAGATTGTGGCTGACGAATTGGGCGGACAACATGGTCAGTGGCCCGAATTCGTTTCGCTCACCCGAACTGAATAGGGCGAAGGAGCCCAAGGTCAGCATTTCCCGCGCCCGTTCGTGCAGGTCGGGAATCAATCCCGCGGGGCGGGTCTTGCTCGTCGGCGTCGACACAGGCGCGCGCTGACCCCTGGCAAGAAGGATGAGCGCAACGAGTTCGACCGCTGCCGGCATCTGATCAGCAAGGCTTTCGCGGTAGCCCTCGAGGATCATCGGCATCTCGCGCATCCGCATGAGCTCGATCACGTCGAAGGCGTCAGCGTCCTTCAACGACTCCGCGATGGCCTGGACATGCTCGGCGATTATCGCTGGGCCACGAAGCACGTACTCCCTCGGGTTCTCCCCCTCGTTCATTCGACCAAGCATTTCCCCCATGCGCTCAAAGGCCGCGGCAAGACCCTCATCATCGGCCGTGACCATTCTCCCTGAAGGCAGATCGCGAGCTTGCTTCTTCCCCATGACACTCCCTCTTCTGTCCACACAAACCGTAGCTACTGGATTCCTACCCCATCGCAAGACCCTCATGGGCCGAAGACCGCCGCTACCTCGGAGTCGACGTCCTCGCCAAGTCCCGCCTCACCCTCATCCTCGACACCGGAACCGAGGAGGTGAGCGACCCTGCCCTCGAGCTCAGCGCCTAACCGACACCAACAACTGAAGGATCACCAACGGCTACACCACGTCCCGGGGCTTGACCTGAGGCGACATGTCAGCAACTTGGCAGCCGTGAGCGTGAAGGGACCACCTGCAACGATCGATCCCCGTCGAGCTCCGAGTTTTGAGCCAGACCCATTTTTGAGTCAGCGCAACTCGGGAGAGATCGCGCGTCGAACAACCCGAAACTTCCCCAGAACCGACCATCGGGGGTGCTTGCCCGCGACGCGCCCGTACCGCATAAGCAAGGCTCGGCCACTGCGGACACTCCGCAGAGGCCGCTCAAAATCCCAGGTCAGCGAGACAAAGGCTTAGCAACTGATGGCAGATCGGAACTCGACTGACGGGCCAGGCTGGAAGCTGCGAAGATAAATCCGCTGGTCAGAAGCCTGTTTTAGACATTGAACCTGAATTCAACCACGTCGCCACGGTTAGAGAACATCACGAAACGCTGGCGACATCTTCCTCTGAGCAGCCCGCGCGGGCCAGTCGGCAGCTCGGCGGTACGGTCAGTGGCTGGCAGACGGGAGCTGGAACGAGGTCAGCCGGCTGCTTTCACAGAGTGACGGCGACAGCATGTCCAGCGCTGACCCAACGCCGTGAGCGCCTCAGCTGCCGGCATCAGAGTATTGAGACATGTCGGTTTATCAGTCGCCGTTCAACCGTTGGCAAGGCTCACCGTAATGAGTGCCACGGCGCGATCACAACCCCTCGTGCCCGCTCCATTACGGGAGCCAAGTCACGGCAGCACCGAGGCTTCGATGCCAATGAACCGCGGATAGGGGAACTTCTCGATGCTCTCCGGTCCCCGCAGCTCTTCGAACGCGGTCACTTTTAGCCCGTGCCGACGGAATGAACGCAGGTACATCTCGATGGGCCGGTGCACGTGAGTTGCCACCAGCCTGTAGGACTGCGAGCTCGTCCTGAATGGGGTTTCAACCACCTTCTCATCGAGGTAACTGAACCCGTCACTGCCGGCATATTCCCAGTAAATTGGCCAGAAGGCCGGGTGAGCAATAGTCGAGAGCACTACTCCACCGCGCGCCAGCGCCGCAAGGGCACCGACGATCTCATCCAGATCAAGCGCGTCCATGAGGACCATGTTCGCCACAGCCAAGTCGAACCGTGCATCGGAGCCTCGGCGCACCCATTCTTCAGCGGTCGCGACCTCGAATCGCGTCACATCATCGTGAGCGCGAGCCAGTCCAATGCTCACGGCGCTCGGATCGATCCCCAGCGTTTCACTAGACCGGATCGCCAGCTTCGATGTGAGCCGCCCCGTCCCACACCCGACGTCGACTATGCGCTTCGCAGTTGAACGATCGACCCGCCCGAGAATCCACGGTTCGAGGACGCGCTCGTACGACGTGTCCTGATGCAGTGCGACCTGACGGTCACGGATCGGGGCGATTGAATCCCATTCGCGAACGATGTCAGCCCCGTCCTTGTGATCGTAGAACCTCACGGGCTCAGTCACCTTGCCCCCTTCTCTGCAAGACGGCGGGCCATGTCAATCAAGTCCTTTGACATGTTCAGCGTCGGGTCGTCACTGGAGTGGAGTTCCCGGATCATGTGCGCGCCTTTGCGCCCATATCCGACAGCCACCCATGCGTCAGCCCTGTTCGAGTTAACGACTGTGAATCTACTCCGAAGTCGGAACGTTTCGTCACCGTAATAGCGCGCCTCCGCGCCGGCCGTCACGAGCTTACGGCTCATCTCGTTTTCTCTCGGCATCACCAGCACCAGGGATCGCTCTGCCGCCTTCTTCATGAGCATCTCGTACGCTTCGCCTGACACCCAGCTCAGATCGTTGGATGAAACGACGCACTGCCCATCGAACCTCGTGAGATTCGCCATGTACTTCTGGATGCGTTCGTTGCGTTTCTTTCCCTTGTACGCAATGGGCCGCAACCGCACGGCAGTGATCACTTCCCACAGAGCTAGCGAGATGGCGACCGCCACGACAACCACGACCAGGATGGCCTTCCAGGGTGTCATGAGCAGTTCTCCCAAAGAGCCAGCCAACAGCACTGTCAGCACGATCGAGGCAACCGCTGAGAGTTGCGCGAGGATGGTCCTAATCATGAGCTAATGCTATAACGGCGATGTCCTACTACGCCGAACGGCGGATCCTGGCGCTAGTTCCCTGGCGCTGGCGCGAGCTACCATCCACATTCGGATCGTGGAACACAGAAGCCAGGCGGCACCGCCAGTGAATGGCAGACGGAAGCTGGGACGAGATCCTCCGACTGCTCTCACAGGGTGAAGGGAGACGGTTAGTTCAGCGCCGACACAACGCCGTGAGCTCCTCGGGTGTCGGGATCCGAATATTGAGACAGGCCGATTTTTGAGTCAGCAAGTTGGTCCGGCAGTACAGCTTCCCGTGAATACAAGTCACACCTCGAGGAGTGTCAGGGCGTCCACGCGCACCGATCATGTAGCACAGTCGCGACATCCATCCGGTCGAGTTTCATGGATGGGACCGAGCCGCCACGCGCTCAAGAACACCCGCAGCCTGGGCTGCAGCCGCTCCTGACCGCACTGAAACGTTAGATCGGAACGCGAGTCTTGATCGTAGGTGAGAGCAGATGCGCCTAAACCCCTGGAAATACGGGGTTTTTACACATTAAACCTGAACTCCACCACGTCCCCGTCCTGCATGACGTAGTCCTTGCCCTCCATGCGCACCTTGCCGGCGGCCTTGGCATCGGCCATGGAGCCGGCGGCCACGAGGTCGTCGAAGGACACGATCTCGGCCTTGATGAACCCGCGCTCGAAGTCTGTGTGGATCACACCGGCAGCCTGCGGAGCGGTGTCGCCCTTGTTGATGGTCCAGGCACGGGCCTCCTTGGGGCCGGCGGTGAGGTAGGTCTGCAGCCCGAGGGTCTCGAAGCCCACACGCGCCAGCTTGTCCAGGCCGGCCTCGTCCTGCCCGGACATCTCGAGCATCTCGGCAGCCTCCTCCTCGGAGAGCTCCACGAGCTCGGACTCGAGCTTGGCGTCCAGGAACACGGCCTCGGCCGGGGCCACGAGCTCGGCCAGCTCAGCCTGGCGCTCGGCCGAGCCGAGCACGCCCTCGTCGCAGTTGAAGACGAAGATGAACGGCTTGGCCGACAGCAGCGTGAGGTCGCGGATCTGATCGAGCTCCAGCGAGTCCTTGCGGGAGTAGATCGTGTGCCCCTCGGAGAGCACCTCGTAGGCCGCCTGATAGGCCGAGAGCTTGGCGGGGTCCGCCTTCTTGATCTTGACCTGCTTCTCCAGGCGCGGGATCGCGTTCTCGAGGGTCTGCAGGTCGGCGAGCACCAGCTCGGTGTTGATGGTCTCCATGTCGGAGGCGGGATCGATCTTCCCGTCCACGTGGACCACGTCGGGGTCGTCGAAGGCGCGGACCACCTGGGCGATGGCGTGCGCCTCGCGGATGTTGGCGAGGAACTGATTGCCCAGCCCCTCCCCCTCGGAGGCGCCCTTCACGATGCCCGCGATATCCACGAACGACACCGTGGCCGGGAGGATCTTCTGCGACCCGAAGATACCCGCGAGCGCATCCAGGCGCTCGTCCGGAAGGCTGACCACGCCCACGTTGGGCTCGATGGTGGCGAACGGGTAGTTCGCCGCGAGCACGGTGTTGCGGGTCAGCGCATTGAACAGGGTCGACTTGCCGACGTTGGGGAGACCGACGATTCCGATAGTAAGAGCCACGGGAGGACACCCTACCGGCGACGGGCGCGGCGGTCCGCCCAGCGGCCGAACATCACGGTCCGATCACAACCCCTTGCGACCGCGAATCGCGACTGCAAACGTAGGTGCCATCGCAAATCGCGATGCAGGACACCTCGACGAGGTGAGCACGATGAACAGCAAGCAGATCCGCAGCACCGCCATCGCCACCGGAGCGGCTTCCCTGCTCTTCCTGGGCTCGGGCGTCGCGGCACAGGCCGCCCCCGCCGGCCCCGGAACCGAACCCACTGACCCGTACGAGGCCGACCAGGCCGCCGCCGCCGAGAAGTGCGACGGCCTGACCGGCCAGGAGGCCTTCGACAAGAAGGCCGACGACCTGCCGGACGCCGACCACGGCCACTACACCTGGACCGCCGACAGCGGCATGGCCGACACCGAGCACTACGACCCCTGCGACGGCCTCTCGGCCATCACCGTCAGCTACGCCACCGACGAGGGCGTGCCGGCCGGCAGCCCGGGCTACTTCATCGTGATGCTCTTCCACGACGGCGAGTACCTGGGCACAGACACCGCCGAGGCCTACGAGTGGACCCCGGAGATCGAGCGGGTGGACGACGACACCCTGAGCATCGAGTACCCCTACGGCCACCGCGACGATGCCGTCGGCTTCGAGGGCACCACGGAGTCCACCTTCACCTGGGACGAGGCGTCCGATTCCGTCGAGCACTCGGGCGAGTTCCCGGACACCTTCTGATCCCCTCTCCGCCGCCCGACCCCTGGGCAGGCGGCGGCCTTTCTGAGCACCGAAATCCAGTCGCTTCAGCACGATCGACCCTCACGAGGTGAGACTCATGAACCGCACCCAGCTCCGAGACTCCGTCATCGCCGGCGCAGCGGCCTCCGCTCTGCTGCTCGGCACCGGCACCGCAGCGCATGCCGCCGACGTCGCCCCACCCCAGAACCAGCCCTCACAGTCCTGCTCCGACCTCACCGGAGAGGAGGCCGTCTCCGTCTGGGGCGCCCTCGTCCTCAGCGCCGACGACAGCACGGAGTTGCTCGACCATGCCGACACCTCCGGCTACGACCGCTGCGCCGACCTGTCGTGGATCGTCGTCCCGCACGGCGGCACCGCCTCCTCGGCCAACAGCGTGATGCTGTTCCACCACGGCATCTACAAGGGCACTGCCACGGCCGAGCCGCAGGCCTTCGTCCCGCAGATCGAGCGGATCGACGACGGCTCGATCTCCATCACCTACCGGTATCTGGAGGGTGACGAACCCAACGCCGCACCCCAGGGCCGCGCCGAGTCGACCTTCACCTGGAACGACGCGAGCGACTCCGTCGACCACGAGGGCGAGTTCCCGCCGACCGCCTGACCTGTGTCGACAGATCTCAGATCTCGGCTCCAAGGCCACGGGGTCCCGCACTCGCATGAGTGCGGGACCCCGTGACTTCGACGACACCCGGGCGCAGTTCACCGCGAAAGGAGTCCATGCCAGCTCTCGGAGCACCCACCCCGTCGACCATCTCGCGTCGCCGCGTCCTCCACTCCGCATATGATCCCGCCACCCGCACCACGCGCCTGCAGTGGATGATCCCGGCAGCGACCCGCGTGACGAGCGAATCGCGCTCCAGCAGGAACCCGCAGATCCTGTTCACGTTCCGCGACGGCGCCTCGAGCACCAGCGGGGCCGGCCGGATCACGAACACGGTGGTGATCCGCAGCATCGCCGGCGGGCGCATCGTCGAGCCCGGGAGCCTGCCCCTCGACCCCTCCGTGGTCAAGGACTACAACCAGAGGGCGACCAGCCCCGACGGCATCTACTGATCCCGTCGGGATCGTCCCGCACATATGGGCCATCTGTCATGGCCAGGTCGTGACACCTCCTGACGGCGGACAGGGCCCCGCGCGGTGGACCATGGGGGCATGCGCACAGCACCCGATGCCCCAGACCCCCGCTCGGAGCCCGTCGCTCCCCCGGCTGTCGAGCTGAACAACCTGCACAAGAGCTTCCGCACACGCTCCGGCCGGGTCGCAGCCGTCGACGGACTGGATCTCACGATCGCCCAAGGCGAGATCGTCGCCCTGCTGGGCCCCAACGGCGCTGGCAAGACCACAGCGCTGGATATGGTGCTGGGCTTCACCGACCCCACGTCCGGGACCTGCCGCGTCCTCGGGCTTCCCCCGCGCCAGGCCGTCAACCAGGGACGGGTGTCGGCGGTGCTGCAGAGCGGAGCCCTGCTGGATGACCTGACCGTGCGCGAGACCGTGGCCATGGTCGCCACGCAGCATCCCCGCCACCTTCCCGTCGACGAGGCGCTGGAGCGCGCCGGAGCCTCCGGCATCGCCCGCAGGAAGGTCTCCAAGTGCTCGGGAGGCGAGCAGCAGCGTCTGCGCTTCGCCCTGGCCCTGCTGTGCGAGCCCGAGCTGCTCGTGCTCGACGAGCCCACCGCCGGCATGGACGTGACCGTGCGACGCGAGTTCTGGGCCTCCATGCACCAGGAGGCCCAGCGGGGGCGCACGATCATCTTCGCCACCCACTACCTCGAGGAGGCGGAGCAGTTCGCCGACCGCATCGTCGTGGTGAGCGCCGGGCGCATCATCGCCGACGGCACGACCGAGCAGATCCGCGCCATGGGCGGGCTGCGGCGCGTCACCTGCCGCTGGGATCCCGCCGACGGCGATCCGGCCTCCGTGCTGAGCCGACTTCCGGAGGGCGTGCAGATCGAGCAGACCCCGGAGCGCACCGTCTTCAGCGGCGCCGATACCGACATGATCGCCCGCACGCTGCTGACCACGACCCGGGCCAGCGACCTGCTGATCGTCCAGGCCGGCCTCGAGGAGGCCTTCGTGGGACTGACCTCGACAACCGCCGACGACGACGCCTGAGCGTCCCCGGACAGCCGTCCACCCGGATGAAGGAGCCCTCCTCATGACCACCTCCACCGCACACGGCGCGCAGGCAGCGCCCTCGCCTGTCTCTGCAGCTCGACGCAGCCCCGTCCTGGCCGTCCTGCGCTACGCCGCCTACGACCTACGACGGAATCTGCGCATGGTCGAGAGCCTGTTCTTCGTCATCGTGTTGCCCTCTGCGCTGTACCTGATGTTCGGGGCCCTCACGGAGTTCGGCGACTTCCCCGCCGGCTCAGGCAATGTCGCGGGGACGATCGCCGTCTCCATGGCCGTCTACGGAGCCACTGTGGCCACGACCAACATCGCCGGCACCGCAGCCGTCGAGCGCTCCAAGGGATGGGGCCGACTGCTGGGGCTGACTCCCATGCGCCAGGCGGAGTACGCCGCCGCGAAGGTCCTGGTGGCGCTGGCCATCGCAGCGCTTCCGGTGATCGTCGTCTTCATCGTGGCTGCGCTGACGGGCGCCGACATCGGCCCGATCGGCATCTGGTTCTCCACCGGGCTGATCACCGTGGCGGCCTCGGCCATGTTCGCGCTCTACGGGCTGACCTTCGGGCTGCTGTTCCGCTCGGAGTCCGCCGTCGGGGCCGCCTCGGGCCTGCTCGTGGTGCTCGCGTTCTTCGGCAACCTGTTCATGCCGCTGTCCGGGACGCTGCTGGAGATCGCCAAGTTCACTCCCATGTACGGGCTGAAGGGACTGGCCTCCTGGCCGCAGATGGAGGGGATGACCACCGGGATGAACGCCGCACAGGAGGACAGCCTGCTGGGACTTCTGGTCAATGTGCTCGCCTGGACCGCGATCTTCGCCGTCACCACCCTGCTGGCGGCCCGGCGCTCGACGGCACGGGCATGACCATCTCCCCCGCCGAGACCACGCACGACGAGCGCGTCGGATCGACCCTCTATGCCTCCATCTGGCTGATCTTCCTGGCCTTCCCCGTGGTCGGTCTGCTGCGCAGCGCACACGGCCCGGCGGCCATGGCCGTCGGCGTCGGGCTCCTGCTGCTCTTCGCCGTCGTCTACGTCCTGTCCTGGTGGGAGCCGGGCGCCCTGAGCCGCCTGCCGCGCACCCCGGCCACCCTGATGTGGCTGTTCGGTCTGACTCTGTGCCTCGCCCTGCTGACCCCCTTGCTGGGCGGGTCGGTGCTGGGGTGCTTCCCCTTCCTGGTGGCGCTGCTCGCATTCCGCCTCCCCTCGGTGCGCTCCCGCGTGATGTGGATCCTGGTGCTCGACGCGCTGACGGCGGCCCTGCTGATCTGGGTGTGGCCTCAGCACCTGTTCTGGGCCGTCCCGGTCATCGCCATGTCCTCGGTCCTGATGGCCGTGCTGGCCTCCGTGATAGACCGCGAGGAGCGCACACGCGACCTCGCTGAGCAACTGCTCCTGGCGCAGCAGCGGGAATCGCTGGGACGCGACGTCCACGACCTGCTGGGGCACTCGCTGACCGTCATCACGGTCAAGACCGAGCTCGCTCGCCGGATGGTCGAGCGCGACCCGCAGCGCGCGATCGCCGAGCTCGACGAGGTGCTCGCACTGTCCCGCGAGGCCGCCAGCGAGGTGCGGCAGGCCGTCGGCGGTCTGCACAGCCCCGAGTGGGCGGCGCAGCTGGGCGCGGCGCGCACGGCCCTGGACGCCGCCGAGATCGAGGCACGGCTGCCCGGCCCTGCTGGTCTGCCGGCCGAGCAGCAGACCCTGCTGGCCTGGTGCCTGCGCGAGGCCGTGACCAATGTGATCCGCCATGCCCAGGCCACCGTCTGCACGGTGGAGGCCGGACCCGGCAGACTGGTGGTGGAGGACGACGGCGTCGGAACCGATCCGGGCGCGGGCACGGGCAACGGCCTGCGCGGCATGCGCGAGCGAGTGCGCCAGGCAGGCGGCGAGCTGATCCTCAGCGCCGCCGATGCCTCCCCCGATCGACCCGGAACCCGACTGGAGGTGCGGCTGCCATGACCGAGAAGATCCGCGTGCTGCTGGCCGATGACCAGGCGCTGGTCCGCGGCGCCCTGGCCGCGCTGCTGGAGCTGGAAGGGGACCTCGAGATCGTCGCCCAGACGGGCTCGGGAACGGAGGTCGTGGACCTGGCGCGCGAGCACCGGGCCGACGTGGCGCTGCTGGACATCGAGATGCCCGGCCTCGACGGCATCGACACCGCCGCCGCCCTGCGGGACGCGCAGCTCGGGTGCCGCAGCCTCATCGTCACCACGTTCGGGCGCCCCGGGTACCTGCGCCGGGCGCTGGAGGCGGGGGCACGCGGCTTCGTCGTCAAGGACACGCCTGCCGAGCAGCTGGCCGCCGCGGTGCGCACCGTCCACGGCGGTGGACGCGTGATCGACCCCTCCCTGGCCGAGGAGTCGCTGATCACCGGCGGCAGCCCCCTGACCGAGCGCGAGCGCGACGTCCTGCGCATCGCCCTGGACGGCGCCTCCGTGAAGGAGATGGCCGCCCGCCTTCACCTGTCCCAGGGCACGGTGCGCAACCACCTGTCCTCGGCGATCGGCAAGACGCATACGGCCAATCGCGCCGCGGCAGCACGGGCGGCGCAGGACAACGGGTGGCTCTGAGCTGTCAGTGCATCGGTTCGCATGGAGAACCTCCTAGGATGTTGGACACAGCCTGAACGATGGCCGAATGCCCGAGAACCCGGAGGCCCCTGTGTCCCACCCCCGTCACCCCCTGTTCGCCGCGAGCCTCCTGGGGCTGACGCTGGCGCTGTCCGGATGCACTCCGGACTCTTCCTCCGACGAGCCCGAGCCGGCACCGGAGACCGTGACGGTGACGCAGACGGCCCCGGCCGAGGATCAGCCCTCCGCCGAGGCGTCCCCGGAAGCCGCAGCGGACTCCCCCGCGGCCGACGGCGACGATTCCGCCGAGGCCTCGGGGCAGGCCTCGGAGGCGGCCGATAGCGATGCGGCGGCGAAGCCTGCCACTGACGCCTCCGGTCTCAGCGAGCGCGGCAATATCCCCAAGCGGGTCGGTGAGGAGGCGAGCCTCACCGCCTCCTCCGGGGAGAAGGCGCTGTCCTTCAAGGTCACCGACATCCAGTCGGACTTCCAGTGCACCAGCCCCTACGCGGAGGCCCCGGAGAACGAGTCCTTCGTCAAGGTCGACATCATGGCCACCACCGGCTCCGCCGAGGACCTGGAGGAACTGTTCTACATCAACTCCATGATGTTCAATCCGTACGACTGGAAGTTCGTGGACTCTTCCGGTCGCACGGCCAATGACATCGGCACTGTGGCCAGCTACATGTGCCTTGACACCGGCGAATCCCTGCCCGATGAGATCGGCCCGGGTGAGAACGTCTCCGGATCACTGATCCTCGACGTGACCGACTCCTCCGGCACGCTGGTGTATGCCCCGCTCTTCGACTCCGAAGGCTGGGAGTGGAGCCTCTGACCTACTGAGGGTTCTCGTCGCAGCGCGGCTCCGTCCGAGAACAGGGCCGCGCTGTGCTGTCGGAGCGGGCTGAGAATCTGAGTCGCATGGAACAGACCTCCTCCCTCGGCATCGTCCTCCCCCTGCTGCTCTTCATCGCAGGCGCTGTGGCCGGGCTGGCCGTGGGCTGGCTGCTGGCCTCCCGTGGTGCGGCCGGTGGAGCGGACGCCCGGGAGCTCGAGAGCATGCGTCAGGACAACGCCGAGCTGCAGCGCCGGCTCGCCGCAGCGCAGGAGAGCTCCCGACTGCAGACCGAGCGGGTGGCCGCGCTGGAGGAGCGCTCTGCTCAGGACCAGGACGTCCTCACCGCTTTGGCTCCGCTGGCCGATCGGCTGCGCGGGGTCCAGGAGCACGTGACCCGGCTCGAGAAGGATCGCTCCCAGCAGTTCGGGGAGGTCTCCCGCGCGCTCGAGCAGGCTCGGGAGGCGGACGCCGAGCTGCAGCGCGTCACGGGATCACTGGCCGGATCGCTGCGCTCCAACTCCGCCCGCGGCACCTGGGGCGAGGTCCAGCTGCGCCGCGTGGTGGAGGCCGCGGGGATGCTGCGCCACGTCGACTTCCAGGAGCAGGTCCACGTGCAGACCGAGGACGGCGCGCACCGTCCGGACATGGTCGTGAAGCTGCCCGGGGAGCAGCGGCTGATCGTTGATGCCAAGGCCCCCATGGCCTCGTACCTGCGCGCCCAGGACCTCGGCCACGACGGCTCGGAGCCGGCCCTCGCCGCCCGGACCAAGCTGCTCAAGGGCCACGCCGATGCCCTGCGAGCGCACGTGGACGCCCTGGGCTCCAAGAAGTACTGGACCTCGAGCGTCGGCTCGCCCGAGCTCGTGCTGTGCTTCGTGCCCGTGGAGTCGGCGCTGTCGGCCGCGCTGGAGGCGGATCCCTCGCTGCTGGATCACGCTGCAGCGCGCAGCGTGGCCCTGGTGTCGCCGGTCTCCCTGCTTGCCTCGCTCAAGGCGGTCGCCTTCTCCTGGCGCCAGGAGTCGTTGGCCCAGGACGCCTCGCAGCTGCTGCAGCTGTCGCGGGACCTCTACGACCGGCTGGGCACCGTGGGCGGGCACCTCAGCGCCATGGGCGGGTCCATCCGCCGCTCCGTGGAGACCTACAACAAGCTCGTGGGCTCGCTCGAGACCCGCGTGCTGCCCACGGCTCGTCGGCTCAACGACCTGGATGTCACGGCACCGGCCGATGACCGCCTGGAGACGGCCACGGTCGAGTCCACCCCGCGTGCGATCACAGCCCCGGAGCTGCTGGACCAGGAGACGCAGGAGGGGCCGTAGGACTGACCTGTCGATCGGCCGACAGGCTCAGCGCGCCGGGCGTGCTCCGCGGCCTCCGAGGTTGCGGGTGGCGTCGCCGTCTGCCGTCAGACGCGCACGCAGCTCCTTGGGAAGCGAGAAGAGGATGTCCTCCTCGGCCGTGACGACCTCCTCCACGTCGGCGTAGCCGTACTCGGCCAGCAGGGCCATGACGTCACGGACCAGGACCTCCGGCACGGAGGCGCCCGAGGTCACGCCCACGGTGCGCACGCCCTCGAACCAGGACTCGTCCACCTCGTTCGCGTTGTCCACGCGCTCGGCGCGAGCCGCGCCGTACTCGGCGGCGACCTCCTTGAGGCGCACGGAGTTCGACGAGTTCGGGGAGCCCACCACGATCACCAGATCCGTCTGCGGCGCGATCTCCTTGATCGCGCCCTGGCGGTTGGAGGTCGCGTAGCAGATGTCGTCGGAGGGCGGATCCTGCAGGTTCGGGAAGCGCTCGCGCAGGGCGGTGACGATCTCGAGGGTCTCGTCCACGGACAGCGTGGTCTGCGACAGCCACACGAGGTTGTCGGGGTCCTCGACCTCGAGCGTCGCCACATCCTCCGGGCCGTTGACGATGATCGTGCGGTCCGGGGCCTCGCCGTAGGTGCCCTCGACCTCCTCGTGGCCCACGTGGCCGATGAGCAGGATCTGACGGCCCTGCTTGGCGAAGCGCACGGCCTCGCGGTGCACCTTGGTCACCAGCGGGCAGGTGGCGTCGATGGTCTGCAGGCCGCGATCGGCGGCCGAGCTCACGACCGCCGGGGAGACGCCGTGGGCGGAGAACACGAGCAGCGAGCCCTCCGGGACCTCGTCGACCTCCTCCACGAACACCGCGCCGTCCGCCTCGAGGGTCTGGACCACGTGCTTGTTGTGCACGATCTCCTTGCGCACGTACACCGGCGCGCCGTAGTGATCGAGCGCCTTCTCGACCGCGATCACCGCACGATCCACGCCGGCGCAGTAGCCGCGCGGAGAGGCGAGCAGGACCTTCTTGTCCCCTTCGACGGGCGCTGCCGCCGCGACCTCCTCAGGAGAGCGGCGCACGCGGGGGACGACGGGCATGGAGAGAGCGACGGGTGCGGACATGCCCCGCATTCTACGGGCTCCACAGGTGCCGGGGACATGTCATGCATGTCACCGGATCACTGCCGGCGGCCACGCGGCATCAGGCCTCGATGACCCGCCGACCGCTTCGGCTCAGCCCGGTCGTCGAGTCACCGCCGGAGGCGTCGTCGCCGCCCAGGCGCCAGGTCAGGCGCAGCCCGCCCAGGACCACCCCTGCTGCGGTCAGCGCCACCCCGGTCCACAGCCAGGGGCTCAGCCGCTGGTCCAGGCCCGCGCCGAGCACCGCGAACAGCCGATCGACCACGGTGCGACCCACCCCCTCCAGGTCCGGGGAGGCCATGACCGAGTCGGCGAAGCCCTGCAGGACCATCCCGGCTGCGATCACGCCGCCGACGAGACCGATGCCTGCCCCCAGCAGCGCCCACTCGCGATGCCGGGCGATGAGCAGCGCCAGGACAGCGGCGACCGCAGCAGCGATCCACCAGTACGGCGCCTGATCCGAGACCTCGGAGAGCTGATCCAGCGCGGGGCCGGTGGCCGAGTCGGGGATCTCGGCCACGCCGTCCTGGATGCCCACCAGATCCATCGAGGACAGATCGACCTCCAGGCCGAAGGGCAGCCGGTCGCTGATCGCCTCGGAGAGCCCGTCCATGACCGGCGCGACCTCGACCTGCAGGTCCTCCGGGGCGCCGTCGGGGCTCTCGGCAGCGGCGACGTTGGCGTCGTACGTGCCCTCGAGGACCTCGCGCATGTCCTGCTGGTAGGCGTCGCCGTCGAAGTAGTCGCTCATGGTCGACTGCACCCTGCGGTCCACCCAGCCGGTGATCGTCCCGCCCAGCGGGATGTCCCCGGTGTCGGCGTTCTGGACGGCCTGGGAGGCGGAGTCCAGCGCCATGTCCTCGATCTCGCCGCGCAGCTGCTGATCGGCCAGCAGGTCCTCCGACAGCGCCGAGAAGCCCTCGCGATCCATCACGGTGTCATCGATCCAGGTGGTCGCCACGGCCATCACCGCCGCCAGCCCGGCACACAGCGCCAGGACCGAGGCCACGACGGTGCGCAGAACGCCCAGCGCACCGGGACCGCGACGTCGCGCCGCGGGCGCAGGCCGGTCCCAGGGAAGGCCTCCGGCGGGGGTCTCGGAGCGCTGAGCAGTCATGCGCACCACGCTACCGGGACAGGCTGTCCACCCACCGGCGTCGGACCCGTGACCTGCACGACTCGGGTGGTATGCATGGAACATGACGGAACAGCCCCCCGCCGGCGATCAGCGCCCGGCACCGGCCCCGCGCGCGGGGCTGACCACGCCGGAGAACCCGTGGCCGCTGCGGCTGCTGGCCGAGAACCTCCACGCGTACATCGCCCGGTGCGACCCCACCTGGGTCGAGGGCCAGATCATCGAGATCAACGAGCGCCCGCGCGTCACCTTCCTGACCCTGCGCGACGTCGACCAGGAGATCTCGGTCCCCGTGACCCTGTTCCCTCGCGAGATGCAGGCCCTGGAGACCCCGCTCGAGAAGGGCATGCGGGTCGTCGCCCAGGTCCGCCCCGACTACTGGACCAAGACCGGGCGGCTGTCGATGATCGGCCACGGCGTGCGTCCTGTGGGCCTGGGCGATCTGCTGGTGCGCATCGAGCAGCTGCGCCGCGCGCTGGCCGAGGAGGGCCTGTTCGACGCCGAGCGCAAGCGCCCGATCCCCCAGCTGCCCCAGCGCGTCGGGCTGATCACCGGGCGCAACTCGGATGCCGAGAAGGACGTCGTGCGCAACGCGTCCCTGCGGTGGCCGTCGGTGCAGTTCGAGATCCGCAACGTCGCCGTGCAGGGCGCCGCCTCTGCAGGCCAGGTCATGGGCGCGCTCGCCGAGCTCGACGCCCACCCGGACGTCGACGTCATCATCATCGCCCGCGGCGGCGGCGCCTTCGAGGACCTGCTGCCGTTCAGCGACGAGCGCCTGCTGCGCGCCGTCGCCGATGCCACCACCCCCGTGATCTCGGCGATCGGCCACGAGAACGACCAGCCGCTGCTGGATCACGTGGCCGACGTCCGCGCCTCCACGCCCACCGACGCCGGCAAGCGCGTGGTCCCGGACCTCGTGGAGGAGAAGGCGAACGTCGCCCGCGCCCGAGCGGTGCTGGATCGCGCGGTGACCCAGTTCCTCGACCGGGAGCAGCGAGCCCTGGAGTCGATCCGCTCCCGCCCCGTCCTGGACCAGCCGGAGGGCATGATCCTGGTGCGCGAGGAGGACATCGACCGCCTGCGCGAGCGCTCCCAGCGCACCACCGCCCACCGGATCGAACGGGACCGCACCGCGATCGAGCAGATGAAGCTGCGGGTGCGCGCGCTGTCCCCGCAGGAGACCCTCAACCGCGGCTACGCCGTGGTCCAGGATGACAGCGGCGCCGTGGTGCGCGGCACCGATCAGGTGGCCGTGGACGACGAGCTCACGGTGCGCCTGGCCGCAGGCGAGCTGTCGGTGCGGACCCTCGAGCTCTCCGAGCGCCGCCCCGGACAGCTGCGCGACGACTGACCCACGATCACCGCTTTCCCCGAAAGGACCGCACTCATGACCGAGACCACCCCGTCCTCCCCCGGTGCCGCCCCGGACCTCTCCGACATCGAGTCCATGGGCTACGAGCAGGCCCGCGAGGAGCTCGTGGCCACCGTGTCCAAGCTCGAGGCCGGCGGCACGGCGCTGGAGGAGTCGCTGGCGCTGTGGGAGCGCGGCGAGGCACTGGCCAATCGCTGCGAGCAGTGGCTCGACGGCGCCCGAGACCGCCTGGATGCCGCCCGCGCGCGCCGCGAGAGCGCCGAGGACCAGGACTGAGACCGCGGCTCAGGAGCTCGGGCGAAGCCGCTCGAGCGCCTCGAGCAGCTGCTCCATGACCGCCTCGCGGTCCTGCGCGCGATCAGCCAGGATCCCGAGCGCGGCGTTGTGATACAGCCCGTCGCCCATGTGCAGCACGGCCTGGGCGGTCACAGGATCGCCCAGCTCGGCCTCGAGCATCCGGTACCAGCGGGCCTCGAGGCCCAGCATGGCCTCCCGCGCACCCTGATCGCCGCTCTGGACCAGGCGCGAGGTCGTGAGGATCGAGCGGTCCAGGGCGGTATCGGCCCACAGGGAGGAGCGCAGGTAGGCCCGGGCGGAGCCTTCGGCGGAGGCCTCCATGGCCTGCGTGCCTTCCTCGGCGAGTTGCCGCATGCGCTCCACCGAGGCGTCGGCCAGCTCCTGCCGGGTGGAGAAGTGGTAGAGCAGCCCGCCCTTGGAGACCCCGGCGCGCGCCGCCACGGCCTCGAGGGTCGCCGAGCGCTCCCCCTCATCCACGACGATCCGGTCGAAGGCGTCGAGGAGCCGCTCCCGGGCCTGGGGCTTGCGTGCCACGCCGCCTCCTTCCCTCGTCGACCCGACGGGTCGATCCGATCGTCCTGCGCCGCTGCGGTGAGCCTCACGACACTCGCGTGAAACCATACCGTCCAGACGGTACAGTTACGCGGGCGCCGCTGTCACGGCGCACCGAGAAGCCACCGCTCGCCCGAGCCGCCGGTGAGGCACAGCCCCGGCCGCGCTCGAGATCGCGAGCCGAGAGCATGTGAGGAGGTCAGCGTGTCCACTGCCCAGACCGCCGCCCAGGAGCAGGGCACCCAGCGCAGCGCGTGGATCGGGCTAGCCGCCCTGATGCTCCCGGTGCTCACCGTCGCCGTCACCACCACCACCCTGAGCTTCGCCCTGCCGGACATCGGCGCGGATCTGCGCCCCACCGGGACCCAGCTGCTGTGGATCGTGGACATCTACCCGCTGATCCTGGCCGGGCTGCTGATCCCGATGGGCACCGTGGGCGATCACATCGGCCGTCGACGCCTCCTGATGATCGGCGCCGTCGGCTTCGCCCTGTCGTCGGTGGCCGGCGGGCTCTCGACGAGCCCCGAGATGCTCATCGCCTCCCGTGTGGCCGTGGCCATCTTCGGCTCCATGCTGCTGCCGGCCACTCTGTCCCTGATCCGCGTGCTCTTCCCGTCCGACGCCTCCCGCCGCATCGCGATCGCTGTGTGGACCGCGGGCTTCAGCGCCGGAGCGGCGCTGGGGCCGATCATCGGCGGAGGGCTGCTCACCTGGTTCAGTTGGCACGCCGCGATCCTGGCGCCCGTTCCCTTCTGCCTGCTCTTCGCCGTCCTGGCCCCGCTGGTCCTGCCCGAGTCGCGGGATCCCAACCCCGGCAAGCTGGATTTGATCTCCGCCGCTCTGGCGATCCTGACCATGACCCCGATCGTCTACGGGATCAAGACCGCGGCCACCGCCGGGTCTCTCCTCACCGCCGTGGTGACCATGCTCGTGGGCCTGGCCTTCGGAACCCTGTTCGTGCTGCGCCAGCGCCGGCTGAGCCACCCCATGCTCGAGCTCGGGCTGTTCCGCTCGGGCCGCTTCTCCGGCGGCGTGCTGGTGAACATCGCCTCCAACATGGCGCAGTTCGGCTTCCTGTTCTTCCTGACCCAGCACATGCAGCTCGTCGTGGGCATGGACTCCTTCACCGCAGGGCTCATGATCATCCCGGGCATGACCCTGGCCATCGTCTCCGGCCTGGTGGGCGCCCGCTGGGCAGGCACCGCAGGCCCCCGAACGGTCGTGGTCACCGGCGTGCTGCTCATCGCGGCCGGCTACGGCGTGATCGCGGTGTTCGCGAACGAGTCCTGGTGGCCGCTGACCCTCGGCTACGCCGTGCTGTCGCTGGGGCTGGGCTTCTCGACCACGCTGTCCACCGAGCTCGTGGTCGGCTCGGTCCCCCCGGAAAAGTCGGGCTCGGCCTCGGCGATCTCCGAGACCGGCTACGAACTCGGCTCCGTGCTGGGCACCTCGCTGGTGGGCGGGATCGTCACCGGGCTCTACCAGCGCTTCCTGCGGGTCCCCGACGGCTTCGACGCCGAGAGCACCCAGGCGGCTCGCGAGACGCTGGGCGGCGCCTACGCGATCGGCGCGCAGTCCGACGGCGGCCAGCGCCTGATCGACGCCGCCGGGCAGGCCTACACACAGGCCATCCACATGACGGGCGTCGTCTCGACGATCGTGCTGGTGGCCTTCGCGCTGCTGGTCCTGCGCATGCTGCGCAGCCCGTCGTTCACCGCGACCGTCGATGCCCGCACGGGGCAGATGTCGATCGTGCCCCCGGCCTCGACGGATCCCGAGGACTGATCCGCCGCAGTCCCGGCTGGTGGCAGATCAGCAGGCCATCAGAGCTGATGGCCTGCTGATCTGTCACCAGCCCGCCGCATCGGCGGTGCCGCGATCCTCCTCGCCCGGAACGACGCCGGCTCCCCAACTCGAGGAGTCGGGGAGCCGGCGTCGTCAGGGGTTCCGATCAGCGGACCTGGTGGTAGCTGCCCAGGAACTCCTCGATGCGATCCAGCGCCGTGGCGAGCATCTCCACCGAGGGCAGGAACACGAGCCGGAAGTGATCGGGCGTGGGGAGGTTGAAGGCCGAGCCGTGGCTGACCAGGATCTTCTGCTCCTTGAGCAGGTCCAGGGCGAAGCGCTCGTCGTCCTCGATCCCGAACTTCTCGACATCCAGCTTGGGGAACAGGTACAGCGCGCCGCGAGCCGGCTCGCAGGTCACCCCGTCGATCGCGTTGAGGCGCTCGTAGGCCAGATCGCGCTGGGCCTTGAGGCGCCCGCCCGGGAGGATGAGGTCGTTGATCGACTGGTACCCACCCAGGGCCGTCTGGATGGCGTGCTGGGCCGGGACGTTGGCGCACATGCGCATGTTGGACAGCAGCTTGAGCCCCTCGAGGTAGGACTCGGCCTTCCAGTTGGGGCCCGTGATCGCCAGCCAGCCGGAGCGGTAGCCCGCCACGCGGTACGCCTTCGACAGCCCCGAGAAGGTCAGGCACAGGACGTCCTCGCCGCACAGCGAGGCCAGGTTGATCATCTCGGCGCCGTCGTAGGTGATCTTCTCGTAGATCTCGTCGGCGAACAGGATGAGATCATGCTCCTTGGCCAGGTCGACGATCCCCTGCAGGGTCTCGCGCGAGTAGACCGCACCGGTGGGGTTGTTCGGGTTGATCACCACGATGCCCCGGGTGGAGGGCGTGATCTTGGCCCGGATGTCCTCGAGGTCCGGATTCCAGCCGTCGGCCTCGTCGCAGGCGTAGTGCACGGGCGTGCCGCCGGACAGGGCCGTGGCCCCGGTCCACAGCGGGTAGTCCGGGGAGGGGACCAGGATCTCGTCGCCGTCGTCGCACAGCGCCTGCAGCGACATGGTGATCAGCTCGGAGACGCCGTTGCCCAGGAAGACCTCGGAGACGTCGAGGTTCATGATCCCGCGGGTCTGGTAGTACTGCACGACCGCGGTGCGCGCCGAGAAGATGCCGCGGGAGTCCGAGTAGCCCTGCGCGTTCGGCAGGTTCTTGATCATGTCGACCAGCACGGCGTCCGGGGCCTCGAAGCCGAACGGCGCGGGATTGCCGATGTTCAGGCGCAGGATGCGGTGTCCCGCGTCCTCCATGCGCTCCGCCTGCTCGAGGACCGGACCGCGGACGTCGTAGCGGACATCGGCGAGCTTCTTGGACTGGGTGATCTTGCGCATGCGCCCACGATACGCGGACCTAGTTCTGAGTGCCCCACCAGTAATCGGCCGCCTCGTACGGCGTGTACAGGTCCTGGGAGGTCGTCATCCGCGTCAGCAGGGTCATGGCATCGGCATCCAGGCGGCCGTCGACGTCATCGACCACAGTCCGGACGCTCTGCGGCAGCTCATCATCGGCCACGGGCACCACGCGCTCGGGGATCATGGCGCCGGAGCCGTCCTCGAGGACCACGAGCGCGTTGTCCTGGATCTCCGGACGCGTCGTGACCACCACTGCGGCCTGCACGTCGTCGCGCAGCAGGGCCTCCACCGTCTCCTCCGGCGATCCGTAGCCCACGACCTTCTGCGGCTCGCAGCCGTAGAGCTCCTCCAGCGCCGGCACGGTGACCGGCTGCTCGGTCTCCTCGTTGGGGACGCCGATGGTCATCTTCGAGCAGTCCCCGCTCAGCGAATCCAGCGTGCTGCCGGACAGCTGCGCACCCGTGGCCGCGGTGACGGCCATGGCCCGGGTGCGATCCGCCGAGCCCGTGGCCAGCAGGGTCAGGCCGTCGGGCAGCTGCTCCTGCACGGCTGCCTCAACATCGGCATCCGAGAACCCTGCGGTTCCTGGGTCCTGTCCCACCAGGGAGGTCAGCGAATCGATCAGTCCCCCGCTGTCGGCTGCCGCCTCCCCCCCGGGGCTTGGGGTCGGCTCTGCTGGGGACTGCTCGGCCGAGGCGGCGTCGAGCTCCAGGTAGAGGTCGCCGGTGAAGTCCGGGTAGACGTCGACCGTGCCGTCCTCGACCGCCTGGAGGTAGCCGGCACGGCCTCCCTCCACCTCGCGGACCTCGGCTGCGATGCCGCTGTCCTCCAGCGCCAGCACCCACGCATCCGCGACGGCCTGCGTCTGGACGGTGGGACCGGCGCCGACCAGCACGGGCCCCTCCTCCGAGACTGCCGGCTGGGGATCGTCGCCGCGGTCGCCGCAGCCGGTGAGCACGAGCAGCCCGGTCGCCGAGACCGCCAGCAGGCCGCGCCGGAGGCTCCTGCCGGTGGATCGCGCCGTGGTCTCCTGCTGCCCGCTGATTCCCATGCGCGCCAGTCTAGGGAAGCCCGACCTCCGGCGCCGACGCCGACGCCGACGCCCCTAGGATCGACACCATGCCCCTTCAGCACTGCGCCGTCTATCGTGACGGGCGCCTCCTGGCGTCCCCGAGCTCGATCCGCGAAGGAGCCCGGCTGCTCGATGACTCCCCCGAGCACGACGGCAGCTTCATCTGGATCGCCCTGGAATCGCCCACCCGGGAGGAGTTCGACCAGCTGCAGGGGCGCTTCGCGCTGCACGATCTGGCCGTCGAGGACTCGCTGCAGGCCCATCAGCGGCCCAAGGTCGAGCGCTACGGGCCGGACATGTTCACGGTCCTTCGCCCGGCCGTCTACGACGATGCCCAGGAGCAGATCCGGATCGGGGAGATCCACGTCTTCCTGGGCACCGACTACGCGGTGACCGTGCGCTACGAGCCGTCGGAGGTGCTGCGCCGAGCCGCTCGGCGCCTGGAGGACGATCCCAAGCTGCTGGCCCGGGGGCCGGCTGCCGTGCACTACACCGTCGTCGATCAGATGGTGGACGACTACTTCCCGGTCCTGCAGGGGGTCTCAGCCGATCTGGATCAGATCGAGGACGATCTGCTGGCCGGCGAGGACCGGGTCTCGCCGCGCATCTACAGCCTCGCCCGGCAGGTCACCGGCTTCCACCGCGCCTGCGAGCCCCTCGAGGACATGCTCGGGCAGGTTGCCCGGGCCGAGCGGGTCCGGGACGACGAGACCCTGCGCCACCTGCTGCGCGATGTGTCCGATCACGCCGTGTCGGTGACCCGCCGCGTGGAGTCGCTGCGCGCGGCGCTCAACGACGCCATGCAGCTCGACGCCACGCTGACCGCCGCCCGGCAGAACGACGCCGCCATGCAGCTCAACGACCAGACCAAGAGGATCTCGTCCTGGGCCGCCATCCTGGTGGTGCCGACCCTGATCGCGGGCATCTACGGCATGAACTTCGACGACATGCCCGAGCTGCACTGGGCGCTGGGCTACCCGTACTCGCTGGGGCTGATGGCGCTGTGCTCGCTCGTGCTCTACCTCGTGTTCAAGCACAAGGACTGGCTGTGAGCGCTCGTGCCTGAGTACGACGACGGCCGGTCGCCTCCCCGGAGGAGGTGACCGGCCGTCGTCGTGCGGTGTGCGGGACTCAGGCGCGCTTGGCGCGACGAGCCGCCTTCTTCTCCTCGCGCTGATGCCGCATCTGCTCGTCCTTGCGGGCGCGGCGCTCGAGGATCTCCTCGACCGACTCCTCCCGGGAGCCGTCGGTGCGGCCCTTGCTGATCTTGAGGACGCGCTTCACGACCCACCAGAGCAGGAAGACGATGACCACGACGTAGACGATGTTGGAGAACACCCCGGCCCACTGCTCCATGAGGTGCCAGTTCGCCCCCAGGATCCAGCCGGCCACCACGAAGATCGTGTTCCAGATCAGCGAGCCGATCGTGGTCAGGCCCGTGAAGAACCAGAACGGCATGCGCTCCACTCCCGCCGGGATCGAGATCAGCGACCGGAACAGCGGCACCATGCGGCCGAGGAAGATGGTGTACGGGCCGTACTTGTCGAACCAGTCCTCCGTGCGCTCGACGTCGTGGACGTCCACCAGCGGCAGGCGGTCCACGATCAGGTAGAGGCGACGACGGCCCAGCCAGGCGCCCAACCCGTAGAGCGCCATGGCTCCCACGACGGAGCCCAGCGTGGTCCAGAAGATGGCCTCCCACAGAGTGAAGCCGCCCTGGGTGGCCGTGAAGCCGGCCAGCGGGAGGATGATCTCCGACGGCAGCGGCGGGAAGAGGTTCTCCGCGGCCACCAGGAGGCCCGCGCCGGGGGCGCCGATCGCATCCATCAGGTCCACGGACCATCCGGCGATGCCGGTCAGCCCGGCCTCCTCGGAAGCGGACTGCGCAGCGATCTGCGGTGCGGACTGGGCTGCGATGGTCAGCGCGGAAGAGCTGGTCAGGGGCATGGGTCTCCTTGCGGGAAGTCGGTCGCGCGGACGGCGCGCATGCGGGGCGCACGTCGGCGGGCGGCTGTGTCGCAGCATTGTTCCAGACCGGACCGGGTATCCGCTGGGAGCCATCAGCTGTCGTCAAGCCGCGGACACTATCCTTCCCGGCATGCAGCTGCTGGCCTCCTCAGAGACTTCCCCCGCGGACCTGGCGACCTGGTCCTTCTGGCTCGGAGCCCCCTCCCGGATCCTGCTGATCATCATGATCGCCCTGGTCGCCTCCGCCCTGGTCCGGCTGATCATCCGCCGTGTCACGCGCGGCATCGCCAAGGGCACCCACGCGCGCGTGATCGCGAAGGTCGAGGAGTCCGGGGCACGCAGCTGGGTCGAGGACTCCGGAATCGCCACCAAGCGCCAGGCCCAGCGCGCCCGCACCGTCGGGGCGGTGCTCTCCTCCGTGGTGGTGCTCGTCATCTGGGCCGTCGCCCTGCTGATGGTGATCGCCGAGATGGGGTTCAACATCGCCCCGGTGCTGGCCTCAGCGGGCATCGCGGGTGTGGCCCTGTCCTTCGGCGCCCAGTCGCTGATCAAGGACTACCTCTCCGGCATCTTCATCGTCGCGGAGGATCAGCTCGGCATCGGCGACATCGTGGACCTGGGCGAGGCCTCGGGAACGGTCGAGGACGTGGGCCTGCGCATCACGCGCGTGCGCGATGTGGAGGGGACCCTGTGGCACGTGCGCAACGGGGAGATCCTGCGCGTGGGCAACCAGTCCCAGGGCTGGGCGCAGTGCGTGCTCGACGTCCCCCTGCCCTACGACGCCGACCTGGACGACATGATCCGCCGCCTCGAGGCTGAGCTCTCCTCGCTGCCTCGGGATCCCGAGGTCGGTCAGCACGTGATGGGCGTGCCGGAGGTCTGGGGCGTGGAGGCCCTGTCCGGCGAGTCCCTGACCGTCCGGCTGGCCGTGAAGACCGCTCCGGCCCAGCAGTGGGCCGTGGCCCGGGTGCTGCGCGTGCGGATCAAGAAGATGCTCGACCGCGAGGGCCTTCGAGTGCCCCTGGTCAACCAGGCGGTCATCCGCGGCGGCGGCCTGACCGTCGACTCCCCGCACGACTCGACCCCGCCCACCGGAGCGCAGCCGATCGTGGGCGGCGGGCAGCCGAAGCAGGGCTGAGGCCGGGGCACCCTGCTCGGCAGCGCCTGCTCAGCGCCCCCGGCCGGGCCTTCCGCCGCGGCCCTTGGGCTTGCCACCGGGTCGACCTCCGCCGGAGCGGCGCGGCCGCCCTCCGGCCAGTCGCTTGCCTGCCAGCTGATCGCCGCGGCTCGTGCCCTTGCCGGTGCGGGAGCCGCCCGAGGCGGAGCCGGACTTCGCCTTGCTGCGCTTGCGCGCCGCACTGGCCGCCCGCTGCACCTCGGGATCGCGGCTGTTGGACAGGTCCTCGTCTCCCCGGGAAGCGATCGCCTCGGACTCGCTGCCGCGGGAGCTGCCCTCACGGCGCCCGCGGACGATGCCCTGGAAGTCCTGGACCATCGCCTCGGTCTGCTCCGGGAGGTCCTTCGGCCACACCAGCACGACCGGCACGAGCGGCAGGTCCTGAATCGGGCGGTAGGTCAGATCCTTGCGGTGGTGCCACCGAGCCACGGACATGGGCGCGACGTACAGGCCCACCCCGGCCGCGACAAGCTCTACGGCGGCCCCGGAGTCGGCGATCTCGGGCAGCTGGCGCGGCGCACCGGCGTCGTCGGTGCCGCGCCCCTCGGCGGAGGGACGGTGCTCGGGCAGCTGGTCGAGCTCCTGGAGCAGCCACTCATCGGCCAGCTCTCCCACGGGGACGTCGTCGAGCAGCGTCAGCTCGTCGTCCACCGGAAGGATCACGACCTGCTGCTCGTCATAGAGCTCCACGACGTGGAACGACTCCCGCAGCTGGGTCAGGTCCGCGAGCGCCGCCCCGGCCTCGGTGTGCGGGTGCGGCGTCAGACGGATCAGGGCGACGTCGACCGTCTCCCCCAGCGCCTGCGGCCACTGCCCGGGTGCCAGCTGCTGCTCCTCGAGCCCGTCACCGCGCTCGCGCCAGCGCCGCAGCCACTTGCCCGGCATCATCCCGGTCTCGTAGCCCACCCGCAGGACGGGGCCCTGTGCGGTGTCGGAAGCGCCCGACGACGGCCCCGGCACGTCCTGCTGGTCAGTGGGGGCCGGCTGATCGGGCTCCGGGTGCGCGTGGGATTCCATGCCGCACAGACTAGAGGCTGCGCCCGGAGTTGGACGCCCAGCCCCCTGGGGCGTACGCTGATCTGGTTCGTTCCGGGGCTATAGCTCAGTTGGTAGAGCGCTTCGTTCGCAATGAAGAGGTCAGGAGTTCGATTCTCCTTAGCTCCACCCCGTGAAAGGCCCTCCGACCAGGCATGACGTCAGGTAGGAGGGCCTTCTTCATGCCCTGTTGCAGCAATCGCCCCGCGCCCAGCCCCCGAGCAGGTCGAGTGGCCTCTCAGTGTGAGTCCGCGCCTCCCCGCAAGGCTGCCTGGCGCGCCACGTCCTAAGCTGGTGGCATGTCTTCTCTCGCACTGATCACCGGGGCCTCCGCGGGCATCGGCCTCCAGCTCGCCCACGGCCTCGCCGAGCGCGGCTTCGACATCGTGGGCGTCGGGTCCGGAGACCGGATCCTCGACCTGCCCGAGCAGCTGCCGGGCGTCGAGGTGCACCCGGTCCAGGCCGACCTGTCGACTCGTGAGGGCGCGGAGGCGGTCTGGCAGGCTGTCCAGCAGCTGGATCCACCGCTCGAGGTCGCTGCGCTGAACGCCGGACGCAGCCTCGGCGGGTCCTTCCTGGACACGGACCTGGACGACGAGCTGGCCATGCTCGGGCTCAACGTGACCTCCCAGGTGGTTCTGGCCAAGCACGTGGCCCGGCACATGGCCCAGCGCCGAGCGGGGCGGATCCTGATCACGTCGTCGTTGTCCGCCACTACCCCGACCCCCTACGAGTCGATCTACGGGCCCACCCGCGCCTTCATGAGCAGCTTCGCCCAGGGACTGCGCCAGGAGCTGCGCGAGTTCGGCGTGAGCGTCACGGTCCTGATGCCCGGGGCCACGGCCACCGACTTCCACCACACGGCCGGCATGGACGACACGAAGTTCGGCTCGAACGACTGGAAGAACGATCCGTCCGTCGTCGCGCGGCAGGGCCTCGACGCGCTGTTCGCGGGCAAGGATCATGTGGTGGGCGGAGACGCCGCCACCAAGCGCGCCGCGGCTGTGAACCGCGTCCTTCCCGAGCGCATCAAGGCGGAGCGCTTCGCCCGCGATTCCAAGCCGAGTAGCTGAATCAGCTTCTCGGCGGCAGCGTCTCCCCCAGGGCGTCGGCCAGCTTCGGGTGGCGGAACGCGTGCCCGTGGGCCTCGAGCGCGGCCGGGCGCACGAGCTGGTCGGCCATCACGAACTCCTCGTTCGCCTGCCTCCCCAGCAGGAGCCTGGGCCCCAGCGCCGGGGTCGGAACGATCCGGGGCCGGTGCAGTGCGCGGCCGAGCTCGCGGGCGAACTCCCGCTGGCGCACCGGCTCCGGGGCCACGGCGTTCACCGGCCCCTCCAGCCCGCCGTCGACGACTGCCCGGGCGTAGATCCGGGTGAGGTCATCCAGCGAGATCCAGGACAGGTGATTGCGCCCGCCGCCCAGCGGGCCGCCGAGCCCGGCCAGGTACAGCGGCAGCTGTAGCCGCAGCATCCCGCCCAGGCTCGTCATGACCACGCCCGTGCGGATGCTGACCCGGCGCATGCCCAGGGCCTCCACACGGGCGGCCTCCGCCTCCCAGTCGCGGCAGACCTCGGCCAGGAAACCGCCTCCCGAGGCCGAGCCCTCGACCAGCTGCTCGCTGCCGCGCTGGCCGCCGTAGTACCCGATCGCTGAGGCGCACACGAAGGCCTCCGGGCGCACGGAGGCGGGCAGCCGCTCGCACACGTCGGCGATCAGCCCGGTGGAGGACAGCCGCGACTCGCGGATGGCGCGCTTGCCGGATTCGGTGAGGCGTCGGGCGATGCTCGCTCCTCCCAGGTGCACGACGACGTCCGCCCAGGCAACGTCCGAGGGATTCAGGTGCCCTGTGCCCGGGTCCCACGAGACCTCGTCCTCGCGCTGGGCCGCCCGCCGGACCAGTCTGCGCACGCTGTGCCCACCGGTCGAGAGCATGGCCGCGACCTGGGAGCCCACGAGCCCCGAGGCACCGCCGATCAGCACGTTGAGCCTGCGCCCTCCGCTGATCCCGTCGAGCTGGCCCTGGAAGTCCAGGTCCGCGCGCAGCTTGGTGGAGCGCGCGCGGAACGTGGCCTCCAGCGTGGGGCGCATGGCGGAGGCGACGAACCTCGCCCTCTCACCCAGGCGGCCCGGCAGCGGCTCGTAGGCGATCCGATCGGCGATCAGCGTCGCGCCGTCCTCATGCGCGGCGAAGGTGTGCGTGTGCTCCCAGCTGCTCAGCGGGCCGCGCACCATCCGATCGACGAACGAGTGCTCCGTGGGCCCGGGCTCGTGCTCGCTGACGAACGGCACGCGCACCGACCCGGCGGTGCCCGGAGCGCTGGTGCGCAGGTGGGCCCGGGAACCCGTCGACAGCGGCGGCCAGGACTCCTGCAGCACCGTCTGGGCCCACTCGGGACTCAGCCGGGTCAGGGCTCCGCTGCGGCAGTGCCAGTCCCAGACGGTCTCCAGCGGATGCTCGAGGACCTCCTGATGGTGGAAGACCGCCATGATGCTCTCCTTCGGCCTCGGGTCATCGGCCTCGTGGCCGATCCCCTCACTGTCCTCGATACGGGCCGACGATGCCAGCCGCCTTGCCGCGGACGATGCCGGAGGCGCTCACCGAGCCTGCGCGGCCCGCGCCCCGAGCAGGCTCAGCGCCATGCCCGCAGCCAGCGCGATCGCGGCCACGATGAAGCTGCCCATGATCGTGCCGCTGAGCACCGCCGCCACCAGAGCCGGTCCGGTGATCTGCCCCAGGCTGTACCAGGTCGTGAGCTCGGCCGCCGCGACCGGGGACCCCAGCTGCGTCCCGACTCCGATGGTCATCATGGTCACGCCCATGAACGTCGCGCCGAACAGGGCCGCCGCCGCCAGCAGGAGGACGGGCGCGGAGGCGAAGATCGCCAGCACCGCGCCGAGGACCTGCAGCCCGTAGCAGACGGTCAATGCCTTGCGGAGGCCGATCCTGGCGGCGACGAGCGACCACAGCAGCGGCGAGGGTGCTGTGGCCGCTCCGGCCACGAGCCAGGTCGCCGCGGCGGCCGTCGCTCCGAACACGGGCTCGGCCAGCACCACGAGATAGGTGCCGATGATGATGTAGCCCGCGCCCTGGCAGAAGTAGCCCACGGACAGCTGGAGCATGCCGTCGGGCCGGGAGCCCGGGGTCTCGTCATCCGGGACCGGGGCGCCCGAGGCCTCGCCAGCCGACGGCGCCGCCCACCGCCAGCACCAGCGCCCCCGAGGCCAGGATGCCCGTGCCCACTCCCGCGTACACCAGCCCGGCATCATGCGGGCGTCGCGCAACCTGCGGGATGCGCTGGGTGATGCACACGAAGACCAGCCCGGAGGCGACTCCGGCCGCCAGGCGCACCGACGCCTGCCACAGCGGCTCGCCGCTCAGCGCCACCAGTGCGAGCAGGACGGCGGTGGACAGGAGCCCGACGCGCAGCAGCGCGGAGCTTGGCCGCAGCCAGCCCCGGGCCACGGCCAGGCAGCCCAGGAAGTAGCCCGCGTAGTTCGCGGTCGCGATCCAGGCGCTCGGCCCGGTGCCCCAGTTCAGGGCCGCGACCATCAGCGGGAGCACCGGGGTGTAGAAGAAGCGGCCCAGCCCCATGGCCACCGCCAGCCCCAGGGTCCCGCGCAGGACGACGGCGGGGGATCCTGCCGGGGCCTCCCTCGGGCCGGTGCTCGGCCCCGCGTGCGACGTGCTCATGTCGAGCAGGCTATCCCCGTGGCAGCCGTCGGAAGGCGCCGTCGAAGCGGAGCCGCGGATGCGACAGGCCCCCGTCCCGACGCGCGGCGTCGGGACGGGGGCCTGTGTCCGGTCAGGAGCCTCAGCGGCGCTGATCCGGATCCGGGGCATCGGGCGACGGCATGACCACCCGCGAGGAATCCGGCTGCGGGCCGGGCAGATCTCCGGGCACCGGCGTGAGGTCGTCTGCGGGATCCGTCTCCTGCGGAGGGGTCAGCACGGAGGCCGTCGAGTGCAGCGTCGAGTAGTCCAGGAACCCGAGGTGGGACTCGAAGCGGTCCAGGACGTCGTCGATGATCTGCTGGCGGGTCACACCCATCAGGTCATAGCCCTCGGAGCCCGTCTGGGTGAAGACCTCCAGGCGGAAGTAGCGCTCCGGGTTCTGGCCCATGCGCGCGCCGACCATGGGGACGTTGGTCTCCACGGCGGCGACCTCGTAGCGGAACGGGCGATGATCGCCCATGTCCACCTCGATGCTCGAGGACGGGATCCCGTGCTCGGCCAGCTCATTGACGGCCATCGTGGATGCATAGCCCTGCTTCTCGAACTCGCGGGAGACATCGCTCAGCGCGGGCTGCACGGTGCTGGTCACGAACTCGGCGACCTGGCGCTTGGACGGGTAGGAGCGCAGGTTGGCGAGGCGCTGGCGCCAGCTGCGCTCGGGGGCGTGGCCGCCACTGGCGGCGGTGTTGGAACGACGCAGCTCACGGCCCTCGCGGTCGGCCTTCTCCATGCGCAGCGCCTTCGTGAACGAGGCCATGATCAGGTAGGCCACGATCGTCACCGGCAGGGCGAAGATGAGCGTGGCGTACTCCATGGTCGTCACACCGCCGGCGATCAGCATCGCGATCGTGAGGATCGCGGTGAGCACGGCCCAGAAGATGCGCAGCCACTTGGGGCCGTCGTCGGCGGGGTCCGGGATGGTCGAGGAGTAGTTCGACATGACCATGGCGCCGGAGTTGGCGGAGGTCAGGTAGAAGAGCAGCCCGGACAGCGTGGCCAGCCCGATCAGGAAGGTCGCCCCCGGGAACATCTCCAGCAGCGCGTACCAGCCCTGCTCGGGGCTGTCCATGGACAGCTGGGCGAACTCCTCGTTGCCGTTGACCATGACCTCGTGCAGCGCGGAGTTGCCGAAGATCGTCACGATGAGGAAGTCGCACAGCACCGGCGCCGTGATCGCGGCGAGCACGAACTCGCGCAGGGTGCGACCGCGGGAGATCCGCGCCAGGAACAGGCCCACGAACGGACCCCAGGCCAGCCAGAAGGCCCAGAAGAACAGGGTCCAGGAGCCCATCCACTCCGCGCCGTCCGGGTTGTAGCCCATGGTCTGCAGCGTGCGCTCGGGCAGGGTGAAGATGAACCGGCCGATGTTCTGCACGATGCCGTTCATCAGGAACGCGGTCTGCCCGAAGATCAGGATGTAGACGAGCATGGCCGCAGCGGACCAGATGTTCAGCTCCGAGATGATGCGGATGCCCTTGTCCACGCCCGACGTGCAGGCCGCGATCGTGAGCACCACGGCCACGATGATCAGGGCGATCTGCAGTCCCAGCCCATCGGGGATGCCGAACAGCGTCGAGAACCCGACGGAGAGCAGCACCACGCCGATGCCCATGGATGTGGCCACGCCGAACACGGTGCCGACCAGGGCGAAGATGTCGATCACATCGCCGGTGGCCCCGCGCACGCGCTTGCCGAGCAGCGGGTACAGCGCCGCGCGGATCGACAGCGGCATGCCCCAGCGGTAGGCGAAGTAGCCCAGGGCCATGCCGATCAAGGAGTACATGGACCACCCGGCCACGCCGTAGTGGAACATGGTCCACACGACCGACTCCTCCGCGGCCTCGAGGCTGCGCGGGTCCCCGTCGATCGGGTGGATGAACTGCGTGATGGGCCCGGTCACCGAGTAGAACAGCATGTCGATGCCCACGCCGGCGGCGAAGAGCATGGCCAGCCAGGTGAAGAACTTGTACTCGGGGCGCGAATGATCCGGACCGAGACGGACGGAGCCCTCCTTGGAGAAGGCCACCCACAGGACGAAGCCGATCACGAGGGTCACGGTCAGGACGTAGTACCAGCCCAGGTTCTCGGCGATCCACAGCACGATGCCGTGCATGGTCTCCCGAGCGCTGTCCGGGGCGGCCATCGCGAAGGCGGAGAACGCCAGGATCGCGCACGCCGCGATCAGGAACACCACCCAGTTGACCTGCGGGCCCCTGTCCTGCGTCAGGGCGGAGTATCCGGCCGAGAGCTCCGAGGAGGAGACGGGGGCCCGCCTCTCCTCGCGCTTGGTCTCGCGCTGCTGGTCCTTGTCCGTGCCGCCGAGGCGCTGGCGGTCCAGCGGCGTCCGCTGTCCTCCTTCTCCTGCTGTCCTCTCGTGCTCGGATTCGCTCACGCAGTGCTCCCTTCGCTGGATTCGAGTGCTCGGGTCGAACCGCAGGAGCGGGCGTGCGAGCACCTCGCCCAGAGGGCATGACGACTGCTATGGGGAGATTCCCAGGCGACTCCTACGATTCGAGCAACCTTGCGATGATAAAGGATTCTCTCGAAACAGCGAGGTATCCGATCGAAGTGGGAGCGGTCTGACGTCCCGCCGATCAGTGCGCGGACCGATGCCCGTCAGTGCCCGCGGCGCCGTCGTCGTCCGCCTCTGAGCCCTCCGCTGAGGCGGCCCAAGCGGTGCCCAGCGCCTCCAGCAGCACCTCCGGCGGCTGCGCTCCCGAGACCGCATAGCGCGAGTCGAGCACGAAGAACGGCACGCCCTGCACCCCCAGGCTGCGGGCCACCGTCAGATCGTCCTCGACCGCCCGCTGCCAGGTGCGCTCCTGCAGAGCGGTACGGGCCTGCTCGGGATCCAGCCCGACCTCCTCGGCCAGGCGGACGAGGACGTCGACGTCATCGAGATTCAGGCCCTCGGACCAGTGGGCGCGGAACAGGCGCCGCATCATCTCCGGACCGCGGCCGCGCGCCTGGGCGAAATGGCCCAGCTCGTGGGCCCTGCGCGTGGACGACGAGATCACGTCATCCATCGCATAGTCGATCCCGACCTCGCGGCCTCGGGCGATCAGCGGACGATGCATCTCATGGATCTGTTCCAGGCTCATGCCCTTGTGCTCAGCCAGCATCTGGATCATGGGCATGGTCTCGCCCTCGGGGAGCTCCGGGGCGAGCAGGAACGAGTGGTAGAGCACGCGCACGGCGTCGCGGTGCTCGAACTGCTCCAGCGCCAGCTCCAGGTGGCGATCGCCCAGGCAGCAGAACGGGCACATGACATCCGACCAGATGTCGATGCTCAGGGTGCCGGGCTCGGGTGCGCTCAGGGGAGAATCCATGTCCGGGACACTACCGTCGGCCGCGACGGCAGCCGCTCAGCCCTGCGGGGCAGAATCGGCGCCTGCGGGTGCATCCTTCACCAGGGAGAGCTCGAATTCGAGGGTGATCTTGTCCGAGACCAGCACGCCGCCGGAGTCCAGCGGGGTGTTCCAGGAGACGCCCCAGTCCTTGCGGTCGATGCGCCGCGAGCCCTCCAGGCCGGCCCTCAGCTGCCCGAACGGATCGGTGTCCACGCCCAGCAGCTCCAGCGGCACGGAGATCGTGCGGGTCACGCCCCGGATCGTGAGCTCGCCGGTGACGATGAACTGATTCTCGTCCACCTCATCCACCGCCGTGGAGTCGAACTCGATGGTGGGGTGCTGCTGCGCATCGAAGAAGTCGGCGCTGCGCAGGTGGGCATCGCGCTGAGGACTGCGGGTGTCCACGCTCGCCACCTGCAGGACGACTCGCACCTGCGAGCGCGACATGTCCTCGGCATCCAGCTGCGCGGTGCCCGAGACGTCGTTGAAGGCGCCTCGGACCTTGGTGACCATCGCGTGGCGCGAGGAGAAGCCCACCCGGCTGTGGGTCGGATCGATGCTCCAGGTCCCTGTCAGCTCGCTCTGAGCGCTCATGTTCGTCTCCTCTGCCTGCGTCGTAGCTGCGCGGGCGACCAGACCCGCTCCCCCATCGTAGGACCGGGCCCCACCCCGATAGCACCTTATCGGTCCCCAGTTCAGGGGCGCTCATCTGCCCTGTGAACTGGAGCGATGCATTACCGGGCAGTCACGGGGACCCGCGGCCGCAGCGCCCCGTCGGCTAGTCTCGGTATATGAGAAGCCTCCTGTCATTCATCCTCAACATCATCTGGTTCCTGACCGCCGGATGGACCCTCTTCCTGGGCTACGCGCTGGCCGGGATCCTGGCCTGCCTGCTGATCGTGACCATCCCGTTCGGGCTGGCGTCGTTCCGCATCGCCGGATTCGTCATCTGGCCCTTCGGCCGCGAGGTCATCACCACCCGACGCGCCGGTGCCTTCAGCGGGCTCGGCAACATCGTCTGGTTCGTGATCGCCGGCTGGTGGCTGGCTCTCGGCCACGTCATCACCGCAGTGGCCCAGGCGGTCACGATCATCGGCATCCCGCTGGCATGGGCGAACCTCAAGCTGATCCCCGTGACCTGCTTCCCGTTCGGTCGCGAGGTGGTCCCCGCCTCGCAGCTGCGCGCACAGATGTACCCGGTCGCACGGGCCTGATCCCCGGCAATCTGCCGGTTGGTGACAGATGAGCACCCCATCAGCGCTGATGGGGTGCTCATCTGTCACTGATCGGATGCGGGCCGTCGAACCGAGGGTCGGCTGGTGCCCCCACTGGGACTCGAACCCAGACTGAGCGGATTTTAAGTCCGCTGCCTCTGCCGATTGGGCTATGGGGGCCTGGACGTCGGACGCCCCTCCCGCCTGGGCGGAAGGGGCGTCCGGTCAATGTCCGCAGGGTCAGAGCTTGACCTGCTTGCGCACGACCTCCTGACCGGTGGCGGTCTCGAAGTTCAGGCGAGGATCGCGCACGTGGCGGATCTGGGTCGTGTTGCGCCCGAAGACCATGTTGGCGGCCCACTCACTGAGGATCCGGAACTTACGATCCAGAGTCGGCATGGCGTAGGCGTGGTAGCCGCGGTGCATGAGCCAAGCCAGGGGGCCGGAGAACTCGACGCCCTTGAGGTTGGCAGCACCCTTGTACAGGCCCAGTCCCGCCACGGTGCCGAGGCTCTCGTGGTAGTAGTCCTCGAGCGGCTTGCCCTCTCGAGCGGCCAGGATGTTCTTGACCATGACCTTAGCCTGGCGGATGGCGTGCTGCGCGTTCGGGACGCAGAAGCCGCCGGGGCCCTGACCGGACAGATCCGGAACTGCGGCGTTGTCACCGCCGGTCCAGGCGCCCGGGATGGGGCCGTCGTCGCCGGTGACCCGCAGGTCTGCTCCGGCGCGGACGCGGCCGCGGTCGTCGACGGGGAACGGGGTGTTCTTCTTGAACAGCGGGTTCGCCTGGACGCCAGCGGTCCAGATCAGGGTGTCGGCGTCGAACTCGCCGGCCGGGGACTTGTCCTGCATGTTGATCAGCTTGATGTGATCGTCCTCAGCGGATTCCAGCGAGGTGTTCAGCAACACCTCCACACCGCGCGAGCGCAGCTCGGCCACGACCTTCTCCGCGCGGTCCTGGGAGACCTCGGGCATGATGCGCCCGGCCGCCTCGACCAGCACGAAGCGCAGGTCGGAGACCTTCACGCGCGGGTTGCGCTCTGCGGCCCTGCGTGCCGCGTCCTCGAGCTCGCCGATGGTCTCGATGCCTGCGAAGCCGCCGCCAACCAGCACGAAGGTCAGGGCCTTGCGGCGCTCCGGACCGTCCTCCATCTGGGAGGCGGCGCTGATGCGCTCGAAGACCCAGTTGCGCACCGCCACGGCTTCCTCGATGGACTTCATGCCGATCGCGGACTCGCCCAGCCCCGGGATGGGGAAGGCGCGGGTCACGGAGCCCGCGGCGAGCACGATCTCGTCGTAGGGGACCTCGAAGACGGGGCCGTCGTTGATGGAGGCCACAGTGGCCACGCGCTTGTCGTGGTCGATGCCGATGACACGGCCCGACAGCGACTCGGTGTCCTTGAGGAACTGCTGGAAGGGAGCCACGGCGGAGCGCGCCTCGAGGCTGCCGGCAGCGACCTCCGGGAGGAAGGGCAGATACATCATGTAGGGGTTCGGATCGACGATCGTGACGATGCCGCCGGACTCCTTGATCCGCTTCTGGAGCCCCTGAGCCACGTGGTAGCCCAGGTACCCGCCGCCCACGATGAGGATGCGATTACGGTCCTTTGCCAGGAAAGAGCTAGACATGGTTTCGAGTCTAGTCATAGGACGAGGCCGTCCTCGCCCCCGCTCCCCCGTGCGTCTCGAGAGTTCACGCACATCTCATCCGTCGCCCGGTCGGGAGCCCTCACGAGGGGCTCGCCGAGAGGTGCGGGGCCTCAGCCGCGGCGCAGCAGCCAGCGGATGTGCCGGACCGCCCCGATCGTGATCGCGGCGACCAGCAGCCCGAATCCGGCCAGCACGAAGATCGGCAGCCTCCCGGTCGAGTTCAGCGGCTCGACGGGCTCCGGAGCCTCCGCCTCGACCGTCACATCCTCCGTCAGCGGCGGCCCGGAGGTCGCTGCCGAGGCGCTCGTCTCGCTGTCGTGACGGCGATGCACCTCGATCCACTGCTCCATGGAACCCAGCGGAGAGTCCTCCATCTCCGGCAGGTCCGCGGTCACCGCCCGGTTCACGTCCAGGATCCCGTAGCCGTAGAGCGGGTCCTTGCCGGGCTCGCCCGCGTCCTCGGCCGAGGCCGTGATCCGGTGAGCCACCTCGTCGGCGCTGAGCTCTGGATGCTCTGAGCGGATCAGGGCTGCCGTGCCCGCCACGATGGGGGCGGAGGCGGAGGTGCCCGTCCAGCTGGCATAGCCGCCTCCCGGAGTGGCTCCCACGAGCTCCTCCGCCGGACCCGCCACCGAGATCGAGATCCCCTGCGACGACGACTCCCAGCCGGCCTGCCCGTCCTGATCCACCCCGCCCACGGTCAGCACGCTGGGGATGGTCGCCGGAGCGCCCACCTGCACCAGGCCGTTTCCGCGGTTGCCTGCCGCCGCCACGATCAGGACGTCCTTCTCCTCCGCGTAGGCGAACGCCGAGTCCCAGGACTCGGGCCAGGACTGCTGCGGGGAGCCCACGGACATGTTGATCACGTCGGCGCCGTTGTCGACGGCCCAGCGCACGGCGTCGGGGATCTGCTCGTCGGTCGAGCGCACGCCGGCCTCATCGGTTCCCAGCGCGGTCGACACGGCCAGGATCTCCGCCTCGGGGGCCACGCCGATGATGCCCTCGGCGTGATCGGCGCCGTGGCCGCGCCCGGCCGCGACGGAGGCGACCATGGTCCCGTGATCGGGATCCGCCCCCAGCGGCTCCTGGCCGTTCGCGGCCCCGATGCCGGAGACGTCCGTTCCCCCCGAGACGGCCCCCTCGAGGTCCGGGTGCGAGCCGTCCACGCCGGTGTCGATGATCGCGATCGTGGCGCCCTCCCCGCGCGAAGCCTTCCAGGCGTCGCGGACGCCGTACTCATCGAGCCAGTACTCGTCCGCGCGGGCCTGCGACTCGGAGATCTCGGTGGACTCGGCCGGCTGCGAGGGCTCCGGCACGGGCACGTCCGACGGGTCCGTGACCGGCACCGACGGCGCGGGGCCATCCGGCACCGGGGTCTCCTCGGTGGCCTGGACGGGGCCGGCGATGACCGCGCTGGTCAGCATCCCGCTCAGCACGACGGAGGCGCTCAGCGCCACGGCGGTGCGGACCGGGCCCCGCCCTCCATTGCCGGAGGTGCGCTCGGAGGCTGTGGGGCTCATGGTCAGGTCCTTCGTGGACTCCGCGAAGCGGATCCGGGTCGGCAGGCGCCCCGGGGACGTCAGGCCAGCGGAGCCTTCTGGGGGATGGTGGACAGGCGGGACAGTGCGATGCCGTCCAAAATATCGTGCTCGCTCGTGGTGGCGGTGCTCACACGCCCGTCGGTGGCCTCGGCGATCCGCTGCAGCACGCGCCGCCACACCAGGGCGCCGCCGCCGATCACGTCGCCGCGCCCGGGGTGCATGACGCCCAGGGCGTCGCGCTGCTCCCGGGTCATGGCGGTGAGCTCGCGGCAGGTGCGCTCCAGATCGGAGATCGGCAGCTCGGCGCCGTTGATCCGCTGCTCGTCGTAGTCCTCCAGGCCCAGGGCCAGTGCGGTGATGGTGGTGACGGTCCCGGCCACGCCCACGATCTTCCGGGTCTGGCCCAGCGGGACGGTCAGCGCCGCGGAGTCCAGGGCGCGGTCCACATCCGCCAGCACCGCGCGCTGCTGCGCCTCGGTGGGCGGGTTGGAGCCCAGGTGGCGCTCGGTCATGCGCACGCATCCGATGTTCAGCGAGCGCGAGGCCAGGATCCCCGCCGAGCTGCCGAGCACGAGCTCGGTCGAGCCGCCGCCCAGGTCCACGACCAACGTGCGATCGTCCTCGGACTCCGGAGCGGCCACCATGGTGGCCCCCGCGAAGGACAGGGCCGCCTCCTCCTCGCCCGAGATCACCTCGGGGGCCACGCCCAGGCGCGAGCGGATGCCGTCCACGAAGACGTGCCGGTTGCCGGCGTCGCGCGTGGCCGAGGTGGCCACGAAGCGCACCGAGTCCACGGCGTGCTCATCGAGCAGGCGGGCGAAGCCGTCGACGGCCGCGAACGTGCGCTCCAGCGCCTCCTGGGCCAGCCAGCCTGTCGCATCCACGCCCTGGCCCAGGCGGACCATCTCCTTGGTGCGCACGAGCTCGTTCAGCTCGATCTCGGCCGGGGAGGCGCCCACGGCGTCGTCAGCCGCCTCGGTGATCAGCAGGCGGATCGAGTTGGTGCCGCAGTCGATGGCTCCGACGCGCATGGGGGCTCCTCGGTGTACTCGGGCTCTTCAGGGGGTGGGGCGGTGCTCAGGACTCGCGCCAGGCGGGATCGCATCGGCAGATCTGCGGGGACCAGGTGTCGGCGATCAGCTCGAGCGTCTCGTCGCCGAGCAGGTTCACGCCGGGTCCCGCGGACAGCGAGTGTCCGACCAGCACGTGCAGGCACTTCACGCGGGTGGGCATGCCGCCTGCGGAGATGCCGTCGATCTCCGGGACCTCCCCGGAGCCGGCGATGGCGCCGATGCGCTCGCGCCGGGCCAGGTAGTCCTCGTGCGAGCGCTGGTAGGACGCCGCCAGCTGCTCGTCCTCGCCCAGGCGGTCGGTCATCCCGTACATGGCTCCCTCCGCCTCCAGCCGCGAGACGGCTGCCGTGATCACGGGGTGGGCCAGGTAGTAGACCGTGGGGAACGGCGTGCCGCCGGACAGCCTCGGAGCGGTGGCCGCCACGAGCGGGTTGCCGCAGGCGCACCGGGCCGGGATCTCCACCACATCGCGCACGGGCCGGCCCAGCTGGCGGGCCAGCACCTGCAGGTCCAGCTCCTGCGGGCGGCGGTTGGCGGCCGTGGAGTTCAGGCCGCGGGGCTCGGCCACGTCCACCCCGGCCGGGGCGATCCCGGAGACGGTCTGCTCCAGATCCGGGCGCGGCTGATCGCTGCTGGTGCTCTGCTCGCTCACGGGGGTCCTCACTCGGTGGTCTCGGCGGTGGGCGACGACGAGGCGGACGGGTCCTCCTGTGCCTCGTCGAGCTCGGGGAAGCTGTCGGCGGAGTCCTCGGCGCGCTGCGGCCAGGCGGAGTCCTTGAGCGAGCCCCACAGGGCGTCGGCCCAGGCCGGCCTGCCTGCGGACTCCTCGACGGCAGAGGTGTCCGCGGCCCCGGTGCCGACCTCGTCGGCGCCGACCACCAGGTAGGAGCGCTGTCCGGGCTCGACCATCATCAGCCGCTCCCCTGCCTGCTGCTCGACGTAGTCCGGGTTCTCCCACAGCTCGAGCTCGTCCTGCAGGGCATCCCGGTCGGCGGACTTCTCCTCGATGCTGGCCTCCAGCTCGGCGATCTCCGCCTGCTGGTCCAGGTAGATCTTGGTCGTGGGGGCTGCCAGGAAGACGATGAACAGCACGATCGCCACGACCCACAGCAGGCGACGGCTGCCCGACGAGGTCGTGAAGCGTCGCAGGCTGCGCGCGGGGGCCTCGTCGCGCTCGGCCGGATCCGGCTCGGAGCCGCGCTCGGACCGCGGCGCGCGGTCCTCGGTGCGGTGATCGGACACGGATGCTGCTCCTGGCTCTGCGACGGTCTGCGTGCTCGGGGCGTCCCCTCACTGTGCGAGGGCTGCGGGACGCGCGTTCGACGAGCGAGCGGGCCCAGTCTAGTGGCACGCTCGGACCCCGCTCGGCACCGACGAGGCAGCGCCTGCCCCGCGACGACGGACCGCCGCCACCCTCCCGAGTCAGGAGGACGACGGCGGTCCGCGTGCGGACGGCTGCGTTCAGCCGTTCAGCCGCGCTCTCAGGCCGAGAAGCGCGGGAAGGCCGAGACGCCGGCGTAGGAGGCGGCGTCTCCCAGGGCCTCCTCGATGCGCAGCAGCTGGTTGTACTTGGCCACGCGCTCCGAGCGCGCCGGGGCGCCGGTCTTGATCTGTCCGGCGTTGGTGGCCACGGCGATGTCCGAGATCGTGGTGTCCTCGGTCTCGCCCGAGCGGTGGGAGACCATGCACCGGAACATGTTGGTCTGCGCCAGGGTGATGGCCTCCAGGGTCTCCGTGAGGGAGCCGATCTGGTTGACCTTGACCAGCAGGGCGTTGCCGACGCCCTCGCGGATGCCGCGGGCCAGGAACTCGGGGTTGGTGACGAAGAGGTCATCGCCCACGAGCTGGACCTTCTGCCCGACCGAGGCGGTGAGCTTGGCCCAGCCGTCCCAGTCGTTCTCGTCCAGCGGGTCCTCGATCGAGACCAGCGGGTAGTCGGCCACGAGCTGCTCGTAGTAGGCCGCCATCTCATCGGCCGACTTCTTGCCGCCCTCGAAGGTGTAGGAGCCCTTGTCGAAGAACTCGGAGGAGGCGACATCCAGCGCCAGCGCGATCTGCTCGCCCGGCTTGTAGCCGGCCTTCTCGATGGCGTCCAGGATCAGGTCCAGGGCAGCGCGGTTGGACTCGAGGTCGGGCGCGAAGCCACCCTCGTCGCCCAGGCCGGTGGACAGGCCGCGGTCCTTCAGCACAGACTTCAGCGCGTGGTAGACCTCGGTGCCGGCGCGCAGGGCCTCCGAGAAGGTGGCGAAGCCGATCGGGGCGATCATGAACTCCTGGATGTCCACGTTGGAGTCCGCGTGGGAGCCGCCGTTGAGGATGTTCATCATGGGCACCGGCAGCACGTGCGCGTTGGGGCCACCCAGGTACTTGTACAGCGGGAGGTCGGCCTCCTCCGCCGAGGCGCGGGCCACGGCCAGCGAGACGCCCAGGATGGCGTTGGCGCCGAGCTTGGACTTGGTCGGGGTGCCGTCGAGCTCGAGCATGGCCTGGTCGACCAGGCGCTGGTCGGTGGACTCCATGCCGATGACGGCCTCGGCGATCTCCTCGTTCACGGCCTCGACCGCACCCAGGACGCCCTTGCCCAGGTAGACGTTCTTGTCGCCGTCGCGGCGCTCGACGGCCTCGTGCTCACCGGTGGAGGCGCCCGAGGGCACCGCCGCGCGACCGAAGCTGCCGTCCTCGAGGCGGACCTCGACCTCGACCGTGGGGTTGCCGCGGGAATCGAGGATCTGACGTGCGTGGACGTCGATGATCATGGCCATGGAAGGTCTCCTTCGATCGGTGCTGCGGAAACGGGCCGAGGCGTCCCGCCAGGACCCGGTGCTTCTGCTGACGAGCCTATCGAGAAGGCCCTGTCACGAACATCATTATTGCCTGTGCTTCCGCTCAGTCCTGCGGGAGCCGTGCCGGATCGCGCTGACGGACCCACCGGGCGCTGTGCTCGCGCAGGGCGCGCTCGGCATCCAGTCCGTCCGACGAGGCCTGGCGCACCAGTTCGAACAGGGCCTGCCCCAGCTGCTCCTGAGTGCGCGGGCGGTCCTCGTCCGGCTCCGAGGGGCTCTGCGGCTCCAGTCCGTGGCGCCTGGCCTTCGAGAGGATCTTCTCGGTGCGCTGCAGGGCGGGAAGCCCCGGCGGCACGCCGTCGAACGGGCCGGTGCGCTGGGGCTTCTCGGCCCGCTTGAGCTCCTCCCACCGGGCGTGCAGGGCGGCATCGTCCGAGGCCTCGGCCCTCTGGGCGTCGGCGAAGACCTCGGGGTGACGGCGCACGAGCTTTTCGCTGATCCCCGCCACGACATCGTCGATGTCGAACCCGCCCTGCTGCGCGCTGCGCTCCTGGGCGATCCTCGCGTGGAAGACCACCTGGAGCAGGACGTCGCCGAGCTCCTCCACGAGCTCGTCGCGGTGGGCCTCCGGCCCGCCGGGGGCTTCGACGGCCTCGACGACCTCGTAGGACTCCTCGATCAGGTGCTTCACGAGCGAGGAGTGGCTCTGGCGCCCGTCCCACGCGCAGCCGCCGGGCGAGCGCAGACGGTCCATGATCGCCAGCAGCCGCTCGAAGGCCGCCCCCGATCCGTCCTGGCTCACCAGGTGCCCTCGGAGGCCTCGGCCTCGTGAGCGGCCATCATGTCCCCCAGGCCCAGCGGGATGCCCGATCCGCGCACGGCGTCGAACTCCGCTCCGATCCGCGCCTCGAGGGCCACGCGCTGATCCAGCGGCAGGAAGGCCGACTGGGCCGCGCTGCGCTGCAGGGTCTCGAGGTCATCCAGCGAGAACCCGTGCAGGGCCACGAGCTCGCCGAGCTCGGTCGTGAGATCCGTGCCCGAGACCAGCCGGTTGTCCGCCCCGACCACCACGCGGAAGCCCGCACGGTGCAGGAAGCCGATCGGATGGCGCTGCGTGCCGGGGCCCAGGACGCGCACGAGGTTGTGCGGAGGGTTCCAGCCTGCGACCGCACCGGTCTGGCTGTTCGAGCGCGGGCAGACCTCCAGGGCGATGCCGCGGTCGCGCACCCACCGGGCCAGCTCGCCGAGCTCGATCGAGACGTCGTCGTCCGGGGCGTCCGACAGCGCCACGTCCTCGACCAGGCGCACGCCGTGGCCCAGGCGCAGCGCGCGGCCGTCGACCACCGCCGAGCGAAGGGAGTCCAGGCCGGCGCCCTCGCCCGCGTGCAGGGTGACGGGCACCAGGCTGCGCGCCAGCAGGTCCAGGGCCTCCTGGTGCCGGCTGGGCGCGAAGCCCTCCTCCGGTCCGGCCAGGTCGAAGCCCAGCACGCCGCCGGGCTCGTCCGGGGAGAAGCGCTCGATGGTCAGCTGCGCGATCTCGAGGCTGCGGTCGGCCTGGCGCATGGCGCACAGCAGCTGCCCGGCGGAGATCTCCAGGCCCTGCTGGGCGGCCGCGACCACGCCCTCCTGCAGGCCCTCGCTGACGGCGTCGACGGCCTGGCCGAGGCTCAGACCGCCGGCCACGTGCTGCTCGGGGGCCCAACGCAGCTCGGCGTGGATCACGCCGTCGGCGGCGAGGTCCTCGACGGCCTCGCGAGCCGCCCGCCGCAGGGCCTCGGCGCTCTGCAGGGCCTCGAGGATCACCGAGAAGGTCTGCAGGTAGCGCTCGAGCGAGCCCGAGTCCGCGGACTCGCGCATCCACTGCTCGAGCTCGGCGGCCGAGTCAGCGGGCGGCTCGGTGCCCGCGGCCTCGGCGAGCTCGAGCAGGGTCTGCGGGCGCAGGCCGCCGTCGAGATGATCGTGGAGGCTGATCTTGGGAAGGGAGCGCAGGACCCCGCCGGCCGAGCCGACGGGGTCCTGGCTCCCGGGCTGACCGGCGGGGCCGGTGCTCGGGATCTGGGTCATGGGATCAGTAGTTCCAATCCTGGAGGGCGTCGTTGACGTGCTGCGGGATGTTCGCCCCGGTGCGCGGGTACATGCGCAGCTCCTCGACGTAGTTCTGCGAGGGCAGGCGGTTCTCGTAGCGCACGAACGCCTCCTCGTCGTCGTAGTCGAAGGAGACCTCCGGGGGGATGCCCGGACGGAAGCGGAACATGATCGCCAGCGGGGCGCCCTCGCCCTCGACGTACGAGTCCTGCTTGAGGGCCTGGACCTGCAGGTCCTCCTCGGGGATCAGGTCGAAGGTCGAGCGCTGGTCCCAGAAGCCGCCCTGGCGCACGTGGGTCAGGGCGTCGTAGTAGGTGCCCAGCGTGCGCACGCGGATCAGCACGGTCGAGACGTCGCGGGCGGAGCCGTCGGCACCGAAGAGACGCTTCTGCGCGCCGGCCACGCGGCGGGCGATGTCCTTCTGCGACAGGACCTTGTTGCCCTGAGCCAGGTCCTCGCCGCCCGCTGCCTGCTCCGCGGCGCGGTACGACGGGGCCACATCGGCGCCGCTGGCGACCGTGGGGGCGCCGGAGCCGTCCCGGCTGGACACCGAGTGCGCGGCTGCCGCACCCGTGGGCGCAGCTGCCGGGGAGCGCCGGGCGCCGCTGTCATCGCGCCACTCGTCGTGATCGACGTGCGCCGGGATCTGCTCGCCCTGGGCCTGCGAGGCTGCGGAGGTGCCCGCGTGCTGCTCGCCCGTGCCGGAGCCCGCGGCGGACTGGTGGCCCGCCGTGCGCGCGACCGACTCCTGGACCTCGTGGTCCACCTCGATCGGCTCCTGGCCCTGCTGGCGGGGCGCGAGGTTGTCGACCGTGCCGTTGTCGGTCAGCTGGCCCTCGGGCACGCGCCGCTGCTCCGAGCCGGCGACGACGCCTGCCGCGCCGGCACCGGCCGCGGCGCCGGCACCCGCGGAGCGCTGCTCGGCCTCGACCGGGCGCGCCTCGGGGCCCGAGGTCGCGGATGCTGCCGCCTCGGTGCCCCGAGCATCAGCGGTCCGTGCCTCAGCAGGACGAGCCTCCTGGGTCTGTGCCTCGGGGGTGCGGGCCTCGGTGTCCTGGACGGCCTGCGGCTCGCGGCTCAGGGCCTCGGAGTCGCGGTGACCGTCCTCGCGGGACTCGGCGCCCAGGTCGCGCTGCTCAGCGGCGGGCTCGGCCGTGCCGGCCTGATCCTGCCCGAGCGGAGCCGACTGGTCGCGGCCGCCGGCGGCCGCAGCAGCTCCGGCACCGGCGCCGGCCCCCGCGCCGACACCCGCTGCGGTGGCCCCCGTGCGGGCGCCGCCCTGCGAGGAATCGCCCAGCGGGCCCTGCGCGGCGGGATCGGCCTGCGCGGAGCCGCTGGCGACCCGGTACTGCTCCGTGCGGTGCTCGGCGGCCGGGAAGTCGTAGTCCACGGTGACGGAGCGGCCATCGGCCTCCGGTGCGGCCGCCGTGATGACGACGGTCTGCCAGGCGCCCGTGGACGAGTTCATGGACTCGGTGTAGAGGGCGGCGACGTCGTCGAACAGGGGCGAGGCCTGGTCGACCACGCCGGAATCGGTCTCCGGGGAGCCATCGGCCGCGGCGCGCTCGGACTGGTAGCTCATGGTCGAGCCGCGCTGGACCAGGGTCAGCTTGGCGCGCTCGGCGCCGTCGACGAGCAGGCCGTCGACCAGGCTGCGCAGCGGGCCGGACTCCGGCAGCTGCTGGCCCGCGGCAGCGGTCTCAGCGCCGCGAGGCTGCGTCTGCTGGACATCCGCGTCCGCTGTGCGCGGCTCGCTCTCGGGGGTCTGCTTCCTGCTGAAAAGTCCCATCATGTCCTCCAGGTCGTCAGTCTCGTTCCGCCGGATCGGCGCACCGCCGGCACTGTCTGCCACCAGACTACAAGTCGCCTCTCACAAGTCCTCGAATTCCACGACTCCGAGGACCACATCGGCCCGACTCGAGGCCTGCGGCCGGTCGGGGCCCACCGAGATCGCACCGAGCACGAGCTGCTCGGCGCGCTCGAAGGCCTCCGGGGTGTCCGTCATGAGCGTGGCCAGGCGCTGCCCCGCCCGGACCTGCTGGCCTCGCTCCACGTGCAGGAGCACTCCGGCTCCGGCCTGGACCGGGTCCTGGCTGCGCTCGCGCCCGGCGCCCAGGCTCCAGCTGGCCGTGCCGATGCCGAGGGCCTCGATGCCCTGCACCGTTCCGCCTTCTGCCGCGACGACCTCCTGCTCGTGCCGCGCCCGCGGCAGCTCGGCATCGGGGTCGCCGCCCTGCGCTGCGATCATGCGGCGCCAGGAGTCCATGGCGCGGCCGTCAGCGAGCGCGTCGGCGGGATCGTCGTCCACTCCGGCCAGGGCGAGCATCCGGCGGGCCAGCTCGAGCACGAGCTCGACCAGGTCGGCCGGACCGCCGCCGGCCAGGACCTCGAGGGACTCCTGCACCTCGCAGGCGTTGCCCACGGCTCGGCCCAGAGGGGCGGACATGTCGGTGAGCACCGCGGAGGTCGGCAGTCCGGCGTCGTGGCCGAGACCGACCATGGTCCGGGCCAGCTGCTCCGCGGATCCGCGGTCCTTCATGAACGCGCCGGAGCCGACCTTCACGTCCAGCACGAGGCCGCCGGCGCCCTCGGCGATCTTCTTGGACATGATCGACGAGGCGATCAGAGGGATGGAGTCGACCGTGGCGGTGACGTCGCGCAGCGCGTAGAGACGGCGATCGGCCGGAGCGAGATCCCCGCCGGCCGCGCACACCACCGCGCCCACGTCCTGCAGCTGCGCCAGCAGCTGGTCGTAGGTGAGCTCTGCCGTCCACCCGGGGATGGCCTCGAGCTTGTCCAGGGTGCCGCCGGTGTGCCCCAGGCCGCGGCCCGACAGCTGCGGGACGGCGACCCCGTGGGCGGCCACGAGCGGAGCCAGCGGCAGGGTGGTCTTGTCCCCCACGCCGCCGGTCGAGTGCTTGTCGACGGTCGGCAGCGTTCGCCCGCCGCGGCGCAGCCCGGTGAAGTCCAGGCGGGTGCCGGAGTCGATCATGGCCTCGGTCCAGGCCGAGGTCTCCTCCCGATCCATGCCCCGGAACCAGATCGCCATGGCCAGGGCGGCCATCTGCTCCTCGCTCAGCACCCCGCGGACGTAGGCGTCCACGGCCCAGCGGATCCGCGGCTCATCCAGCCGACCCCCGTCCCGCTTGGCCCGGATGACGTCCACGGCAGCGAAAGGCTCGCGGACCGGGGACTGCTGCTGCGCGCTCACAGGACGAAGGCGTCCGGGAGGACCTGGTCCATGGTGCGCAGCCCGCTCACGGTGAGCAGCTGCAGCTGATCCCCGCCGTGCTCGTGCAGCAGCTGGCGGCAGCGGCCGCACGGCATGAGCACCGAGCCCTGGCCGTCGACGCACACGAAGTGCGTCAGCCGTCCGCCGCCGCTGGCGTGCAGGGCGCTGACCAGGCCGCATTCGGCGCACAGCGTGAGCCCGTAGCTGCCGTTCTCGACATTGCACCCGGAGACCACGCGTCCGTCGTCCACGAGCGCGGCCGCCCCCACCTTGAAGCGGGAGTACGGGACGTAGGCGTGCTGCATGGCCCGGCGGGCCTCCTCGATCAGCCCCGCCCAGGGCTGCTCGGCGATCAGCTCCTCCAGCCGTGCGCCTTCGATGCTCTCGGTCATCTCCTGCTCCTCCTCGTCTCGACGGCCGCGCCCCGTGCTGTGCGGGCCCGGCCGTGACGCCTCAGCCGGCGTCCTCCTGGGATTCGATCTCCAGCTCGCCGTCGATGATCTGCTGGCGCAGCCCGGCGACCTCGGCGGCCAGCTCCGGGCCCACGCGCTCCTGCTGGTCGTGGTGATCGGCGATGCCCACTCCCCCGTTCTCGAGGGTCCCCACGTAGGGGTCCAGATCGAGTTCACCGTCTTCCAGGTCGCGCACCAGCGACTCCACGGGCCCTGTGAGGTCCTTGAGCACCGAGGTCAGCTGGTGCGATCGCTGGGCCTCCGGCAGGACGTCGTAGCCGTCGGTGTCGATCCAGATGAACAGCGCCTGGTCCGTGCCCTCACCCGTGGCGGCCACGGCCTGCGCGGTGCCCTCGGAGGCGCCTCCGGCGGCCGGCAGGACGATGTCCGCGCCGTTGTCCAGGAAGCCCTCGGTGACCTCCCGGGCGCCCTCGACGTCCTTGAACGAGCCGAGCATGGTGCCCTCCTGCTCCTGCCGGTCCCAGCCGAGCAGCTCGACGTCGTCGTCCTTCTGCTCATTCCAGTGCTCGACGCCCTCGGCGAAGCCGTCGAGCACGAGCCTCACCCGGGGGGTGTCCTCGCCCCCGAAGGCTGCGACCGTGCCGGTCTCGGTGGTGCCTGCGGCCAGGTAGCCGGCCAGGAACGCGGCGGTGCCGGAGTCGAAGCTCAGCGGCTTGACATTGCCGAGGCCCTCGCCTGCGGAGTCGTCCACGGTCGCGAAGGCGGCCTGCGGGTTCTCGGCGGCGACCTCCAGGGCGACCTGCGACAGCGGCTGCCCGTTGGCGATCGTGAGGTCGCAGCCGCTCTGGACCATGGAGCGCAGCGCAGGGTCGGACTCGGCATCCGAGCCCACCACGGACTCACGGGTCGAGACCCCCGTGTCACGGGCCGCATGCTCGAGCCCCTGGTGCGCGCTCTGATGGAAGCTGAGGTCCTCGAAGCCCTCTCCATCGGCCACCATGCAGACGGTGGCCTCCTCCGCCGCGCCGAGCCCGGAGTCCTCCGACAGCTCGCCGCAGGCGCTGAGCGCGAGCGCGCTCAGACCGACCGCGCAGGCGGCTGGCACGGGACGGCGGAGGGACATGGCTGCTTCCGGGTGCTGTGGGGAGGGCGATCGCCTGCAGTCTACGTTCCCGCGCCGGGTCGGGTCGGCTGCCGACCCTCGATGATCTGCTGGCGCAGCTGCCTCAGCTCCTGGGCGGTCTGCTCGTCCACGCGCTGCGCCTGATCATGGAAGTCCCCCAGAGCGACGCCCCGGTTGGCCAGGGTCCCCGTGTAGTCGTCGGCCTCAGCCCCGGGAGTCGCGTACTGGGTCATCACATCGGCGACGGCGGAGCCCACCTCCTTGCGCACCGAGGTCAGCTGCCGAGTGCGCTGCTCATCGGGCAGCACCTCCCAGCCGTCCACGTCGACCCACACGAACAGCGCGTCGTTGTCGTGGACCTCGTTCCAGTGCTCGATCCCGGCCGCGTAGCCGTCGAGGAAGTCGTGGACCTCCGGGATGTCCTCCCCTCCGAAGGCGCCCACGCGCCCGGTCTCGGTGGCCGAGGCGGCAGCGTATCCGGCGAGGAACCCGGGCTGCGAGGCGTCGAAGACCAGCGTGCGGACATTGGGCAGATGGATCGAGTCGTCGTCGATGATCGCGAAGTCCTGATCGGGATGGCGCTCGGCGGCCGCCTCGACCTGCTCCACGAGCGTGGAGCCCATGGCGACCACCAGGTCGCAGCCGCCGGCCGGATCGGCCATCTCCTTCAGCAGCTGCTCGGACTCCCGGGGCGAGCCCGACTCCTCGGTGCGCACCTCGATGCCCAGGGAGTCTTCGAGCATCCGGCTGGAGTCGTGGATGTCCTGAATGAAGCTGCGGTCGCGGAAGCCGCCGCTGGAGCCGAGCACGCATCCGGTGAAATCGACTGCGTCCTCTCCGGATCCCGCCGCACGGGCACTGTGCGAACGGAGGGGGGGAAGTCATAGCTGTGTGGGGGGCTCCTGCGATGCTGTGCGACGAGACCTTCAGGGGGACATCTCATCGGCAGCGGCCGGGTTCTTCCGGTGCTGAGGGGACGAGCGATCAGCGGAGGGCGGATTCTCTCACGTGGTGCGCCACGGCGCGCAGGGCCGTGCTGGCCATGACCTGGACGCCGCAGGCGATGGCGTCCTCGTCGGCGATGTAGTCGGCCTGGTGCAGATCGTGGGTCTGGCCCCCTCGGGTGCGGGTGCCCAGGCGCATCATGGCGCCGGGGACCTCCTGGAGGTACCAGGCGAAGTCCTCGCCGCCCATGGACTGCTCCACGAGCACCACGGCGTCCTCGCCGAGCTCCGCTCGGGCGGCGTTCTCGATCATGGTGGTCTCCAGCTCGCCGTTGACCACCGGCGGGACGCCCCGCACGTGCTCCAGGTCCACCTCCACGCCGTACGGCGCGGCGACGTCCCCGACGACCTGGTCGAGCAGCTCTCCGGCCTGGTGCCAGGCTTCGGCGTCGAGGCAGCGCATGGTCCCCGCCAGGGTGCCCTCCGAGGGGATGGCGTTGGGGGCCACGCCCGCTCCGATCTCGCCCCAGACCACCTGCACACCCGAGCGGACGTCGATGCGGCGCGAGAGGATCGCCGGGACGTTGATCGCGATCTGGGCCATGGCGAAGACCAGGTCCTGCGTCAGGTGCGGGCGCGAGGTGTGACCGCCCGCTCCGGACAGCCGCAGCCGCACCGTGTCCGAGGCCGAGGTGATCGCCCCGATGCGGGTGCCGACCTGGCCGACGTCGACCTTGGGCTCGCAGTGCAGCGCGAAGATCCGCGGGACCCCCTCCAGGACGTCCTGCTCGATCACGGTCAGGGCGCCGCCGGGCAGCTGCTCCTCGGCCGGCTGGAACACGACGCGGACCCGCCCGGACAGCGGCGAGGTGCGGTTCAGATCGGCCAGCACGGTGGCCACGCCGAGCATCACGGTGGTGTGGATGTCGTGACCGCACATGTGCGCGACCCCGGGGTTCTGCGAGGAGAACTCGAGACCGGTGGCCTCCTGGATCGGGAGGGCGTCGATATCCGCTCGCAGCGCGACCGACAGCTCGCCGGTCCCGATGTCCACGTAGCAGCCCGTGCTGCGCAGCCGCACCGGCTCCAGGCCGACGGCCTCGAGCTCGGTCATCAGCCGGTCGGTCGTGCGGTGCTCCCGGTAGGACAGCTCCGGGTGCGAGTGCAGGTCGCGGCGGAACTCGATCAGGTGCGGCAGGAAGCGGCGGACGAGCGGCGCGATCGACAGGGCCTGGCCGCCGTCGTCGAACCGGTGCCGGGGGGCTTCGCTGCTGGACGTGCTCGCGGCGGGGGAATCGGACATTGCCTCAGGATACGGCGCAGCCGCGAGCCGACGGACCACGGCGCGCGGCCTCCCGGAGGAGGCCGCGCGCCGGAGAAGGGGTCCTGGTCAGAGGACGTCGGTGTCGCCGGCGGCCTTCAGGGAGTTGACGGTCTCCTTGACGCGCTGGGCGTGCTCGCGCGTGGTGACCAGCAGGGCGTCGGGCGTGTCCACCACGACGATGTCCTCGACGCCGATCAGCGCGACGACCCGGCCGGTGTCCGAGACGACGATCCCGGAGGAGCTGTCCACGAGCACGCGCGGGTTCTCGCCCAGCACCGCCACGTCGTCCGATTCCCGCGGGTGGTTCAGCCGGGACATGGCCGCGAAGTCCCCGACGTCGTCCCAGGAGAAGGAGCCCGGAACCACGGCGACATCCCCGACCGCCGCCGCCGGCTCGGCCACGGCGTAGTCGATCGCGATCTTGGGCAACTGCTCCCAGACCCGGGCCATCACCTCGTCCTGATCCTCGGTGCCCCAGGCATCGGCGATCTCGGACAGCCCGGCGAAGAGCTCCGGCTCGTTGGTCTGCAGGTGCTGCATCATCAGGGCCGCCGGGGCCACGAACATGCCGGCGTTCCAGAGGTAGTCGCCGCTGGCCACGTAGGAGCGGGCGGTGTCCTCATCCGGCTTCTCCACGAATTGCTCGACGTCGCGGGCCGACGGCGCGCCGTCGACGTCCAGGGGCTTCCCGGCCTTGATGTAGCCGAAGCCGGTCGACGGAGCGGTCGGGCGGATGCCGATGGTCACGACCTTGCCGGTGCGGGCGGTCAGCACGGCCTCGCGCACGGCCTCCTGGAAGACATCCGCGGGCTCGATCACGTGATCTGCGGCGAACGAGCCGATCACGGCTCCCGGATCGCGGCGCTCCAGCAGGATGCTGGCCAGCCCGATCGCAGCCCCGGAATCGCGCGGCGACGGCTCCAGGACCAGGTCCTCGGCCGACAGCTCCGGCAGCTGCTGGCTCACGGCCCCGGCGTGGCTGCGTCCGGTCACGACCATGATGGAGCCGCGGCTCAAGGGCGCCAGGCGCTCGTAGGTGGCGCGCAGCAGGGACGAGCCCGAGCCGGTGAGATCCAGCAGGAACTTGGGCGCGTCCGCCCTCGAGAGGGGCCACAGCCGGGACCCCACGCCGCCGGCGGGGATGAAGGGATGGAAATGCTCAAGAGGTTCCGTCACGGATCGCATGATATCGCCCGGGGCGCGCCGCCCGGCCCAGCGCCGCCCTGCCGGGCCGTCCACCGTTCGGCGAGGCTCCGGGTCCGGCCGGGCCCTGCAGGAGCCCTCAGCAGCTGTGAGAACCGCGCGAAACCGCCGCGTGAGGACGCTGACACCTCGTCGCCAAGTGGCCGCTTCCCAGACATCCGACTGGTAGTGTGGCCCGTGAATCCGCTGACAATTCCATGCAACACGCCTCAGGCGCTCGGCCGTCGGCGCGCACGCGCGCCCGCCGAGATCCCCGAACGGGCAATCGGCCTGAGGAGATACAGGGAGGTATCACATCGTGGCGACCACAGCACCCGCGGTCCGGACCCGGCCGGAATCCGCCGGGAAGATCGGATCGGGCACCCTCTATCGCGGAGGATTCGGAATGTGGTCGTGGGTGGCCCACCGGATCAGCGGCGTGGGCATCTTCTTCTTCCTCCTGGTCCACGTCCTCGACACCGCCATGGTCCGCGTGGATCCCGAGGCCTACAACGCCGTGATGGCGACCTACAAGAACCCGATCATGGGCATCGGCGAGATGGGCCTGGTGGCGGGCATCGTCTACCACGCCTTCAACGGCGTGCGCATCATCCTGGTCGACTTCTGGTCGAACGGCGCCAACCACCAGAAGAAGCTCTTCTGGGCGGTGGCCATCGCCTGGCTGGTCGTGATGGTGCCGTTCGCCATCGTCCACGTGTACTACATGTTCATCCACTGATCGCGAGGGGATCCACACACATGAGCACTCCGCTGAAGTCCAAGATCGCCGTCCCTCGCAGCAACGACCGCGAGGTCGCCGGCGTCAAGTACAACCGGTCCACCTCCGGGCGCAGCAAGTTCGAGATGCTGGCATGGCTCTACATGCGCATCTCGGGCGTCGTGCTGCTGGTCCTGGTGTTCGGCCACCTCTTCGTCAACCTGATCGCCCCCGAGGGCGGCGTCCACGCCATCGACTTCGGATTCGTCGGCGGCAAGTGGGCCAACCCGTTCTGGCAGGTCTGGGACCTGCTGCTGCTGTGGCTCGCCCTGCTGCACGGCGGCAACGGCATGCGCACGATCATCGACGACTACGCCGAGCGCACCGGCGTCCGCTTCTGGCTCAAGATCGCGCTCTTCGTCGCCGTCGCCTTCACGATCCTGCTCGGCACCATGGTGATCTTCACCTTCGAGCCCTGCCCCGCCGGCGCGGATCCCGAGCTGCTGGCCAGCTTCTGCACCGCGAGCTGACCGTCCGCCGCCGCAGCTCCCGCCCGCCGATGACGCCGGGCCCGCGCACTGCGGCGGCGCCGCCCAGCACCTCCCACGAACTCCCAACAGAAAGAACACTGGAATGCAGGTTCACAAGTACGACGTCGTGATCGTCGGCGCCGGCGGCGCTGGAATGCGCGCGGCCCTCGAGTCCGGCCAGCGCGCCCGCACCGCGGTTCTCACCAAGCTCTACCCCACCCGCTCCCACACTGGCGCGGCGCAGGGCGGCATGTGCGCCGCCCTGGCCAACGTCGAGGAGGACAACTGGGAGTGGCACACCTTCGACACCGTCAAGGGCGGCGACTACCTGGTGGACCAGGATGCCGCTGAGGTGATGGCCAAGGAGGCCATCGAGGCCGTCCTGGACCTCGAGAAGATGGGTCTGCCGTTCAACCGCACGCCCGAGGGCAAGATCGATCAGCGCCGCTTCGGCGGGCACACCCGCGACCACGGCAAGAACCCCGTGCGCCGCGCCTGCTACGCCGCTGACCGCACCGGTCACATGATCCTGCAGACCCTCTACCAGGCCTGCATCAAGCACAACATCGAGTTCTACAACGAGTTCTACGTGCTCGACCTGATCATGGTGGACACCCCCGAGGGGCGCCGTCCTTCGGGCGTGGTGGCCTACGAGCTGGCCACCGGCGAGCTGCACGTCTTCCAGTCCAAGTCGGTCGTGTTCGCCTCCGGCGGCGCCGGCAAGGTCTTCAAGACCACCTCCAACGCGCACACCCTGACCGGCGACGGCATGGCCATCGCCTTCCGCAGCGGCCTGCCGCTGGAGGACATGGAGTTCGTGCAGTTCCACCCCACGGGCCTGGCCGGCCTGGGCATCCTCGTCTCCGAGGCCGCCCGCGGCGAGGGCGGCATCCTGCGCAACTCGGACGGCGAGCGCTTCATGGAGCGCTACGCCCCTACCATCAAGGACCTCGCGCCCCGCGACATCGTGGCCCGCTCGATGGCCAACGAGGTCCGCGAGGGCCGCGGCTGCGGTCCGAACAAGGACTACGTGCTGCTCGACCTGACGCACCTGGAGCCCTCGCACATCGACGAGAAGCTGCCGGACATCACCGAGTTCGCACGCACCTACCTGGGCGTGGAGCCGTACTACGAGCCCATCCCGGTGTTCCCCACCGCCCACTACTGCATGGGCGGGATCCCCACGGACATCAAGGGCGAGGTCTTCGAGAACTCCGAGAAGACCGTCCCCGGCCTGTACGCCGCCGGCGAGGTCGCCTGCGTGTCCGTGCACGGCTCCAACCGCCTGGGGACCAACTCGCTGCTCGACATCAATGTGTTCGGCAAGCGCGCCGGCGTCTTCGCCGCCCAGTACGCCGAGCGCGCCGAGTTCCTGCCGATCCCCGACGACGCCACGGCGCGCACCGAGGCGCTGCTGGACAACGCCCGCTCGGATCACGGCGAGGAGAAGGTCGGCGCCATCCGCAAGGACCTGCAGGACACCATGGACATGAACATGCAGGTGTTCCGCACCCATGACTCCATCTGGCAGGCCCTGCAGGACATCGAGAAGCTGCAGGAGCGCTACTCCCGCATCTCGATCCAGGACCGCGGCAAGCGCTACAACCTGGATCTGCTCGAGGCCGTGGAGCTGGGCTTCCTGCTCGAGCTCGCCAAGGTCATGTCCGTGGCCGCTCTGCACCGCAAGGAGTCCCGCGGCGGTCACGCCCGCGAGGACTTCCCCGATCGTGATGACGAGAACTTCATGGTCCACTCGATGGTCTACGACGACCCGTCCTCGGAGACCGCTGGCATCCGCCAGGAGACCAAGCCCGTCATCTTCACCCGTTACGAGCCGATGGAGCGCAAGTACTGATGTCCACTGCCGCTGCTGAGAAGACCGACGAGAGCACCCAGTCGGAGTCGATTCCGTCCTTCGACGTCACGGTGCGCATCCGTCGCTACAACCCCGAGTTCTCCTCCGAGGTCACCTGGGAAGAGTTCAACGTCACCATGTACGGCACCGACCGCGTGCTGGACTGCCTCCACAAGATCAAGTGGGAGATCGACGGCTCGCTGTCCTTCCGCCGCTCCTGCGCGCACGGTGTGTGCGGCTCGGATGCCATGCGCATCAACGGCCGCAACCGCCTGGCCTGCAAGGTGCTGCTCAAGGACCTGGACCTGTCCAAGCCCCTGACTATCGAGCCGATCAAGGGCCTGCCCTGCGAGAAGGACCTGATCGTCGACATGGAGCCGTTCTTCCAGTCGTACCGCGAGGTCATGCCGTTCCTCATCAACGAGGACAACGAGCCCGAGTACGAGCGCTACCAGTCCCCCGAGGACCGGGCCCGCTTCGACGACACCACCAAGTGCATCCTGTGCGCCGCGTGCACGTCGTCCTGCCCGGTGTTCTGGACCGACGGCCAGTACTTCGGCCCCGCGGCGATCGTGAACGCGCACCGCTTCATCTTCGACTCGCGCGATCAGGCCGGAGACATGCGTCTGGAGATCCTCAACGACAAGGAGGGCGTGTGGCGCTGCCGCACGACCTTCAACTGCACCGAGGCGTGCCCCCGCGGCATCCAGATCACGAAGGCCATCGCCGAGGTGAAGCAGGCCGCGCTGGCCACCTCCATGTGATCTCCCCCTGAGCAGCGCCCCAGCGGCCGCTCAGACGCACGACGAGCCCCGTCGGTCCACGGACCGACGGGGCTCGTCGCTTCCCCGGCGATCTCGGTGCCGCCGTCAGCCGGCCCGGCGAGCTGACGCCGCACCACCGCAGCCCCTCAGCGGTGATCGACGGCGCTTCTGCGGCCTCAGCGGGTCCGACCGGATGAGGCCGCAGGACGGCAGCCCGTCAGCGCTGAGGGGCTGCGCAGGCGCGGCATCGGCGACGGCCCCATCGACGGGGCGCGCAGCAGCGGGGCAGCGATGGGGGCGCAGAGGCCGCACCGAGCGCGAGGAGGCTCCCCGCAGGAGCTGCAACGGGCAGCAGTGCGTCAGAGCAGGCCGCGCTCGTGAGCGCGGACGTCGTCGAGGGTGGCCACCGCGACCGCGGCCACGGCCCGGGTCTCCCCCACCGGCTGCGGATGCCCGCCATGGGTGTCGGCCTGGACCAGGGCGCCGAAGGCCGCCGAGACCAGGATGATCTGGCTGAAGAAGTAGAACCACAGCAGCACGCCCACGGTGATGGCGATCGAGAGCAGGTACGGGCTCGAGGTCATGGCCTGGATGACCAGCCCGCCGACCTCGCGCAGCACGTAGTTCCCGCCGGCGCCGAGGATCAGCATGCAGGTCATGACCCACCACGACGGCTTGAGCTGGGCGACCACTCGGTACATCAGGAACAGCGTGAGCGCATCGGCTCCGACCCCGACCGCGGTGGCTGCCCCGTAGGCGACCTCGCCGTCCATGAAGCGGACCAGGGGGCTGAGCACCGGCACCTGCCCCACCTGGTCCTCGAGCAGGCGCAGGGCGCCGGCCGCTTCGGCGTTGAGCACCAGCGAGACGGACAGCACCATCACCAGCACGAGCAGCCCCACGATGTCCCGCGGCACCGCCGCGGCCGGAGCTCCTCGCGAAGGAGGGACCTCGAACATCCGCCGGGTCGACAGCCGGATCCCCGCAGCCCATCGCCAGGCGGTGAAGCCCAGGATGGCGGCGCCCACGATCCAGGTGACGGTGAACTGCTGAGTGGTCTCCAGCATGGACACCGGGATCAGGCCCCCATGCCCGGAGTTCAGCAGCCCCGGCACCGACTGCTCCACCGCGTCGATCGCCAGGTCCCGGAACTCGGAGTCCGAGCCGAGCCAGCGGCCCATGATCGCGAAGCCGATCACGAGCACGGCCACGGAGGCGAAGAGCATGTTGTAGGACAGCCCCGCGGCCATCAGGGGCCCGCCGTGGAAGAGGTAGTGCATCACGAGCCGACCGGGCAGCAGGGTCCACACCGAGGCCAGAGCCCAGCCGAAGACGCTGCCGAGCTGAGAGAGCAGACCGGCCCCCTGCCGGCGCTTCAGGCGCAGGATCGACAGCTGCCTCTTGGCCTCACGGCGCAGCCCGTCGCGGTCCACTGCCGCCGGAGGGACGGCCGGCGGCTCCAGGACGTAGGACTGCGCGCCTGCCTGAGGGCGGCGCGCCCCCTCCTCCTCCGGGTCGATCGGCGGCCCCTGGCCGCGAGCCGAGCTGGGCAAGGGCCCTCAGCGCGCCGGCGGCAGGAAGCCGACGGCGTCCATCACCTCGGACAGCGTCCGTGAGGTGATCTCGTGTCCCTTCTGCGCCCCTCGGGCCAGGATGCGATCGAGCTCTGCGGGATCGTCGAGCAGCTCCTGGGCGCGGGACTGGATGGGATCCAGGGTGTCGGCCACGACCTCGGCCAGGTCCACCTTGAGGTGGCCGTACATCTTGCCTTCGTAGTCGGCCACGATGTCGTCGATCGGGCGGTCCGTCAGGGACGAGTAGATGGTCAGCAAGTTGGACACCCCCGGCTTGGCGGTGCGGTCGAAGCGGATCTCGGCGCCGTCGTCGGTCACGGCCGACTTGATCTTCTTGGCGTTCTTCTTGGCCGGGTCCAGCAGGCGGATCAGGCCGTTCTCCGACTCGGCCGACTTGGACATCTTGGCCGTGGGGTTCTGGAGGTCGTAGATCTTGGCGGTCTCCGTCATGATCCGCGGCTCCGGCACGCGCAGGGTCTCGCCGAAGCGCTGGTTGAAGCGCTGGGCCAGGTTGCGGGTCAGCTCGAGATGCTGGCGCTGGTCCTCTCCCACGGGGACCTGATCGGCCTGGTAGATCAGGATGTCGGCGGCCATCAGCACCGGGTAGGTGAACAGACCCACGCTCGTGGAGTCCGCGCCCTGCTTGGCGGACTTGTCCTTGAACTGCGTCATGCGCGCAGCCTCGCCGTAACCCGTGATGCAGTTGAGCACCCAGGCGAGCTGGCTGTGCTCCGGCATGTGCGACTGCACCAGCAGCGTGGAGCGCTCCGGGTCGATGCCCGCTGCGATGTACTGCGCGGCCGTCACGCGGGTGCGCTGGGCCAGCTCCGCCGGATCCTGCGGCACGGTGATCGAGTGCAGATCCGCCACGAAGAACACGCAGTCGCTGCCGTCCTGCATGGACACCCAGTTGCGGATGGCGCCCACGTAGTTGCCCAGGTGCAGCGAATCGGCCGAGGGCTGCACCCCCGACAGGACGCGGGGCCTGGTGCTGGCGGTCGGGGTGTCTGCGGTGGTCACGAGCGGTGCTTCTCTCTGCTGCGAGGACGACGGGGCCCGTCGTCGCGGATGATTCGGTGCTGGGGGCTCGGGTCTGCTCCGGACCCGCGCGGTCAGAGCCGGTAGTCGACCACGAGCGCGGCATGGTCCGAGACCCGGGTGTCGTAGCTCTCGGCGCGGTCCACGACGGCCCGCACGGCACGCTCTGCGAGTGCCGGGGTGGCCATGTGGTAGTCGATGCGCCAGCCGGCATCGGTGTCGAAGGCCTTGCCGCGGTAGGACCACCATGTGTAGGGGCCCGGGACCTCGCCGGCCAGGCGGCGGGCGACGTCGACGTAGCCGAGGTCGCCGAAGAACCGGTCGAAGTAGGCTCGCTCCTCCGGCAGGAAGCCCGAGTTCTTGACGTTGCCCTTCCAGTTCTTGATGTCCAGCTCAGTGTGGCCCACGTTCAGATCGCCCACGACCAGCACGTGGTCCGCGGTCTGGGCCAGCTCCGGCAGGCGGGTGAGCATGGCCTCCAGGAAGGCGTACTTGTCGACCTGCTTGGGAGTCTCGACCTCGCCCGAATGGACGTAGGCGGAGACCAGGGTGAGCAGCGAGCCGTCCGGCAGCCGCAGGTCGTCCTCGACCCAGCGCCCGGAGTCGTTCAGGCCGTCGCCCAGGCCCTCACGGCGCGCCTCCGGGCTCAGGGTCCCGCCATGGGCGCCGCGGCGCACCGCGGTCAGCACTCCGGCGCGGCCCTTGGCCTCGGCCTCCTGGTGGTGGATCTCCCACTCCTGCTCGCCGAGCAGCTCGCGGGCGATCGCGTCGGAGGCGCGGACCTCCTGCAGGCACAGGACGTCGACGTCGCGCGGGGCCAGCCACTCGGCCATCCCCCGCTTGTACGCGGCCCGGATGCCGTTCACGTTCATGCTGGCGATGCGCAGCAGCTGCTCGCGGGGCACGGAGGCGCCCTCCTGCTCTGCGGGCTGTGCGGTGGTCTCTGCGCTCACCGGCGCTCCTCTCGTGGTCTGCGTCCGTTCATGGGGTCTGCCCGAGCGTCCGGCGCACTGGTCGGCGCCCGGCGGCGTCCTCCGAGTCCTCGGTCCCGGCCGGGGCCTGTCGGCTCTGCGGCCTGGAGGGTCCTGCTGCTTCCGAGCTACGCTGCACCGCTCAGTCGACGATGTCGCCGTCCACCGGAGCGGCGGAGTCCTGCACCATGCCCATGCCGTTCGAGGCGGTCACCGCGATCGTATCCAGAGCGCGGTCGACCTGGGCGCGATCTCCCGGGTTCGAGCCGTCTGCAGCGGGCAGATTCGCGGAGATCACGCGCGTCTGGACCATGATGATCTGGAACGAGTGCTCGATCTTCTGGTCGGTGATCGAGCGGCTCGGAGCCGGCGCGCTCTGCGTAGCGGCCGGGGCCCGTCCGAAGGCTCGCTGCGCGGTGCGCTGGGCCTCCTCCATCTGCCGGGCGCCGAAGCGGGCCGCCTTGCGCACCGACCACAGCACGAACGCGGCGATCAGCAGCCAGCCGGCGGCGATGCCGGCCAGGATCCAGCCGAGCAGCGAGCTCTCGTTGGCCGCCTGCAGAAGGGCCACCACGAAGATCACGACGAGCGCCGCGATCCCGATCAGCGAGATCCACAGCCCCGTGCGCCCAGAGGCTGCGGGAGTGCTCTGACGGGACGGGTTCTCGGTGCCGATCTGCTGCATGCCCCACATTGTTCCGCATCGGCACGGGACCCGCGAATCAGCGCGCCCGGCTCTCGCCCCCGGCGGATCCTCGTCCCGCGGTCCCTCGGCAGTCGGACAGGCCCCTCGGTGCGCCGAGCGCACCGAGGGGCCTGTCTCGTGAGGGCTCGCGGGACGAGCACGGCCGCGCCCCGCCGACGATCAGCCCTGCTGCGCCAGCCGCTCGGCGGCCGTGACCACGTTGACGAGCAGCATGGCTCGGGTCATGGGCCCGACGCCGCCGGGGTTGGGCGACATCCAGGAGGCCCGCTCGGCTGCGGCCGGATCGATGTCTCCGGTGAGGACCTTCTTGCCCTTCTGCGGTTCCTCCACTCGGGAGACTCCGACGTCGAGCAGGACCGCGCCCTCCTTGATCTGCTCGGCGCCGATCATGTGCGGCTGACCAGCGGCTGCCACGATGACGTCCGCGCGGGCCAGCAGCGAGTCCAGGTCCTGCGTGCCCGTGTGGGCCAGCGTGACGGTGGCGTTGATCTCCCGGCGCGTCAGCAGCAGCCCGATCGGCCGTCCGACCGTCACGCCGCGGCCCACCACCAGGACCTCCTTGCCGCGCAGCTCGACGCCGTGACGCTGCAGCAGCTCCACGATCCCGGCCGGGGTGCAGGGCAGCGGCGAGTCCATGGGATCCGACACGTTGAGCACCAGGCGCCCCAGGTTCGTGGGGTGGAGGCCGTCGGCGTCCTTGTCCGGATCCACGAGCTCGAGGATCCGGTTCGTGTCCAGATGCTTCGGCAGCGGCAGCTGCACGATGTAGCCCGTGCAGGCCGGGTCCTCGTTCAGCGCCCTGATCTCGGCCTCGAGATCCTCCTGGGAGATGTCCTCCGGCAGGTCGCGGCGGATCGAGGTGATGCCGACCTCAGCGCAGTCGCGGTGCTTGCCCGCCACATAGGAGTGCGAGGCGGGGTCGTCGCCGACCAGGACCGTGCCGAGCCCGGGGACCACGCCCCGCTCGCCGAGCGCGGCGACGCGCTCGGCGAGCTCGTTCTTGATCTGCCGTGCGGTCTCGCGGCCGTCCAGGATCTGTGCGCTCACCAGTTCTCGAGCCCTTCGTACAGCGGGAAGTCGGCGGCCAGCTTGTCGACGCGGGCGCGCAGGGCGGCGACGTCGGGACCGGGCTTCAGGGCGGTCGCGATGATGTCGGCGACCTCCTCGAACTCGGCCGCGCCGAAGCCGCGCGTGGCCAGCGCCGGGGTGCCGATGCGCAGGCCGGAGGTGACCATGGGCGGGCGGGGGTCGAACGGCACCGCATTGCGGTTGACCGTGATGCCGACCTCGTGCAGCAGATCCTCCGCCTGCTTGCCGTCCAGCTCGGACTCGCGCAGATCCACGAGCACCAGGTGGACGTCGGTGCCGCCGGTGAGCACGGAGACGCCTGCCTCGGTGACATCGGAGGCGGTCAGGCGCTCGGCCAGGATCCGCGCGCCCTCGAGGGTGCGCTCCTGCCGCTCGCGGAACTCCTGGGAGGCTGCGATCTTGAAGGCCACGGCCTTGGCCGCGATCGCGTGCATGAGCGGTCCGCCCTGCTGGCCCGGGAACACATTGGAGTCGACCTTCTTCTTCCACTCCTCCGTGGTCAGGATGACGCCCGAGCGGGGTCCGGCCAGGGTCTTGTGGACCGTGGAGGTGGTGATGTCCGCGTGGGGCACGGGGTTCGGGTGCAGACCCGCGGCGACCAGACCGGCGAAGTGGGCCATGTCGACCCACAGGGTGGCCCCGACCTCATCGGCGATCGAGCGGAAGGCCTCGAAGTCGAGCTGGCGGGGGTAGGCGGACCAGCCGGCCACGATCACCTTGGGCTGGGCGGCGACGGCCTGCTCGCGGACCTTGTCCATGTCCAGGACCAGGGTCTCGGGGTCCACCTCGTAGGGGGCGATGTCGTAGAGCTTGCCCGACACGTTGAGCTTCATGCCGTGGGTCAGGTGCCCGCCGTGGGCCAGCGAGAGGCCCATGAGGGTGTCGCCGGGCTGCATCATGGCCGCCATGACCGCCGCGTTGGCCTGGGCGCCCGAGTGCGGCTGCACGTTGGCGTGGAAGGCCCCGAACAGCTGCGTGGCGCGGTCGCGGGCGAGGTTCTCCACCACGTCGACATGCTCGCAGCCGCCGTAGTAGCGGCGTCCGGGGTAGCCCTCGGCGTACTTGTTGGTCAGCACCGAGCCCTGGGCCTCGAGGACCGCGCGGGGGGCGAAGTTCTCGGAGGCGATCATCTCGAGGGTGTCGCGCTGACGACCGACCTCGGCGGTGATCGCAGCGGCGACCTCCGGGTCCACCTCGGACAGCGGCGCATCGGTGATGCTGGGACGACTGGGGCTCATCGTGGCTCCTCATCTGGCACGGACGGTCCTGAACGTTCTCATCCACTCTAGTGCTCCGGCTCATCGTGTTCCGAGCCCGGCGGCACGACCTGCTCGAGGCACCCGAAGTGCGCACATCCCGACACCTCCGCAGGGACTGCGCCGAGGCCCTCTCGCCGGTAGGGTTGCCCCGGACCTGCTTCCGTCGGCAAGCGAATGCGCACAGCGCTGCTCGCCGACGACCGGCAGGAAGTCCTCCAGCCAGACGCACCGCCGCGCCCTGATCCTGAGCATCGCCGGCCTGTCTGCCGGTCGACTCGGGCCCAGCGCAGGACCCTCAGGAGTGCCCGTGAACGCCCTTCCGCAATCGCCCTTCACCGCATCGCTCGAGCAGATCCATCCCGGCGGCCCCGCCGCCGAGAGCTCCGCGGACCACCTGCGGACCACCTTTGCCGCTGTGATCTTCGACATGGACGGCGTGGTGACGGATACGGCGGCCGTCCACGCCAGCGCCTGGAAGTCGCTGTTCGACGCCCTCCTGGCGGATGAGCGCCTCCAGGCCCTGAAGTCCGACGGCACCATCGATCGCCGGGAGTTCGACATCTCCCGGGACTACCGCGACTTCGTCGACGGCCGCCGCCGCGAGGATGGCATCCGCACGCTGCTGGCCTCCCGCGGGGCCTTCCTGCCCGAGGGCTCGGACGACGAGGCCCCCGGCACGTGGACCGTCCAGGGCCAGGCCGCGCTGAAGAACGACTACTTCAACGCCGCGCTCGAGCAGAAGGGCGTCCGCGTCTTCGACGCCACGATCGAGCTGATCCGCCGCCTTCGCGAGGGCGAGGTCCCCGTGGGCCTGGTGACCGCCTCCCGCAACTCGACCACGGTGCTCGAGCGCGCCGAGGTCGCCGATCTCTTCGACTTCATCGTCGACGGCGCCATGGCCCAGGCCGAGGGCCTGCCCGGCAAGCCCTCCCCGGACACCTTCCTGCGCTGCGCCCAGGAGCTCGGCGTCGACCCGGCCGATGCGGTCGTCGTCGAGGACGCCGTGGCCGGCGTGCAGGCGGGCGCGGCAGGCGGCTTCGGACTGGTGGTGGGCATCGCCCGCCACGGCGACCGCCAGGCGCTCTACCGCGGCGGCGCGGACGTCGTGCTGAACGACGTCGGCGAGCTGGACCTCGGCGCGCGCCGCGACGACCCGTGGAAGCTCGTCTTCGAGGGCTTCGACCCGGCCGTGCAGGCCCGCCGCGAGACCCTGATGACGCTGTCCAACGGCTACATGGGCGTGCGCGGCTCCCACAGCGAGCGCTCCCAGGACGGCGTGCACAGCCCGGGCAACTACCTGGCCGGCGTGTTCAACCGCGTGGTCAGCCACATCAACGGCCGGGACGTCGAGCACGAGTCCATGGTCAACGTCCCCAACTGGACCACCATGGACGTGCGCATCGCCGGCGGCACGTGGCTGTCCGAGGGCGGTCTGGACTACTCCGACGAGCGCACCGAGCTCGACCTGCGCCGCGGCCTGCTGACCCGCACCATGACGCTGACGGATCGCGAGGGCGACCCGGCCGAGTCCGGTGAGCGTGCCGTGCTGAAGGTCATCCAGCGTCGCCTGGTCTCCCTGCGCCACCGCCACATCGGCGCGCAGGAGACCGTCTTCGAGTCGCAGAACTTCACCGGGCGCATCCACGTGCGCACGGGCATCGACCCCAGCGTCGTCAACGACGGCGTCAAGGAGTACCGCGAGCTGAACTCGCACCACCTGGTGCTCGAGGAGTCCACCACGCTGGCGGACGAGCAGGAGACGCTGCTGTCGCTCGTGCGCACCAACCAGTCGCAGATCCAGATCGCCACGGCCCAGCGCACCCACGTGGACGGGGCCGCCTCCGTGCGCGCCCGCCGCGAGATCCGCCCCGGCGGCACGGAGTTCCGCCGCCTCCAGATCGCGCTGCGCAAGGGCGAGCCGGTCACCGTGGCCCAGACCACCGCGGTGGTCACCAGCCGCGACGCCGCGATCGGCTCCCCGAGCGAGGGCGCCCTGTCCCAGCTGAACCGCAACCCGCAGGACTTCGGCCAGCTGCTCGAGGCCCATGTGGTCGAGTGGGAGCAGCTGTGGCGCCGCTACGACGTCGCCCTGGACGAGGAGATCGACAAGCGCCCTGAGGACCTGCTGACCCAGCTGGCCCTGCGCACGCACACGTTCCACACGGCGCAGACGCTGGCCCCGCACATGTCCTTGCGCGATGCCGGCGTCCCGGCCCGCGGACTGCATGGCGAGGGCTACCGCGGCCACATCTTCTGGGACGAGCTCTACATCCTGCCGGTGATCTCGCTGCACCAGCCGCACGTGACCCGCTCGCTGCTGTCCTACCGCTGGCGCCGTCTGGCGGAGGCGCAGCACCGCGCGACCCAGTTCGGCCTGCGCGGAGCGGCCTTCCCGTGGCAGTCGGGCTCGGACGGCCGCGAGGAGACCCCGCCCGAGCTGTTCAACCACCACTCGCAGCGCTGGCTGCCGGACAACTCGTGGCGGCAGTTCCACGTGGGCCTGGCCATCGCCTACAACGCGTGGCTGTACTACGAGGCCACCGGTGACCTGGACTGGCTCTCGGGCCACGGCTCGGACCTGATCATCGGCATCACGCGCCTGTTCGACTCCCTGGCCGAGTACGACAAGGCCGACGGCCGCTACCACATCAGCGGCGTCATGGGCCCCGACGAGTACCACGACGGCCCCCGCGGCCAGCACGGGGGCGGTCTCAAGGACAACGCGTACACGAACGTCCTGGCCGCGTGGCTGTTCCGCCACTCGGCGCACATCTTCCAGGACATGGTCGAGCACCAGCGCGAGGAGCTCTCGGCGCGCTTCGGCGTGACCGCGGAGGAGGCCGAGCACTGGCACGAGGTCTCGCAGAAGCTCGCGGTGCCGTTCAACTCCGACGGCACGATCTCCCAGTACGACGGCTACGACTCCCTCGATGAGCTGGACTGGGACTTCTACCGCGGCAAGTACCGCAACATCGGCCGCCTGGACCTCCTGCTGGAGAACGAGGGCGACATGACGAACAACTACAAGCTCTCCAAGCAGGCCGACACCATCATGCTGGTCTACCTGCTGGGCCCGGAGGGCGTGATCGAGGAGCTCGGGCGCATGGGCTACGAGGTCGACAACGACGTCATCCAGCGCACCGTGGACTACTACATCCAGCGCTCGTCGAACGGGTCGTCTCTGTCCAAGGTGGTCAACGCCTCCGTGCAGGCCTGGGTCAATCCGGACCGCTCCTGGGCCTCCTTCCAGGACGCGCTGGTCATCGATCTGGACGACACCCAGGGCGGGACGACCGGCGAGGGCATCCACCTGGGTGCCATGGCGGGCTCGGTCGAGGTCGTGACCCGGGCCTACGCCGGCCTGCGCGTGCGCGGCGACTGGATCGAGTTCAGCCCGCACCTGCCGCCGCAGCTGCACGACGTCAGCTTCAGGGTCCTGTACCGCGGGCAGGTCCTCAGCGTCAGGATCGACCACGAGGTCCTGGAGGTGGAGGGCTCCTCCAAGGGCGCCGATCCGGTGACCATCCACGTCGACGGCTCCGAGTACACGCTCCAGGCGGGCCAGAGGATCTCCGTGGCGATCGGACAGCGCACCGGCAGCGCCTGAGCCGCACCGTGCGTCCGTCCCTTCGCGACGGGCGCACGGCGAGCACTGCGACGAGAGGGTGCCGACGCTCCAGGAGCGTCGGCACCCTCTCGTCGTCCAGCCGGTCGGCTCAGGCCTCGTGCTGGAGGCTGCGGTGGCGCCGCGAGAGCTCGAGGTACTCGGCGGCGTTGCTCCGCACCGCCTGGCGCTCCTCGTCCGTGAGCTCGCGACGCACCTTGGCAGGCACGCCGGCCACCAGGCTGCCGGGCGGGACCACGGTGCCCTCGAGCACGACGGCGCCGGCGGCCACCAGCGATCCCGTGCCGATCACCGCCCCGTTGAGCACGGTGGCGCTCATGCCGATCAGGACGTCGTCCTCCACGGTGCAGCCGTGCAGCACCGCCGCGTGGCCCACCGAGACCCGGTCCCCGATGGTGCAGGGGTGCTCCGGATCGGAGTGCACGGTGCAGTTGTCCTGCAGGTTCGACCCCTCCCCCAGACACAGGGCGGAGCGGTCCCCGCGCACGACCGTGCCGTAGAAGACCCCGCTGCCGGGCCCGACCGCCACGTCGCCGATCAGGACGGCGGTGGGGGCGATGAAGGCGTCGTCGGCGACGTCGGGGAGACGGCCCTTCCACGGAAGCAGGGTGGGCACGGGCAGGGGCTGCTGCTGAGGATCCATGGCCTCACAGTACGCGCAGGACGGCGCTGCGGGGCCGGGTCTGCTCAGCCCTCGTCGGAGGCCACGAGGGTGCGGGCGTAGTCCAGGTAGGCCTCGTGGTCGAAGCCCGGCAGCAGCGCCGACTGCACGACCCAGCCCTGCAGCACGGAGAGCACCGCCTGGGAGAACATCTCGACCCACTGTCGGGCGCTGGCCTCCGCCAGCCCCAGCTCGGCGACGGCCCAGTCGGCGAAGACGCGGTCGATCGCCGAGCGCAGCGTCTCCTGGTGGGTGCCCATCAGCTCGGCGACCGCGGGATCCACGGCCGCTTCGGCCCAGGTGATCAGCAGCAGCCGGGCCAGCCGCGGCGAGGCAGCCAGCTGCTCGAGCGCGCCCACGAGCCAGGCATCGGGCTGGAAGCCCTCCTGCGGCTGCTCGGTGCGCGGATCCGCCGGGGAGATGGCCTCCAGGACGCCGTCCAGGCCCGTGCGCACGCACTCGGAGACCAGCTCGGCCTTGCCTCCGGGGAAGTGGTGGTAGAGCGCACCGGCGGAGAGCCCGGTGGCCGCGATGATCTGATGCATCGAGGCGCCGCGGTAGCCGTGGGCCAGGAAGCACTCGGAGGCGGCGTCCAGGACGGCCTGACGCCGTGCGGCGCGGAACTGATCGCTGACCCTGGGCATGTCCCGATCCTATCCGGAACGGGCGTTCGGGGCGGGCGGTCTCAGCGCCGTCTGAGCGTGGGCGTCTCCAGGACCCGGCTCGACTGGCGCACCACGAGCTTGCTCGGCAGGACCAGGGGCCGGCTGGAGGTCGGCTGGGCTCCGCGGATCATGGCCACGAGGTTCTTCGTGGCCGTGGCGCCGATCGCGTGCACGGGGGCGGCGATCGTGGACATGCTCGGGGAGACGTACGGCAGCAGCATGATGTTGTCGTATCCGATCACCGCGGCGTCGCGCGGGACCGAGAGCCCGTGCTCCTGCAGGGTGCGCACGAACCCCACCGCCATGAGGTCGTTGTAGCAGATCACTCCCGAGGTGCGGTGCTCCATCCAGCTCAGCGCTGCGGCCCGGCCGCCCGCGATCGTGGGAGCGACCGGCCCCAGCCGGTGGATGCGCGCGTGCAGCGCCGCTCCGGTCTCCCGCACGGCCCGCCATCGCATGCCGTCGGTCCAGGAGGCCTCCGGCCCGGCGACGTAGGAGATGTCCCGGATGTTCTGCGAGACCAGGTGCTCGACGGCCCGACGGGTGCCCATGGCGTTGTCCGTGACCACGGAGACCACCCCGGAGACGGCCCGGTTGAGCATGATCGTGGGCTTCTGCTTGGCCGTCATCCGCACGGCGGAGTCCGACATGCGGGACGAGACCATCAGAACGCCGTCCACGAGCGGCAGGACCCGCCCCAGCGCCTCCTGCTCCTTCTTGACGGTCTCCTGCGAGTTGGCCAGCACGATCGTGTAGTCGGCGTCGGCGGCGGCCTCCTCGGCCCCCCGCAGCAGATCGAAGTACACGGGGTTGGAGATGTCGCTGAGCACGAGGGCGATCATGCGGGTGCCCTCGCGGGCATCGGTGCGCCGAGTGATCGTGCGGGCGCGGTAGCCGAGCTCGTCGGCCGCGGCGCGGATGCGCTCGGCGGTCTCGAAGGACACGCGTCCCGGGCGGGCGAACGCGCGGGAGACGGTCGAGGGAGCGACCCCCGCCCTCCGCGCGACGTCGTAGATGGTGGGCGCCCGGCCCTTGGACGCGGACGGCCCCTGAGCGGCCTCCGACGGCACAGGATCGTCTGCTGGGGCGCTGCTCTGCTCTTCCATCACCCCCTCAGTCTGGCTCACCCGGAGCGCATCACAAAGCACGCCCGATGCGACCGGGCGCTCAGCCTCGCTGCTGGGCCGCCCTGCCTCGCCTGCTCCGTCACATTCGCTCGACGAGGAGTCGGAGGCAGCGCATCGTATAGGACATTATTCATTGACCGCCGAGCAGGACCCTTTTCGGGACAGAGCTCCCCCGGAGTGGGGACGGCCACAGCCTGCTCCTCTGCTCCGGCCCGTGCCAGACTGCAACAGCCTGCGCTGCGACCCCGGCTGTCCCGGGCCCCCTTCGCCAGCGTGCCCGCCCCTCTCATGTGGCAGTGAGAGCGGCGCCCCCGGGAGGAGAGACCCATGACCAACGGCGATGCACGCCGCGCCGCGCGCGAAGCGGAGAAGACGAAGTCCGGCGGCCGCTGGGCGATCGTCGGCACCGCCGGACTTCTCGTGGTCGGCGGTGCAGGGCTGTGGGCCGTGACCGCCGGCGGGACCGGCGGAACCCCCTCCTCCTGCGAATCCACCGTGCGCATCGCCGTGGCGGCCACGCCCGAGATGGCCCGGGCGCTCGAGCACAAGCCGATCGAAGCCGACTCCTGCGTCCGCCTGGACGTCGTGGAGCAGTCCAGCGCGCAGACTGCCGAGCGCGCGAGCAGCGGCCAGCTCTCCGAGCCCCTCTGGATCCCGGACTCCTCCGGGCGCGTCGATGAGTCGGGCTTCGACGACGCGGTGCAGAGGCACACCCCGTCCCTGGCCTCCTCCCCCGTCGTCGTGGCCTCCGCAGACGGCTCCGAGGACCTGCCCGGCACCTGGACCGAGCTGCTCGAGGAGAACGGCGCCCGCATGGGCGATCCCCTCGACGACGGCGGCGCCCAGGCGGCCATGCAGGCGGTGACCGCCGAGGCGCAGAGCGAGAAGGTCGACCCCGCGGCGGCCCAGGAAGCGCTGACGCTGCGCGCCCAGACCCAGGACGTCTCCTCCCCGCTGCTGGACGCGACCGGGCTGCTCGAAGCCGTCGAGCAGGACGGCGGCCAGTCGATCGTGGCCGAGCACGACCTGCTCGATGACGACGCCGCCTCCGATCTGCGCGCCGGCGTGCCGGACAGCGGCACGGCCTTCCTGGACTACCCTCTGATGGTCACCAGCGGCTCGCTGTCGAGCTCGAACTCCGTGCAGACCGCCGCCGACGAGATCGCCGCCTGGTTCGAGACCGACGAGGGCCGCGAGGCCCTGGCCGATGCCGGCCTGCGCCCCGCCGACGGTGCACCGCTCGAGGACGACCACTCGATCGAGATCCCCGAACGGCTGGAGATCGAGGATCGCGCCGCCTACGACCAGGTGGCCGAGACCTACGACCGTCAGTCGGCCCCCCTCAATGCGCTGGTGGTCGTGGATGCCTCCGGCTCCATGGGCGAGGAGGAGGACAGCGGCCAGACCCGCTGGGACTCCACCATGGGCACCCTGTCCATGGGCGCACAGCTGTTCCCGGCCCGCGACAGCCTGGGACTGTGGCTGTTCTCCAGAGACATGGGCCCTGAAGGAGAGCCCTACATCGAGCTGCAGCCGGTGCGCGGCATCGAGGAGGAGGTCCCCGACGAGGACGGGCTCACCCAGCGCGAGGCCCTCCAGGCGGAGATGGCCCAGGCCGAGTACAAGGAGGGCGGCGAGACCGAGCTCTACGAGACCACGCTCGCGGCCTTCCGTGAGCAGCAGCGCAACTGGCAGCCCGGTCAGCTCAACGCGGTGATCCTGGTCTCCGACGGCGGCCAGCAGGTCTACGGCCAAGACGACCCCATGCGCACGGAGGAGCTCATCAGCACGCTCGAGCGGGAGCAGGACCCGGCCAAGCCCGTGCGCATCGTGACTCTGGGCATCTCCGATGACGCCGATCAGGTCGCCCTGGGCGCGATCGCGGGCGTCACCGGCGGCACCTACCACCAGGCCACGGATGAGCAGCAGCTGCAGCAGGCGTTCCTGGAGGGGCTTTCCACGGTCGATCGCTGATCCGCAGCGCCCATGAGCTGAGGCCCCCGCACCATCGGTGCGGGGGCCTCAGCTCATGGCGGGGGGGGGGGGAGCCTCAGTGGAAGAAGTGGCGCGCCCCGGTCGTGTACATGGTCACTCCGGCGGCCTCCGCGGCCGCGATGACCTCCTCGTCGCGGATCGACCCGCCGGGCTGGACCACGGCCCGCACACCGGCCTGCAGCAGCACCTCCAGGCCGTCGGCGAACGGGAAGAACGCGTCCGAGGCGGCGACGGAGCCCTCGGCGCGGCGCTTGCCGTCCGAGTCCAGGGTGTTCGCCCGCTCGACCGCCAGGCGGCACGAGTCCACGCGGTTGACCTGGCCCATGCCGATGCCGACCGTGGCGCCGTCATCGGCGAGCAGGATCGCGTTCGACTTCACCGGGCGCAGCGCCTTCCAGGCGAAGGCCAGATCGGCCATGGTCTGCTCATCGGCGGCCTGACCGGCCACGAGCGTCCAGTTCGCGGGATCGTCGCCCTCGGCCTGGCTGCGATCGGCCACCTGCATCAGCGCGCCGCCGGAGATCTGACGGAACTCGAGCGGATCGCGGCCGAAGCCCTCCGGCAGGCGCAGCAGGCGGATGTTCTTCTTCTGCGTGAGGATCTCCAGGGCGGCCGGCTCGAAGTCCGGAGCCACCACGACCTCGGTGAAGATGTCCTTGACGGCGCGGGCCATGGCCTCGCTCACCGGCCGGTTCACAGCGATCACTCCGCCGTAGGCCGAGAGCGGATCGCAGGCGTGGGCCTTGCGGTGGGCGTCAGCCACCGGGTCCTCGGCGCCCGGTGTGGCCACGGCCAGACCGCACGGATTGTTGTGCTTGACGACCGCCACGGCGGGCTCGTCGAAGTCGCCCACGGTGCGCAGAGCGGCGTCGGCGTCGACGTAGTTGTTGTAGGACATGGCCTTGCCGTGCAGCTGCTCGGCCTGGGCGATGCCCGCAGACGCCGCCTGATCCAGGTAGAGGGCCGCGGCCTGGTGGGGGTTCTCGCCGTAGCGCAGGGTCTCGGCGCGCTCGAAGCCCAGACCGGCGTACGGCGGCATGACCAGGTCCGCCTGCGGGTCGTCCGCAAGCAGCGTCTTCTGGGTCCACTCGGCCACGGCGGTGTCGTAGGCGGCCGTGTGCGAGAAGGCGGCGGCGGCCAGGCGGCGGCGCGCGGCCAGGTCGAACCCGCCGTCCGAGGCGGCCGCCACGACGTCGTCATAGCGGGCCGGGTCCACGACCACGGCCACGGACGGGTGGTTCTTGGCTGCCGCGCGGACCATGGACGGCCCGCCGATGTCGATCTGCTCGACGACCTCGTCTCGCCCGGCGCCGGAGCGCACGGTCTCGGCGAACGGGTACAGGTTCACGACCACCAGGTCGAAGGACTCGATCTCGAGCTGCTGCAGCTGCCGGACGTGGTCGTCCTTGCGGCGATCGGCCAGGATGCCGGCGTGCACGCGCGGGTGCAGGGTCTTCACCCGGCCCTCGAGGCACTCGGGGAACCCGGTCAGGTCGGCGACCTCGGTCACGGGAACGCCGGCCTCGGCGATGCGCTTGGCCGTGGAGCCGGTCGAGACGAGGGAGACTCCGGCGGAGTGCAGGCCCTGGGCGAGCTCCTCCAGACCGGTCTTGTCGTAGACGGAGATCAGCGCGCGCTTCAGGGGCAGGCGGTCCAGCTGGTTCTGGCTCACAGACGGTCACTTCCTGATGGTGGATCGGGGCTCGGCGCCGCTTCCGGCGCGCGCACCAGTCTAGGACCCGTGGAGGGAAGGCGCCTGTGCCCTGCTCAGCCGCGGGAGAGCTGGGCGACCGTGTCCACGAGCAGCTCCCGCTCGGCGGCCTTGATCCGCTCGTGCAGCGAGTCCTCGTCGTCCTCCGGGGCCACGGCGACGGCGGTCTGGGCCAGGATCTGCCCCGCATCGACCTCCGGGACCACGCGGTGGACCGTGGCGCCGGTGATCTTCACCCCGTGGGCGAGGGCGTCGCGCACGCCGTGGGCGCCGGGGAAGGACGGCAGCAGGGCCGGATGGGTGTTGATCAGGCGATCGGCGAACGCTGCCACGAACTGCGCGTCGAGGATCCGCATGAACCCGGCCAGGATCACCAGGTCGGGCTCGCGCTCGGCCACCGCGGACTGGAGCGCGCGGTTCCAGCTGGGGCGGTCGGAGTACGACGACGGCGCCACGAGGAAGTCCTCGACGCCTGCGGCACGGGCGCGCTCGAGCCCGGCGCAGTCCTTGTCGGCTCCCACAGCGACGATCTCGGCAGGGATCCGGCCGTCGGCGACGGCATCGAGCAGAGCCTGTGCGGTGGTCCCGGAGCCGGAGAGGAGGATGACGAGGCGCATGTCTGGAATCCTATCGGCGCCCGAGCAGCCGCCGCGTCAGCCGTCGGGTGTCTGCCCGTGCCCGGCCCTGCGGGCCACCGGTGCGATCGGCGCAGGCCCGGCCCGTAGACTCGTGGCCATGAGCTCCGCACCTCCCCCTCCGAGCCCCACGACCCCGCGACCGGGACCGGGCGGCGACGGCGGGCCAGGCGGCGAGGAGCAGGAGCCGCGCGTGCTCAGCGGGCCCGCGGGCACCGCGCTGATCGCGCTGCTGGCGGTGGGCGCGGCCATGCTGCTGAGCTCCGGGCCGCTGTGGATGACGCTGGCCGGACTCGTGGCCGCCGTGGCCGGGATGATCCTGGCCGTCGTGGCGCTGGCGCGGATCCGTCGCGCACCGCGCAAGGCCACCATCATCATGACCTCGGTCATCGCGCTGGTCATCGGGCTGTGGAGCCTGATCGGCGGCGGCGCGCGGCTGCTGTTCTGGGACCAGGTCTCCGCCTACGACACCTGCATGTCGAGCTCGGTGACGATCGCCGGGACGTCGTCCTGCCAGCAGGAGCTCGAGGACGGGCTGCGCGAAGCGATCCTGCCGGGCTCCGCCCAGGATGCTCCGGCGGACGGGCCGACCTCCTGAAGAGGGCCGGGGCTCAGCGGTCGCGGACGGCCTTGCGCCTGCGCCGACGGCGCTCGTCCGCGGACTCCTTGCGCTGCCTCTTGGCCTGCACGGCCTCGGCGCGCTGGCGGCGACCCTGCTTGATCTCCGCGCGTCGGCGCGCCTCCCGCTGGCGGTCCGCCTCGGCGCGCGAGGCCGCCTCCTGCCGAGCCCGCTCGTCCTCGTCCTGGACGCTCCACAGCTCGTCGTCCTCGGAAGCACCCGCCTCCGGCTCGGCGGCTGCCGCGCCCGTGCGCACCGCACGGCGATGGTCCGTCCAGGGGCTGAGGATCAGGGCGATCAGGGCCCCGAGCGCCACCTCGAGCCCGACGGCCAGCGCCAGGCGCGCAGGATCGGGACCCACCTCCGTGAGGGCGCCCAGTCCCAGGGATCCGGAGGAGACCGCCCCCAGCAGCAGCATCAGCGCACCCGCGACCGCCCCGATCAGCACCGAGCTCAGCACGATGACCAGGGGCGCGGACAGCCACCGGCTCGGCAGGCGCACCGCGATCCACTCGCCCAGGTGGTCCTCGCCCTCGCGGGCGAACCAGTGACCGGCGGCGAACCCGCCGAGCACGAGCAGCACAGGGGCGGCCAGCAGCGCCGGCGCCGGATCGTGACCGGGCAGGATCGCCAGCACCGGCAGCATGGGCAGTGCCTCGGCCTGGGTTCCGGCCGGCGTGATCGCGGTGCCGTCGCCGATCGCGAAGCCGGCGCCCGAGGCCCAGGCGGAGGCCCACAGCACGAGGTTGGGCAGCAGGGCGAAGTGCAGCACCGCCACGGCGATGTCGCCGGGGATGTCCGTGCCGAGCGCGCGGTGGGCCTCGAGCATGGACTCGGCCCCGGTGGCCAGGGCCAGCAGCATGCACACCGCACCGGCCAGCACGGCGCACAGGGCGCCGATGCCTCCGGCGCGCAGCAGCGCCCAGAGATAGGATCCGGCCCACCGGTAGTCCTGGCGCATCCGCTGTGCTCGCGCGACCGTGCGCTGCCCCACCAGGGCGGCCGCAGAGCCCTCCTCGACCATGGCTCCGATCGCGATGAAGAGGCAGACGAGCCAGCCGCCGATCAGCAGGGCCCACAGCGGGGAGGCGGCCGAGGCCGGGGTGCGCCCCACGACCGCGACCGCGGCGGCCAGCACGGCGTGGGTGAGCCCCGCGGTGAGCACCGCGGCCCCGAGCCGGGCCCCCGAGGGCGCACCCCGTGCCATGCGCACGCCGACCGCGAAGGACAGCCAGGCGGTGAGCCCGCTGAGGCCCAGGGGCACCAGGCTCACCACGCCTCCCTCGGCCCCCAGCCCCTCCGCCGGGGCGATCAGGACGTCGACAGGGACCCCGAGGGAAAGCAGCCACAGCTGCGCACCGAGCCCGCCCGCGACCGCGGCGGGCAGATGCTCGAAGCTGCCCAGAACGGTCGAGAGCACGAGTGCGATCATGGTGAGCGCGAGCACGGGCACAGCGATGCCCAGCCCGGGCAGCACGCCGCGGTGCCAGGGCACCGAGACGGCCAGGATCTCCTCCGGGGCCCCGCCAGGGGCGACGGAGGACTCCGGAGCGGATGGGGAAGCCGGGGAAGCAGGTCGATCGGTCATCGCCGCACATGGTCTCACGCTCGCCTGCCAGTCCCCGGGGAGACGGACCGCACAGACGGCGGGCATGAGTTCACATCGGCTTCACCGCCAGGCCACTGCTCGGCGACGCTGCGTGCCCCGTGCAGCGCCACACTGGACAGCGTGAGAATCGCTGTCATCGCCGAACAGTTCCTGCCCCATATGAACGGAGTCACCCACTCCGTCATCCGCGTGATCGAGCATCTTCGGTCCCAGGGCCATCATGCGATGGTCATCTGCCCCGCCGCCGATCCGCTGCAGATGACGCACACGGTCGAGGCTCTCGACGGCGACGCCGCCGGACATCCGTCCCTGGACGGGCTCGTCGTCCACCGCCTGCCGGCCGTGCCGCTGACCGGCTACCCCGATGTCCGCCTGGCCGCGGGGCCGACCGCGACCGTGCGCCGGATCCTCAAGCGCTTCGCCCCGGACGTGGTCCACCTGGCCTCCCCGTTCGTGCTCGGCTGGCGCGGCGTCCAGGCCGCCCACCAGCTCGGCGTGCCCTGCGCGGCCGTCTACCAGACCGAGATCCCCGGCTACGCCGCCCGCTACGGCGCCCCGTTCCTCGAGGACGTGCTGTGGGGCCACGTGCAGACGCTGCACAACCTCGCGACCGTGACGCTCGCGCCGTCGACGTTCGCGATCCGCCAGCTGCACGAGCACGGGGTGCAGCGCGTGCACATGTGGCGCAGGGGCGTGGACGCCGTGCGCTTCGATCCCGCCAAGCGAGACGAGGCCTGGCGCCAGGAGATCGGCGGCGGCCGGAAGCTGATCGGCTACGTCGGCCGGCTCGCAGCGGAGAAGCAGGTCGAGGACCTGGCCCGCCTGGACGCCCTGCCGGACTCCCGGCTGGTGATCGTCGGCTCGGGCCCGGAGAAGGAGGCTCTGCGCCGGAGGCTGCCGAACGCGCACTTCGCCGGCTTCCAGGGCGGCGAGGACCTGGCCCGGACCATGGCCTCGTTCGACGTCTTCGTGCACCCCGGAGAGTTCGAGACCTTCTGCCAGACGATCCAGGAGGCCATGGCCTCGGGCGTCCCGGTGGTGGCCACGGGCCGCGGCGGCCCCCTGGACCTGGTGGATCAGTCCCGCAACGGCTGGCTGTACCGCCCGGGCGACCTGGGCCAGCTGGAGCACCACGTCCGCGACCTCGTGGGCGATGACGCCAAGCGGGCGGCCTTCGCCCGCGCCGCACGTGCGACCGTCGAGTCCCGCACCTGGGCGGCCATCGGAGACCAGCTGCTCGCCCACTACGAGCGCGCCCGCATCACCTCCCAGCGCCACCGCTCGGTGCGCCGGATCGTGCGCGCCGGCTGATCAGGGGACCGACGATGGCGGGGCCGGTGCGCTGCACGCGCACCGGCCCCGCCGTCGTGGCGGATCTGGTTCTTCAGCCCATCAGCTTGGCGACCAGCACCTCGGCGAACTCGCGGGTGATGTCGCCGTAGTTCAGCGAGAAGTCGTCGTCCACGCGGGTGGGGATCAGCCCCGAGCACAGCACGGCGGCACGGGCGTAGAGCCCGGGCAGCTCCGCGCCGATCGGCACCGACAGCAGCTGCAGGGACTCGTCCCACGCCGCCAGCGGGGCTCCGGCCTGGCGAGCGGCTAGATGCTTGCCCAGCCCGGAGTTCACGAGTCGGCTGTGGCCCGACTCGACGTCTGCCTCGGTGCGGAACCGGTAGCGCGTGCGGTGGTGGTGGTTGATGCGGAAGAGCCCGACCTGCTCGCGGTCGGTCGTGGCGTGCCAGGTGGCATCGGCCGGGTCGAAGCGCTCGGCCACGCCGTTGTACTGCATCTCCGCGCGCGGCAGTCCCTGCTCGACCTCCGACAGCGGAGGGAGGGTGTCGAGCATGACCGGACCGGCCTCGTAGACGACGTCGCACAGGCCCTCGGGCAGATGCTCCGCCACCGATTCGAGCTCGGCATCCATGATCAGCGACATGGAGTGGTCCTCGGGCGACAGCGTCACCACCGAGCCGCCCGCCTTCTCGGCCGCGGCCACGACCTGGGCCTCCTTCTGCGGCGTCCACCCGCCCGTGAGAAGCACCGAGCCGTCCACGAGCTGGGCCAGCGCCGGCGAGCAGACCTGCCAGCGGCGCACCGTCCAGTTGGCGTCGCGGATCGTCTCCAGGAATCCGAGCGCGTGGAGGTTGCCCACGAACCACTCCTCGAAGCGCTCGGTGTCCTCGAGCTGTCGGGCCACGATGGACAGCGACGAGCGCTTGCCGCCGCCCAGGAACGTGAGCGCGTCCCGGAAGGGGCCCCACGACGACGGGTGCTCCCCGACCTCCGGGCCGATGAACTGCAGGGCGTCCGCCGAGCCGACCTCCGAGACCGCCGAGGCCTTGGTCAGCCGTCCCGGGTAGCGCTTCTCCATGCCGCAGTCGCGGCAGCGCCCGAAGATCCAGGTCGCCTTGGACTTGGGGTCCATGGGCGGGATCACGATGCGGTGCCGCCCCGTCCGCAGGCAGGAGGGGCCGTCGTGCTCCGGCAGCACGTTCTCCCGGGGCACCAGCAGCTGGCCCTCCTCGGAGTGCCAGCCCGGCACGAGCGGCAGTTCGAGATCGGTCTCGACCGGATGGGCCTCCAGGTTGTCGAAGGCGCCCTGGACGTACTCCTCCGGCAGCTCCTCGGCGGTCGCCGCCGTGACGGGCCACAGCGCATCCGTGGGCTCGTGGAGCATTTCGCCCTCATATCCCAGCGAGCGCTGCGTGATGTAGAAGCTGGTGTCGCGGACCTGGTAGGCGATCCGCTGCTTCACGGTGCGTCCGGCCTTGAGGACCAGGATGTAGTCGTTGGGCCGCAGCCGGCCGTCCGGGCCGACCATGGGAGTGGACTCCACGGAGATCTGGAACGGAGGGGTGCGGTTCTCGGCCAGCTTGTGCCGCTCCAGGCGGAAGGTCTCCGCGTGGCGCCACTCCACCTCCAGGGTCAGGGGATCATCCGAGTCGGAGACCACCGTGATCTGCGGCGGGCGCTGCGTGGACCAGCGGATGACGTCGCCGGGGATGCGCAGCCCGCCGGAGAGACGGATCGACGGGACCAGCCGCGGCACCATCCCGGAGAAGTTGTCATCGGCGGTCAGCTCGGGGTTGCCGGCGCGCAGGACCTGGACGCCGTCGAACAGGGCCCAGCCCTCCGGCAGGCCAGCGGTGCCCGCGGGACGGAAGGTGAAGTCCGGGGAGGCGGAGTCCTCAAGGATCGCGCGCATGCCGGCGATCAGGTCCTCGTCGTCGCGGACCAGGACGCGGCACGGCCAGGCGGCCGGGATGTGGTCCACGGAGATGTAGGTGTCCGAGAAGCCGTCCTTGGCGAACACGACGACCGGGCGCGGCGAGCGCCGGAAGCTGTGGGCGCCGGCGGACAGGCGCAACTCGCCGAGCAGCAGCGACTGCGGGTCGATGCGCGCGGAGTATGCGGAGATCCCCAGGTAGGCATCGCCGATGTAGGACAGGAAGACGGAGCGCGGCCCTGCGGTGGTCTCCAGCTCGACATCGCGATCGGCCATGTAGCGCTTGGGCACCACGAAGCCGAACTCGAACTGCGGATTGCCGACGTAGTCGACCGAGTCGACCAGGGTCAGCGATGCCGAATGCTCACCGGGCCGGGAGGTCGCCGAGCGGCGCACCGGCACCGGGCCTCCGGCGGACTCGCGCGAGCGCTCCCAGCGGATGAGCTCGGAGCGGGCGATCTCCAGACCCGGGTCGCGGGTGGAGGAGGTGGACCACAGCTTCTTCATCTCCGGCGAGACCTCGGTGTCGGCCACGTCGAGCCAGAAGTCCAGGTAGATGCCGAGCTCCCCCGCCGAGAGCCCCTGGGCCGTGGTCAGCCCCATGTCCTCGAACATCTGGTGCAGCTGGCGCCGCTCGGACTCCCCGAGCAGCGACTGGGACAGCGCCAGACCCACGGGCCGCTGGTTCAGAGCATCGCCCACGGGCAGCCCGACCTCGCCGTCGCGCAGCTCGAGCCAGTAGCGCACGGCGTCCCAGTAGCCCTCGGCGTCCTTCTTGAACGAGGCCTCCAGGGCCTTGGCGTTGTCCTGGCCGGCTCCGAGCAGGATCGACAGGGGCAGGTAGAAGGCCGTGGCCGCCTTGGCGCCGGTGCGCGAGGCGAGACGGGAGGTGTGGCGCCCGGCCACGGCGAAAAGGCACAGCAGCGCGACGACGGGCGGCGGGGCCAGCTCTTCCAGGGAGTCCAGGGCGCGGCGTGAGTCGCGGTACCACAGCGTGTTCATCCGCGTGAACGCCTCGAGGACCGGGGTGCGCGATCCGTCGAGGACCAGCAGCGGCGTCACCGAGTCGGCGATCGCGCGCAGGACCGAGGGCCCGTCCATCTCGTGCTCGGCGCCGATCCTGGCGAGCACGGCGTCGTCGAGATCCAGCGGGACCAGCTCGCCCGCCTTGTCGGTTCCGAACAGCGCCGCGCACACGGCGTCGTTCCAGCGCAGGTACTCGATCTCCGCGGCGCTGCGGGCGATCCGATGGTCTCCGAGGCTGAGTCCTCGCGTATGAGCCAACTTCTCCTCCGTCCGCGGCTCCCCGAGCCGCCGTCCTGATGCCGGGTGCCGGTCGGCCGCGATCCGCAGCCGCCCCTCTGGTGTCATGTCCTGTGCCCGAACGGGTGCGTTCGGACAGCACCTCCCATTGTAGGTGCCGGGCGCCGCGTAGAATCGGTCGGATGACCGCCTCACCCGATTCCGGAGCCTCTGGATGGAAGCGCGCGCTCGAGCGGATGCTCGACGACGAGGAGGACGGCGCGCTCGAGGCCTCCTTCGACGACGGCCCATCGGCCCAGGTCGGACTGGAGTTCGACCTGCAGCTGCCGCTGCTGCGCAGAGTCCGTCAGGCGGCGCCCGCCGCCGGGGCTCCCTACACCCTGGGAATGCGCCCGGTTCGACGCGGGGCGCGCGGGACCTGGATCCGCGGCGGGCTGGACTGGGAGCGCGTGGTGGACGCCGGTCGCACGGGGGTCGTCAGCCCCGAGCAGGCGGACTGGTTCGACGAGCTGCGCGTGCTCGCGAACGTGCGATCGCGCCAAGTCGCCCATGACCGGCACTGGATCAGGGTGGAGCACTACGAGTCGCCCATGCTGTGGTCGCTGCTCGAGCGCGCCGAGCAGCTGGACGTCTCCCTGGTCGGCGCCGGCCACGGCCGGCCCGTTGTGCTGGATCCGGCCGGGCGCTTCCAGGTCGATCTGAGCCGCGACGAGGACCACGGCCTGGTCCTGCACCCGGAGGTCGTGGTCGAAGAGGAGGGCCTGCGCCGGGTGATCCCGCTGACCTCGGCCGGGGTCGTGGGCGATCCGGGGCACGGCCTGTTCTTCCCCGTGGCCGAGGACGACGCCCCTCCGGCCTTCTCCGGCTCCGCGCCGGAGCACCTGGACCCGGAGTCCGATCTCAACGCCATGTCGCTGCGCCTGGTGCCCCTGAGCACGCGCCTGACCCGGGATCAGCGCCGCTTCCTGGAGACCGCGCAGGAGATGACGGTCCCGGACGACGAGGTCCAGGAGTTCGTCGAGCGGTGGTTCCCCCGCCTGCAGCAGCGCATCGCCATGACCAGCGACGACGGCTCCATCGAGCTGCCGGATGTCGCCGCCCCGGAGATGGTCCTCACGGTGACCCACGATGACCTCACGGTGCGCCTGGAGTGGGAGTGGGAGTACCAGCTGGGAGCTGAGCGCCTGCGGCTGCCCTTCCGCCCCGCGGATCCCCTGGGCACCGAGCCGGTGCGCCGCGACTCCACCTGGGAGTCGTCCATGACCACCGCCGTCCACCGGCGCATCCCCGACCTCGAGTTCCGCCGCAGCGCCTACGTGGGCTACGACGCCGTGGTGCTGCTGCGCGACTGGCTGCCCGAGCTCGAGCGTATCCATGACCTGCGCATCGAGACCCGCGGCACGGAGCCGGCCTACCGCCCGTCGCAGGATCCGCCGGAGATCACGGTGAGCACTGCCTCGAGCCAGCGCCGCGACTGGTTCGACCTGGGGGTCTCGATCCGCGTGGGCGACTTCCACGTGGCCTTCGCCGACATCTTCAAGGCGCTGGCCCAGGGCCAGGACGTGATGATGCTGCCCGACGGCACCTGGTTCGGCCTCGACGCCCCGCGCTTCGAGAAGCTGAGGGATCTGCTCAAGGAGGCCCGGTCCCTGCAGGACTCGCCCTCGGACGCGCCCATGATCTCGCGGCACCAGCTGGGCCTGTGGGAGGAGTTCGAGGAGCTGGCCGATCGCTCCGAGCCGGTCAGCCGGTGGCGCGAGGCTGTGACCCGCCTGAGCGCGGGGCTCGAGGAGGAGGATCCGCCGGAGGTGCCGCAGGCTCTGCACGCGCAGCTGCGCCCGTATCAGGTCGACGGCTTCCGCTGGCTGGCAGCGCTGCACGATCTCGGCCTGGGCGGCGTGCTCGCCGATGACATGGGCCTGGGAAAGACGGTGCAGACCATCGCCATGTTCCAGCGCGCCCACGACCGCGCTGCCGAAGGCCTCGCCGAGGCCCCCGCAGGCGGGCCCTTCCTGGTGGTCGCCCCCACCTCCGTGACGCCGAACTGGGTCTCGGAGATCCGCCGCTTCGCCCCGGAGCTGTCCGTGCGCTCCATGCCCGGGACGGCCGCGGCCACCGGCGAGGAGCCGCAGCAGCTGGCCGGCGCGCACGACGTCGTGGTGATCTCCTACGCGCTGCTGCGCCTGGACGAGCAGCTGTGGAGCGCGATCGACTTCTCTGCCGTGGTGCTGGATGAGGCCCAGTTCGTGAAGAATCCGCGCACCCGCGCTCACCGCGCCGCGCGGGCCCTGCGCACCGACACGACGATCGCCGTGACCGGCACCCCGCTGGAGAACGGGCTGACCGACCTGTGGGCGCTGCTCGCACTGACCGCCCCGGGGCTGTTCCCGTCCCGACGGCGCTTCGCGGAGGCCTATCAGCGCCCGATCGAGACCTCGGGCGATCGCACCGCGCTGTCGCGGATGCGCCGGCGCCTGGCCCCGTTCATGCTGCGCCGCACCAAGGAGTCCGTGGATCTTCAGCTGCCGCCCAAGATCGAGCAGACCCTCGAGATCGAGCTGTCCGAGGAGCACCGCCAGCTCTACGACCTGCACCTGCAGCGCGAGCGATCCAAGGTCCTGGGGCTGCTGCAGGATCTCAACGGCAACCGGTTCACGATCTTCCAGTCGCTGACCAAGCTGCGCCTCATGGCCCTGGACCCGTCGCTGGTGGATCCCGAGATGGAGGTCCCCTCCTCCAAGCTCGAGGTGCTCTTCGATCACCTGCCGGAGATCGTCGCAGAGGGGCACCGTCCGCTCGTGTTCTCGCAGTTCACCGGATTCCTCAAGCTCGCTGCCGCGCGCCTGGACCGGCTCGGCATCCCCTATTCCTACCTGGACGGCTCGACCCGCGACCGCGCCACGGCGATCGAGGACTTCCGCTCGGGACGCACCCGCGTGTTCCTGGTCTCCCTCAAGGCCGGAGGCACGGGCCTGAATCTGGTCGAGGCCGACTACTGCTTCCTGCTGGACCCCTGGTGGAACCCCATGGCGGAGAACCAGGCGATCGACCGAGCCCACAGGATCGGGCAGACCCGGAAGGTGCTCGTCTACCGACTGATCGCCCAGGGCACGATCGAGCAGAAGGTCATGGAGCTCAAGAGCCGCAAGGCCGCGCTGTTCGACTCCGTGATGGACGACGACGGGACTTTCGCCTCCCAGCTCAGCGCCGACGACGTCCTCGAGCTGCTGCGGGACTGAGGCCGTTCCCACCCACCGGCCCCGCGCCCGCGCCCGCGGCGTCATAATGCCGTCCGGGGCCTGTGGTCCCGTGAGACTGCGCCCGGATTCGTCTAGCGTGGAGGCCGCGCGAGATCGTCAGGGCGCCCGCGGGCCGACCGGATGCGACAAGCGTCCGGACAGGCCTCTCCGCCCGCCCATGAGCCGCTCGTCGGTCGCGCTCGGAGCAATCCGCCGCCCCGTGGAACGCGCGCTCAGCTGCCGACACCACCCGCGCACCGCCGCGCAACCGCCTTCTGCCTGCCGAGGAAGTGATCGCCGTGTCCCACATCTCAGCGGAGCGGCCCGAGTCCGAGGGCGTCCCGGCCCTGGTCGCCGACTCGCTCGTCGCCTCCGGGCTCGCACCCGCCGACATCCGCCGCCGTCTGCACACCCTGTTCCCGGACAGGGCACCGAGCTCCTGGGCCGCGTGGCTGCGCCGGGATGTGCTCGGCGAGCCGGTCGCCCGCGACCGGGCCCACTACGACGACCGCCAGCTGCGCCTGGGCGTCGAGGTCGTGGCCGCCGTGGCCGAGGGCCTGGAGCCCGATCCCCAGGCGACGGCCCTGCTGAGCCCCGAGGACGTCGACATCCTCGAGGACCTGACCGGCGGGTACGACCCCTCCGGGGCCATCCTGGCCAACAGCCTCATGCTGGTCGGCGCGCTGCGCCAGCAGGTGCACTCGGGCCAGCGCCCGGTCCTGCGCCAGTCGCGGTACCAGGAGCTGCTCATGGAGACCCGGCTCGTCGCCGATGTCCCGCAGTCCCATCAGCTGCGCTGGCCGCCGGCCGCCTCGGTCGTCGCCCGCCGTCTGGGCGGCGGCGACTGGGCGCGCGCGCTGGACGGGATGGGCCTGGACGGAGGCCAGCCCGGCGAGCCGAGGCAGAGGGACATGCCGGTGGCCCGGGAGATCCTGGAGCTCGACGACCCCGGGATCGGACTGATCGCAGCGCCGGCATCCACGGGCGAGTGGCCCCATGAGGTCTGGGACGAGCTGCGGGACCGCCTGCTGGACGAGCTCGAGGAGCTCGCCTGGAAGGACATCCTGGTCCTGCGCTACTCCGCGCCCCCGGAGGAGGACGCTCCCCCGTCCCCGTCCGCCTGGGCCCGCACCGGGCCCGACGGGACCGTCATCAGTCTCTCCGGGGTCAACAGCCCGAGCGCCCTGTGGCCGAGGGCCGAGGACTACTTCGTCGAGCCCCGCTGGCGCCAGCCCGCCCATGGCGGGGTCGCCTGGAGCTGCGGCCCCATGCCGGCTGAGCAGGCCGCCGAGCTGATGGTCGAGGGCATGCGCATCGGGCGGCTGTGCGGCAATCCCTACCGCTTCTGCTGGGGCGTGGGAGATGCGCAGACCGGCTCAGCGGAGGAGGACCCCCAGGCCTCGGACTCAGTGGCCCCGGTGATCTCGTTCCATCGCCCCACATCCTGAAGTTCTTCCAGGCCGTCGCGCCGTGAGCGATTCCACACCCTGAGGCGGGCCGGCGATCCGCGGGGCAGGTAGACTCGCCCGATCGAAGGGGAGTAGTTCCAGGGCGGCCTCGGCCCCCGGAGGCTCGTCGACATACCGGATTCACGGAGGAGTCCCGGCGAGCCGTCCGCATGCGGATGAGCGAGACCTTCAGCCCATCGGCCAGGCTGGTCCCAGACCGCCCGAGCCTCGACAGGACAGGACTCCTCCATGAACGCCTCCCCCGCGCCCTCTTCCGACTCCCCCGCCTCGCTGAACCCGGGCGATCCCGGGGCAGCCACCCGCTCCCAGGTCCGCCGCTGGCGGCGCTACCTGGCCGAGGAGCAGGCCGAGGCGGAGATCTACCGCAGGCTGGGCGAGCGCTCCGAGGGACGCCACCGCCGGATCCTGCTCGAGGTGGCCGAGGCCGAGGGCAGGCACAGCCGGCACTGGCAGAGCCAGCTCGCCCCGTACGGGCTGGGCCCCACGCGCCCGTCGCTCGGCTCCCGCACCCTGATGCTGCTGGCCGAGCACTTCGGCACCGTTTTCGTGCTCGCGCTGCTGCAGCGCGCCGAGTCGCGCTCGCCGTACGCCGACGATGCCGATGTCCCCGCCTCCATGGCCGCCGACGAGGCCCTGCACGAGGAGATCGTGCGCGCCCTGGCCAACGACGGCCGGCAGCGGCTGTCCGGCAACTTCCGCGCCGCGGTCTTCGGCGCCAACGACGGCCTCGTGTCCAACCTGGCGCTCGTGATGGGCGTCGGCGCCACGGGCATGGCGGGATCCCAGGTGCTCTTCACGGGCATCGCGGGCCTGCTGGCCGGTGCCCTGTCCATGGGCGCAGGCGAATTCGTCTCCGTGCGCTCGCAGCGCGAGATGCTCGATGCCTCGCTGCCCACCCAGGTCACCCTCGACGTGGCGCCCCAGCTCGATCTGCAGGCCAATGAGCTCGAGCTGGTCTACCGAGCCCGCGGGATGTCGGCCGAGGCCGCCGCACATCGCGCGGCCGAGCGCCTGGGCTATCTCGACTGCGACTGCGACCCGTCGCTGTCCTACCAGGACGAGGACGACCAGGCGGACAGCGGCGAGGACAACGTGGCCCTGGGGACCGATCTGGGCGCCTCCGCCTCGAGCTTCTGCTTCTTCGCCTCCGGGGCGATCATCCCGATCATCCCGTTCATCCTGGGGATGGCCGGCATGCCCGCACTGGTGCTGGCCATGGTCCTGGTGGGCATCGCCCTGCTGGTCACCGGCGGAGCCGTGGGCCTGCTGTCCGGGGCGTCCCCGCTGAAGAGGGGCCTGCGCCAGCTCTCGATCGGCTACGGAGCGGCGATCGCGACCTACCTGCTGGGCCTGCTGTTCAACACGACGGTCGGCTGAGCGGCCCGGGTGCACGTCCGCCCATGTCCGGAGCCTGTTCCGGGGCTGTGAACTGCATCACTCAAGGCACGTATTTCCTGCAGGGACGCACCGCTGTCCCCAAGGCTGGGATATGATCCGGCTCGTGGCCTTTGCGCCACACAGCAATGAAGGACCACTGTCGCAGACGTCGGCACGGCCGCACTGGGGGGTGCTTCGTCGCCGGCAGCAGCAGTGGCAGCAGTCGCTCAGCCCACGACTCCCTTCATTGAGACATGACTGTCTGCCGATGGCCTCGAGCATTCTCCTTCTGGAGGCGCATCTCTCCCCGCGCCGGGTGCCTTGCATCCGTCACCTCGCGGCCATCGGCCTGTCATGCCACGCACTGCGCCCGGACCCTGACGGGTCCGGGCGCTGCTCATCCGGGTCGGCTCAGGACTGCGGCTCGAACTGCTTCTCCCACACGATCTCCCCGTTGCCGTCGCGCAGCGAGACCGTCATGAGGTCCTGCTCGTCCAGGTCCACGTGGCCGAAGAACTGGAACGCCGCGTCCCGGGGCGAGCCCATGGCGGGGCCTGCCTTGGAGAAGACCTCCTCCGGGCCGAAGGTCCGGTCCAGCTTGTTCGGCCCGAAGGAGCCCGCGTTGATGGGGCCGGCCACGAACTCCCAGAACTCGTGGAAGTCCTGGAAGGCCGCGTTCTCCGGCGTGTAGTGGTGCGCGGCGCAGTAGTGGACGTCGCCGGTGATGACGAAGACGTTCTTCACGCCGTTGTCCTTGATCGACTTCAGCACCCGGGCCAGCTGCAGCTCACGTCCCAGCGGCTTGCCCGGATCGGTGTTGGAGATCGACTCCTGGGCCTTGCCATCCGGGACCACCAGCCCCAGCGGGAGATCGGCCGAGAGGCACTTCCAGGTGGCAGTGGAGTCCCGCAGGCCGTCGATCAGCCACTGGGTCTGCTCCTCGCCCAGGATGTCCGTCTCGTGAGCCTCCTTGCCGGCGGTGTTCTCGCCCTTGAACGTGCGCATGTCCAGGCAGAAGACGTCCAGCTGGGAGCCGCGCTCGATCTTGCGGTAGATCCGCGCATCCTCGAAGCCGGATGTCCCGGGCTTGAGCGCGCGGGCGTCGCCGATGGGCTGGTACTCCTGCCACGCGCGACGGCCCCGCTGGGCCAGGGTGTCGACATCGAGGACCGTGTAGCGCTCGTCCTCCAGGGTCTCGCCGGGGTACCAGTTGTTGGTGGTCTCGTGGTCGTCCCACTGCGAGAGCAGGGCGGTGTGCGCGTAGAAGTCCCGGATGTTGTGATCCATCATGTTGTAGCGATGGCGGGCCCGGAACTCCTCCTGGGTCTCGGCCACCTTCGCCACGCCCTCGGTCACCACGTTGCGCCAGACCTGGCCGTCGGGCTCCTGGTGCTCGGCCTCGATGGGGCCGTCCGCGTAGATCGTGTCGCCGGCGTGGATGAAGAAGTCCGGGTTCGTGGCCGCCATGGCCCGGTAGGTGCGCATGCCGCCCAGATCCGGGTTGATGCCGAAGCCCTGCCCCGCGGTGTCGGCGGTCCACACGAAGGACTGACGGGTGCCCGAGGGCCGGCGGACGCGCTGGCCGCGGCCCGGGCGCAGCCCCTCGGGAGCTGTGCGGAAGGTCCCGAACTCCGCGGGCGAGCGGACACCGGACTCGTCCTCGAACTGCACGGCGTAGAGGAACTGCGAGCCGGAGGGCAGCCCGGTCACGCCGATCTTGGCGGTGTGGTCGGTCTCGGCGGTGACCCATCCGGACTCGACGGTCTTCTCGAAGCGCCCGCGCCCGCGGGCCGGGTTGAAGGCATCGTCCACCGCGGTGACCTTGACGATCATGCGGCCGTCGCCGGAGGAGCGCGACCACACGACGACGGAGTCCTTCGAGGCCTCCCCCGTCATGATGCCCGAGGGCAGGTGGAGGCGGCGGCGGACGATACCCGCAGCCGAGGGGCGCTGGCTGGGCGCGGCGACCGCCGGAGAGGCCGTGGCGGGGGCGGCGGAGACGGCGAGGACGGAGATGCCGGCAGTGGCGGTGAGCAGACCGCGGCGGGAGACGGAAGTCATGGCCCCATCATCCGAACCCCGCCCATCTGCGCGCCCACGCCGAGGTGACACCGCGTCGTCAAGCAGGTGAAGACGCGATGCCCCAGGTCACGAGCCCATGCACTGCGATGCAATGGGCCGCGGCCAGCTCGAAGCCGTGCAGGGCATCGGCGAGCGTCACCTCGTGCGTCATCAGCGGGGAGACGTCCACGCCCTCGGCCATCAGCCGCAGCGCATCGGAGATCTCGTCGACGAAGCGGTAGGAGCCTCGGTAGGTGATCTCCCGGGTCACGATCCCGCCCAGGGCCACGGGGACCTCGCCCCGGGGAGGTTGCCCACCTTCACGATGGTGCCCCCGGCGCATTGCCGCGATCACACCGGCCTGGCTCGTGAGGAACTGCGCGAACATCAGCAGGACCGGCTACGACATCCAGCCGCGCCGACCGAGTCGGGGAGGGACGTCGTCGTAGCCCGAGACGGCCGCGGAGGTGATCATGCAGGGGCCCAGGAAGCGGAAGCGCCCGCCCATGCGCTCCGGGGGCTCCGCGGTCTCGCGGCCGGTCACCAGGTACGGATCGACCTTGTCGGCGTCGATCGTGGCTGTGGCCGGGAGGGTGTCGTCGTGGGGCATCTGGGTGCCTCTCGATAGGGCGAGGCGGCACGGGCATGCGGGTCCCTGCAGGCGGACGGAGAGATGCCCCAACCTAGGACGTGACGCGCACCACGCCGTGCCTTGTTGCCGTGGGATGCCCCGGATGCGCGAGAGCACCGGGGCCCCTCCTGAAGGAGGGGCCCCGGTGCTCGATGATTCCGCTGAGGGCAGGCGCTCTCAGCGCGGATCGGTCACTTGCCGGCCATGAGCTCGCGCATCAGGTCGGCGGTCTCGGTGGGGGTCTTGCCGACCTTCACCCCGGCGGCCTCGAGGGCCTCCTTCTTGGCCTGGGCCGTTCCGGAGGAGCCGGAAACGATGGCGCCGGCGTGGCCCATGGTCTTGCCCTCCGGGGCGGTGAAGCCCGCGACGTAGCCGACGACCGGCTTGGTCACGTTGGCCTTGATGTACTCGGCCGCGCGCTCCTCGGCGTCGCCGCCGATCTCGCCGATCATCACGATGCCCTCGGTCTCCGGATCGGCCTCGAAGGCCTCCAGAGCGTCGATGTGGGTGGTGCCGATGACGGGGTCGCCGCCGATGCCGATCGCGGTGGTGAAGCCGAGATCGCGCAGCTCGAACATCATCTGGTAGGTCAGGGTGCCGGACTTTGAGACCAGGCCCAGCTTGCCCTTGCCGGTGATGTTCGCCGGGGTGATGCCCAGCAGCGACTCCTCCGGGGAGATGATGCCGGGGCAGTTCGGGCCGATGATGCGGGTCTTGGGACGGCCGTCCTCACCCGCGTTCGCCTTGGCGTGGGCCCAGAACTCCGCCGCGTCCTGCACGGGGATGCCCTCGGTGATCACGACGACCAGCGGGATCTCGGCGTCGATGGCCTCGATCACGGCGTCCTTGCAGAACTTCGGGGGCACGAAGACGATCGACGCGTTCGCGCCGGTCTCCTTCATGGCCTCGGCCACGCCGCCGAAGACGGGCAGCTCGACGTCGGCACCCTGAGCGTCCTTGTGCGAGACGGTCGTGCCGGCCTTGCGGGCGTTCACGCCGCCCAGGACCTGGGTGCCTGCTGCGAGCATCCGGGCGGTGTGCTTGGATCCCTCGCCGCCGGTGATGCCCTGAACGATGACCTTCGAGTCCTTGTTCAGAAAGATGGACATTCTGATTCCTCTGCTTTCGGTTTCCGGCGGTTTCAGTTGGCGGCTGCGGCGAGCTCTGCGGCCTTGTCGGCGCCGCCGTCCATGGTGTCCACGGAGGTGACCAGCGGGTGGTTCGCCTCCTCCAGGATGCGGCGGCCCTCCTCGACGTTGTTGCCGTCGAGGCGGACGACCAGCGGCTTGGTCGCGGTGTCGCCCAGGATCTCCAGGGCCTTCACGATGCCGTTGGCCACGGCGTCGCACGCGGTGATGCCGCCGAAGACGTTGACGAACACGGACTTGACCTGCGGGTCGTTCAGGATGACGTCCAGGCCGTTGGCCATGACCTCGGCCGAGGCGCCGCCGCCGATGTCCAGGAAGTTCGCAGGCTTGACGCCGCCGTGCTTCTCGCCGGCGTAGGCCACGACGTCGAGCGTGGACATGACCAGCCCGGCGCCATTGCCGATGATGCCGATCTCACCGTCGAGCTTGACGTAGTTGAGGCCCTTCTCCTTGGCCTTGGCCTCGAGCGGGTCCTCGGTGTTCTTGTCGACCAGGGAGGCGTGGTCCTCGTGGCGGAAGTCGGCGTTGTCGTCGAGCGAGACCTTGCCGTCCAGGGCCACGATGTCGCCCTCGCCGGTCTTGACCAGCGGGTTGACCTCGACCAGGGTCGCGTCCTCGTTCTTGTAGACCTCGCCGAGCTTCACGAGCACCGGCACGATCTTGGCGCCGGTCTCCTCGTCGAACTTGGCCTGTGCGACGATCTCGCGGGCCTTCTCCTCGGTCAGCCCGGCTGCGGGATCGACCTCCACGCGAGCCAGGGCCTCGGGGCGCTCGACGGCCAGCTGCTCGATCTCCATGCCGCCCTCGACGGAGCACATGGCCAGGTAGGAGCGGTTGGCGCGGTCCAGCAGCACCGAGAAGTAGTACTCCTCGGCGATGTCTGCGCCCTGGGCGATCATCACGCGGTGGACGCTGTGGCCCTTGATGTCCATGCCCAGGATCTGCTGCGCGTACTCGTAGGCCTCATCGGCGGTCTTGGCGACCTTGACGCCGCCGGCCTTGCCGCGGCCGCCGACCTTGACCTGCGCCTTGACGACGGTCACGCCGCCGATCTTCTCAGCAGCTGCCTTTGCTTCTTCCGGAGTGGTCGCCACGATGCCCTGGAGCACGGGCACGCCGTGCTTCTCGAAGATGTCGCGTGCCTGGTATTCGAACAGGTCCACGGTTGAGAGCCCTTCTTCGTCGAAGTTCTTGGTCCGGCCGCGCGGATGTGCGGCCGATCGTTGCCGTCGAGGCGCGCGGGCCCTGCTCCGCCGGGTGCATCCCCGGCGCAGGGCACAGCGACGTGCCTCTCCTGAACCCAGCTTAGCGGACTCGCCCTCGGCCCCGCCCTGCGCCCATCGGGGCCTCCGAGTTGATTGACTGTCCCGCATGCAGGCAACCCGACGGCGCGGCGAGAGGCAGCGGCCCCGCTCCATGCCGCCCGCCCGGGCGGCCATGCTCCGAGCCTCGACATGGGTCCTGCTGATCAGCCTTGCGCTGTGCGCGCTGCGCATCCCCCTGGCCGAGGTCCCCGATCTGCTCGACCCGCCCGGCAGGCTGCTTCCGCTGTGGCCCCAGTCGCTGCTGTGGCTCGGCATGGGCCTGATCGCCCTGCTCGGCGCCCGACGCGGATATCTGAGCCTGCAGCGGGCCTCCGGGGCTCGCCGGGTCTTCACGGCCGGACGACGCCAGCCGGACGTCGAGGCGGACCCCCGCTCCCCCACCCTGGCGCTGGCCCTGTTCGTGGTCGCGCTGCTGTCCGCCGTGATCCTCCCGCCGCTGCTCGTGGGCGGCTGGACCATGCAGCCGGTCGAGCTGTGGCTGGGCCTCTACGGCACCTACGGGACCTCCGTGGCGTTCGCGACGGCGGCCTGGGTGATCTTCCACACGGGCTACGCGATCCTCTTCGCACTGATCCTGGCGCTGGTCCAGTCGATGGGCGAATCGCTGATCCGCCGCGCCTGGACCCGGCGCGTCCCTCTGGGCGGGATCGCGCTGGGCCTGCTGCTGGGCATTCCGGACCTGTTCGTCGGAGGGTGGGCCGACCTGCTCACGACACTGGTCAGCTGCACCCTGCTGGGGGTCGTGCACCTGCTGGTGGGTGGGCGCCTGCGCTGGAGCGCGGCGGCGTCGTGGTTCCTGATGATGTTCCTCTGAAGACGACCGCCAGCAGCTCAGCGGCTCACTCGAAGGTCCTGCTCACTCGGAGACCCTGCTCAGCGGGGCCGAGCGCACGAGCAGCCGCTTCTCCTCCGAGCCGAACCTGACCTTGGCGATCACCCGGTCCCCGCGGCCCTCCAGCTGCACCACGGTGCCGCGCCCGAAGCTCTTGTGGTCGACCTGCTCGCCGATGCTCAGCGCCAGGACCTCCCGCTGCGGATCCACGCGCCCCGCTGCCGGTGTGCGGGCACCGCGCCGGAACGTGGCCGCCGCCCCGCCCTGCGAGCCGCCGGAGCCCATGAGCCCGGAGCCGTAGGCGGCCCCGCCCCAGCCCGGCCGCGCGCCGGAGCCCTCGCGCTCCCAGCGGATCAGCTCGGACGGGATCTCCTCCAGGAAGGGGCTCGGCGGGTTGTACTGGGTCTGCCCCCACTGCGAACGGTTCTCCGCGCGGGTCAGGTAGAGGCGGCGGCGGGCGCGGGTGATCCCCACGTAGGCCAGGCGCCGCTCCTCCTGCATCTCCTTGTCATCAGTCATGGAGCGCTGATGCGGGAAGATCCCGTGCTCCATGCCGGTGAGGAACACCACCGGGAACTCGAGGCCCTTGGCCGTGTGCAGGGTCATCAGGGTCACCACGCCCTGCGACTGCTCGTCGGGACCGGGGATCTGATCGGCGTCGGCGACCAGGGCCACGTGCTCCAGGAACTCCGCCAGCCCGTGCTCCGGATGCTCGCGCTCGTGCTCGCGGACCACCGCCACGAGCTCGGCCAGGTTCTCCACGCGGGTCTCGTCCTGGGGGTCCTCCGAGGTGCGCAGGGCCTCCAGGTAGCCGGTCTGCTCCAGCACGGCCTCCACCACCGAGGCCGGGCTGTTGCCCTCCGCGACGGTCGCGAGGTCGTCCATGAGCTGCACGAAGGCCTTCACCGCGTTCAGCGAGCGCGAGGCCATGCCCGGGGCCTCCTCGGCCCGGCGGGCGGCGTCCATGAAGGACAGTCCGTCGCGCTCGGCCAGGGCGGCCAGAGCGCCCTGGGCTCGGTCGCCGATCCCGCGCTTGGGCTCGTTGATGATGCGCCGGACCGTGACCTCGTCATCCGGGTTCAGCAGCGCGCGCATGTAGGCCAGGGCGTCCTTGATCTCCTTGCGCTCGTAGAACCGGGTGCCGCCCACGACCTTGTAGGGCAGGCCCACGCGCATGAGGATCTCCTCGAGCGAGCGGGACTGCGCGTTGGTGCGGTAGAAGATCGCCACGTCCGCCGGACGGATGCCCTCGGCATCCTGGAGGCGGTCGATCTCCTCGGCGATCCAGCGCGCCTCCTCGTGGGCGGACTCGGCCGCGTAGCCCACGATCTCGGTGCCATCGCCCTCGGCGGTCCACAGCCTCTTGTCCTGGCGCCCGGCATTGCGGGAGATCACGGCGTTGGCCGCGGAGAGGATGGTCTGGGTCGAGCGGTAGTTCTGCTCCAGCAGCACGGTCCGGGCGGAGGGATAGTCCTTCTCGAACTCAGTGATGTTGCGGATGTCCGCCCCGCGGAAGGCGTAGATGGACTGGTCGGAGTCGCCCACGACCGTCAGCTCCGCAGGCGGCAGGCCCGTGGGATCACCCTGATGCCCCACGATCTCCCGGATCAGGGAGTACTGGGCGTGGTTGGTGTCCTGGTACTCGTCGACCAGGACGTGCCGGTAGCGGCGGCGGTAGTACTCCGCGATCTGAGGGAAGGCCCGCAGCATGTGCACCGTCTGCGAGATGAGGTCGTCGAAGTCCAGGGCGTTGGCCGCACGCAGCCGCTGCGTGTAGCCGCGGTAGGTCTGCGCGACCGCCTGCTCCCACGGATCCGACCCGGTGGCCCGGGAGAGATAGGTCTCGTCGTCGATCAGCTCGTTCTTCAGCGAGGAGATGGCGTGCTGCAGCGCCTTGGGGGCGAAGCGCTTGGGGTCCAGCTCGTGCTGCTTGGCCACTGCGGTGATCACGCGCAACGAATCGGCGGAGTCGTAGATCGAGAACGTGGACTTCAGCCCGATCGCGGTGGCCTCCCGCCGCAGCACGCGCACGCAGAAGGAGTGGAACGTCGACAGGGACATGGTCCGCGCAGACGGCCCCACGAGCTCGACCACGCGCTCGCGCATCTCCGTGGCGGCCTTGTTGGTGAAGGTGATCGCCAGGATCTCCCCCGGATGCGCCCGCCCCGTGCCCAGCAGATAGGCGATGCGGTGGGTCAGCACGCGGGTCTTGCCCGAGCCCGCCCCGGCCACGATCAGCAGCGGCGAGCCGGCGTGCTCGACAGCCTGGCGCTGCGGCCCGTTGAGCCCCTCCAGGAGGGATTCCGGGCTGCGCCGCCCCGGAGCCGACTCCATGGCGCTGGCTGCGCCCGAGGCCGGCGGGGAGGAGAGCAGGGGGTTGTCCGAGAGGAAGTCCATGATGGGCTCGAGTCTAGAAGAGCCGCCGGACAGCACAGCGGGCGTCGTGTTCCGGTGCCGCATGGCCGATAGCCTGCAGGCATGGGACTCTCGCGGGCGCAGAAGATCAAGAAGCACGGCGACAGCGCTGCGCAGGCACCGACCGGCCGCACCACTGCCGCCCGATCGCGCCCGGCGGCCCGGAGCACCGGGGCCTCGACGACCACAGCAGCGGCTCAGCGTCGCGAGCAGCTGCGCCCGGAGCCGGAGAGCTCGCCGTCGAGCCCCATGATGCTGGTGGGCGTGCTCATGGCGGTCGCAGCGCTGTTCCTGCTCTACGTGAACCTGGTGATCCTGCCGGGCTTCGCCTCGGCCATGGCCGGCGGCCACGGCGTCCCCGAGCTGCGCCTGCTGGGATTCGAGGCCGAGTGGTTCCGGGGCTTCACGGACGCCATGGACGACGGCGCCGCCGAGGCCTACCGCTCCATCCACCGCTCCACGGCGCTGATCGCCCCGCTGGGCATGGCCGTGGGCTGGGCGGCCTTCGTGCTCCTGCAGTCCAGGGGCGCGGCGCTGTTCCGCTGGGCCGGCCTGGGCGTGGTGGCGCTGTTCACGATCGTCTACCTGCTCGGCAGCTCGGTCCTGGACCGCGCCGTGGCCGATCCGCAGGACGAGACCCTGGTGGGCATGGCCTCGCTGCTGATGAACCTGCGCGGGGCGCTGCTGCTGGGCATGGTCGCACTGCTGGTGTGGGCCATGCTGCGCTCGGTGCGTCGGATCGCCGGCGAGATGGCGCAGCGCGGGCGCCAGGACCAGCAGGCCTGAGCCGGCGGCCCGGTGCAGGACCGCGTGCGAGCGCGGAAGAAGGAAGAAGGGGTGCCCCCGGCGCGATTCGAACGCGCGACACCGGCTTTAGGAGAGCCGTGCTCTATCCCCTGAGCTACGGGGGCGACGGCGACCATCATAGGGCCCGCAGCCTGCCGCTCTGAACAGCGGGCGGCAGCGCGAGTGCCGGGCGGGGTCGGTGCCGGGCGATAGATTGACGCGCATGGCTGTCTACATCGATCCCGCGCGCTGGCCTGCCCATGGCACCGTCTTCTCGCACCTGGTCTCCGACAGCTCCCTGGACGAGCTGCACGAGATGGCTCGGCGGATCGGCGTGAGCCCCCGGGCCTTCGACGGCGATCACTACGACGTCGCAGTGGCCCACTACGACAAGGCCGTGGCCGAAGGCGCGATCGAAGTCGACGGCAAGGAGCTGGCCCGGCGCCTGGTGCAGTCCGGGCTGAGGATCCCGGCTGCGCGTCGCAGCGAGCGTGCCGAGTACGCGTTGCGCTCGCGCTGGGACAGCGGCATCGGGATCGGCCCCGAGCTGCGCGGCCTGCGCGCCGAGCTGCTCGAGCGCTGGGGCGAGCCCCACCGCCGCTACCACGACCGCACCCACCTGCTGGCCGTGCTGAGGGCGCTGGATCTGCTCACCGACGATGCCCCGCCGCGGCCCGTCGTGCTGGCCGCCTGGTTCCACGACGCCGTCTACGACGGCCGCCCCGGCGCCGATGAGGAGGCCTCCGCCGAGCTGGCCGAGCGCCTGCTGCCGGATGCCGGCTTCCAGGCCTCGGAGGTCGCCGAAGTCGCCCGCCTGGTCCGCCTCACCGCCTCCCACCGTCCCCGGCCCGACGACGACGCGGGGCAGCTGCTGTGCGATGCCGATCTGGCGGTGCTGGGCGGCGCCCCGGCCGTGTACGCCGACTACGTCCGCAGGGTGTCCGAGGAGTACGCCTCGGTGCCGCGGCCGGACTTCGTGCGGGGGCGGCTGCAGATCCTGGAGCAGCTCTCCGCGGCCGAGCTCTACCGCACGCCCAAGGGGCAGCAGCTGTGGGCCAAGCAGGCGGCGGAGAACCTCGCCGTCGAGATCGACGACCTGCGCCTGGAGTCCCTGCGGGAGATCCAGGTGCCGGAGGGCCTGGACGTGCTCACGATCGTGGGCGTGTGCTTCCTGCGCGAGGGTCGTCTGCTGACCGTCCGCAAGCGCGGCACGCAGAAGTTCATGCTGGTCGGCGGCAAGCTCGAGCCCGGTGAGACGGCCGAGCAGGCCGCTGAGCGCGAGGTCGCCGAGGAGGTCGGGGCCGTGATCAGCGCGGAGGACCTGCAGCTGCTGGGCCGCTTCCACTCGCCGGCGGCCAACGAGGCGGACACCTGGGTCTCCTCGACCGTCTTCACGGTCGATCTGGACGAGCAGGCGCAGCAGCCCCGTCCGCAGGCGGAGATCGAGGAGCTGCGTCCGCTGGACCTGCGACCGGAGGCGGTCGCCGAGGCCGAGCCGTCCCTGGCCCCGCTGGTGCGCCGCCAGGTCATCCCGCTGCTGCGCCGCCGGGATCCGCGGTTCTTCAGCGCCGGTCCGCGGTGAACAACCGCTCGGCGACACTGCGCGGCGGGACGGCGCTCAGCTCCTGGGAGGCTGCTGCCCCTGGGCCTGCCCTGCCTGCTCGGCCTGCAGACGGGTCCGGCGCCGGCGCCACAGGATGCTGGCCGTCACGAGCCCGATGATGATGCCCACGCCGCCGATGACCGAGACCCACATGGCCGCGTGCCCGATCGCCAGCGACACCAGCAGCCCCGCGATGACTCCGGGGACCGCTCCGGCCACCATGCCCACGGCCAGGTAGGTGTACTCCTGGTCGCTGCCGGTGCGCGCGGCCGCGCTGTAGTCCGCCGGGGGTCGCTGCTGTCCTCGAGGGTCCTGTGCCATGGCTCCAGCCTATCCGCGCCGAGGCGGTGGGCCGTCGCGGCCGGTGGCCTCAGCGCACGGTGTAGAAGCCGTCCAGGGCCATGTCGTGCACCGAGTGCTCGATCGTGCCCTGCTGGGGGTTCAGGGCGGAGATCATCCGATCACCGCCCAGGTAGATCCCCACGTGCGATCCCCCGTTCTGCGAGACGAGGTCGCCCGGGCGGGGGTCCGCCGTGGGCTCGGCGGCGGCGAACTGCTCCCACGTGACCCGCGGCAGCTCGAGGCCGTGCTGCGCGTAGACCCACTGCACGAACGCGGAGCAGTCCCAGGCCTTGAAATCGGTGCCGCCCCAGACGTACTGCCCGCCGAGCCCGAGCCGAGCGGTGGCCAGGATCTCCTCGTCCGAGACCCCGCCGCCTGTGTCCGCGGCGCTGGTCGTGGCCTGCTCGGTCGTCGGCGCATGAGCAGGAGCGGCAGGGGCCGCAAGGGCTGCCTGAGGTCCTGCCGAGAGCGTCTCGGCGCCCGGACTGCGCTCGAACGGGGCCGTGGCCGCTGAGGCCAGGTCGTCGAGCCCGGGATCCGCCGCCGGCTGGGCGGGGTCCGACTCCCACAGAGTGTCCTGGAGGCTCTGGACGCCCAGCTGATCACCGACGGCGGTGTCTGCTGCCGTGGGCTGGGCCGCATGGCGGGCCGTGGGGTCCAGCGAGGTGGAGCGGCTGCCGTCGGCGTAGGCGAAGCTCACCACGCCGTCGGCGTCCGTGGACCAGGAGAAGGTCCAGTCGTTGGCCTCGGCGGCCGCGCGATCCAGCCCGGCGTCGTCGGGGACGGTCCCGGTGACCGTGACCCAGGCGGGGAACTCGAGCGCAGCGGCCTGCGCCGGGGCTGCTCCCAGAAGCGCCGCCCCCACGAGCCCGAGCCCCGCAGCACCCGCCAGCGGCGCGGGAGCCCGAACCGTGCGGCCACCGCTGAGGACCCGGCTCGCGGCTCCACCTGAAGGGCGCATGGCCCGGGCCGAGAGCATGGGCTCGATCTGACCTGCCAGGGGTCGCAGAGCGGGAGCGGATCGCAGGCCTGCGAGGTCACGGGCGTCGAAGGCCCATGTCTCCCGGACGGGATCGGCGGATCGGAGGGCGACGGCGTTCATGGCGGAACCTCTCACGGGAAGCGTGCGGCGGCCGCCGCGGCGGCGGGCATCGACGACGGCGATGCCCTCGAACGCTATGCCCCGTGCCGCTGCGCGCCTGCTGCCCTTCGCCGCATTGAGACTCCCGAGGGCGCTGAGCAGCGGGGACCACTCCTCTGCCGCGACATGATCCGCTGAGGGATGCGCCTGTGGAGCCGCGGGTGCGCAACCGACCCGCGCAGACGACGGCACCGCCGGCGATCGTGTCACCGGCGGTGCCGTCAGAAGCGCTTCAGCAGCGGGCGGCTCAGCCCTGCCCCACCACGATGGAGTGGGCGGAGGCCTCCGGGATGCGAATGTCCTCCGCCTCCACGCCCTCGGCAGGCTCCAGAGCCCGCACGACGACCTCACCGCTCTCCTCCTTGCGCGCCGCGAACGGTCCACCGGCCAGCAGCCCGCAGCGACCCAGGAGGCTCAGCACCTCAGGATGCGTCTGCACGACCTCCGGGACGCCCCTGAGCACGAAGCGCCCGCCGAGCTCGCTAGGGGCGGCCTCCGAGAGGATCTGGTCGGTGCCGGGAAGGGACTGCAGCGGCTGCAGCAGAGCCTGGTGAGCGGCCTCCTCCGAGGCCGCGCCCAGGCCCGCCAGGCCCGGGATCGGCATGCCGTAGGGCGAGATCTGCGGGTTGTGCAGCAGATCCACGAGTCGCTCCTCCACAGCCTCGCTCATGACGTGCTCCCAGCGGCAGGCCTCGTCGTGGACGACCGAGAGGTCCAGGCCGATGACGTCGGCGAGCAGGCGCTCGGCCAGGCGGTGCTTGCGCATGACCTTGACCGCGGTCTCCCGCCCCGCCTCCGTGAGGGCCAGCCGGCGATCCGGCTGCACGGTCAGCAGGCCGTCGCGCTCCATGCGGGAGACGGTCTGGGAGACGGTGGGCCCGGAGTGATCGAGGCGCTCCACGATACGGGCGCGCATGGGAGGGATCCCCTCCTCCTCGAGCTCGAGGACCGTGCGCAGGTACATCTCCGTGGTGTCGATCAGTTCGGTCATGTGACAGCTCCTGAGCAGGGGGCGAGCAGACATCTGGGGACGTGGCCGCGGCTGGGCGGCGCATGCCGGTTCATCGCAGGAGTCTACGCAGATCCCCCGACAGCGCATCGGCTCCGTGCGGCACAATGGCCGGACGGAGGGTCCTGCCGGTCCTCCGCCCGATCCCTCGTCCCAGGAGCACCGCCCGTGACCGACCGCCTCACGATCCCCGACAGCCTGCTGCCCGTCGATGGGCGCTTCGGCGCCGGACCCTCCAAGGTCCGCGAGGAGCAGATGGGAGCGGTCGCCCGAGCCCATCGTCAGCTCATGGGCACATCCCACCGGCAGGCCCCGGTGCGCGGCCTGGTGGGCGGCCTTCGCGAGGGCCTGGGCGAGTTCCTCCGTGTCCCTGACGGCTACGAGATCCTGCTGGGCATGGGCGGAGCCTCCGCCTTCTGGGATGCCGCGGCCCTGGGCCTGGTGCGCGAGCGCGCACAGCACGCGGCCTTCGGGGAGTTCGGCGCCAAGTTCGCCGAGGTCACCGACGGCGCCCCGTTCCTGCAGCCGTCGTCGATCCGCCGTGCGGAGCCCGGCACGCGCACCTCCGTGCAGCTCGAAGACGGGATCGACGTCTACGCCTGGCCGCAGAACGAGACCTCCACGGGCGTGGCCGCCCCCGTCGTGCGCCCCGAGGGCCTGGCCCCGGCACGCAGCGCGGCGGATCCGCTGGTCGTGGTCGATGCCACCTCGGCCGCCGGGGGCATGGCCGTGGATCTCTCCGAGACGGACGTCTACTACTTCTCGCCGCAGAAGAACTTCGCCTCGGACGGCGGGCTGTGGTTCGGCGCGTTCTCGCCGGCGGCGATCGAGCGGATCGAGTCCGTGGCCGCCTCCGAGCGCTGGATACCGGCCTTCCTGTCCCTGGGGGCGGCCCTGGAGAACTCGCGCAAGGACCAGACGTACAACACCCCGGCCCTTGCCACGCTCGTGATGCTCGACGAGCAGGTGCGCTGGCTCAACGACCAGGGCGGCATGGACTGGGCCGCCGAGCGCACGGCGCGCAGCTCCGGGCTGATCTACGACTGGGCCGAGGCGCACCCCCATGCCGCGCCCTTCGCCGCAGCCGTCGAGGACCGCTCCCCCGTAGTCGTGACCGTGGACTTCGACGACAGCATCGACGCCTCGGTGCTCAGCTCGGCGCTGCGCGCCCACGGCGTCGTGGATGTGGAGCCGTACCGGAAGCTGGGCCGCAACCAGCTGCGGATCGCCACCTTCACCGCGGTCGAGCCCTCGGACGTCCAGAAGCTGCTGGCCTGCCTGGACGCGCTGATCGAACAGCTCTGAGTCCCTGATCAGCCGCCCGGCTCGGCGCGCAGGCGCCGCCGGTGGAGCAGGCCCACGCAGGCCCCGGCAGCCCCTGCCAGGACGGCGGCGCCCAGCCCCCAACGCGGGCCGGCCGTGTCGATGACCCACCCGATCAGCGGCGCTCCGATCGGGGTGCCGCCCATGAGGATCGCCGTGTACAGGCTCATGACCCGCCCGCGGAAGCGCGGCTCCGTCATGGTCTGGACATAGGCGTTGGCCGTCGTCGTCATGGTCAGCGACGCCATGCCCAGCGGGATCAGGCACAGGCCGAACAGCAGCGGCGTGGGTGCCAGCGCGGCCAGCAGCGAGCTCAGCGCGAATATCGCCGCACCGGCATAAAGCGTCCTCAGCCTGGCGCGGGGACGGCGCGCCGCCAGCAGAGCCCCCAGCAGGGTCCCCACCGCGAGCACGGAGTTCAGGAGGCCGAACGCCTGGGACCCGAGCCCGAAGACCGTGCCGGTCATGGCCGCCAGGAAGATCGCGTAGTTCAGCCCGAGCGTGCCCAGCAGGAAGACGGTGAGCAGCACGGCCAGCAGATCCGGGCGCTGCCGGACGTAGCGGAAGCCCTCCCGGATCTGGCCGGGGCCCTTGGGCGTGCGCTCCCGTGGATGCAGCCGATCCTGATCCAGGCGAAGGATGGCGGTGATCATGGCGGCGAAGGTCAGGCTGTTGAGCAGGAAGACCCATCCCGTGCCCACCTGCGCGATGAGCACCCCGGCGGCGGCCGGACCGAGCAGACGGGCCGCGTTGAAGGCCGTCGAGTTCAGCGCCACCGCATTGGACAGGTCGCGGTCCCCGACCAGGCTGGCCACGAAGGTCTGGCGCACCGGGGCGCTGAAGGTCGTGGTGACGCCCAGGGCCAGGGCGAAGGCCATCACCCAGCTCAGCGTGACCGCGCCGGAGAGCACCAGCGCTCCCAGGCCCAGCGCCAGGACGCCCATCAGCGTCTGCGTGACCAGCAGGACCCGGCGGCTGTCCGCGCGGTCGGCGTGCAGCCCGGCCCACGGCGAGATCAGCAGCTGCGGCAGGAACTGCAGGGCGAGCACCAGCCCCATGGCTCTCGCGTCATGGTCGGTCAGCTCGTCGAACACGAGCCAGGACTGCGCCGTGCGCTGCATCCACGTGCCGGTGTTCGACAGCAGGGAGCCCGCGTACCAGCGGCGGTAGTTGGGCACGCGCAGGGACCGGAACGCGCCGGTCGCGGGTGCCTCGCTCACGGAGCGGGATCGATCCCCGGGCTCTGCTCCGAGCCGTCCTGCCCGTGATCACGGGAGTCGGCCTGGGCCGCGTCGCGATCGGGGTCCCGCTCCTGCGGGTCGGGGCGCTCCTGGTCCTCGGACTCCGAGTCCTCGGGCTCCTCCTGGTCGGAGCCATCATCGGTGTCGGACTCCTCCGACCCGTCGGACTCCTCGGTCTCGTCGGGCTCGGCCCCAGGCTCGCCCTCTCGATCCTCGTCGTGGTCGCTGTCGAGCACGCGCTCTGACCAGGGGACCCAGGCCGGGGCCAGGAGGGCGTCCTCACCGGGCAGCATGCCGGATTCGCAGACCGTGGCCTCCTCGGAGCCGGGCACACGGGTCAGCGTGACGTACCACTCCCAGCCGCGGCTGCCCCGGGCCGTGGCCGGGAAGAGGTGCGTGACCAGCAGCTCGCCGTCGGCGCGCACACGGTGGCCCTCGCCGATCTCATCGGCCGGCACGATCGAGCGCAGAGCCGCCAGGGCGAGATCCCGGCGCGCGGCGAGCTGGACGTCCGGGCTGCGCTCGGGGCCCTGGTCGTGAGTGGTGGTGGACTGATCGGTCACCGATGCCCCTAGTCGTCGTATTCCATGTGCTGCCTCCTGCGGCGGGCAGGCACCAGGCGCGAGCGGCCCGCCGCAGGAGGTCTCAGGCGTCCAGATTATCCGCGACCGTGCGCAGGATCTTGGCGATCTTCTGCCCGTGGGCGCGATCCGGGTAGCGGCCGTGCTGCAGCCCCTCCGAGATCCCGTCCAGCAGCGTCACCAGGTCCTGGCTGATCTCGGCCATCTGCTCGGCCGGCATGCGATTGTTCCGGGCCACGGACGGGGTCCTGCCCAGCACGGTGGCCTGCAGGGCCTGGGCTCCGCGACGGCCTTCGGCCACGCCGAACTCCATGCGGGTCCCGGGCGCGACGGTGTCCATGCCCTCGGGCAGCGCCGAGACGTGGAGGAAGACCTCGCCGCCATTGTCGTCGGCCAGGAATCCGAAGCCCTTCTCCTGGTTGAACCACTTCACCTTGCCGGTGGGCACTGTGCACATCCTCTGCTTCTCGTGGCGAGGCAGCGGCCTCGCGGGGTGTTCCGGGTGCGTGCTCGGCCGCGGAGATCCCTTCCGGACAGGGCACGCCGCCTGCGCGGTCCCTGCGGCGGCCCGCTGCTCGAGCAGACGGCTCGAGCCCCGGCGGGCGCGCTCTGCTCGGGGACCGGCAGAACGTCCCATCGTACTCCAGACGGTGCCTCGGCGCCCCTGCCGGGCTCGGCTGTACCCTGGATCCATGCCCGCCGAGTCCTCCCCTTCGATTCCCCCTGCCCGTTCCGGCATCGCATCCTCCGCCGCCGGCAGGCAGCCCGGAGGCATGGATGCGCTGGCCTGGGCCACGGTCGTGCTGGCGGTGAGCTCCGGGGCGGCCATGGCCGCCATGCTGATCACCAAGTGGATCGTGGGCGGCGGCGAGATCTGGCCCTGGTTCACCCGCTACGCGCTGGTCGCGTTCCCGCTGTCGGTCGTCCTGCTGTTCGTGCTGCTGGTGCGCAACGCGATCCGCCGTGCCCGCAGCTGACGTCGTGAGCACGAGCCTGCCCCTGCTGCACCGGAGCTGAGATGGCCAAGCTGTACTTCCGCTACGGGGCCATGAACTCCGGCAAGTCCACCGCACTGCTGCAGGCGGCGTTCAACTACGAGGAGCGCGACCAGCGCGTGCTGCTGGCCAAGCCCTCCGTGGACACGAAGGGCGAGTCCACCATCACCTCCAGGCTGGGCCTCGCCCGCTCCGTCGACCTCCTGCTCGGACCCCACGACGACGTCCGCGCCCGCTTCCGCCAGGCCGCCGCGGGCCGCGACCCGGAGGCCCTGCTGGCAACCGTCGAGCTCCCGCCCGTGGCGTGCCTGCTCGTGGACGAGGCCCAGTTCCTGAGCCCGCAGCAGGTGGACGACCTGCTGCGCATCGCCGTGCTCGATTCCGTGCCGGTGCTGGCCTACGGGATCCGCGGCGACTTCCGCACCCGCTCCTTCCCCGGTTCGGGGAGGCTGATGGAGATCGCGCACACGCTCGAGGAGCTCAAGACCATCTGCCGCTGCGGCCGCAAGGCGATGTTCAACGCCCGCACCTCGGACGGCGGCATGGTGCTGGACGGAGAGCAGGTCGCGATCGACGGTGAGGTGGCCTACGAGTCCCTGTGCGCCTCCTGCTACCTCGAGCGCAGCGGCGGGCAGCTGGGCTGAGCCCTGCCCCATGGCCCACGACTTCCATGAAACGTCCTCAAAGCATCCAGAGGATGTCCAGGAGACTCCGAGACACTGGGTCGCGTGAACAACAGCAACCCTGAAGCAAAGCTCCTGGTCGTCGACGACGAGCCCAACATCCTCGAACTCCTCGCCACCTCGCTGAAGTTCGCGGGCTTCGAGGTCGTCACCGCCGCCAATGGCCGCGATGCCATCACCCGCGCCCAGGAGGAGAGCCCCGATCTGGCCGTCCTGGACGTCATGCTCCCGGATCTGGACGGCTTCGCCGTCACGCGGAAGCTGCGCGCCGAGGGCCGCACCTTCCCCATCGTCTTCCTGACCGCCAAGGACGACACCGAGGACAAGGTCCAGGGCCTGACCGTCGGCGGCGACGACTACGTCACCAAGCCGTTCAGCCTGGACGAAGTCGTGGCCCGCATCCGCGCCGTCCTGCGCCGCTCGGCCCCGGCCGAGGAGGACGACTCGCGCCTGCGCGTGGACGACCTGGTCCTCGACGACGACGCCCACGAGGTCTTCCGCGGCGAGCGCGAGATCGATCTGTCGCCCACCGAGTTCAAGCTGCTGCGCTATCTGATGCTCAATCCCAACCGCGTGCTGTCCAAGGCCCAGATCCTGGATCACGTGTGGGAGTACGACTTCAACGGAGACGCCTCGATCGTCGAGTCCTACATCTCCTACTTGCGCCGCAAGATCGACAACGATCCGGATCTTCCCCCGCTGATCCACACCAAGCGCGGCGTCGGATACCTGCTGCGCACGGCCCACAAGAACGGCTGAGCCCATCTGCAGCCCTCACCGGGCGGTGTCCGCCTCCGGCGGCGCCGCCCGTCGTCCTGACAAGATGACCGTCGTCCGCCTGCCGTCGACGGAGGTCTGAACCGTGGAGAAGCTCACAGCGTGGTGGCGCTCGTCGTCGCTGCGGACCCAGCTGATGGTCCTCACCGGCCTGCTGCTGATGCCGTCGATCCTGCTGACGAGCTTCGTGTCGATCTCCGTGGTGCGCGACTCGCTCGTCAACTCGATCGACAACGAGCTGCGCGAGTCGCTGGGCACCGTGTCGACCGCGCTGATGTCGGACATGATCGGATCGCCCACCGTCAACGTGTCCAAGCGGGGCTACCTGCTCGACTCCGACGGCGAGATCGTCGCCCAGGTGGGCTCCACCGCCCCCGGCCCGGTCGACCCGGGCGAGCCGGACCTCTCCAGCTTCACCCGCGAGCTCGTCCTGCAGACGGAGCAGTCCGGGATGACGGTGCGCTCCGCCGACGGCGAGGACGGCTCCTGGCGCGTGGTGGCAGCCCCCCAGGCCGACTCGGACTACACCGTCGTGACGGCCGAGCCGCTGGGCTGGGCCAACGGCATGATCTCGGCGGTGACGCTGCTGACCCTGAGCTTCGGGGTGGCCACCCTCCTGGTGGCCCTGACGGTCGGCTGGATCCTCATCACGCGGGCGTTCACACCGCTGAAGCGGGTCGAGGCCACCGCTGCCGCGATCGCCGCCGGCGACCTGTCCCAGCGCATCTCCGGCTACAGCTCCGCGACCGAGGTCGGCCAGCTGTCGATGTCGCTGAACCGCATGCTCGGGCAGATCGAGGACGCCTTCGACGCCCGGACCCACTCCGAGAAGCGGCTGCGCCAGTTCGTGGCCGATGCCTCCCACGAGCTGCGCACTCCTCTCGTGTCGATCCGCGGATACTCCGAGCTCTACCGCCACGGCGCCCTGGACGATGACGAGAAGGTCTCTCAGGCCATGGGGCGCATCGAATCCGAGGCCACGCGCATGACCCAGCTGGTCGAGGACCTCCTCTCGCTGGCCCGGGTGGACAACGGCCGAGCCCTCGAGATCACCGACGTCGACCTGCTGGTCCTGGCCCACGATGCCGCCGCCGACTTCGCGGCGGCCTGGCCGGATCGCCGCATCACGGTGCTCGGCCCGGACGACAGCGCCGCCGCGCCGGTGTGGACCCGCGGCGATGACGCCCGTCTGCGCCAGGTCGTGGTCAACCTGATGACCAACGCCGTGCGCTACACGCCGCAGGGAACAGACCTCGAGATCATCGTGGAGAACCCCTCGTTCGACGCCGTGCCGCAGGAGCAGCAGCCCGCCGTCCCGGATGACGAGTCCGCGCCGACCTGGTTGGCGCAGCTGAAGATCCGCGACCACGGTCCCGGCATCAAGGGCCCCGACCGCACTCGGATCTTCGAGCGCTTCTACCGCGCGGACACCTCCCGCACCCGCGAGACCGGCGGCACCGGGCTGGGCCTGTCGATCGTGGCCTCGGTGGTGGGCCAGCACGGCGGAGTGGTCACCCTCGAGGAGACCCCCGGCGGCGGCGCGACATTCGTGGTCACCCTGCCCGGCGGAGAGTCCGCCGAGGCCGCGATCGAGCGCGCGGCCGACGCCGACGACCCCGCGGACCAGGCCCTGCGCTCCAGCGGCGCTGAGGCTCCCAGGGCCTCCCGCGGGGAGTCGGGGACCTGGTTCTCGCGCGGTGCGTGGACCCCCTCCAGGCGGCGCAGCGCACCCACCGAGGAGCAGCTCGAACGGCAGCGCCAGGCCGCCGAGGAATCCGGTCCCGCTTCCGCCTCGAGCGGTCGTCGGATGCGCCGTGCCGCCCGCCGCGGCGAGACGACAGTGCCCTCGGCCGGAGACTCCCCGGTCGAGCCCGGTTCGGCAGCCGAGGCCACCGGTGCCGGCGCGTCCGATGCCGACGGCTTCGAGGCGGGAGATTCCGCTCGCGCCTCGACGGCTGCGGGGGCGTCGCCGGCCGAGCAGGCTCAGCCCGCCCGCGCCGCAGATGCCGAAGCAGGCACTGCTGGACGCGAGACCCGAGACGACGCCCCGTTCGGCGACGACGGCCTGCCTCCGATCCCCGAGATCGACGAGGACGATCCCAGCATCATCGACGAGACCGGCGAGCTGCCGGATCTGTCCGGCCCAGATCCCGGGGCACCGCGCGACGACCGCAGCGGCGGCTCCTCGCACAGCTGAGGGTCCGTCCACGGCTCGCAGAGCGACCGGCGCAGGCCGCTTCCGAGGGCGAGCATGGCCCGAGAGGTCCTCGCGGCCGCCGGCCGGGCAGAGAGACGACGCCTCGGTCGCGGGGGCGTCAGCTCAGCCGCGGGGACGGCGGGTCAGCCGGTCGTGCAGCCCGGAGCTGAGCCGATCCAGGCCCACGATCTCCACCTGCACGCCGTGGCGGTCGTACTTCTCCCGGATCGAATCCAGCGCGGCGACCGTGGAGGCATCCCAGATGTGCGCCCGGCTCAGGTCGATGCGCACGTGCTGCGGGTCCCGGGCGTAGCCGAACTGCGTGTAGAGGTCGTTCGAGGAGGCGAAGAACAGCTCGCCGTCCACCACGTAGGTGACCATGTCCTCGCTGGGGGCCGTGGTGACGAGGTCCTCGCCCACCCGGCCCGGGAAGCGGTGGACGCGCACGGTGTGGGCCACGCGGCGGCTGAACAGGACCATGGCAGCCAGCACTCCGGCGCCCACGCCGATCGCAAGATTGTGCGAGACCACGATGACCACGGTCGTGATGACCATGACCGCGACCTCGCTGCGCGGCAGCGTGCGAAGGGTACGCGGGTGGATGCTGTGCCAGTCGAACGAGGTCAGCGCCACGTAGATCATCACCGCGGCGAGTGCGGCCATGGGGATCACGGCCACGACGTCTCCCAGTGCGATCACGAGCACCAGCAGGAAGATGCCCGCCGAGGCCGTGGAGATCCGCGTGCGGGCGCCCGAGGCGTTGACGTTCATCATGGTCTGCCCGATCACCGCGCAGCCCCCCATCCCGCCGAAGAGCCCCGTCACGATGTTCGCAGCGCCCTGCCCCCAGGTCTCGCGGGTCTTGGAGGACGGGGTGTCGGTGATGTCGTCCACCAGCTTGGCGGTCAGCAGCGACTCGAGCAGCCCCACGACCGCCATGGACAGGGCGTACGGGAAGATCACCTGCAGCGTCTCGAACGTCCAGGGGACCTCCGGCAGTCCCAGTACCGGCAGCTCGCGCGGCAGCTCGCCCTTGTCCCCCACGGTCGGCACGGCGATCGAGGCCAGCACCGCCAGGAGGGTCACCACGACTACCGCCGCGAGCGGGGACGGCACCGCCCGGCTCAGCCGCGGCAGACCGAAGGTGATCAGCAGGCCCAGGGCCACGAGCGGGTAGACCATCCACGGCACGCCGAGCAGCTCGGGGAGCTGGGACGTGAAGACGATGATCGCCAGCCCGTTGACGAAGCCCACCATGACCTGCCGCGGCACGAAGCGCATGAGCTTGGGCAGTCCGACCAGCGCCAGGAGCACCTGCAGGATCCCGGCGAGGATCACGCATGCGATCAGGTGCTCGACCCCGTGGGAGGCCACCAGGGGCGCGACGACCAGGGCGACGGCACCGGTGGCCGCCGAGATCATGGCGGGTCGGCCGCCGACGATCGAGATGGTCACCGCCATGGTGAAGGAGGCGAAGAGCCCCGCCCGCGGATCGACCCCGGCGATCACGGAGAAGGCGATCGCCTCCGGGATCAGCGCCAGGCCCACGACGAGTCCCGCCAGCAGCTCGGTGCGCAGGGCTCGCGGCGAGCGCAGGCTCCACAGCACGGACTGGCGCTGCAGCGGCGAGGGCGAGGCCTGGGCGGACGGTGAGCTCATGCGGACGGGGCTCCTGAGACGGGGAAGGGCAGGGACCCCGCCGCCGGCAGGTGCGCCGCGGGGCTGTTCAGGACTCGAGCGTCACCTGGAGGTGGCGCAGCAGCCATTGTCCCAGTTCGCTGCGGGAGTCCTCGCGCGTCCACAGCGCGGTGTGCACCGCCGAGCCCGTGGAGCCCAGGACATGGATCGTGGTCTGCACAGCGCGCCCGCTCAGGGCCAGCAGGTCCACCAGATGCAGGTCGGCGGAGTCATCGCCCCGGGAGACGCTCGCGGGATCGCCGGGGCGCCCGTCCGAGTCGATGAGCACCGCCTCCGGGTGGAGGGTCGCGGACGGCAGGCCCTCGCGGATGCGTCCGCGCTCCAGGCCGAAGACCTCCTGCGCGGGGCTCGGAGCGGCGGCCAGGTCCTCCGACTGGTCCTCCAGGCTCGAGAGCAGATCGGGATCCGGGTCCCCCACCTGCTCCTCTGCCTCCGCACGGGGATCGGCTGCGCCGCTGCCTGCGGGACCGGCCTGGTCCCCCGCTGCGGCGCCCGTGGCGGCCGCGGGCTCGGCAGAAGCCGCAGGGCCTGCCGGCGCCGCAGCAGCTGAGGCCGCGGCCGCGTCCGAGCCCAGCGCCAGCCCCGGCCCCTCCTCCGGCGCGCGGCCGGCCTGAAAGGCCTTGGCGGCGGCGTTGGCTCGGGCGTCGGCGGCCTCGTTCAGCTCGTGGCCCGCGTGGCCCTTGACCCATTCGAAGGTCACGTCCCGGCCCTGCATGGCGGCGTCCAGCGCCTTCATGAGCTCGACGTTGAGCACCGGCTTGCCGTCGCTCTTCTTCCAGCCCTTCTTCTTCCAGCCCTTCATCCACTTGGTGATCGAGTTGATCACGTACTGGCTGTCGCACAGCACCCGCAGGGGCTCGCCGAGCTCCTGCGTGGACTCGAGCAGGTCCAGCACGGCCTGGAGCTCGCCCATGTTGTTCGTGCCATGCGGCCAGCCCCCGCTGCGCCAGTTGGAGTCGTCGATGTACCAGGCCCAGCCGGCCGGGCCGGGATTGCCCAGGGCGGAGCCGTCGGCGGCAGCGATGATCGTCATGCCGCACACTGTGGCACGTCCCACCGACAGCACAGCCCCGTCCGGCGCCGCGGCTCGGGCTGCCCCGACAGGCTCCCGTCGGCAGGCCGGTCGCACCGGGCCCTGGGACGCCTGCGGCACCGGCCGGCAGCGCAGACGCTCGTCGGGTCCACCCCCGGACATGACGACGGGCCCCGCCTCCCGAGGTGGGAGACGGGGCCCGTCGAACTCGCTGGGCTGCGCTCAGCGATGACGCCGAGGCGTCATCACATCATGCCGCCCATGCCGCCCATGGGGTCCTCGCCGCCGCCGGCACCGGCCGGCTCCGGCTTGTCCGCCACGACGGCCTCGGTGGTGAGGAACAGACCGGCGATCGAGCCGGCGTTCTGCAGGGCGGAGCGGGTGACCTTGACCGGGTCGTTGATGCCCGCGGCCAAGAGGTCCTCGTACTCGCCGGTGGCCGCGTTGAGGCCCCAGCCCTTCTCGAGGCCGCGCACCTTGGCCGCCACGACGCCCGGCTCGAGCCCGGCGTTGAAGGCGATCTGCTTGAGCGGAGCGTCGATGGCGACCTTCACGATGTTCGCGCCGGTGGCCTCGTCGCCGCTGAGCTGCAGCTGGCCGAAGGCGGTCTCGCCGGCCTGGATCAGGGCGACGCCGCCGCCGGCGACGATGCCCTCCTCCACAGCGGCCTTGGCGTTGCGCACAGCGTCCTCGATGCGGTGCTTGCGCTCCTTGAGCTCGACCTCGGTGGCCGCGCCGGCCTTCAGCACGGCGACGCCGCCGGCCAGCTTGGCCAGGCGCTCCTGCAGCTTCTCGCGGTCGTAGTCCGAGTCCGAGTTCTCGATCTCGGCGCGGATCTGGGCCACGCGGCCCTCGATCTCCTCGGCGGAGCCGGCGCCGTCGACGATGGTGGTCTCGTCCTTGGTCACGACGACCTTGCGGGCGGTGCCCAGCAGGTCCAGGGTGGCGGTCTCGAGCGAGAGGCCGACCTCCTCGGTGATGACCTGGCCGCCGGTCAGGATGGCGATGTCCGCCAGCTGGGCCTTGCGGCGGTCGCCGAAGCCCGGAGCCTTGACGGCCACGGACTTCACGGAGCCGCGCATCTTGTTCAGCACCAGCATGGCCAGCGCCTCGCCCTCGACGTCCTCGGCGATGATCATCAGCGGCTTGCCCGACTGGATGACCTTCTCCAGGACCGGGACGAGATCCTTCACGGCCGAGATCTTCGAGTTGACGATGAGGATGTAGGGATCCTCGAGGACGGCCTCCTGGCGGTCGGCGTCCGTGACGAAGTAGCCGGAGAGGTAGCCCTTGTCGAAGCGCATGCCCTCGGTCAGCTCGAGGTCCAGCCCGAAGGTGTTGGACTCCTCGACCGTGATCACGCCCTCCTTGCCGACCTTCTCCATGGCCTGGGCGATGAGGCGGCCGATCTCCGGATCCGCGGCCGAGATGGACGCGGTGGCCGCGATCTGCTCCTCGGTCTCGATCTCCTTGGCGGAGCTGAGCAGCTCGGCGGTGACGGCCTCGACGGCCTTCTCGATGCCGCGCTTGAGCGAGAGCGGGTCAGCACCGGCGGCCACGTTGCGCAGACCCTCGCGCACGAGCGCCTGGGCGAGCACGGTGGCGGTGGTGGTGCCGTCGCCGGCGACGTCATCGGTCTTCTTGGCGACCTCCTTGACGAGCTCGGCGCCGATCTTCTCGTAGGGGTCCTCGAGCTCGATCTCCTTGGCGATGGACACGCCGTCGTTGGTGATCGTGGGAGCGCCCCAGGACTTCTCCAGGACGACGTTGCGGCCGCGCGGGCCGAGCGTGACCTTGACGGCGTCAGCCAGGGTGTTGAGGCCGCGCTCGAGACCGCGGCGGGCCTCCTCGTCGAATGCGATGAGCTTTGCCATGTGTTCGTCCCTCCTGGACGTTCAGTCTGACTCCCACCGACCCGCTGCCCGCGACGGACGGGGCGCCGGCTCCTGCGGGATCTGCCCGCCGAGCCTGCCCCTCAGAGAGGCGGTGGCTTCCACTGCGTGGTCGAGCGGCTGCGCCGACCGCAGCGGGGCCGGCTGGCAGTCTGCTCGACTGAGTGCCAAGTCCATTATTGGCACTCGGCCCCTGCGAGTGCAAACCCCTGAGCGCGTTCGGCTCAGGGTTCACCGTGGGCGGACGCCCCGTGCCACGGCACCTGCTCCCACTCCTCGCGCAGAATGCCGTAGATCATCCGGTCGTAGTGCTCCCCCGCCACCTTCCGAGCCCTGCGGATCCGCGCCTCCTCGGTGAAGCCGAGCTTCCGGGCCACCCGGCACATGCCGCGATTGCCGCTCCAGGTCTCCAGGTCGACGCGGTCGGCGCCGCTGGTCCGGAACAGCAGGTCGACCCACAGGCGCAGGGCCTCCGAGCCGTACCCGCCGGACCAGTACTCCGGCGGGTAGATCGCCACGCCGATCGAGTGCAGCGGCAGCAGATGCGTGCCCGTACCCGGATCCTCCGTGGGGGCCTCCGCGTGATACCAGGAGACCTGCCCCAGGAACCGGTCGGTGCCCTGCTCGGCGATCACCGCGGTGTCGCGCACTGCGGGCCAGTCGCCCTGGCGCACCCGCTCCGTCAGCTTACCGAGCCAGCGCTGGGCCGATTCTGCGGTGAAGTTGGGGTAGAAGGGCCCGTCCGTGCGCTGCCACTCGTGCTCGCCGCCGCCGGGCGGGGGCATGATCCACCGCTCGTAGACGGGGAGGTCATCGGCGCGCCAGTCGCGCAGGCGCACGCGCCGGCCCTCGACGGCCAGCGGCTCGACAGCGCGCGAGTTCCCCGCCGCGCTCATCGGAGGGCCTCCGCCGGATCGGCCGCCAGCGCCTGGGCGCCGGCGCCTTCCTGCGGGAGCTCGGCGGCGCCCTGCGCGGAGGACTGCTCCTGGCCTGCGCCCACCAGCTCCTCGCCGAGGTCGTCTCCGATCACTGCCACCAGCGGATAGGCGATGGCGTCGTCGGCCTGGACCTGCTCGATCCCCAGGGCATCGGCCACGAGCCGGGCCTGCTCCTCGGTGTCCCCGGTGACGCCGTCGCTCGCGTAGTAGACCACGCTCTCGTCCACGGGCATGCCCCAGTTGCCGGTGGCGATGACCTCCCAGTCCAGCGCCGTGAGGTCCTCACTGGCAGCGCCGGCCACGCCGTCGAGGTCGGTGGCGTTGAAGATGCCCACCTGCTCGGCGTCCTCGGGAGCGGCGGAGGCGCTCGCCCCGTCCTCCGCCCCGGCCGACCCGCTCGGATCCTCGGCGACCTGGTCCTCGGAGCCCTGGACGGCGCTCGAGCCGCGGTCCTGGTTCACGGTCGAGAAGACGTAGGCGCAGGCGCCCAGCAGCAGGCCGAGGGAGCCCACGATGACCATGGCCTTCAGGCTCCCGGGTGTCTTGGGGGCTGCGGCCTCCCGGGGCCGGTGCGCGCCCTGCCGAGGGCCGCCCTCCGGGACGTCGTCGAAGACGTCGCGGGGATGCAGGTCGGGATCGGACCACGGGGGCTGTTCGCTCATGCGCCCCATCCTTCCATCCGGGAGCCCGTTCATGCGCCGCGACGAGCCGCCGGGACCGCGCTCACGAGTCCCTCAGCTCGCGCAGCCGCCGCACCAGGACGGGCTCGGCCGCCCAGGCGGCCTCCGTGTCCAGCAGCGCGTTGAGCCGCTGGTAGTACTCCGTCACGGGCATCCCGAGCTGCGCGCCGATGGCCCGCTCCTTGGCCCCCTGGTACTTGAAGCGCCGCTTCTCCAGGTCGAGGATCGCCCGCTGCTGCTCGTCCAGCTCCCCCGCCTGCGCGCCCATCAGCGCTGCTCCTGGCGCGGGCGCACCGAGACCGAGGTGAGCTGCACATCCGGGGAGGCATCTACGACCGCACGCACGGCCCGGCCCACCGACTCGGGGAGGATGTACTCCTCCGGGCGGTGCTGCTTCCCGATCGAGTCGTGGATCCCCCGCAGCATCTCGGTGTCCGTGGGGCCGGGGTGCACCGAGGCCACCCGCACGAGGTCCGGTTCGAGCTCCTGGCGCAGCGAGTCCGCCAGCGCCCTCAGCGCGAACTTGGAGGCCGCGTAGACCGCGTTGCCGCCGCTGGCGGTGAAGCCGGCGCCGGAGTTCACGAGCACCACGGTTCCCTGCGCGCGGCGCAGCGCGGGCAGGGCCAGCCGGGTCAGCTCGGCGGGGACCATGACGTTGAGCTCCAGCTGCGCCTGCCAGTCCTGGGGGCGGGAGTCCTCGACCGAGAGCCGGTGGCCCAGGGCGGCGCAGTGGACCAGGACATCAAGCCGCTCGAGCCCGTCCACGAGCTCGGGCAGGGCCTGGAAGTCCGTGAGCTCGGCGCGCACGGGCTCGGCCCCCTCCGGCAGCTGCGCCAGGGCGTGCTCATCGCGGCCCACGGCCAGGACCCGGTGATCGACCGCCAGGGACTCGACGACCGCCCGGCCGATGCCGCCGGTGGCACCGGTGACGAGGGCGAGGGGACGCTGATCGGTGGGCATGCTCGACTCGCTCATGCCGCCACTGTAGAACGCGGCCACGACAGCGCAGCGGGGCGCCCCCCGGCGTCGTGGGCGGCGGTCCCTAGAGTGGTCCGCATGACCAGCACCGATTCCGCAGACCGCCCCGAGCTCGCCGAGATCATGGCCGAGGACTGGGCCGAGGCCCTGCGCCCCGTGGAGGACGCGATCCACGGGATGGGCGACTTCCTGCGCCAGGAGCATGCGCAGGGCCAGCGCACCTTCCCGCCGGGCCCGGAGATCCTGCGGGCCTTCCAGGAGCCGATGGCCGAGGTCCGCGTGCTGATCCTGGGCCAGGACCCGTACCCCACCCCGGGCCACGCCATGGGGCTGTCGTTCTCGGTGCGCCCGGACGTCCGCCCCCTGCCGCGGTCCCTGCAGAACATCTACCGCGAGCTGCACGACGACCTGGGGATCGCCCCGGCCGAGAACGGGGACCTCAGCGCATGGAGCCGCCAGGGCGTCATGCTGCTCAACAGGTGCCTCACGGTGCGCGACGGAGTGCCTGCCTCCCACCACGGCAAGGGGTGGGAGGCCGTCACCGAATGCGCGGTCCGGGCCCTGGCGGCCCGCGGCGGCCCGCTCGTGGGCCTGCTGTGGGGGCGCCCCGCACGCCAGTGCGCCCCCTGGCTCGCCCCGGCCCCGACCGTGGAGTCCACGCACCCCTCTCCCCTGTCCGCCTCCCGCGGCTTCTTCGGTTCGCGGCCGTTCTCCCAGGTCAACCGTCTGCTCGAGGAGCAGGGGGCGGCTCCGATCGACTGGTCGGTAAGGTGAGCCTCATGACTGACGACCCCGCCCAGCACCAGCCCGCTCCCGCAAAGCCGCCGAAGGCGCAGATCGACCTGACCGTCGTGCAGCGCCTGGAGCTCTCCCCGTCGATGGTGCGCATCGTGGCCTCGATCGGCGATCCGAGCTCCTTCCGGGACATCGAGCCGCCGGAGAAGTACTGCAAGCTCGTGTTCTTCGATCCCGAGCTGGGCCTGGGAGATCATCCCGACTACTGGAGCCTGCGCGAGACGCTTCCGCGCGAGCACCTTCCCGTGACCCGGCACATGACGCTGCGCCACGTGGACCTCGAGGCCGGGCAGCTGTGGATCGACGTCGCGCTGCACGGCGACTCCGGCTGGGCCGGGCCGTGGGCGGCCGGAGCGCAGCCCGGCGACACGATCGTCGCTGTGGGTCCCGGCGGCAAGTGGATCCCCGACCCACAGGCCTCCTGGAGCCTCATGCTCGGCGACGAGGCCGCGATCCCCGCGGTGCTCGCCAACGTCGAGGCCATGCCGGAGGACGCCCGCGGAGAGATCCTGCTCGAGGTCCAGGACGCCGATCACCACCTGGACATCCAGGTGCCCTCGGGCTGGAGCCTGCGCTGGATCCACCGCGCCGAGGCCCCCGCCGGCTTCCCCGCCCTGGTCGAGGCCGCGCGCACGGCGCAGTGGCCCGGCACGACGGACGGCATCCAGGTCTTCGCCCACGGCGAGCGCGAGGCCATGAAGGCCCTCCGACCCGTCCTGTTCGAGGAGCACGGCCTGGAACGGGCGCAGGTCTCGCTGTCGGGCTACTGGGCCCGCGGCCGCGACGAGGACGCCTTCCAGGCCGAGAAGAAGACCCCGGTCGGCAAGGTCTGATCCCCTTCCCCTCGCACAGCACGACGGCCGCGCACCTGCTCATGCGAGGGTGCGCGGCCGTCGTCGTCTGCGCAGGCGGGGTCGGTCAGTCAGCGGCGGCGGTTGCGACGCATGCCGATCCGGGCGTCCTCCGAGAGCACGAACGGGCGCATCAGCAGCTGGCCCAGGACCAGCCCGGCGGCCATCGACAGGATCGTGGTCATGGCCGTCACCAGCGACACGACGCCGTGGCCCGTGGTCTCGGCCTCGATCGTCACTGCGTACATGCCGCGGAAGACCGACAGCCCGGGCAGCAGGAACGTCATGCCCGGCACCGCGAGCACCAGCGACGGGATGCGGTGCCGCCCGGCGATGTAGGCGCCGATCACGCCCGTCATCGTGGCCCCGAAGACCACCTGCAGGCGCGCGTCGAGTCCGACCCACCCCACCAGGTGATAGGCCAGCAGGCCACCGAGCCCGGCGACCATGGCGGGCAGCAGGTGCCGCGCCGAGGCCTGCAGGCTGATCGCGATCAGCCCGGCTGCCAGCGTCATGCAGATGATGTTGAGGTAGGGCGCCGCCGGCTCGAACTGCGTCTGGGAGATGTCCAGCCCTCCCTGGCCCATCAGCCCCATGACCGCGATGCCCGTGTAGATCCCCGCGACGATCCCTGCGAAGGCCATGCCCGTGGACAGCGCGCGCCCTGCGGCCGTGACGGGGAAGCCCGAGATCGCGTCGTGCATGGTCGACATGAACCTGGTGGTGGGCATCAGCATGATCAGACCGGCCGCGATCACCTTCGGGGGCGACATCTCGATGCCGATCTGGGAGCCCAGCAGCGCCATGACGGTGATGACGAAGGCCGAGACCACCATGGTGAAGAACTCCGGCACGCGGCGTCGGCCCATCACGGCCCCGATCTTGCCCACCATGCCGGCCGAGAGCATCGAGATCGTGGCGCCCGTGAGGCCGCCGCCGATGCCCAGGGTGATGGCGAATGCCGCAGCCATGGTGGCCAGGGAGACCACCCAGTTGGGGAAGGGCTTGGGCCGGGAGTTGATGGCCTGGAGCCGCTCGCGGGCCTCCTCGCGCGACATCCTCCCTCGGCTGATCTCCGTGACCAGCCGGTGCGTGTCCGCCAGACCGGAGTAGTTGTCCGACGACGAGCGCACCACGCGCATGACGGTGTGGCTCGTGGTGTCGGCGTGGTTGAACACGTCCTCGCGGGTCGCGGAGGCATCGAGGCCGGAGACGTCTGCGACGTAGTTGATCGTGACCGACTGGTTGGTGATGTCGACCTCGATGTTCTCCACGCCGTAGGTCGCGCACACGGCCACGACCGCGTTCTCGACGTCCAGTGCGTCGGCGCCGTAGTGGAACATCGTCTCCGCCAGGCGCAGGGCGAAATTCAGGGTGCGCCGGGCCTCTCGGTCGTCCGAGCTCGCGTACCGGCGCAGGCCCGCGAACGGGCTGGCCGTAAGCCGCTCGACCATGGGCATGGCGGCGGTCATCCCTGCGTCGCGCTTCATGATCGACTCGAGCACGCGACGCGAGCGCCGCGGCTGCGGTGCCGTCGCTGCGGAGCTCGACGACGGGTAGGCCGCCGTCTGCATCTGCGTGGTCGGCTGGCTGCCGAGATCCGTCGGCTCGACGGCCGGCAGCATCGAGGTGTCCGGGCGCGAGACCGGGCCCGTGGACTCCTGTGAGGCGCGCCGACGGCTCGTCGTGGCGATCGGGACGGTCTGGGCGGGCGACTGCCGCTGCAGCCGGTCGCGCTCGATGGCCTCGGTCGTGAGCACTGGAAGCGCCTCGACGCGCGGTGCCAGCACATCGCCGAGCTGACCGTCCGCCAGGGCCTGGGCGCGTCCGGCCTGGGCCTCGGTGGGCCGGATCGGCGCCAGGTCCTCGTCGCTGAGCCACTGCTGCAGGCTCAGCTGGGCGTCCGGCCCGAAGGGATCCGCGGGCAGCTGCTCGAGGTCCGTCCATCCCGAGCTCGGATAGGAGCCGGGGCGGACCCCCTGGCCGAAGGGCTGCAGAGCCGACGGCTCGGATGCGTCCGTCAGGCTGGTCAGGGAACCGGTGAGCGTGGCTGGGGGCACCGCGGACTCTCCTCCATGGTGTGTTCCGACATGCATCGCGCCGGATGCCGCCGTGCGGCGTCATCCGTCACGGGCACCCGGGCAGGCCGGGCAGGGGGCCGGTCGTCGGCTCAGTAGAACGCCTCGTTGCGGGAGCGGACCCACAGCCGTCGCATGACCTTCTCGATCACGGTGTTCCACAGGCGGGCCCGGCAGGGGGAGATCTGCTGATCCCACACGCCGGTGTAGTCGATGACGGTCTTGGTGAACGACGTCTTGAACAGCCCCAGCCCGTGGAACGGGTGCTCCTTGTCCTTGACCCGGTCCTTGGGCGGGGTGCCCACGAAGTCGTAGTCGATGATCCCGTGGTCCTTCATGAGATCCGTCAGCGCGGTCCACTGCACCAGGTGCGAATCGCCGTACTGCTTGCGCCGGGGCTTCGACCCGCCGTCCTTGTAGAAGCCGTGCCTCCCGAAGGCCACCACGAAGGCGCCGACGGAGGGCTCGCCGTCCTCGTAGGCGAAGTACAGGCGTCCCTGCCCGGCCTGGTCGAAGTTCGTCCAGAACCGCTGGTAGTACTCGTACGGACGCAGCATGACGCTGGCGTGGCCCTGTCCGATGGTCTGCATCAGCCCGAACATGGCCTGCATGTTTTCCTCCGTGACGGGCACGCGCTCGACGCGCGCCTCCTCCCGGATCGCGCGGCGCACCGCGTTGCGGCCGCGGGAGTGCAGGGCCTTGAAGACCTCGTCCTCGCTGCGGTCGGTGTCCAGCAGCGCGGTCGAGTCGTTGGACTGGATCGGGAAGGAACGCACCAGGCCGGCGTCCTCCAGGGTGGACGTGAGCTCGGGGTCATCCAGCAGCACCGGCTCCATCTTGACCATGAAGACGCCCAGGCGCTTGCGGCGGATCAGCTCCTTCGTAGCCTCGGCGAAGCCGACCACGTCCTCGCCGGCCTCGACCGACGGGCCCTTGGCCATGTACCAGAGGCTGCCCAGCCCCGGAACGACCTTCTCGAGCACGAGCGTGAACACCGGCTGCGATCCGTCGCGCGGCTCGTGGACCAGGTGCACGGGCCGCCAGCCGTGATCCTTCTTGACGTCGGCGTACGAGGACGCCTGCAGCAGGTCCCCTCCGCGCGGGTTGGACTGCACATGCTCATCCCAGGCGTCGATCTCCTGGGTCGTGGCGAAGCGTGCGGTGAAAGCGCGCACGGTGCTCCTTTCGGGTCATGCCCCGGGACGATCGCTCGGGGGCTGTCTCGTCGAGGACGGGACGGGGGCCGACAGCAGGCCCGCGCCGCCCGGGCTCGCGGACAGGGGTCTCGGCCTCCCACCGTACCGGGTGATCCCTGCTCGGACCCCGGCACCGCCCCTGCGCGTCCTTCAGGCGATGACGATCTCCACACCGGCGCGCTCCAGGGCGCGGGCGAGCCCTGACGGCGGCTCGGCGTCGGTGATCATGACGTCGATCTCGCTCAGATGGGCGTAGCGCGAGAACGTCTCGTGGCCGTGCTTCTCGGCGTCGCAGACCACGACCACCCGGCGGGCGGCCCCTGCGATCGCCGCCTTGACCGCGGCCTCAGGCGCGTGCGGCGTGGAGAATCCGAAGCCCTCCGAGACCCCCGAGCAGCCCAGGATCGCCAGGTCCACCCGGTGGTCGGAGTAGTGCCCGGCGGTCCGGGCTCCGGCGGCCGCCCAGGTGAGCTTGCGCACAGCGCCGCCGACCATGTCGAGCTCGATGTCCGGGTGATCGGCCAGCCGCCCGGCCACGTGCAGCGCGTGGGTCAGCACCTGCAGCGGCTGCTCGGAGTCATCGGACCGCCAGTTCGCGAGCTCATCGGCCACCGCCTCCACCGTGGTGCCCGCGTCCAGGACGACGGTGACCGCGCCCTCGGCCTCGAGCAGGCGCACGGCAGCCGCGGCGATGCGCCGCTTGGCCGGGGACTTCGGCGCCTCGCGCCCTGCGATCGCTGCCTCGACGGAGGCCGGCCGGTCGAGGGAGACCGCCCCGCCGTGCACTCGACGCAGCCTGCCCGCGGCCTCGAGCGCGGCCAGATCCCGGCGCACGGTCTCCATGGCCACATCGAATCGCCGGGACAGGTCGGCGCCGCTGACCCGACGGGATGTGCTGACCAGCTCGGCGATCTCCGCCTGCCGCTCCTGTGCGAACATGTGCCGATTCCTCCTGGGACCCGAGTCCGTGCCTCGCCCCCTCCTCGGTGCGCGGTCCTTTCGCGGCAGCCGAGACAGGGCCGCTGCGACCCGGGGCGTCGCCCCCGAGACTATCGGGAGCCTCCCTGTCCGAAGGTCTATCCTGTCCCCGGCCGGGCCCGGCTTCCGGGCCCCTGCCCCTTCCGCGCACCCCGTCATCGATGACGGACGCACCCATCCCTGCGCCCCTCGTCCGCCCCCTTGGAGGCACCGCTTGCTCCTGCGCCTGATCCGCGACTACGCGGGCCGCTACCCCGGCTGGATCCTGGGAACGGTCGTCCTGCAGCTGGCCGCGACCATGACGATCCTCCTGCTGCCCGCGCTCAACGCGCGCATCATCGACGGCGGGGTGGCCCAGGGCCGCACCGGGGTGATCGTCTCCACGGGTCTGGTCATGCTCGGGGTGACGCTGCTGCAGGCAGTGACTGCCGTGGCGGCCGTGTACTGCGGCGCGCGCGTGGCCATGGGCACCGGACGCGACCTGCGCCACGCCGTCCAGCGCCGGGTCGCCCGCTTCTCCGGGCGCGAGATGGACCGCTTCGGCACACCGTCGCTGATCACGCGCGGGACGAACGACGTCCAGCAGATCCAGATGCTGACCCTGATGGGCCTGACCATGATGATCACCGCGCCGCTGATGAGCATCGGCGGCCTGGCCATGGCCCTGCGCACGGACCCCGGCCTGTCCTGGCTGGTCTGGGTCGCGATCCCGCTGCTCGTGGTGCTGCTGCTGCTGATCATGCGCAGGCTCATGCCCCTGTTCCGCTCCATGCAGGGCCGGATCGACGACATCAACGGCGTGCTGCGCGAGCAGGTGGTCGGCATGCGCGTGGTGCGGGCCTTCGTGCGCGAGGACCACGAGCGCCAGCGCTTCGCCGGTGTGAACGACGAGCTCTCCGGGATCTCCCTGCGCATCGGGCAGCTGTTCGTGCTGATGTTCCCCCTGATCATGATGATCCTGCACCTGGCCACCGCCGCGGTGCTGTGGTTCGGCGGCCACCGCGTGGATGAGGGGCTGCTCGAGGTCGGGCAGATGACCGCGTTCACGCAGTACCTGCTGCAGATCCTCATGGCCCTGATGATGGGCGTGTTCATGATGATGATGGTCCCCCGGGCCATGGTCAGCGCCGAGCGCATCGGAGAGGTCCTGCGCACGGAGACGAGCCTCCACGAACCGCTGCAGCCGCAGGCCCCGCAGCGCCTCGAGGGCGTCGTCGAGTTCCGGGACGTCTCCTACTCCTACCCCGGCGCGGAGGCCCCGGTGCTGGAGGGCATCAGCTTCACGGCCCGCCCGGGCACCACCACCGCGATCATCGGCTCCACCGGCGCCGGGAAGACCACGCTGCTGCACCTCATCCCGCGCCTGGACGACCCCACGCACGGGCAGGTCCTGCTCGACGGGGCGGAGACCTCGCGCCTGGCCCGCAGCGAGATCGTGCGCCGCGTGGCGCTCGTGCCGCAGAAGCCCTACCTGTTCTCCGGGACGATCGCCTCCAACCTGCGCTTCGGGCGCCCCGAGGCCACCGACGAGCAGCTGTGGGAGGCCCTGGAGACCGCGCAGGCCGCCGATTTCGTGCGCCGGATGCCCGAGCAGCTCGAGACGAACGTGTCCCAGGGCGGAACGACCGTCTCGGGCGGGCAGCGCCAGCGCCTGTCCATCGCACGGGCACTGATCGCGGATCCCGTGGTCCACCTGTTCGACGACTCGTTCTCGGCCCTGGACGTCACCACGGATGCCGCGCTGCGGGCGGCGCTGCGTCCCGTGACCCGCGACGTCACCCAGATCGTGGTCGCCCAGCGCGTGGCCACCGTGCTCGATGCCGATCAGATCCTCGTGCTCGACGACGGCCGGATCACCGCCCGCGGCACCCACGCCGAGCTGCTTGAGTCCTCGGCCACCTACCGGGAGATCGTGGACTCCCAGCTCAGTCCCGAGGATCCCTCGGCCGACACGGAAGCGGAGGCCGCCCGATGAGCCCCAGCACCTCCTCTGCACGTCGCCGCGGCCGCGCCGACGCCGAAGCCGCGGCCGGGGACGAGGCCCTGAAGGACGATTCCCTGATCTCCCCCGAGATCGACCTGGATGACGCTCCCGCTGACGACGGCTGGGGCGGCGGCGCTCCCGCGCGCAAGCCGCGCAGCTTCTGGCCCTCGGTGCACCGGCTCGGCGGCCTCATGATGGACTTCAAGGCGGGGCTGGCCGTGGTGCTGGTGTTCATCACGGGATCCGTCCTGCTCTCCGTGCTGGCGCCCATGCTGCTCGGCCAGGCCACGAACGTCGTCTTCGCCGGTGTGCTGTCCCGGGACCTCCCGCCGGATGCCACGCAGCAGGAGGTCGTCGACGGCCTGCGCGCCGACGGGCGCGACTCCCTGGCCGACGTCTTCTCGACCATGACGCTGGACCCAGGCTCCGGAGTGGACTTCGGTCGGCTGGGCCAGCTGATCATGCTCGTGCTGGCCATGTACCTGGTGGCCTCGGTCCTGCAGTGGGCCCAGGGCCGGATCCTCAACACGATCTCCGTGCGGATCATCCGGGACCTGCGCGCCCAGGTCGAGGACAAGCTGCACCGGATCCCGCTGAGCTACTTCGACACCCGCCGCCGCGGGGATGTGATGTCGCGGGTGACCAACGACGTCGACAACGTCCAGACGGCGCTGCAGCAGACCTTCTCGTCACTGCTCGAAAACATCATGCGGGTGCTCGGCATCCTGATCATGATGTTCGTGCTGTCCTGGCAGCTGGCGCTCGTGGCGCTGATCGCGCTGCCGCTGTCCGCCGCCGCGGCCGGGATCGTGGGCTCTCGTGCCCAGAAGCACTTCGGGAAGCAGTGGGCGGCCACCGGAGCCCTCAACGGCCAGATCGAGGAGGACTTCACCGGCCACCAGCTCGTGACCGTCTTCGGGCGCGAGGACGACATGGCCCGGGACTTCGATCGCCGCAACGACGACCTCTACCGCTCGGCCTTCTCCGCCCAGTTCGTCTCCGGGACGATCATGCCGATCATGCAGTTCGTCTCCTGGCTGTCCTACGTGGGCATCGCCGTGGTCGGCGGGATGCGCGTGGTGTCGGGGTCCATGACGCTGGGTGCGGCCACGGCCTTCATCCAGTACTCGCGTGAGTTCAACCAGCCCCTGTCGCAGGTCGCCTCGATGGCCACCCAGATCCAGTCGGGCGTAGCCTCCGCCGAGCGCGTCTTCGAGCTGCTGGACGCCCCGGAGCAGGAGCCCGAGTCCGCTCCGGCGCAGATGCCCGAGCGCATCGAGGGCCGCGTGCAGTTCGAGCACGTGGACTTCTCCTACCAGCCCGACGAGCCGCTGATCGAGGACCTCTCCTTCACCGCCGAGCCGGGGCGCACGGTCGCGATCGTGGGCCCCACCGGCGCGGGCAAGACCACACTGGTCAACCTGGTGATGCGCTTCTACGAGATCGACTCCGGGCGCATCACCCTGGACGGCACCGACATCCGGGAGATGACCCGTGCGCAGCTGCGCTCGCAGGTGGGCATGGTGCTGCAGGACGCGTGGCTGTTCACCGGGACCATCCGCGAGAACATCCGCTACGGGCGCCTCGAGGCCACCGACGAGGAGGTCGAGGAGGCGGCCCGCGCCACTTCGGTGGATCGGTTCGTGCGCTCCCTGCCCGAGGGCTACGAGACCGTGCTGGACAACGACGGCGGCAGCATCTCCGCCGGCGAGCGCCAGCTCATCACGATCGCCCGCGCCTTCCTGGCGGCACCCGCCCTGCTGATCCTGGACGAGGCGACCTCGTCGGTGGACACCCGCACGGAGGTCGCGGTGCAGAAGGCCATGGCCGCGCTGCGCCGGGGCCGCACATCGTTCGTGATCGCCCACCGCCTCTCCACCATCCGCGACGCGGACACGATCCTGGTGATGAGCGGCGGCCGGATCATCGAGCAGGGCTCCCACGACGAGCTGATGTCCCGCCCCGGGGCCTATCGGGCGCTCTACGAGAGCCAGTTCAGCGAGGAGCCTCCCGAAGAGCCCGAGGCCCTCACCGGCTCGCTCGATCAGCTGTGATCGCGGCCGCTGCGGGGGCTCGGCTCAGATGCGATTGTGGGCGAGTTCACATGTAGCATGGCGCACATCATCAGCCGCGGGTCGGGATGCCACCACCTCTGACCTGCGGCTGCGCCACGCACCAGCAGGAGCCCTCCCGTGGAAGTACAGGAAACACCGCAGACAGGTCCCCCGGGCCGTCGGGCCGTTCTGAAGGGACTGGGCGCGGTCGTCGCGCTCGGGTCGTTCGGGACCGCGGCCTACGGCTCGATCACCTCGCGCACCTCCGGAACCGATCTGCGCTCGAACCTCACGATCATCGCCCCGGCCGCGGCCGGCGGCGGATGGGACACCATCGCCCGTGAGATGCAGATGGTCCAGCGCGAGAACCAGATCATCAACAACACCCAGGTGGTCAATCAGCCCGGTGCCGGCGGCACGATCGCGCTGAGCAACCTCATCAACATGGAGGGCGACCCGCAGACCCTGATGGTCGGCGGCACCGGCCAGCTCGCGGCGACCATCCAGTACGAGACGGAGGCGACCCTCGACGACGTCACCCCTCTGGCCGTCGTGGTCGAGGAGTACGGCGTGATCGTCGTGCCCGGAGACTCCCCCTACGAGAGCCTCGACGACCTCGTGAAGGCGTGGAAGGACGACCCCAGGGCCCTTCCGTGGACCGGCGGCGGCTCGTTCGACGAGCTCGTGATCACCGATCTGGCGCTGAAGGCCGGGGTGGACCTGGCGAACTTCCAGTTCGTGTCCTCCGACGGCGGCGGCGAGGCCATCCAGGCGCTGCTCAACGGCACCGCCAAGGCGGCCACGGGCGGCTACCCGGACAACGTGGATCAGATCGAGGCCGGGAACCTGCGCGCGCTGGCGCTGGTGGCCCCCGAGCCGGTCGAGGGCATCGACATCCCCACCGCCTTGGAGCAGGGATACGACGTCTCGCTGACCAATTGGCGCCTGCTCGCAGCCCCTCCGGGAATCACGGAAGAGGAGAAGGCCGAGCTGGAGGACGTGATCCTCGAGACCATCGACGCCCCCGAATGGGCCGAGGCCGTAGAGCGCTACCACTGGTCCGAGAACCGGATCTTCGGCGACGAGCTGACCGACTTCCTGGAGACCGAGCGCGAGCGCATCTCCGGCCTGTACGAGGAGATGGGCTCATGAGCACCTCAGCATCCGCCGCCGAGACCCCCTGGGCCGACGGCTCCGACGAGCCCCGCGACCCCGCAGCGCCTTCGAGCTCCTCCGCCGAGCCCGAGGTGCGCACCACGCTGATCCGCGATCTGCTCACTCCGCTGATCCTGCTCGCGTTCGCGACCTATCTGACGGTGAACCTGTTCCTGATCGAGGTCACGGACTCCACCGACTTCCCGGGCCCCCGGTTCTTCCCCGCGATCATCGCCGGGCTGATCTACGCGCTGACGGCCCTGGAGCTGCTGAGCATCGCCCGGAACCGCTCCCGTCGCGGCCCCGCGCCCGCGGCCGCCGCCGAGTCGGCCGCGCCGTTCGACTGGCCCGCACTGGTCTGGACCGTCGGCGGGTTCATCCTGTTCATCCTCACCCTGCGGCTGCTCGGCTGGGTCCTGGCCGCGGCGCTGCTCTTCTGGTTCGTGGCCCGCGGGTTCGGCAACCGCAGCCCGCTGACCTCGCTCGCGGTGGGCCTGACGGTCAGCTCGCTGGCCTACATCGGCTTCGACATGGGGCTGGGCCTGAACCTGCCCTCCGGCATCCTGGGAGGTGCGTTCTGATGGAATCCCTGTCCCTTCTGGCCGACGGCTTCGCCGGAGCCCTGACGCTGAGCAACCTCTTCTGGGTCGTCGCCGGGTGCCTTCTGGGCACCGCTGTGGGCGTCATCCCCGGGCTCGGCTCCTCCATGGCCGTGGCGCTGCTGCTGCCCGTGACCTTCGCCCTCGAGCCCACCGCCGCGTTCATCATGTTCTCGGGCGTCTACTTCGGCGGCCTGTTCGGCGACTCCACCATGGGCATCCTCATGAACACTCCGGGGCAGGGATCGGCGATCGCCTCCACGTTCGAGGGCCATCGCATGGCCAAGGACGGCAGAGCGCCCCAGGCCCTGGCCACGGCCGCGATCGGCGCGTTCGTCGGCGGCTTCACGGCCTCGATCCTGCTGGTGTTCGTCGCGCCCTGGCTGGCCAGGTTCTCCTCCAGCTTCGGACCGGCCGAGTACTTCGCCCTGGCCCTGTTCGCCTTCATGGCCACGTCCTCCGTCGTCACCGACTCGGCGGTCAAGGGCCTGCTGTCGCTGCTGCTCGGCCTGGGCATCGCGGTGATCGGCATCGACTCCGTCACCGGCATCCCTCGCTTCACCGCCGATTCCCAGAACCTCTTCGACGGCATCTCGCTGGTCACCGTCACCGTGGCCGTGCTGGCTCTCGGCGAGGTCTTCCACTACGCCACCGTCACCCGGCACACCCCGCAGGGGACCATGGTCGCTTCCAAGGGCCGTCCGTGGCTGTCGGGCAAGGAGTTCCGGGAGGCGGCCCCGGCCTGGGGCCGCGGCACCGCCATCGGCCTGCCCTTCGGCGTGATCCCCGCCGGCGGCGCCGAGATCCCCACCTTCCTGGCCTATGGCACCGAGCGATCGCTGGATCGACGCCGCAAGGACCCCCAGTTCGGCAAGGGGGCCATCCGCGGCCTGGCCGCACCCGAGGCCGCCGGCAACTCGACCACCGGCATGGCCATGGGCGCTCTGCTGGCCCTGGGCCTGCCGGTCTCCGCCACCGCGGCCATCATGCTGGCGGCCTTCCGGCAGTACGGCCTGCAGCCCGGCCCGCTGCTGTTCGAGCGATCCTCGGACCTGGTGTGGGCGCTGCTGGCCAGCTTCTTCGTGGCCATGGTGGTCCTTCTGATCATCAACCTGCCGTTCGCACAGATCTGGGCCAAGCTGCTGCTGATCCCCGCCCCGTATCTCTACGGCGGGATCATGGTCTTCTGCGCGCTGGGCATCTACGCGTCGTCGAGCGCCCTGTTCGACCTGGGCCTGCTGCTGGTGCTCGGACTGATCGCGTTCGTCATGCGGCTCAACGACTTCCCCATGGCGCCGCTGATCATCGGCATGGTCCTCGGGCCGCTGGCCGAGACCTCCCTGCGGGATGCGCTGGTGTCCTCCGCCGGTGATCCCTCCGTGCTGATCGACGGCCCCATCACCTGGGTGCTCTACGGGCTGCTCGCCGTGATCCTGCTCCTGTCCATCCGCGCCAAGGTGGTCAGCCGCACCCGCAAGGACGTCTGAGCCGGGTCGAGCCGCGAAGGCCCTCCTCGGTGCGCAGTGCCCATCGAGGAGGGCCTTCGTCGTGCCCGGGCCAGGTGCTCGACGGTCCCGCGGCGGATCCCCGTGGGAATGTCCTGTGCATTCGAGCCGATGCGACGAGTGCGGTTCCTCCCCTCGGCGTGCGCGGATACGTTGGGGAGGAAGGCATCGCATCAGTCATCGCATGAGCGCCTCCGGCGACCCGGAGCGCGCCGGGAGGAGATGAAGTGACCAATTTCGCCGTCGTCGAGCGCCGTCACCTGGCAGCCCTGCTGCGCCGCGTGGGGCCGGATGCCCCCACCCTGTGCGAGGGCTGGGTCACCCGTGACCTCGCGGTCCACCTGATCGAGCGCGACTCCCGCCCTGATCTCATCGCGGGCACCGTCCTGCCCAAGATCCCCGTGCTGAGCAAGCGGGCCCAGGAGGCCGACGCCCAGCTGCGCCGCCAGGACTGGGGCGAGCTGGTGTCCAAGGTCGAGAAGCCTGCCCTCTACTCCCCAGCCCGACTGGGCCCGCTGGACAAGCGCATGAACACCGCCGAGTTCTTCGTCCACCACGAGGACGTGCGCCGAGCCCAGGAGACCTGGCACCGCCGTCAGCTGCTGCAGGAGGAGGAGCGGGACCTCTGGGCCGCCCTCAAGCTCATGGGCAAGGCTCTGCTGCGTCCCGAACAGGATTCCGTCCTGCTGGTGGCCAACGGCTACGGCTCCGTGACCGGGGGCAAGGCCAAGACCACGACGGTGCGCATCGTGCGCGGCACCCCGTCCGAGCTGCTGCTGTGGGCCTTCGGCCGCCGCGAGCAGGCGGAGGTCGCGATCACCGACGAGTGATCCCGCCTCGATCCCCAGCGGCCCCCGACCGGATGGTCGGGGGCCGCTTCCGTTCTGTGCGGCACCTCAGCGCCGGAACGCCGCCCCGGGGTGGGTGCTCGGCAGGTGATCGGCGCCGGTGAGCCGCCCGCGCAGCGTCGAGCCTGGCCGGGCGCCCCCGGGCAGGTGCCCGCGGCGGCGCAGCTCGGGGCTCACGTGCTCAGCGAAGGCCGTCATATCCACGTCGCGCAGGCCGTAGTCGATGTTGAAGCCGTCCACGCCGGCCTCGGCCATCCAGCGCTCGAGCTCCTCGGCGACCGTGGCGCCCGAGCCGATCACGACGGGGCCGCGAGCGCCCAGGCACATGTGCGCAGCCACTTCCCCCACCGTCCAGTCCCGGTCAGGGTCCAGCTCCAGGAAGGACTGCAGCGCTGAGCGGTTGCCCTCGATGGCGCCGTCGCCCGTCAGCTGCGCGACCGCCTGCGCCAAGGGGGTCTGCGGGGCGAACGGCGCCAGGTCGAGCCCGGTCCAGCCCGCGAACAGCGCCAGGGCAGCCTGCCGGTCGGCGAACTGGGCGTAGGAAGCCGCGCGCTCGGCCGCCTCCGCGTCGGTGCTGTCGGCGATCACCGTGATCGACATCAGCATGTGCGCAGCATCCGCCCCGCGGCCCTCCCGCTCCAACCCGGCTCGCGCGGCGTCCGTGAGCCGACGGACGGATGCTGTCGAGGTCCCGGAGAAGAACATGGCCTCGGCATGCCGGGCGGCGAAGGCCATCCCGCGCGGCGAGGAGCCCGCCTGGAAGAGGTACGGGGTGCGCTGCGGGCCCGGCGCCACGAGCGCGGGTCCGGGGACGCTGAAGTGCTCGCCCTCATGACCCGCCCCGTGGACGAGGTCCGGGTCGAGATAGATCCCGGACTCGGCGTCGGCGCGCAGCGCCCCCGGCTCGAACGTGCCCTCCCACAGCGCGCAGACCACGTCCATGAACTCATCGGCCCGGTCGTAGCGGGCGTCATGGGGCAGCTGGCCTCCGGCGCCGAGGTTGCGCATGGCGGATTCCTGATAGCCGGTCACGATGTTCCAGCCGATGCGCCCGTCCGTGAGGTGGTCCAGGCTCGCGAAGCGGCGCGCCAGCAGATACGGCTGCTCGTAGCTCACCGAGGCCGTCACGCCGAAGCCGAGGGTGGTGGTGGCTGCGGCGAGCGCGCTGACGGCCGTCAGGGGATCCAGCGCCGGGTACTGCATCCCGGAGCGGATGGCGGTGCGCCCGGAGCCGTCGAAGACGTCGTAGACCCCGGCGGCATCGGCCAGGAACAGGACGTCGAAGCCGGCGCGCTCGAGCATCTGTGCGTGGGCGGTCCAGAACCTCAGGTCCCGGTACTGCTCCGGCTGAGCGCGAGGATAGCGCCACAGCCCCGTGCTCTGGTGGGTGGGGACCATCATGTCCAGCGCTGCCAGGATCATGAGCCACATGCTGGCACAAGCGGAGCCCCCTGTCGGAATCGAACCGACGACCTGCTGTTTACAAGGCAGCTGCTCTGCCGACTGAGCTAAGGAGGCGCGTCCTCTGCTGAAGGACCCTGCCATCCTAGCGGGGAGCACCCGGATGACACGACGGCGCCCGTCGAGCCCTGGGCTCGACGGGCGCCGTGGTCGCGCGGTCCGAGGGGGAATCAGCCTTCGGTGGGCTCCGCCGAGGCGGTCGAGGAGCCCGACGCGGAGGCGGACGGCGACTCCGTGGCCCCGCCCGAGGCGGAGTCCGAGGCCTCACCGCCGGCCTCGTTCGGGTCCTTGCCCTCGGCGGCGGCCTTGACGGCCTCGGAGAGGCTCGAGCCCTGCTCCCAGACCACGCCGTCGACCATGGCGGTGGGCGTGCCGTTCACGCCGTCGGCCTGGGCCGTGGCGGAGGTGTAGTCGACCATCGGGCGCCAGTCCTGGTCGTCCATGGCCTGCTCGATGTCCGCGCCGTGCTTGGAGGCGATCTCGACGATCTCGTCGTCGTCGAGCCCGCCGGTGCCCTGGTGCGTGAACATCTCCTCCTGGAAGGCGAGCGCCTCGTCGGTGCCCACCTGGTTGGCGACCTCGTAGAAGGCGGCCGCGGAGCGGGAGGAGTAGTACGTGGCGTTGTCCAGGTAATTCACCGTGCGGTACTCGACGGTGGCCTCGCCCGAGTCCACGACCTTCGCGAGGTCCTCGGCGTGGGCCTCCTCGAACTCCGCGCAGTGCACGCAGTCGAAGTCCTGCCAGATCACGATCTGCACGGGCTCATCGGAATCGGCGGCCGTTCCCGGCTTGACGATGCCCTCGGCCTCCGGGGTCTCCGGCGGGGTCTCGGGCGGGTCGCCGGCGTCATCGGCGGAGACCTCATCCGTATCGGAGGAGTCCTTCGTGATGCCGTCGGCGGTCATCTCGATCCCGCCCCACTGGTTGGCGCTGGCGGGAACGGGCCCGGAATCGGGGATGCGCTGGGAGCGCACCTGCCAGAACACCAGCGCGGCGATGACCAGGACCGCGACCACGAGCAGCGCGATGCCGCCCTGGAGGAGGCGCTTCTGCCGCTGGTCGGCCTGGGCGTGCTTCTCGGCGATCCCGCGAGCCTGAGCCCTGAAATCGTCCTTGTCGTGGGTGGAGGCCATGGATCCTCTTCTGCGTGAAGGTCGGGGGCGACGGCACCACGGTGCCCGGGGGCGTATCGCGGGCTCGAGTGGTCTCACGCGCCAGGATAGCGGTGACCGCGCCCGCCTCCGCGATCAGGGACCGTCCAGCCGACGTGCAGACGCCCCGGGGCCGGGCCAGGCGCGGCAACCTAGACTGGAGCCAGCAGATCACCCGATGGAGGAGAGTGCACCGTGAGCCAGTCCGCATCCGCGAGCACCGATCAGACATCCACTGGGGACGGGCCGGGCCGGGACTTCGTCGTCGTCGCCAACCGCCTGCCGGTGGACCGCGCCGTCGACGAGAACGGCAGCAGCTCCTGGCATCGCTCCCCTGGCGGGCTGGTCTCCGCGCTCGCCCCGGTCATGGCCAGCAACGACGGCGCCTGGGTCGGCTGGGCCGGCAGCCCGGACGAGCAGCTCGAGCCCTTCGACCACGATGTCTTCCACCTGGTCCCGGTCGAGCTCTCCGCCCGGGAGGTCGAGCGCTACTACGAGGGGTTCTCCAACGGCACCCTGTGGCCGCTGTACCACGACGTCATCGCCCCGCCGAGCTACCACCGCACCTGGTGGAACGCGTACAAGGACGTGAACCGGCGCTTCGCCGAGGCCGCCGCAACGGCTGCCTCCGAGGGCGCGACCGTGTGGGTGCAGGACTACCAGCTGCAGCTCGTGCCCAGGATGCTGCGGCAGATGCGTCCCGATCTGACCATCGGGTTCTTCGATCACATCCCGTTCCCGCCGGTCGAGATCTTCGCCCAGCTGCCCTGGCGGCGCTCGGTGCTCGAGGGCCTCACCGGTGCGGATCTGGTCGGCTTCCAGCGCCCCGGCGACGCCCAGAACTTCCAGAACTGCGTCCGCCGGTTCCTGGGAGTCTCTTTCCGCCGCGGCGAGGCCGAGATCACCGCGCAGACCACCTCCACCGCCTTCGACTTCACGGGCGAGGACGCCGCGGACGATCCGTCGTGGACCCTGAAGGCCGGTCCGTACCCGATCTCGATCGACGTCGAGGGCATCAAGGAGATGGCCGCCCGGAAGGAGACGAAGGAGCGCGCGCGGCAGATCCGCCGCGAGCTCGGCGATCCCGAGACGGTGTTCCTGGGCGTGGACCGCCTGGACTACACCAAGGGCATCCGCCATCGGATCAAGGCTTACGGCGAGCTGCTGGCAGACGGCGATCTCGATGTCGATCACGACATCCTGGTCCAGGTCGCCTCCCCGTCGCGCGAGCGCGTGGAGTCCTACAAGGTGCTGCGCGAGCAGGTCGAGGGCATGGTCGGGCACCTCAACGGCCAGTACGACACCATGGGCCACACCGCGATCCGCTACCTCCACCACGGCTATCCGTTCGAGGAGATGGTCGCGCTCTACCTGGCCACCGACGTCATGCTCGTGACCTCCCTGCGCGATGGGATGAACCTGGTGGCCAAGGAGTTCGTGGCGGCCAAGGCCGACGGCAGCGGACGGCTCGTGCTCTCCGAGTTCACGGGGGCGGCGGATCAGCTCAAGCAGGCGATCCTGGTCAACCCGCACGACATCGACGACCTCAAGCTGCTCATGCTCGCGGCCAAGGCCATGCCGGACGACGAGGCCCGCAAGCGCATGCGCGCCATGCGCCGGCAGGTGCTGACCCACGACGTCGACGCCTGGCAGGAGGCGTTCCTCAACGACCTCGCCGCCCTCCGCCGCCGCAACGACGATGCCCAGGAGTCCTGAGCCCATGTCCTCTCCCGACGACGCCCTGTCTCCTGAGCTGCTCGAGGCCCTGCGGCGTCTGGCGAAGGCGCCCGTCCTGCTGGCCGCCTTCGACTTCGACGGCACCCTGGCCCCCTTCACCGTGGACCCGCAGGACTCCCGGGCGCTGCCCGAGTCCCAGGAGGCGCTCGACCGGCTGGCGGCCATGGAGCGCACTCACGTGGGCATCATCTCCGGGCGGGACCTCGGCTTCCTGCGCTCCGTCGTGGACAAGGACCGCACCAAGCTGCTCAGCGGGTCCCACGGGGCCGAGCTGGACCTGCATCCGCTCGGGCCCGACGCCGGCGACACGGCCATCCGCCTGTCCGGGGAGCAGCTCGTGGCACTCGATCGCGCCGTCGACGCCGTGCGCGAGGTCGTGGACAGGTATCCCGGGGCCAAGGCCGAGCTCAAGCCGGCAGGGGTCTGCCTGCACACCCGTCCCATGGAGGACCAGTCCCTGTCGGATCAGGCGCTGGCCGAGATGCTCGGGCGCTTCGAGGCCCTGGACGGGCTGCGCATCACCCCGGGCCAGCAGGTCATGGAGTGCTCGGTGCTCTCGGCGACCAAGGGCGAGGGCGTCGAGGCGCTGATCCAGGCCACCGGCGCGGATGCGGCGCTGTTCGTGGGCGACGACGTCACCGACGAGGACGGCATGCGAGCGCTGCGCCCCCAGGACGTCGGCCTGAAGGTCGGCGACAAGGAGACGGTCGCGCCGTTCCGCGTGGCCTCCCCCGAGGCCCTGGGGCGACTGCTGACGCAGTTCGCGCAGCTGCGGGCGGACGCCCTGGGCTGAGCGGATCCGAGATCTGCTCAGCCCTTGACGGCCCCGCCGGTGAGCCCGGCCACGATGTAGCGCTGCAGGAAGAGGAACAGCAGCACGACTGGCAGCGCCGAGAGCACGGCTCCTGCTGTGAAGACTCCCCAGTCCGCCCCGAACTCGACCGAGACGAACTGGTAGAGGCCCACCGCGAGCGTGTATTGGCGAGGATCCTGCAGGACGATCTGCGCCAGCAGGAAGTCGGAGAACGACGCGATGAAGGAGAGCATGCCGACGACCACGATGATCGGCGTCACGAGCGGCAGGATCATCCGCCAGTAGATCTGGGCATGGCTCGCCCCATCCAGCGTCGCGGCTTCGTCGAGGTCCCGCGGGATGGTGTTGAAGAACCCGAACATCAGGAACGTGTTCGCTCCCAAAGCCCCGCCCAGGTACACAGCGATCAGGCCGAATCGGGAGTTCAGTCCCAGGACCGGATAGACCTCGGAGATCGCGAACAGGAGCAGGAAGATCGCCACGAAGGCCAGCAGCTGGGGGAACATCTGGATGATGAGCAGTGCCATGAGCCCCTGGCGTCTGCCCCGGAAGCGGAACCGGGAGAACGCATAGGCCGCCGCCGCCCCCATGAGCACCGTGCCGATCGCTGTGATCGTGGAGACCATCATGGAATTGAGGAACCAGCGCGGGAACGGATTCTGCGGATCGGAGAACAGCTGCCTGTAGTTCGCATCGGTGACGGTGGCGAACAGCTGATTCGAGCCCACCAGCGACCCCGAAGCCGACAGCGAGGCCGACAGGGCGTAGACGAGCGGGAACAGCGCGAACACGCACATGGCCACGGCGGCGAGATGGCGCCACCAGGCATTCGAGCGTGCACGGGCGCTGCGACGACGACGAGGGGTGCGAGACCCTGCGGTGCTGGCCATGTCAGTTGATCTCCTCGAGAGCCTGGGAGCGACGGAAGGTCAGCAGCGAGATGAGCGCGACCATGAGGAAGATCAGGATCGACAGGGCCGCCGCCAGACCGTAGTCATTGGTGCCGCCCGCGAACGCGATCTTGTAGACGAACGTGATCAGGATGTCCGTCCCGCCGACCCCTGTCGTGGACTCGAGGTCCACGGGCCCGCCGCCGGTGAGCAGGTAGATCACGTTGAAGTTGTTGAAGTTCATGGCGAAGGAGGCGATCAGCAGCGGGCCCACCGCCACCATGAGCATCGGCAGCGTAATCGAGCGGAAGCGACGCACCGGGCCCGCACCGTCGGTCGAAGCCGATTCGTAGATCTCGGAGGGGATCGCCTGAAGGGCCCCGGAGCAGATCAGGAACATGTACGGGAAGCCCAGCCACAGGTTCACCAGCAGGACCGAGCCTCGCGCCAGCCAGGCGTTCTCCAGCCAGGGCACCCCTGCGCCCCCGAGCAGCACCTGGTTGATCCATCCGTAGTCGGTGTTCAGCAGTCCGGCCCAGATCAGCGCCGAGAGGAACATGGGGAAGGCATAGGGAAGGAAGAGGATCGCCCGGTAGAAGCCGCGTCCGCGCAGCTGGGGGTCGTTGAGCAGCATCGCCAGCAGCAGCCCCAGGAAGAAGGTGAGCGCGACCGACAGGATGGCGAAGGCGAAGGTCCACAGCGTCACGGATACGAACGGCCCGCCCAGGATCTCGGGGTCGAAGATCGCCGCGAAGTTCTCGAATCCCACGAACTCCCGCCAGCCCGGACGCAGCTCCTCGCCCGCCTCCGAGACGAACGAGCCCTCACCGGAGTCGCTGTACACCGTGCCGTCCTCGGCGACCATGGAGCCTGTGTCCTCGTCGTAGCTCAGCGTCGGCTCCCAGGCATAGGCGGTCCGCCCGTCCTCGGTCCGCAGCGAGCCGTCATCCGGATCTCCCGAGACCGGGACGCGAAGCTGCTCCAGGTCCTCCGAGGCCGAGACGACGCCCGCGTAGTCCAGCACCTCGTAGCCATCCGCAGCTGTGACCCGATCCCCGTCCGTCTGGGCAGAGTCCTCAGCAGCCAGCGGCTGATCGGCCGTGCCGATCAGCACCTCCTCGTCCTCGACAGCCGCCAGGGCGAGGTCGCCGTCGTCGCTGCGCAGCACGGTCACAGCACGTTCGGGCGAGCCCTCCACGCGCTGCTCGTAGGTGCGGGTCAGCTGGGCGATCGCCTCGTCCTTGGTGCCGTTGTGCCCGTCGCCGTAGTTCGTGAACGCAGTCATGCCCGTGTAGAGGATGACGAAGACCTGGAAGACCACGAGCATCAGCAGCCCGGGGAACAGGTACTTGCCCGGGAGCATCCGCCGGGAGGGGACGAAGTAGATCAGGTCGGCGATGACCAGCGCGAGAACCAGGAAGAGGCAGATCGCCCAGCTGCCGACCGTGGCCGAGGCCACGATCCCATAGAGGCCGAACGCGTTGACCAGCCCCATCAGGGCGAGCTTGACCAGGAATCCGGCGCCGAAGCCCCGGGTGTGGGAGCGTCGCGGGGGCTTCGAATCCAGCTCGGAGCCCATCTCCGGAGCCTTCACCTGCTCAGTCATCAGATCTGCCCCTCGATGCTCTCGATCATGGACTGCCACTGGGGTCCGGGCTCCGCGCGTCCGTCCAGGATGGCGTTCTCCGTGGTGCCCCAGAAGTTCCACACCGCTCCCATGGCCGGGATCGACGGCATGGGCAGCGCCAGCTCGTCGGCGATCCTGGCGTACTCGGTGCGCAGGGGATCGCCGTCCATCGCCTCCACGGCGGTGACGGAGGCCGGAGGCCGCCCTGTGGATTCGTAGAGGGCGATCTGCGCCTCGGTGGTGGGCAGCCAGTTGGTCACGAAGTCATGTGCGGCGACCGGATTCGCCGCGTGGGCGTTGACGAACAGCGCCTGGACTCCGGCGAACGGCCGAGCGGGCTGGTCACCGGCTGGCGGCACGGGGAGCACGGTGCACCTCATCCCGGCCGCCTCGATCGCCGCGAGCTCCCACGGCCCTCCGATCAGGAAGGGCGACTCTCCGTTGAGGAAGGCCTCGGAGGCGATGTCGGGAGTCATCGAGGTCTGCACATCGCCCGCCTCCCCGAGCTCGGCCAGGTAGTCGGCGAAGGCCTCGCCCTCCGAGCCGCCCATGGTCAGTTCGGGCAGGTATTCGCCGTCCTCGGTCCGGTGGAAGACCTCCGCGCCGAATGAGGTCTGCAGCGGGTAGAGGTGGTACGGATCTCCCGAGGTGGGCGATTGGGAGACCGCCAGCGGATAGCTCAGCCCCTGCTCCTGCATCAGCCGCCGGCCGATCCGCCGCAGCTCGTCGAAGGACTCCGGCTGCGCGTCGGTGATCTGATCGTTGCGGATCAGCGCCACGCACTCCACGGCATAGGGCACCCCGTAGGACACCCCGTCGAAGACGACGGCGGTCAGAGCGTTGTCCGTGAAGTCCTGCGCCCGGTCGCCCAGCTCGACCGATGCCACGACGCCGTTCGTGGCCAGCTGCCCGAGACTGTCATGCGGGGAGATGATGATGTCCGGGGCCTGGCCCATGGGCGACTGCGCGATGAAGTCCGAGATCGAGTCGGCGTTGATCTCACGCTGGATGTACTCGACGTTCACGCCCGTCTGCTGCGTGAATCCCTCGGCGATGCGCCGCAGGCCGGGGATCTCGTCGTCACCGGCCTGGATCTTCAGCGTTCCTGCACCGAGTCCCAGACCGGCGCCCGATTCGGTGCAGGCGCTCAGTGCCCCGAGAGCGCCCAGACCCAGGCCTCCGCCCAGCAGGGCCCGGCGCGTCAGACGTCGGTCAGGACGCTGTCCAGTCGCAGCCCGGTGTCTCGGGTACGGCGTTCGCTCCACAGTGATCTCCGGTCCGATCTGGGACGTTGCATACCCGAATCCAGGCTGCAGGAACCCCAGGCTAAATGCTCAGCCCACTACGTGACGCGCGACACGCTCAGACCAGGTGATGTGCGCAGCGCCGGCGTCATCTCACCGGCTGCCGCTTGACCAGTAGGCTCTTGTCCCATGACGGAGTCCCCCACCGCCCCGCCCGAGACGCATCGCCACGGGCGCCGCGTATCCATCCAGACCGGCTTCCCCCAGCCCGAGCTGCTGGATCTGCCGTGGCAGGTACCGCTGGCCGAGTGGCCCGAGGACGTCCTGGTGGCCTACCCCCGGGGCATCTCCCGTCACGTCGTGCGCTTCGCCCGGGTGGGCGAGCGCGTCCTGGCCGCTAAGGAGACCACGGCCCGCAATGCCTCGCGGGAGTACGAGGTCCTGCGCCAACTGCGGCACATGGGCACGCCGTCGGTCGTGCCGGTCGCCGTGGTCACCGATCGACGTGCGCCGGACGGCACCGAGCTGCCTGCGGTGCTGCTCACGGAGCATCTGGCCTTCTCCCTGCCCTACCGGGTGCTGTTCTCGGACAATCCGGACCCCGAGATCGCAAACAAGCTCGTGGATGCCCTGGCGCTGCTGCTGGTCCAGCTGCACCTGGCCGGCTTCTACTGGGGGGACGCCTCCCTGTCGAACACCCTGTTCCTGCGCGATGCCGGGGCCTTCGCGGCATGCCTGGTGGATGCGGAGACCGGCGAGCTGCACCCGCGGCTGACGGACGGCCAGCGACGTTACGACCTGGACCTGGCCACGACCAACGTGGCCGGCGAGCTCATGGACCTGCTGGCGGCCTTCGAGCAGGACCAGGACCCCGCAGACATCCATGAGGACCTGCGCGGCGACGATCAGCTCGACCCCGAGGACCGCGGCACGCACTCCGGGCCCGGCTACGAGCCAGCGGCCGCCACTCAGGCGCTGACGGTGCTCCCGGCCGTGGCCACCGCCTCGACCCCGGTGGACCCGTTCGCCACCGCCAACCGGCTCTCGGAGACCTACGACTCCCTGTGGGAGGAGCTCACCGGAGAGGAGCGCTTCCCTCACGAGCAGAAGTGGCGCGTGGCGGAGCGCGTGCAGCGCCTCCAGGACCTCGGCTTCGATGTGGAGGAGGCCTCCCTGGACACCGACGACGACGGCGTGGTGCGCCTGATCCCCCGCGTGGTCGAGCCGGGGCACCACACCCGGGAGCTGCTGAACCTGACCGGTCTGCACGCCCGGGAGAACCAGGCGCGGCGCATCCTCACGGACATCCGCCAGTTCGGCCGCGCCCTGTACCCGGGGCTGCCCGACGACATGACCGCCAGCCTGTGGAAGCAGGAGGTCTTCTCGCCCATGATGCAGGCGGTCCCCGCGGAGCTGCGCGCCAAGCGCGAGCCCGCCGAGATCGTCCACGAGGTGCTGGAGCACCGCTGGTTCCTCTCCGAGCGGCAGAAGCACGACGTGCCGACCGAGGTCGCCACGAAGGACTACCTGGAGTCCCAGCTGCGGCGCAGGCCCGATGAGCAGATGAGGCTCTGAGGCCTCCCGGATCCGCGGGTGCTCAGTCCTGTCCGAGCTGGCCCAGCAGCGCATCGCGCACCCGCTGCGCCCAGTCGGCGCCGAGCTCCCCTTCCCGCGCCAGACGCGCATAGGCGGAGCCCAGCACGAAGTCGATCACGACCTCCAGATCGAGATCGGAGCGCAGCCGCCCCGCCTCGACCTGCAGCTGCAGCAGCCGGTGCAGCTGCTCGATCCTGGGCCGCACCAGGTGCAATCGCAGGATCCGGGCCACCTCGGAGGTCGGCTGGGACAGCAGTGCGACTGCCGTGCCCGTCCCGAGATCGAGGACCAGCGATCGCACCGCGGCATCGAGAGCCTCGGTCCACTGCCGCTGGGTCCACTGCCCGTCCTGGGGGATCTCCAGGGGCCGCGGTGCGAGGCTGTCGCCGCTGCGCTCCAGGACGTCCTCGACCATGGCCTCGGTATTGGCGTAGCGGCGGTAGATCGAGGTCTTGGCCACCCCGGACTCGGCCGCGACCGATTCGATGGAGACCCGTCCCGGGCCCTCATGCACGAGCAGCGACAGGACTGCCGCGACGATCTTGCGATCCGTCGTGGCAGCGCGCCCCCGCGCCGGCCCTGCCGAGGCCTCCTGCCGCTGCGAGCTCATGCGACCTGCCGCTGGGCAGACTCCGCCTCGCCGGGCCCGGCGGTCTCCTGATCTGCGGGCTCGGCATGCCCGATGACATCCTGGAACAGGGTGAGCCCCTCCATGCCCGGCAGGCGGGCGATGTTGGCGTCGAGCTTGCGCATCTCCGCACGCCCCTCCTCGCCGGCGAAGAGGTGGCCCATCACGTGGCGGACCTCCTCATCGCTCATCACGCCGGAGCCCACCGGGCGCCAGGCGCTGCGCAGCGCGAGCCGGGTGATGCGCTGGGCCTTGACGGAGTCGCCCAGGCGCTGCCGGGCCTGCGTGGAGTAGAAGGCCACGTGGCGCGACTCCTGACGGGCGATGCGCACGAGCAGCTCCGAGAGCACGGGGTGCTTCTCGATCGCTGCCATCCGCTTGTAGGCCGCCACCGCCGAATACTCGTTCGCCGCTCCCCAGGTCATGTGCGTGGCCACGAAGTCGTGGCCGATCAGCGTGGACAGCAGCGACTGCTTCAGCGGCTTGAGCGCCTCCGCCCAGCCCAGCTTCACGCGCTTGGCCTTGATCTCGTCGTAGTCCACGACGATTCCGTGCAGCCCCAGCACCTCCGCCAGCGCCTCGCCGTGCCAGAACTCCTCGCGGTTCCACATGGTCATGAACGCGGAGACGTCCTCGTCGTGGTGCGACGGGGTGATCAGCAGATCGCGCAGGTAGCAGACGGTGTGGAACTCGACATCGCACATGTAGCGCAGCACCCGCAGCGACGACTCCGGCAGGGGGTCCCTGCGGAAGCTGTCCATGTCGAGGTCCTCCCACGCGACGCGGTGGGAGGTCTCGGCGAAGCGGTCGATGTCGAATGCCATGCGATCAGTGCCTCTTCCAGTCTTCGATCGGCCAGTGGGAGCGCTTGGCCAGGCGATACAGGGGGATGTCCGGATTCACGGCGGCCGGGTGCCCGACCAGACCGAGCCACGCCGCATCGGCCACGGAGTCGCCGTAGCCGAAGGAGCGGGACAGGTCCAGGCCGTGATCCTGCGCGTAGCGCTTGAGCCACTGGGCCCGGGCCTCATCGACCAGAGGCGGGGTGTCGAGGTAGCCGGTCAGCACGCCGGCACGCACACCCATCCGGGAGGCGACGACCTCGTCGAACAGATCCGCGACCGGTGAGACGAGCAGCTCCGGGCTGCCCGTCACGAGCACCGTGCGGTGCCCTGCTGCGCGGTGCTCGTCGAGGCGGGCCAGGGCACCCGGGTTCAGCCGCTCGAGCATCTGCTCGCCCAGGGGGCCGTCGACCGCCTCGCGGATCGAGGACTCCGGGAGGCCTTCGTAGCGGCGCAGGAACGAGCGCAGGAACTCGCCGCGATCGCGCCGCTCGGCCTTGAGGTAGGTGGGCACGGTGCGCACCATGCCCAGGATGTCGCTCGGAATGCGCGACGGTGCGACCCTGCGCTGCACGGCCAGGTACTGGGAGACCACGGTCGAGTCGAGCACGGTGCCCTCGAGGTCGAACAGCGCCAGGACGTCGGTGCCCGGCTTGAGCTCCCGGCGCGGGCGCTCGGTGCGCTTTCGCCGGGCTGCCGAGGCCCGCGAGTACGCCTTGGTCATCTCCGTGAGGGCAGGCAGGTGGATCTGCTGCCAGTAAGTGCGCCACTCGATGTCGCGGGGGTCGAAGGACGAGTCCTCCGGCGCATCCTGCGGCCGCTGGGCGTTGAGCGCACGCGTGTTGGTGTCGTCGAAGATCATCTCGGTGCGCGTGTAGTTCTGGTAGAGATCCACGTAGGTGCGCAGCGAGCCCAGCCCGGACTGGGCCTTGTGCAGCTGATTCGCCCACTGCAGGGTGCGCTTGGTCGAGGGCAGCAGCTCGTTGAGCCGCCCGCCCAGATCGACCAGCCGCTCGCGCACGGCCAGGGAGCTCTCCACGCCGTTGTTGGCCGGGAACTTCCATTCCGGGACGACCACGGGCTTGCCGTCGGGCCCCTCGACCGGGTGCTCGAGGAAGTACTCGCGGACGTACTCGTACATCTTGTGGAACGGCAGCGGGTTCGAGGCGCCCGTGCAGATCTGGTAGTACCCGGCCCGGGAGCGCTCCCCCTCGGCCTCCCCTCGGTGGCCCTGCAGGGCGAGGGTCACGATCGCGTTGACCACGAAGTCCACCGGGGTCACGTCCAGCACGGAGTCCGGCAGGCCCGGGAACTCGGGCAGCGCGCCCTTGGCGTAGGCCATGATCAGCGGATCGGCGACCTTGTAGCCGTCGATCCAGCCCGGGAAGGGGTGGCGCAGGGAGGACTCGATGATGGCCGGGCGCACGACCGAGAGGCGGTGCCCGTCACCGGCCCACAGGTCCTCGGCCACGCGCTCGCCCATGGCCTTGGTGAAGGTGTAGACGTCGGTCCAGCCCAGCGACTGCGCGCGGGTGCGGCCCAGATCCACCAGGCGCTGGGTGATCCAGCCGGTGCGGCTGGCCTCCGCCGAGCCGGCCACCGACTTGGGGCCCTGCTTGCCCTCGGTGCGGGTCGCGGACTCCACGAACGCGTGCAGCTGCTCCGGGGTCCGAGAGGCCGCCTCGGCCTCGGCGCGCGAGGCGATCGCGTGGTCGAGCTCCAGGCGCCAGTCGACGTCGTGGTCCACGGCCGTCTCCGGGCGCAGGCCCTTGGCGATGCCGCCCACGTAGCAGGTCGAGACGTGGATGACGTGGGGGTCCTGGCCCGAGGCGCGCAGGGCCTCGTAGAGGCTCAGCGCACCGCCCACGTTGGTCTTGAAGGCGTCGTCGATCGGCGGATCGAACGAGACGGTCGAGGCCGAGTGGATCACGACGTCGAACGGCTCGCGGATCTCGCTCAGTGCGGAGAGATCGCCGGAGAGCACATCGGTGCGCTCCTCGAAGATCCGACGGGCCTCGTCGTCGCCGACGGCAGCGCGCCAGTTCTTGAAGACGGGCTTGCGGAAGAGCTGCCCGAGCCGGGTCTGTGCGGTGATCTCGCCCTTGGGGCGGATGACGGCGGTGACGTGCACGTCCGCTCCGGAGGAGAGCAGGCGCTCGAGGACCGCCTGGCCGAGGAAGCCGGTGGCTCCGGTCAGCAGCACGCGCTTGGTGGTGGTCTCGCTCAAGAGGACTCCTTGTGCAGGGGCGGCCTGTCGGCCGCCTCGAGGGGCGCGGCGCCTGCCGCGCGATGTCAGGGACGGGGCTTGGGTGCTACCAGTGTGCCGGACGACGGGGACGTCACAGGCACAGTCGCGGGCCTCGTGATGTGCATCTCAGCTCGGCACGCAGGCCGCCGAGGGCTCACCGGCCGCTGCGCAGCGCCGCCGCCAGCGGCTCGGGCCCGCGCAGGCCGGGGAGGGAGTGGACCGGGGCATCGGCCCGGCTGCTCAGCTGCCGGCGCTCGCGCACCCCCGGGGCCAGGACCTCGAGGGCGCGTCGAGCCCGGCGGGCCGACATCCGCGGCGCCACCAGCGGCGAGTAGCCGATTCCGAGCGCGCGCCTGGCGGGCGCTGCGGCCGAGGCGTCTGCCAGCAGCCGGGTCCGGGCCTCCTCGCGGAAGAACGCGATGTAGTCGTCGGTGCGCTCGAGGGACTCCCGGCACAGCCGGTCGATGACCGGGTGATCGGCCACCTCGCCCAGGCGCTGCAGCAGTGCTGCCGCCGTGGACTCCCGGGACAGCTCGCGGGCCATCTGCCCTGCCACGATCCGCTCGCCGCGCAGGTTCGTCCACACGGAGTCGGTCATCGGATAGACGTGGTCCAGGAGCCGACCCAGGCGGCCGCGGAGGTCGTCGTCCGGCTCGACCTCGGGCGGAATGGGGGCTCCGTGGGCACGCAGCACGCGCTTGAGGGCATCGGCGATCCAGAACTTCTCGTAGGCCCAGGTGGTCAGGAAGGCGTCGATCCGAGCCTCCTTGGAGGTCCACCCGGCGAACAGGTCGCGCAGCCGGCCGGTGGTCGAGCGCTGCAGGTCCCACAGGTGGCGCACGGCTTCCAGGACGTCGTCATCCAGTCGACGCTGCTCGAACTCCTCCAGCCCGAGATCCGAGGAGAAGGCTCCGCGCTCGCGCCGGAAGAACTCCCGCACGGAGAAGTCCGTGGACAGGACCCCCTGCTGCCCGGGGGTGCTGTAGAGCCTGCCGGAACGGTGCTGGGCCAGGTATCCGAGCGGGGGCTGGGCTGCGGCTGCTGCCAAGGGGACTGCCTCGTCTCTTCTGAATCGCTACGCTCACCGTAGTGTAGCCTGTCCACCATGATGACTGCTCTGATCACCGGCGGAACCTCCGGCATCGGATCTGCGTTCGCGGAGGCGCTGGCGCGCCGCGGATTCAGCCTCGTCCTGGTCGCCCGCGGCGCCGAGCGCCTCGAGTCCACCGCCTCGCGGCTGAGCGCGGAGTACGCGGTCGAGGTCGAGACCCTCGAGGCCGATCTCAGCGACGCCGACGACGTCGCCCGCGTCGCCGAGCGCATCGAGGACCCGCGCGCACCGATCGACATGCTGGTCAACAACGCCGGCTTCTCGGTCAAGCGCACCTACCAGGCCGAGGGCCTGGACCTGCACCACCGCGGCATCGACGTCATGGCCAAGGCCGTCCTGGATCTCTCCTCGGCCGCCGCCCGCGCCATGACCGCCCGCGGCGAGGGGTGGATCCTCAACGTCTCCTCGACCTCCGGCGAGGTCACCATGGGCCCCTACTCCGCGCTCAAAGCCTGGTGCACCACCTACACCGAGTCCCTGGCCGTGGAGCTGGAGGGCACGGGCGTGCGCGTGATGGCGCTGCTGCCCGGCTGGGTGCGCACCGAGTTCCACGCCCGGGCGGGCATCAGCGGCTCCTCCATACCCGACTTCCTCTGGCTGCAGGCCGACGACCTGGTCGAGGAGGCACTCAAGGACCTGGCCCGCGGCCGCGTGGTGTCGATCCCCACGCTGCGCTACAAGGCGATCATGCTCGGAGCCAAGCTCGCCCCGCGCGCTGTGGTGCGCAAGTGCTCGGGCATGCTGATGGGCTCTCGCGCCAATGAGACTCCGCTGGCCGAGCCCGCGGCCTCCGGCTCCACCGCCCGACGCCGCGCTGGACAGGGGAAGCACGCATGAGCACTCAGGACCACGACCGGCGCGCATCAGAGTCCGAGGCAGGCCAGGCGGCCGAGGAGCCGCAGCATCCCGCCGAGGCCGGGCAGCGCAGCACCCCGTGGGGCGCCGCGCAGGAGCGCGCCAGCCGGGAGGCGCGCGAGCTGCGCCAGCGCCTGGACGGCTGGACGCATCCGGAGCACGAGCCGGTCCTGGAGAGCATCGACTCCCACGGTCAGCGCGAGGAGCGCAGCGGCCCCGATCCCGTGGCTCCCCCGGCGGCCTCGGCGCACATCAGCCTCGCCGACTTCACCGGGCAGTCCCGTCGGCGGGCGCGCACGATCGCGCAGACCATCTTCTTCCGGGGTCTGGTCGACCGTGTGGTCCGTCGCCGGGTCGTCCGCGCCCCGGGAGCGGAGCAGCTCTCCGGCGGGTGCGTGGTGGTGTGCAACCACTCGAGCCACCTCGACGCCCCCATGATCATGAGCTCGCTGCCGCCCAACCTGCGCCACGAGGTCGCCACCGGCGTGGCAGCCGACTACTTCTTCACCGCCTGGCACAAGCGGCTGTTCACGCAGCTGGTCTTCAACGCCTTCCCCGTCGACCGCAAGGGCAGCGGGGCCAACCGCGGGCTGACCAAGAAGCTGATCGCCGCCGGGATCCCCGTGCTGATCTTCCCCGAGGGCACCCGCTCCAAGGACGGGCGCATGCGCGACTTCAAGATGGGCGCGGCGGCGCTGTCCCAGTCGCTCGAGGTCCCCGTCCTGCCGGTCGCCCTGATCGGCGCCCACGAGGCCATGCCCAAGGGGTCCTCGTGGCCGCGCTGGGGCCGCCCGCCGGTTGTCGTGGCCCTGGGCGAGCCCATGCGGCACCGCCCCAACGAGTCCGTTCCGTCGTTCAACGAGCGGATCCAGGCCACGGTCCGGTCGCTGTACGCGCAGAACCGGCCCCTGATCGACGATCCCGACGCCGCCTGAGCCCGGCAGCAGGGCCCGCCGCGCGCCGCCCCTGACGGACGCGGCAGCGCCCGACGGAGGATGATAGGCACCACACGAGCAGAAGGAGCACGAGCAGCGATGCCGAACGTCAAGCACATGAAGTGGTGGGGCTGGGGAGAAGAGGGCGTCTTCTTCAACTGGCAGAACAAGCCGGCCTTCGCCCCGATCGTGCGCCGGGCCGTGGGCGTCGACCTGCGCCCGCGCGAGGTCGACACGGTCGACTTCGCCACCGCCCAGGTCCCCGAGTCCCGCCTGCCGGAGGACCTCCGCTCCGAGCTCACCGCGATCCTCGGCGCCGAGCACACCGTGACCGATGACCACGACCGCGTGGTCCACTGGGCCGGCAAGGCCGTCATGGACATCGTCAAGACGCTGCAGAACCGCTTCGAGCGCCTGCCCGACGTCGTCGTCTACCCGGCCGACGAGCAGCAGGTCGCCGCGGTGACCCGCCTGGCCGTCGAGCGCGACCTGGTGCTGATCCCGTTCGGCGGAGGCACCAGCATCTCGCGCAGCCTGCAGCCCCGCCCGGAGGAGACCCGGACGGTCGTCTCCGTGGACCTGGGACGCATGAACAAGGTGCTCGAGATCGACGAGACCTCCTGCATCGCCCGTATCCAGGCCGGGACGCTGGGCCCGGACATGGAGGAGCAGCTCAACGCCCGCGGCTGGACCCTGGGCCACTTCCCGGACTCCTTCACCCACTCGACCGTCGGCGGCTGGGCGGCCACGCGCTCGTCGGGCATGCAGTCGGACAAGTACGGCGACATCGCGGACATCATCCGCGGCATGGACGTCGTGCGCCCCGGCGGCACCGTGCGGCTGCGCCCGCTGCCCTCCACCTCGACCGGGCCGTCCCTGCGGGAGATGTTCATCGGCTCCGAGGGCCGGCTGGGCATCATCACCGAGCTGTGGGTCCAGGTCCACCGCATCGCCCCCGAGCGCCAGGTCATCGCCTACATGTTCCCCACGTGGGAGCAGGGGCTGACCGGGATCCGACAGATCAAGGAGGCGGAGATCCCCACGACCTTCGCCCGCATCTCGGATGCCGGCGAGACCGAGTTCTCCCTGGCCACGCAGAAGGCGCCCACCTCCCGGAAGTCGGAGATCGCCGCCAAGGGCCAGGAGGCGCTGTGGGCGTTCATGCGCAAGCGCGGCTGGGACACCCAGGCCATGTGCATCGCCTACGTCTGCTTCGAGGGCGCCAAGGCGGACGTCGCCCGCCACCGCAAGGCGGTCGCCGGCATCGCCAAGTCGAACGGCGCGATCGTGCTGGGCTCCGGACCCGGAGCGCTCTACGACCAGAAGAAGTTCGACACCCCGTACCTGCGCGACTTCCTGCTCGAGCAGCAGATCATCGGCGACGTCTCCGAGACGGCCGCGCCCTGGTCGCGGCTGATCTCGGTGCACAAGGCCGCATACCAGGCCGCCCAGTCCGCCTTCGACGAGCTCGGCGTCAAGGGCTGGATCATGAGCCACATGTCGCACTCGTACCACACGGGGGCCTGCCTCTACTTCACGTTCGCGTTCCCCTTCACCGACGAGAACGTCGACTACGAGTACGCCCTGGTCAAGACGCGGATCCAGCAGGCCTTCATCGACGCCGGCGGCACTCTGTCGCATCACCACGGCGTCGGTGCGGAGCACAGCCCCTGGATGGACCAGGACGTCTCCGAAGAGGGCGTCGAGGTCCTGCGCGGGCTGTTCCGCTCGGCCGACCCCGGCGAGAACTTCAACCCCGGCAAGGTCATCGACTCCCCCGACACCCAGACCCGGGTGCTGGAGCAGCACCGTCAGCAGCAGGGCTGAGCCTCCTGATCGGCTCGCACGGCCCCCGTCGGCAGACTCTGCCGACGGGGGCCGTTCTGCATCCGGGCCGCAGCCTCCTCCCGTCGCCGCCGCGCCGCCATCGGAATAAGCCCCGGGCCCTGAGGTGCTGAGACGGGTGGAACCTCTCTCGGGCCCTCGAAGAATCCTGCGGCCCGGATCCTCGATCAAGGAGCACCCCATGGCAGCATCCGCACGCATCCCCGGCATCGACACGCAGTTCCTCCCGCTGAACCTCGGCGGCAACACCTTCGGCTGGACGTCGGATGAGCAGACCTCCTTCGAGGTCCTGGACGGCTTCGTCGCGGCCGGCGGCACCTTCATCGACACCGCAGACATGTACTCAGTCTGGGCCGACGGCCACACCGGCGGCGAGTCCGAGACCGTCCTGGGCCGCTGGCTGGCCGCCCGCGGCAACCGCGAGGACATGCTGATCGCGACGAAGACCGGCCGGCACCCGGAGTTCACCGGCCTGGCCGACGAGACCGTCAAGGCCTCCCTCGAGGCCTCCCTGCAGCGGCTGCAGACCGACCGGATCGACCTGTACTACGCGCACTACGACGACGAGGCGATCGCGATCGCCGACCAGGTCCGCACCTTCCACGATCTCGTGCAGTCCGGCAAGGTCATGGCCTACGGGCTGTCCAACTACTCGCCGCAGCGCATGCGCGAGTTCTTCGAGACCGCCCGCCGCGAGGGCCTTACTGCCCCGGTGGCGATCCAGCCGCAGTACAGCCTGGTGTTCCGCAAGGAATACGAGCAGGACTACTCCCCCATCGCCCGCGAGTACGGCGCGGCCGTGTTCCCGTACTTCTCCCTGGCCGCAGGCTTCCTCACCGGCAAGTACCGCACGAAGGCCGATCTCGAGGGTGCCCAGCGCGGCGGGATGGCCGAGGGCTACTTCTCCGAGGACGGCCTGCGCGTGGTCGAGGCCGTGGAGCGCATCGCCGCTGCTCGCGGCGTCGAGATGCCCACCGTGGCCCTGGCCTGGCTGCTGGCCCGCGGCATCACCGCCCCGATCGCCTCGGCCTCCCGGGTCGAGCAGCTCCCGGCGCTGATCGCAGCCGCCGAGCTCGAGCTCACGGATGCGGAGGTCACGGCGCTGAACGAGGCCTCCCAGCCCTTCGCCTGATCCCCACCCCTGACCCGCTCCTCGTCCGCGCGGCGTCGGAGCAGGTCAGGGGCTCCAGCACCCCGCACCGACGGCCGGGGGCCGATCGCGCCCTCACCGGCAGCGATCGGCACCCGGCCGTCGGCATCTCGCCCTCGCGCTGCGCGCTCATCGGGCTTTCATTCCGGTGGGCCATAGTCGAGGGACATCGCGGTCCAGGGACAGCAGGTCTCGCGCATCCTGCGGATCGCCACCGGAGGTGAGAGGCATGACCGCCCATCGGCACAGCAGCGACGGACCGCCCCGCGCCGTCGTCGTGGGCTCTGGGCCCAATGGCCTCACGGCCGCAGCGCTGCTCGCCCGTCAGGACTGGGAAGTCGACGTCTACGAGGGCGGCGAGCATCCCGGCGGCGCGGCGGCCTCCGCCCCGCTGCTCGGCGAGGGCACGATCGTTGATCTGGGCGCCGCCGGGCACCCCTTCGGCGTCGCCAGCCCGGTGTTCCGGGACCTGCGCCTGGAGCAGCACGGCCTTCAGTGGGTCCGCAGCGCCTATCCCATGGCGCATCCAGCTGAAGGCGCTCCGGCCGCGCTGCTCCACCAGGACCTCGCCTCCACGGCTGAGGGCCTGGGACGCGACGCCCGCGCCTGGCGCGCTCTGCACGCCCCCGTCGTCGAGGGCCTCGACGCCCACCTGGAGAACATCCTGGGGCCCATGCTGCGCTGGCCGAAGCACCCGCTGGCTATGGCGCGCTTCGGGCTGCGCTCTGCGCCCCCTGCCGCTGCGATGGCACGCGCGCTGTTCCGCGACGACGCCGCGCGCACCCTCTTCCTGGGCTCGGCCGCTCATGCGATCACGCCGCTGGGACAGCCGCTCACCGGTGCGTTCGGGACCCTGTTCGGGGCGCTGGGCATGACGCGCGGCTGGCCGGTGGCACGCGGAGGCACCGGCTCGATCGTCGCAGCCCTGCTCAGCGTCCTGGAGTCCCACGGCGGCCGCGTGCACACCGGTCATTGGATCACCGATCTGCGCGAGCTGCCGCAGTCCGATGCCGTCCTTCTGAACCTCACGCCCTCGCAGGTGCTGCGCCTGAGCGGGCCGGGCGCCGAGGAGATCCAGCCGCGTGTGCGGAATCAGCTGGGCCGGTGGCGCTACGGGGCGGCCGCCTACAAGGTCGACTTCCTCCTCGACGGGCCAGTGCCGTGGAGCGATCCGCGCGTCGCGGAGGCCACCACCGTCCACGTCGCGGGTACCGCTCAGGAGCTGGTGCGCGCGGAGTCCGAGGTCTTCAGGGAACAGCTACCAGAACGACCGTTCGTATTGGTGTGCCAGCAGCAGGCGGCCGATCCGTCGCGCGCACACGGCCCAGCCGAGGGACGCGTGGTCCTGTGGGCCTATGCCCATGTGCCGGCGGGGTACGTGGAGCGGCGCCCCGGTGAGGTCGCCGAGCGCATCACGTCCCAGATCGAGCGCTTCGCCCCCGGTTTCCGCGACCGCATCCTCGAACGCCGCAGCACGCACCCCGCGGCCCTCGAGCGGTGGAACCCCAACCTCATCGGCGGCGACGTGGCCGGCGGTGCCATGACGGGACTGCAGTCGGTGTTGCGACCGCGCCCGAGCCTCGACCCGTATCGGCTCGCACCGCGGGGACTGTACCTGGCCTCCTCCTCCGCCCCTCCGGGTGCCGGCGTCCACGGCATGCCAGGCGCCTGGGCCGCCCGCGCGGCCATGGCGGATCTCGCACTCTGACCTGCTGCCCTTCCGCCTACATCGCTAGTGAGCCCGAAGAGCCGGCAGACAGAGCCAGGAGGGGCTCTGCAGTGATAACCGCCCTCTCCCTTTGCGCGAGTGGATTCCCAGTTGCGTTGAGAGCCCCAACAGCGCAATCAACTATCCACTCGGCGCGGGGAGGAAGAGCCCCGTAGGCCGAGTGGATCCCCAATTGCGCTAAAGGCCCTCATAGCGCAATCAGGTATCCACTCAGCAGGAGGGGGCAAAAAGCATCTGGGTACACGAAAAGAGGCCGACCGCGACTCGACCCATCCTCACCCTCACGGTGAAGACAAGGAGTCAGCGATCAGCCTCTCTCCGTACAAATAATTGCGGCGGCGACCTACTCTCCCACACCCATCAGAGTGCAGTACCATCGGCGCTGTGAGCCTTAGCTTCCGGGTTCGGGATGGGACCGGGCGTTTCCCTCACGCTATAACCACCGCAAACCTGCCACCACCACACACCGCAGTGCGCGTGGAAACCTGTTCACGAACCTACCACCCACCACCACCAACCCCGGCGAACGGGAACCAGATGGTTGTGGGACGGTGTTGTTCCAAAACCGTACAGTGGACGCGAAACACGCTGCTATTCACACCCCCAAAAAAGGGGGCTGCAAGACATGTTGTGTGTGTGAAGATCATCG